>NZ_FOPO01000004.1:241009-477099 GCF_900113505.1 Pseudomonas sp. NFACC45
ATGTGCCGGCCTCATCGCGAGCAGGCTCGCTCCCACAGGTTTTGTGTTGAGTTCAGCCTGCGGGGCGCTAGTTGATCGTGCTCGCGGCCTGGAACAGGATTTTCGCGACGAAATCGATCTCCTGCTCAGTGATGATCAGCGGCGGCAAGAAGCGCACCGTCGCCCCATGGCGTCCGCCAAGCTCAACGATCAAGCCGTGCTTCAGGCAAGCCTGCTGGAAGGCCTTGGCCCGGGCCGTGTCCACCGGCGGGTGGCCCTGCACATCAAGGGTGCCCTGCGGGTCGACGATTTCCATCCCGAGCATCAGGCCGCGACCACGCACATCGCCGATCCAGGCGAATTCGTTTTGCAGCGCCTGCAGTTGTTTCTGCAGGTAAGCGCCGACCTTTTCAGCGTGCTGGATCAGGCCTTCATCACGGATGAAACGCAAGGTCGCGGTACCCGCCGCCATCGCCAACTGATTGCCGCGGAATGTGCCGGCGTGGGCGCCCGGCTGCCAGACGTCCAGCGACTCGTGGTAGACCATGACCGACAGCGGCAACCCGCCACCGATGGCTTTGGACAGGGTGATCACATCCGGCGTGATACCCGATTGCTCGAAGCCAAACATCCGGCCACTGCGGGCAATGCCGCACTGGATCTCGTCGACGATCAGCGGGATACCGTGGGCCTGGGTCAATCGGCGCAGTTCCTGCAGCCAGCGGTCCGGCGCGGCAATCACTCCGCCCTCGCCCTGAATCGGCTCCAGGATCAGCGCCGCCGGTGCGGTCACTCCGCTTTCCGGGTCGTTGAGCAAGTGTTCCAGGTAACGCACGTTCAACGTGACCGCCTGATCACCGGCCACCCCGAAAGGGCAACGATAGTCGTGCGGGAACGGCAGGCGCTGCACACCTGGCATCAAGGCGCCGAGAGCATTTTTGGGTGACAGGTTGCCGCTGATGGCCAGCGTACCCAGGGTCATCCCGTGATAGGCCCCTTCAAACGCCAGGACCGAATGCCGCCCCGTGGCGGTGCGGGTGAGCTTGAGCGCGGCCTCGACCGCATCGGCCCCACTCGGGCCGCAGAACTGGATGCGTGCATGGCGAGCGAACTCGCTGGGCAGGCAAGCGAAAATCTCTTGGACGAATGCGTCCTTCACAGGCGTCATGAGGTCCAGGGTGTGCATCGGCACACCGGCCGCCATGACCTGAGTGATGGCTTCAATGATCACCGGGTGGTTGTGGCCCAGCGCCAGGGTGCCGGCACCGGCCAGGCAATCGACAAACACTTGCCCCCGGCTGTCCTGCACATAAATGCCATGGGCCCTTTCAAGCACCAGCGGAATGCGTCGCGGGTAACTGCGGGCGTTGGATTCCTGCTGTTGCTGACGTTCCAGCAGTGGAGTCGGATCGAGGCAGTAAGGACTCGACAGACCGGTGTGCAACAGGCGCAGCTGTTGCGCGCCACCCGCTGTGACATTCGAAAAAGCACTCATGATTTCCTCCATGGAGGCTGGGTTTGGAAGGGAACAAGCAGCCGGGAAACAAACATCCGAAACGTTGCAGGACAGGCGCGAGGAGATTGCCTCCCCGCGCCTTTGGGTTTTACATGTCGTAGCGCAGAATCATCCCCACCGTGCGCGGCGCGCCGACGTCGATGATGTCGTCGTTACGGTTGTTGGTGATGTATTCCTTGTCGAAGGCGTTTTTGACGTAAGCGGACACAGCGACGTTCTTGGTGACTTTGTACTCGGCGTTGAGGTTCACCAGAACATAGGCGTCGCTCTTACGCTCACCCGTGACTTTGCCATTTGAATCGAATTCATACTCCGAAGGCGCGGTGCCCTGATAGACAATATCCGTGCCTAATATCAGACGGTCGTCGAAGCGATAGACACCCCCTACCGAAGCCTTGTACTTAGGCGAATAGAGGAACGACTCACCGCTCCTGTCCTGCCCGCTGCCTGTGACGAAGTCCTTATATTTGCTATCGGTCACGGAGGCGCCGACGTTCAAGGTCAGCTGTTCGGTGATGTCCTTCTCTGCGAAGACTTCCAGCCCCTTGATATCGCTGCGACCGGCGTTGAAGACATCAATGAAGTCGCTGCCGTTGCGCCTAACACTGACCTGCTGGTCTTTCCAATCCGTGTAGTACAGGTTGGCGCGGGTACGCAGGGTCTTGTCGAAGAACGAACCGCGGTAGGACAGCTCGTAGTTGGTGGTGTATTCCGGATCGTAGGCTTGGTGACCGCTACCGGAACGCAGGTTGACGCCACCGCCGCGATAGCCTTTTTGCACCATGAAACCCAGGTATTGGTCTGTGGCCAGCTCATAGTCGATGCCGAGTTTCGGCAGCACGGCGTCAAACGACTTTTTGACTTTGGCGGGTTCGGAGAAATCGTCCTGCTCGACGTCGGTGTCGTTGGTCTCGTGGTCGTAACGCAGGCCGGTGATCAAGGTCCAGCGCGGTGCGAACGTCCAGTTGACTTCACCGAACACTGCCTTGTTCTCGATCGTGGTATCGCCCTTGACCGTGCCGAACAGCACGTCATCGAAAAACAACCGGTCGTGGAAGTCGTTGCTGTTGTGGCCGTAGTACGCACCCACAAAGCTCTTCACCGTGTCCGAGGTGTAGTTCAAACGCAGCTCCTGACTGAACAGGTTACCGTCTTGCTTGCGCAGAACGACCTCGTTGTCCACGGCATTCTGGTCGAAGTCCAGACGGTTGCTGTAGTCGGTACTGGTATTGGCGGTCATGCTCGTCAGCGACCAGGCATCGTTCAGACGATAATCCACCTTGGCGCTGAGGGTGTCCTGCTTGAGGTTGTCGAACGCCTCGGTGTTGGACCCAATGTCGTAATAGCTCGGCTTGCCGTCGGCGCCGCGCATCGTGGAACGATCCCCTTGGCGATGTTCGCTGTGGGCGTAGGTGAGCAACACGTCGGTGTCGTCATTGGGCAGGATCAGCAATTTGCCACGGGCATTGCTGGTGCGATGCGGATTGGCGTCTTTATCGAGCGTGGTGTTGCGGATGTAGCCGTCACCGTCAGAATAATCCACGGCGATACGACCAGCGATCTTGTCATCGACGATGGAGCCACCACCGGCCACGGCTGCTCCGTGCTCACCATAGTTCCCCACATTGGTTTGCGCCGAGAAGGAAGGTTCGAAGGTTGGGTTTTTAGTCTGGATAACCACCGCACCGGCCAGGGAGTTACGGCCCTGGGTGGTGGATTGCGGACCAAGGAATACTTCGACCTGTTCGGCATCCCAGAGCGGGACCGGGCTGAGGGTCAGCGCACGGTTCGGCTGTACGGCACCGTCGACATAAACGGATACGGCACCATTGAGAGTTGCTGGGCCCTGGTCGTCAAAACCGGACACCGGCACACCACGGATACCCCAGTTTTCATTGCCGGCCTGGCTATAGACGCCGGGCGTGCGGGCGAATACATCCACCAGGTCCTTGTCGCCGTGTTCTCGCAGATTCTTGTCGGTGAGGACCACGACGCTGGACTGGGTTTTCTCCAGACTGCGGTCGATCTTTTCACCCGTCACGGTGATTGGAGCAATCTCCATCGTGCCGGCTTCTTCGGCCGCCCATGCAGCGTTGCTCAGGCCTATGGCCGACCCTACAGCCAACGCAATTGTGTTCTTTTTGAAATTCACGCCCCGCTCCCCTGCGACAGATATTTTTAGGTTTTTTGAGCTGGCCGAAGGCTGTGTGGCGCCAGCGGAGCGGAGTCTAATCCAAAAAAAAAATTAAATAAATAGTATTGATAATCTATCTCATTTGTACCTAGTATGACGTCTTGTATTGATCTGAATACATTACAGACGAGTCCTACACAACCGACCGCTGCCCTGCTTTCAAGGTCTTGTGACTGGTCGAAGAAGATATAAGAGGATGCACAAGGATGACCTCAATCGAACACCTCAACGGGCGTTCCGAGCTTTTTTCCATGGCGCCCACGGATGCAGGCGCCCAGTCGCTACCCCTGCTGGTGCAAGGGACATCGGGACAATCGATCCACGATCTGGACGCCTCGATTCGCGACGGCCTGGCTCATGCGCTGACCACGGTTGGCGGCGTGTTGTTTCGCGGTTTCACCGTCGCCACGCCCATCGATTTCAAGCGCTTCGCTGCCAGCTTCGGGGCACCGCTGGCCAGTTACGAATTCGGTTCCACGCCGCGCAGCAAAGTCTTCGCCGGGGTCTATAGCTCCACGGAATACCCGGCCCATCAATTCATACCCTTGCACAACGAGCAGGCCTACACCCGCCCTTGGCCTTCGCGCATCTGGTTTCACTGCATCAAGGCCAGTGAAACCGGCGGCGAGACCCCGATAGCCGACAGCCGCCTGATCTACCAGCGCATGCCCGCCGAGATCCGTGAGCTGTTCGCCAGCCGCGAGTTGCTCTACGTACGCAACTACAGCGGCGCCCTGGACCTGCCTTGGGAAAAAGTCTTCAACACCCAGGACCGTGCCCAGGTCGAACGCTACTGCCGGGACAACGACATCGAGTGGGAATGGAAAGCCGATGGCGACCTGCGCACTCGCCAACGTTGCGCCGCCGTGCAGCAGCATCCCGATACCGGTGAATGGGTCTGGTTCAACCAGGCGCACCTGTTCCATGTCTCGGCCATCGAACCGAGCGTACGCGCCAGCCTGCTGGCAGCGGTGGGTGAAGAGAACCTGCCGCGCCATGTCTATTTCGGCGACGGCTCGGCCATTGCCGACGACATGCTCGACACCGTACGCGAGGTTTACCGCGAGACTGCCATCAGTTTCCCCTGGCAGCCGGGCGATATCCTGATGCTCGACAACCGACTGGTGGCACACGGTCGCAATCCTTTCACCGGTGACCGTAAAGTCATCGTGGCCATGGCGTGAATTGCACATGTTTTCATTCAAACATTGGATTGAGGTGCTGGAAGCCAACGCCCAGCACTTCCCTCAACGTGCTGCCCTGCATTTCTTGCCGGACGGTGTAAACATCGGCGAAACCCTGACCTTTGCCCAGTTGCACGAGCAGTCCCAGTCCCTGGCGGCCGCGCTGCAAGCACGTTATGCGCCGGGTGATCGCGTGCTGTTGATGCTGCCCAGCAGCCTCGACTACGCCCGCGCCTTCTGTGCCTGCCTGTATGCGGGCCTGATTGCCGTGCCGCTGTTTCCCCCGCCGTCGCGCAAACCGCGTCACCTCGACCGCGTCCGAAACGTGGTAGTGGATGCCGCGCCAACGCTGATTCTGGCACCGGCGGATCATTGCCAAAGCCTGCAGGAACTGGTGGAGGGCCGCGTCGATGTGCTGACCGTCCAGCACCTGGGTACGCCACCGGCCAGCCAGTGGCAACGCCCCGCTATCGACGGTTCGACCGTGGCCTTCCTGCAATACACCTCGGGTTCTACCGGCTCACCAAAAGGTGTCGAAGTGCGTCAGCGCAACCTGATCGCCAACGTCGAACTGATGCGCCAGGCGTACGATTTCGACGAGCACGGCGCCATGGTCAACTGGCTGCCGCTGTATCACGACATGGGCCTGATCGGCGGCATGCTGGCTCCGCTCTACAGCGGCATGCCGTGCTATCTGATGGCTTCCCAGACCTTCGTCAACGCGCCGTCGACCTGGCTGCAGGCATTGAGTCGCTACCGGGCCACCGCCAGCTTCGCCCCCAACTTCGCCTATGCCCTGTGCAACCGCGTGGTCAGCGACAACCTGATCGCACAGTTGGACCTGAGCCGCTGGAAACACGCCATCAACGGCGCAGAGCCGATCCATCCCGGCACCCTGGAAGCCTTCGCCCAGCGTTTTGCCGCCTGCGGCCTGAACCCGTTGGCCATCAGCCCCGGTTATGGCCAGGCCGAAGCCACGCTGTGCGTCAGCGCCACGCCGGCCGATGCGTTGCCGGTGGTGCTGCGCCTGGACAAAGCCGTGCTGGAGAGCGGTCGCGTGGCTCTGGCCGCTGCCGATGCCGCCGCAGTGGAGTTCGTCGCCTGCGGTTATCCGCAAGCCTTGCACAGCATCGCCATCGTCGACCCGCACACCTTCGAGCGCTGCGCCGCCGATCGCATCGGCGAAGTCTGGCTCAAGGGCCCGAGCAACGCCGAATCCTACTGGAACAATCCCGAAGCCACTCGTGAAGCCTTTGAGGCACGGATTGTCGGCTCATCGGAGCATTACCTGCGCTCCGGCGACCTGGGTTTCATGCACGAAGGCCAGGTGGTGATCTGCGGGCGGCTCAAGGACCTGTTGATTCTCAATGGGCGCAACCTCTACCCCCACGACATCGAATTCGCCATTACCGATGCCGAGCCCGGCATCCGTACCGGACGCATCGCCGCCTTCGCGCAAATGGACCCGGCATTGGGCCGCGAGAAACTGGTGATCGTCGCCGAGCCGCAGCGCAAGTTCGTCGACCCGGCGCATCATCCGGCGCTGTTCGCGTCGATGCAAAACGCTGTGCGCGAAGCCGCCGACTGTGGCATTGACCAGATTGTGCTGGTGCAAGCCGGCACCATCCCGATGACCACCAGCGGCAAGATCGCCCGTCAAGGTGCGCGCAAACAACTGGCCGCCGGCACGTTGAGCATCATCGCCCAGAGCGGTGGAACGCTGGCCTCGAACGACGAGCCCCTTGACCTTGCCCGGCTCAAGCGCCTGGCGACCGAAACATCGCAACAGGCCCAAGCCGCCTGCCGCCAATGGCTGGAACAGACGTTGCACGCGGTCAACCCGTATTTTTGCGCCGACTTCGACCTCAGCCTGATCGGCCAGGGCCTGGATTCCATCGGCGTGGCCGACGTTGCCGCGCGCCTGCACAGGGACCTGGGTTGGAACCTCGATACTCAGGACCTGTTCGGGGAAACCACCCTGGAACAATGGGCGCTGGCCCTGCACGCGTTCCTCAATGACCCAACGCCAACGGCCGACACTCCCACCGAGCAGACCAACCCCAGTCAGGGACATCAATCGTTCGCCCAGCGTCGGCTGTGGTTCCTGCGCCAACTGAACCCGGACGACACCCGCCACAACCTGGTGCTGCACCTGCGCCTGCAAGGTCCGCTGGACATCGAGACGTTGGCCCTGCGACTGAACACGCTGGTCGAGCGTCACGGCGTGTTGCGCACGGTGTACCGCGACGGTGTCGATGGCCCGCAACAACAGGTGTTGCCGGCCACGGCTGTAGCACTGGCCCATCATGATTTGCGTGAGCAGAACGAAGCACAGCAACAGCAGACGCTGAACGAACGCCTGGCCCAAGAACACGCCACCCCTGTCGATCTGCAAGCCGGCCCAGTGCTGCGAGCGCAGTTACTCAGCCGACATGACCAACACCATGACCTGCTGTTGACGCTGCACCACATCGCCTTCGACGGGCGTTCGGCGCAAGTGCTGTTGGCGGAACTGGCTGGCTCGGCAGACGTGGGGCTGCCGGGGCAATACCTGGCTTTCGCCCAATGGGAAGCCCTGCACTGGAGCGAACAGCGAATCGCCACCGAGCAAGGCTTCTGGCGCGAACACCTGGCCGGCATGCCGCAAACGTTGGAACTGGGTGGCAGCGGCCAGGCCCCGGGCGAATACAGCCTGGACTTCAACGTGCCCCAGACCGGCTGCGAGCGATTGGCAGCGCTGGCCCGCGAGCAAGGCATGACGTTGTTCATGCTGTTGCTGGCCAGCTACCAACTGGTCCTCAAGCAACTGGGCGGCCAGCCGCAGTTCCTGTTGGGCACCGACGTCAGCGGCCGACCGCTGGCAGAGCACAACGACGTCATCGGTTTCTTCGTCAACCAGTTGACCCTGCGTTGTGACTTGCGCGGCGAAGCGACCCTGGCCGGTTTCCTTGAGCAGGTTCGCGATGAGTCGCGCCTGGCCTATGCCCATCAAGGCCTGCCTTTTGATCTGGTGGTCTCGGCACTCGCGCCGCAGCGCCGCCCCGGTCACTCGCCGCTGTTCCAGGTCAAGCTCAACTATCAACCGTCACGGGTGACCCCGACCGCCATCGCTGGCGCGCAGTTGTCCGCGCTAGACGTGGCCCAGGCACCGGGGGATTTCCACCTGGTGCTCGACCTGGTGCACGGCGACGAAGGCCTCGCCGCGACCCTCAAGTATCGCGGCGAATACTTCGACCGGGACCGTGCCTTGCGCCTGCAACACCTATGGACGCGCCTGCTGGAGCAGATGCACAGCCTGCTGGACGAGCCGTTGCCGGCACTGGCCGAGCGCATCGACAGCTGGGATCAGGCCTTTACCCGGGAGCGACAGCAGTCCCAGGCGCTGGCCGATCGCAGCCAGATGATGCAAGCCAAACGTCGCTCCTTGTCCCTTTAACCGAGTCGGATGCCGTTATGTCTATCGTGCCCCCATCGCCACGCGCCCTTGGCGCCGTGCGTCGCAAAGCCATGAACGTCTCGGAACAACAGTTGGTCACCGAGCGCCTGCTCAGTCCGGACCACGCGCTGCCCCTGGTGATCGAACCGGCGGTCAGCGGCGTTGACCTGATCGCCTGGGCCGCCCGGGAACGCGAGTCGCTGGAAAAGAAACTGCTGCAGTACGGCGCCCTGCTGTTTCGCGGCTTCAACGTCGCGTCTGTCGAGCAGTTCGACCAGGTGATCGCCGCCCTCTCCCCCGGAGCGCTGGAATATATGTTCCGCGCGTCCCCCCGGACACGGGTCGGCGGCAACATCTACACCTCGACCGACTACCCGGCCGACCAGATGATTTTCCCCCACAACGAGCACTCCTACTCGCCGCGCTTCCCGCTGCGGTTGTTCTTCTACTGCCAACTGCCGTCCGAGACCGGCGGTGAAACACCGATCGGCTCGACCCGCGCCGTAAAGGCCAGGATCAGCCCGCAGATCGAAGCGCGGTTCCGGGAAAAAGGCGTGCTGTACGTTCGCAACTACGGCGACGGTTTCGGCCTGCCGTGGCAGAGCGTGTTCCAGTCCGAAGACCGCCGCGAAGTGGAAGCCTACTGCGCCAGCGTCGGCATCGAAGTGGAATGGAAAGACAACAATCGCCTGCGCACCCGCCAACGCGGGCCGGCCGTGGTGCGCCACCCGCGCACCGGCGAAGAGGTCTGGTTCAACCACGCCACGTTCTTCCACATCAGCACCCTGCCCGAGCGAATCCGCGAGTCGCTGCAAAGCAACTTCAACGACCTCGACCTGCCCACCAACACTTTTTACGGCGATGGCGAACCGATCGAGCCGCAGGTTCTGGAATCGCTGCGTGCGGCCTACCTCGACTCGCTGGTGCGCTTCAGTTGGCGGCAGGGGGACGTGTTGTTCATCGACAACATGCTCGCCGTGCACGGTCGCGAACCCTTTACCGGCAAGCGCGCCATCATGACCGGCATGGCTGAAGCCCTGCTGTCGAGCGACGTTGCCGTCTGACATTCAACGGGTCCACCCGCCGTTCGCAGGCGGCTTGCCTGACACGAGTCCAGCAAGCCCCGACGTCTGTGCGGTGATCCAGGCTCAAGCCCTTTTCCAGTCGAGATGAACATGAGCGGACTTCAAGGTTTTCGTATTTCCCCGCAACAGGCATCGGTTTACCCCCACACCCACGGCGCAGCGGCGCACCCGTTTAGCTGCCATTTGCAATGGTCGCTGTCGCAACCGCTGGATGTCGATGCACTGAACAACCGCCTGCAGGCACTGGTGGCCGGCAGTGAAATCCTGCGCACACGCCTGATGGCCGTGCCAGGTCTGCGCCACCCGGTGCAGGTGATTGACGAAGCCGGCTCACTGGCGGTGAACCTCCAGGACCTGCGCCGACACAGCCGCGCCGATCAGGACGCCGCACTCGCTCAACTCGCCACCCAGCCCCGTGACTGGACAACCCCGCTGTGGGTGACCCTGGTACGCCTGTCCGATGATCAAGGCGTGCTGGACCTCGCGGCGGCCAGCAGCCACTTCGACCTCGCCAGCCTGAAATGGCTGGCCGCTGCATTGCTGCAGGACACTGCCACGGACCTGTCCGAAACCCTGCAGTACGCCGATTACGCCGAATGGCGCTGGAGCCTGGTGGAAGACGCGCCGGACCATCCGGGCGTGAGCTTCTGGAAACCTGCGGGCGACACCGAGCAGGCCACCTTGCAACTGCCGCTGGAATCGACTCTCGATGGTGGATTCGCGCCGACCCGACTGGAGCTGACGCTGCCAGTCGACCTCGCCCGTCACCCGGCCCTGACCCAGGAGCTGCTGCTGGCGGCATGGGCAGCCGTCCTGGGACGACTGGCCGGCCAGCAACAGGTGCCACTCACTCTGATCCATGAAAGTCGCGGCGCGGAACTGGAGAACACCCTGGGCCTGTTCGAACAGTGCCTGCCCGTGAGCATCGAACTGGATGCCCAGGCGCCCCTGCTGGAGCAAAGCACGCAAGTGGCCGCCCCCCTGGAACGGCTGATTGGCTGGCAAGACTATTACACCGGCGACCACCACGCCGGATACGCTTTTGCCTGGCGCTCCGGCGATGCCCGGGAGCGCCATGCCAGTGCGGTCATGAACCCGTCGAAGGCTTGCCTGAACGTTCGCCAGTTGCCCGACAGCCTGCACGCGCAGATGGTCTACGACCGCCATGTCCTCAGCGCCGACGCTGCGGGCTGCCTTGCCGAACAATGGCTGCAACTGCTGCAAGGCGCCCTGGCCGAACCGCAACGGGGCTGGGCCCAATTACCCCTGGGTGGCGCGCTGCAATCGCAGTTGATCGGCACCGGCGCGAGCGCCCCCTCCATCGAACCGGTGACGCTGGTGGAACTGATTGCCCGTCAGGTTCGCCAACAACCGAACGCCATCGCCCTCAGCGACAAGGACGGCGACCTGAGCTACAGTCGCCTCGACGCCTGCGCCACGCAACTGGCCCATCAACTGGTCGCCGCCGGCATCGGTCCAGGGGTGCCCGTCGGCATCCTGTTCGCCCGCAGCAACGCGGCCATTGTCGCCATGCTCGCCGTCTTGAAAGCCGGTGGCGCCTACGTGCCCGTCGACCCGACCTACCCGGCCGACCGTCGCGCCTACATGCTCACCGACAGCGCCATCGCCCACATCGTGGTCAGCGCCGAACTGGCTGACAGCGTGCCGGCCAACCTGCAACGCTTCGTGCTGGATGAGCTGACGACACAGGACCTCGGCGATTGGCCGGCGCTGCCCTTGCCGGACGCCAACGACCTCGCCTACCTGATCTACACCTCCGGTTCTACCGGTGCGCCGAAAGCCGTGGAAATCAGCCACGGCGCCTTGAGTTTCTCGACCCAAGTACGCATGGCGGCCTATGAGACCCCGGTGCGCGCCTACCTGTTGTTGTCGTCGTTTGCCTTCGACAGTTCGGTCGCCGGGATTTTCTGGACCCTGGCCCAAGGCGGGCGCCTGGTATTGCCCGCCCCGGGCGAAGAGCTGGAGATGTCCCGCCTGGCGCAGCTGATTGCCCAGCACCAGATCAGCCACGGCCTGTCGCTGCCGTCGCTGTACCAAGCCCTGCTCGATCAATTGCAGCGCAGCGGGAAAACCGACAGCCTCGCCTGCTGGATCGTCGCGGGAGAGGCTTGCCCGCCATCGCTGATCGCGCAACACAGCAAGACCCTGCCACACGCACATCTGGTGAACGAATACGGTCCCACGGAGGCCACCGTCTGGGCCACCTATGAGGTGCTGGACCCAAGCCGGAACGTCAGCATCGGCCGTCCGATCCCCGGCATGGACCTGCGCCTGCTGAATGAATTCGACACGGCTTGCGGCATTGGCGAACCAGGTGAAATCGTCCTCGCCGGCCCCACCCTGGCCCGCGGCTATCGGCACAAACCCGAAGAAACCGCCAAGGCCTTCGTCACGCTGGCCGATGGCACTCGCGCCTACCGCACCGGCGACCTGGCGTGCTGGCTGGCCGACGGGCGCCTGGCGTTCCTGGGGCGCAAGGACCATCAGGTCAAGGTCCGTGGCTACCGCATCGAACTGGGCGAAATCGAACGCCAGTTGTGCAGTCACAGCGACGTGCGCGAAGCCGCGGTGATCGTTCAGGAACATGCCGCCGGTAAGCGCCTGCTCGCCTATATCCTGGCCGCCCACGGCTACGCACCGGACTCGGAGGCGATCAAGCGTTTCCTCGGCGAACGCCTGCCGTCGTACATGGTACCGGCCCTGGTGCTGACCCTGGCGAGCTTTCCCCGCACGCCTAACGGCAAGCTCGACACCCGCCAGTTGCCCGACCCGGACCAATTCGATGAAAGCGCCCATGTGGCGCCGCGCAATGCCATGGAGACCACCCTGCAAACCATCGTCGCCAAGGTCTTGAAACTCTCGACAGTGAGCGTCACCGACAATTTCTTCGCCATCGGCGGCGACTCGATCCTGAGCCTGCAAGTGGTGGCCCAGGCCCATGAGCAAGGCATCGCGCTGTCGGCCAAGCAAGTCTTCGAACGCCAGACCGTCGCGGCCATGGCCGAGGTGGCACAACGGCTGGATCCGAGCGCCACCGA
Organism: Pseudomonas sp. NFACC45; assembly: GCF_900113505.1. NCBI lineage: Bacteria > Pseudomonadati > Pseudomonadota > Gammaproteobacteria > Pseudomonadales > Pseudomonadaceae > Pseudomonas > Pseudomonas sp. NFACC45. The sequence goes on from NZ_FOPO01000004.1 coordinate 253,463, forward strand.
GCCGCAAGCCGACAGCACCGAATTCAGCGCCTCGGGCCTGTCCGATGACGAAATACAAGCGCTGATGGCCGAACTGGACGAGGCCGACCTGTGAGCGGTTCTTCTCGTCACCACGCCATCACCGTCGCCCCTATTTACGCAGGACCGTTTTAATGACCAGCGAAAAAACCACCGGTAACCCGATCGAAGACATTTACCCGCTGTCGCCACTGCAGCAAGGGATGCTGTTCCACTCCCTGCTGCACGAAGACTCCGGTGTGTACCTGATGCAGGATCGCTACCGCATCGGCGGGGCCATCGATGAAGGCGCGTTCCTCGAATCGTGGCGCCAGGTGGTGGCGCTGCACCCTTCCCTGCGCGCCAGTTTCCAGTGGAAAAGCCAGAAGCAACCGGTGCAGGTGATCCATCGTCAGGTCAAGGTACCGCTGGACACCCTCGATTTGCGCGGGCTCGCCCCCCATGAGCAGGAAGCGCGGATCCGCACCCTGCTCGAAGACGAGCAGAAAGTCGGCTTCAACCTGTCCAAGCCACCGCTGATTCGCTTTCGGCTGGTGCGCCTGGCTGACGAGTCCTACGAATTCATTCGCAGCTTCCACCACATCCTGATGGACGCCTGGTGCATTTCCCTGGTGACCGTGGACTTCCTCAAAGTCTACGAAGCACTGTGCAACGACCGCACGCCGGAGCTGAAAAGTCCTCGGCCATTTCGCGATTACATCCAGTGGCTGCAACGCCAGGATGCGGGCAAGGCCGAGCAATTCTGGCGCGGCCAGCTACAGGGCCTCAACGCGCCTACGCCACTGACCGTGGACAACGGCGTGACCCGCGACCGCTACACCGATGCGGTGCTGGTGGACGACCAACTGATTCACCTGAACGAGCAGCAAACCCAGGCGCTGGCGGCGTTCTGCCGCAATCGGCGGATCACCCCGAACACGTTTTTCCAGGGTGTCTGGTCACTGCTGCTGTCGCGCTACAGCGGGCAACAGGACGTGGTGTTCGGCGTCACCGTGGCCGGGCGTCCGGCCGACCTGACCGGTGTAGCGGAGATGATCGGTCTGTTCATCAACACCCTGCCGCTGCGGGTTTCGGTGGACCCGAATGCCACGCTCGGCCATTGGCTGGGCGACCTGCAAAAGCTCAACGTCGACATGCGTGACTTCGAGCACACACCGTTGACCGACATCCAGGGCTGGAGCGATTTCCCCCGGGGCGAGACCCTGTTCGACAGTATCCTGGTGTTCGAAAACGCGCCCATCGACGAACAGATCCTCGAAGGCGGCTTCCAGTTCAGCCTCGAAGGCATGGACCACAGCGTGCACACCCACTACGGCTTGACCGTGGTGATCCTGCCGGGCGAACAGCTGGGTATCCGCGTGTCCTATGACCGCGAACGTTTCGAGGCTGCCACCGTGCAGCGCCTGCTGGGCCACATCGCCAGCCTGGTGCGCAGCATGCTCGCCGCCCCCGACGCGCCGTTGGCCAGCTTCGAACTGCTGGCCGCCGAGGAACGCCAACAGTTGCTGGGCGAGTGGGCACTCAACCCCCACGATTTCCCGCTGGATCAAAGCTACGCCGAGCTGTTTGCCGCCCAGGTCGCCCAGCGCGGTGATCAGGTCGCCGCGATCTGCGCCGGTGAGTCGCTGACCTACGCCGAGCTGGACCTGCGTTCCACGCGCCTGGCCCATGCCCTGCGCGAGGCCGGCGCCGGTGAAGAGCAACTGGTCGCGCTGGTGGCCCCTCGTGGCCTGGCGCTGTTGACCATGATGCTGGCGGTGTTCAAGGCTGGCGCAGCGATGTTGCCCCTTGAGGTCAATCACCCGCCCGAGCGCCTGCGGGAAATCCTCGGGCTGTCCCGCGCGCCTCTGCTGGTGGCGAGCGAAGCCTGCAGCGGCCTGCTCGATCAACTGCTCAGCGGCCTCGACCCGGCGCCTGCGGCGCTGTTCGCCGAGGCCTGCTGGACGTCCAGCAACGATTCGCCACTGCCGCGGCTCGGTGGCCCGGACAGCCTGGCCTACGTGCTGTTCACCTCGGGTTCGACCGGCACGCCGAAGGGCGTGATGATCGAACAACGCGGCATGCTCAATAACATTTTCGGCAAGGTGCCAGCCCTGGGGCTCAATGCCGACGACCGCATTCCGCAGACCGCGTCGGTGGCGTTCGACATTTCGGTGTGGCAGTTCCTCGCCGCGCCGGTGCTCGGTGCCACCGTGCACATTCTTCCGGATGAAGTCGCCCACGACCCGCAACGCCTGCTGCAAGTGCTCGCCAGCGAGCGCCTGAGCGTGCTGGAAATCGTCCCGAGCCTGATGCGCACCTTGCTCGCGCTGTGCCCGTGCGATTTGCAACTGCCGGACCTGCGCTGGGTATTGCCCACCGGTGAAGCCCTGCCGCCGACCGTGGCCCGGGACTGGTTCGCGCGCTTCCCCGACATCGCCCTGATGAACGCCTACGGGCCGGCCGAATGCGCCGACGACGTAGCCTTCCAGCCGATCTTCGAAGCACCGGGGGCCGAAGTCAGTCACATGCCCATCGGCCAACCGACCGCCAACAACCGCCTGTATGTGCTGGACGAAACCCTGCGCCCGGTGCCGGTTGGCGTGGCCGGGGAAATCTGTGTCGGGGGCGTCGGCGTCGGCCGCGGCTACCTGCACGACCCGCAGCGCACCGCTGACGCCTTTATCGACCACCCTCAACTCGAAGGTCGCCTGTACCGCACCGGTGACCTGGGCCGCTGGCGTGCAGACGGGGTGATCGAATACCTCGGCCGCCGCGACCAGCAGGTCAAACTGCGCGGGCACCGGATCGAGCTGACGGAAATCGAACACCGTCTCGCCCAGCACCCGAACGTGCGCGAAGCCGCCGTCCTGCTGCGGGAAAACAGCGTCGGCGAAGCCTGGCTGGTGGCGTACTGGGCGGCCCATGACGAGTCCCTGGGAAGCGACGGCCTGAGCGACCACCTGCGGGCGCAACTGCCGCCGTACATGGTGCCGGCGGCCTTCGTCTGCCTGGACAAGCTGCCGCTGAACAACAACGGCAAAGTCGATCGCAAGGCCTTGGCCGCCCGGGAACTGGACTGGCAGGCCGACGCCGAGGAAAGCATCGCCCCGCGCAACGCACTGGAAACCACCGTGGCGTCCATCTGGGCCGAAGTGCTGGGCCGCGATACGGTCGGCGTGGAAGACAACTTCTTCACCCTCGGCGGGCATTCGCTGCTGGCGACCCAGATCGTTGCCCGCCTGCGCACCCAATTCAAGCTCGACTTGCCGTTGCGGGTGCTGTTCGAGCACCCCACCGTGGCCTTGCTGGCTACAGCCATCGCCGCGCGCCAGACCCAGGCCGCCGCACCGCAAACCGCGGCGATCAGCGCGCTCAAGGCCCAACCGCGTCCAGCGCTGCTGCCGCTGTCGTTCTCGCAACAACGGCTGTGGTTCATCGAGCAACTGACGCCGGGCACCACGTTGTTCAACATTCCGTTCGCCCTGCATCTTAAGGGCGAACTCAATATCCAGGCGCTGCACGCCAGCCTGAACGACCTGCTGGTGCGCCATGAAATCCTGCGCACCGGCATCCACAGCACCAACGGCGTGCCGTGCCAGCGCATCAGCCCAGCGCTGGAAATGTCACTGCCCTTCGAAGACCTGTCGGGCCTGACCGCCACCGAGCGCGCCGGTGCGCAGTTCAATGCCTTGCAAGACACCTTCGAGCAGCCGTTCGACCTGACCTGCCCACCGCTGCTGCGGGCGCGTTTGCTGCGCCTGGCGCCGGGCGAACATGTGCTGGGTATCACCCTGCATCACCTGGTCTCGGACGCCTGGTCGGCCACCATCGCCCTGCGCGAGCTGGCTCTGGGTTATGAAGCCCGTTGCAACGGCACTCCCGCCGAACTACCGGCCCTGCCATTGCAGTACGCCGACTTCGCCCTCTGGCAGCGCGAACACCTGCAAGGCGCCGAACTCAAGCGCCAACTCGATTACTGGACCACCACCCTGGACCGTCGCGACAGCGATGCCAGCCCGCTGCTGGCCTTGCCCACCGATCATCCGCGGCCATCGGTGCAGAGCTACCGCGCAGGGATCGTGCAGCGTGAACTCAGCGCCGACCTCAGTGGCCGGGTGCAAGCCTTTGCCAGTCGCCTCGGCACCACACCGTTCACCGTGCTGTTCGCCGGCTTCGCCGTGCTGATGCACCGCTTGAGCGGCGACGCGACGGTGCTGGTCGGCACCCCGGTCACTCACCGGGAACAACCGGGCACCGAAGGCCTGCTGGGCATTCTGTTGAACAACCTGGCGATTCGCGCGGACTTCGAGCCGCAAGCTGGCTTCACCGCCCTGGTCAAACAAGTGGCCGAGCGTCTGCGCAGTGGCCTGCTGCATCAGGACCTGCCGTTCGAACAATTGGTCGACAGCCTGCAACTGCCGCGCAGCCTCAGCCATGCGCCGCTGTACCAGGTGATGGTCGCCCAGCAACTGGCCATGGAATCGCGCCTACGCTTCCCCGGGCTGGAATTCGAAGCCCTGGACACGCCGCTGCGGCACTCCGAATGCGACTTGGATTTGCACGTGCTGTGCCCGGCCAATGCGCCGATCCAGCTGGAGCTGATGTTCGCCCTCGACCTATTCGTCGCCGACAGCGCCCGCCAGACTCTCGCGCGCCTGGAGCATCTGCTCGAACACATGCTCGCCGAGCCACAGCGCCCGGTCGCCGCCTTGCCGCTGCTGATGGACGCGGAGTGGCAACGCACCGTGGTCGAGTGGAACCGTACCGAGATGCAGGTGCCGACGCACCTGACCTTCGCCCAGCTGTTCGAACAACAGGCCGCGCGCACCCCTGAGCGTGACGCCCTGAGCTTCGAAGGCCGCAGCCTGAGCTATGGCGAATTGAACCGTCGGGCCAACCAGGTGGCGCATTACCTGCGCAGCCAGGGCGTCGGCGCCAACCGCCCGGTGGCGTTGTGTGTCGAGCGTTCGCTGGAACTGCTGGTCGGCCTGCTGGGCATTCTCAAGTCAGGCGGCGCTTATGTACCCCTGGACCCGACCTACCCGGTGGATCGCCTGGCGTACATGCTTGAAGACGCGCAGCCGGCCCTGTTCCTTGGCCAGCAAGGCCTGCTGGAACAGCTGGGCGCCGAACTGCCACGCTTGCGCCTGGACAGCGACGCAGCGCTGTTCACAAACCAGCCAGACAGCAATCCTGCCCCGCTCGCCGGCCCGCAAGACCTGGCCTACATCATGTACACCTCCGGCTCGACCGGTAAGCCCAAGGGCACCTTGGTGACCAACGGCTCGGTGGTCAACCTGGCCTGGGCGCGTATCCATGGTTTGTATCGCCGCTACACCGACCAGCCGATGCGCACCAGTTTCAACTATTCGTTCGCCTTCGACAGCTCGGTGGCCGAGCTGATCCTGCTGCTCGACGGCCACAGCCTGTACCTGACCCCGGAAGACGTGCGCTACGACCCCGAGGCCCTGGCCGGATTCTTCCGCGACACGCGCCTGGAAGCCTTCGAGTGCACCCCTGCGCAACTCAAGGCCCTGCTTGAAAGCGACGGTGTTCGCCGTGGCGAGGTGTACCTGCCGCGTTTCGTGCTGTTCGGTGGCGATGCGGTGGATGCGCAGCTATGGCAACGCCTGCCGTCGATTGCCGGCAGCCGCTTCTTCAACACCTACGGCCCGACCGAATGCACGGTCGATGCAACCGGCTGTGCGGTGGATGACTTCCCGCTGCGGCCGATCATTGGCCGGCCGATCGCCAACGTGCGCACTTACGTGCTCGATGCTTTCCTCAACCCGATGCCGGTGGGCGTCCCGGGGGAACTGCACATCGGCGGCGCAGGCGTGACCCTGGGCTACCTCAACCGTGCCGAACAGACTGCGAAGGTGTTCATCGAAGACCCGTTCTCGTCGCTGCCCGGTGCGCGGCTGTACAAGTCCGGCGACCTGGTGCGCTGGCTGCCCGACGGCCAGCTCGAATACCTGGGACGCATGGATCACCAGGTGAAGATTCGTGGCTTCCGCGTCGAACTGGGGGAAATTGAAACCCTGATCGGCGCCCAACCGGGCGTGCGCCAGGCCGTGGTATTAGCCCGTGAAGACGTGCCCGGTGACAAGCGCCTGGTGGCCTACGTGACGTGCGATCAGCAGGCCGACATCCACGCCTGGCGCAAAGCCATTGGCGCCGCCCTGCCCGACTACATGGTGCCCTCGGCGTTTGTGCTGCTCGATGAATTGCCGCTGACCGACAACGGCAAACTCAACCGCAAGGCCTTGCCGGCCCCGGACATCCAAGCCGCACCAGACGCCCTGGAGCCACCGCGCAGCGCCGCCGAACAGCAACTGGCCGCCCTGTGGGCCGAGTTGCTGAACGTGCCGCCGTCGCAGATCGGCCGTGACAGCCACTTCTTCTACCTTGGCGGCCACTCGCTGCTGGCGGCGGCGCTGTTTGCCCGCCTGCGCCAACAGTTCACCAGCGTGCCACCGTTGCGGTCGGTGTTTGAACACCCGACCCTTGAAGCCTTGGCCGCGCTGCTGGGCGATCCCCTGCAAGCCCCGGCGGCGACCTTCGCTGCACCGGCACGTCCGGCACGCCTGCCGCTGTCGTTCGAACAGCAACGCTTGTGGTTCCTCGAACAACTGAGCGCCGGCGGTGGTGAATACAACGTGGTCAGCGCCGTGCAACTGGACGGCGAACTCAATGTCCAGGCCCTGCAAACGGCCCTGAACAGTGTGGTCCAACGCCACGAGATTCTGCGCAGCCGCATCGTGCGCGATAGCGACGGTGAGTTGGCGCTGATCGTCGAACCGCAAGTCGATATCACCTTGCAAGTCACGCCACTGCAGGCCGCCAGCGACGAGCAGTGGCAACAACTGACCGACGCGGCGATCCACGCGCAAACTGGCCGCCGTTTCGACCTCGCCGCCGAAGTGCCCGTGCGTGCCACACTGCTGCAACGCAGCGGCGGCGCCCAGTCGCTGCTGTTGCTCAGCCTGCACCACTGCGCCACCGATGACGCCTCCAGCCAGAACCTGTTGGATGAACTGCGACAGTTCTACACCGCCCAGTGCCAGGGCACTCCGGCGGCACTGCCGGCGCTGGCGCTGCAATACCCCGATTATGCCCTCTGGCAGCGCGAGCCCAGTCAACAGACCGCGTTCAGCAGCCAACTGGAATACTGGCGCAACCAACTGGAGGACGGCGACTACCTGCTGGATCTGCCAACCGAACAGGGCCGTCCAAACCAGCTCGCCCCGACGGCCGGCGCAGTGCAATTGCAATTGCCGCCCGCCCTGGTGGAACGCCTGCGGCAGTTCGCCCAGCAACGCGGCGCCACGCTGTACATGCTCATGCTCGGTGCGGCGCAGTTGCTCTTGGGGCGCTACGCCAACCAGCGCGACGTACGGGTCGGCAGCCCGGTGGCCCAGCGTCCATTCGCCGAGCTGCAACCGCTGATCGGCTGCTTCGTCAACACCGTGGTCATGCGCGCCGATCTGGATCCGACGCTGGATTTCGAAGGTTTGCTGGGCCAGGTGCGCAACCGTGTGCTGGATGCCCAGCAGCATCAGGACGTGCCGTTCGACCAGGTCGTGGAGCACCTGAAACCTTCGCGCAGCCTCGGCCAGACGCCGCTGTTCCAAGTGCTGTTCGCCATGCAGAACGCCGATTCGTCGAGCCAGCCATGGCCGCAGTTGCAGGTCAGCGAACGGGCGGTGACCGCCCAGGCCACCAAGTACGACCTGAACTGGGAAGTGCACGACGGCGAGGTGCTGTCGGTGTTGCTGGAGTACCGCGCCGCGCTGTTCAGCGAAACCACGGCCCGGCGTTGGCTGGAACAGTGGCAACAACTGCTGGAAGCCATGCTCGAAGCACCGCAGACCCGTCTCGGGGACTGGACACCGTTGCCAGCGGCCGAGCGTCATCGCCAACTGATCGAGTGGAACGCCACCGAGCGTCACTACAGCGGCCCGACCGACCTGCACACCGCGCTCAGTCAACAAGCCGCCCTGAGCCCCAACGCCCCGGCATTGGTGTTCGAAGGCCAGCGCCTGAGCTATGCCGAACTGGATCAACAGGCGCAAACCGTTGCCCGGGCCCTGCGCGCCGCCGGTGTAGGCACCGACAGCATCGTGCCGCTGTGCATGGAGCGTTCGGTGGAGATGGTCGTGGCCTTGCTCGGCATCGTCCATGCCGGTGCCGCGTGGTTGCCGCTGGACCCGGAATTGCCTGCTGCACGCCTGGCGTTCCTGATCGAAGACGCCGATGCCAAGGTCACCTTGACCCAAGCGCAGTGGCTGTCGCGCCTGCCCGCCGAGCATCAGGCCTGGACCCTCGACGCCCTGCCCCAGGCACAGGCGTTCGAGCCGATCAGCGTCGAAGCTCACGACCTGGCCTACGTGCTCTACACCTCCGGTTCCACCGGCCAACCCAAAGGCGTGATGAACGAACACGGCGCCTTGATGAACCGCCTGCACTGGATGCAGGAGGCCTTCCCGATTGGCCCGAACGACCGCGTTCTGCAAAAGACCCCGTACAGCTTCGACGTGTCGGTGTGGGAGTTCTTCTGGCCGTTGATCACCGGCGCGACCCTGGTGGTTGCCCGGCCGGACGGGCATCGCGACCCGGCCTATCTCAGCCAGTTGATCCAGCAGGAACGGGTCACGACCTTGCACTTCGTACCGTCGATGCTCCGGGCCTTTGTCGAGGAACCGAGCCTGGTCAATTGCCACAGCCTGCGTCAGGTGTTCGCCAGTGGTGAAGCACTGCCAGTGGACCTGGTGCGGCGCTTCATGGGCCAACACCCGGCGGCCCTGGTCAACCTGTACGGCCCGACCGAAGCGGCCATCGACGTCTCGGTCTGGCGTTGCTCGGCCAACGACGTGATCGTGCCGATCGGCAAGCCCATCGCCAACCTGCGTTTGTACATCCTCGACGAAGCCATGCAACCGCTGCCGATTGGCAGCATCGGCGAGCTGTACATCGGTGGCGTCGGCGTGGCCCGGGGTTATCTGAAACGTCCGGACCTGACCGAGGAACGCTTCCTCGCCAGCCCATTCATAGAGGGTGACCGCCTGTACCGCACCGGCGACCGTTGCCGCTTCCTGGCCGATGGCAACATCGAGTACCTGGGACGTCTCGATCATCAGGTGAAATTGCGCGGCCAGCGCATCGAGCTGGGGGAAGTCGACGCTGCACTGCTCGCCCAGGCTGGTGTTCGCGAAGCCGCCACCTTGTTACTCGACCAGCGTCTGGTGAGTTTCTGGTGCGGAGACGCCGATGAGGCGACCCTGCGTGCCGAGTTGAGCGACAGCCTGCCCGCGCACATGCAGCCCAGCCTGTTCGTGCAGCTCGACAGCCTGCCGCTCAACAGCAACGGCAAGCTCGACCGCAAGGTGTTGGCCGCCACGCCGCTGCCACAGAGCCAAAGCGACCAGCCGCGCACAGCGCCGCGCAACGCCACTGAAAGCGTACTCTGCGAACTGTTCGGCGAAGTGCTGGGTTGTTCGCCAGTCGGCATCGAAGATCACTTCTTCCAACTCGGCGGCCACTCCTTGCTGGCCACCCGCCTGGTCAGCCGGGTCCGTGAGCGCCTAGGGGTTTCCCTGCCCTTGCCGCTGGTGTTCGCCCAACCAACGGTGGCGGCCCTGGCCGAGCATCTGCGCGCGGCCATGCCCGGTGAATGGATCAGCGCACAACCGCGCCCGGCGCAATTGCCCCTGGGTCTGGCCCAACGCCGGTTCTGGATGCTCAGCCGCCTGGTGCCGGAATCCCGCGAGTACCACATGCCGTTTGCCCTGACCTTGCGCGGTGAGCTGCAGGTCCAGGTCTTGCGCGAGGCCTTTGAGCAGCTCAGCCAGCGCCATCTGGTGCTGCGCAGCCGGATTGTCGACGTCGACGGTGAGCCGCAACTGCTGATCGACCAGCACGGGCCAGCGCTCGCGGTCACTGGCGTTGCAACCCAGGACTGGGCCGCGGCCTGCGCCAACGCCCAGGACGAACTGATGACAGCGTTCGACCTGGCCGCCGCCGCGCCTTGGCGCGCGCATCTGCTGCAACGCCAGGGCAGCGACGAAAACCTGTTGCTGGTGTGCCTGCACCACAGTGCCACCGACGGTTGGGCCATGCAGTTGCTCATCGACGAACTGACCCAAGCCTACGCCGCCGGTCTGAAGGGGCAGTCGCCGGCCTGGACGCCGCTGGAGATCGACTACGTCGATTTCGCCGTGTGGCAACAGCACCCGGACACCCAGGCCCAGCGCAACACCAGCCTGGAGTACTGGAAAAACCACCTCGGCCAGGAAGACTACCAACTCGACCTGCCCATCGACCATCCGCGTGGCGCCGAAGCAGATCGTCGCGCCCGGCAACTGACCCTCCGTCTCGGCACCCAGCGCGCCGAAGCCATCCGTCAGTTCGCCCGTCAGCGCGGCACCACCACCTATGTGGTGCTCGCTACGGCCTTGAGCGCGCTGCTGGCGCGTTACAGCGGTCAACGAGAGATTCGCCTCGGCACCCCAGCAGACCAGCGTGATCAACCGCAAGCCCAGACACTGCTGGCCTGCCTGGTCAATACTCTGGTCATCCGCAGCGACGTCGACCAACGGGCCCCGGCCGAGCAATTGCTCGCCAGCCTTGAGGTCGACCTGCGCGCAGCCCAGGCCCATGCCGACCTGCCCTTCGCCACTTTGGTCGGGGCTGTCGCGCAAAACCGCGACCTGAACCGTACACCGCTGTTCCAGGTGCTGTTCTCCCTCAACTACGGCCGGATAGACAGCAGCCAATGGCCGGGGCTGAACGTCGAAGAGCAGATGCTGCCGGTGGTCGACGCCAAGTTTGAACAGAGCTGGGAAGTCCAGGACGATGGCAGCGACATGACGCTGGCGCTGGAATACCAATCGGCCTTGTTCGACGAAACGACGATGCAACGCTGGAGCGCGCAGTGGTGTGCGCTGCTTGATGCCTTGGTGGCAACCCCTGCGCGCACCCTGGTCGAACTGTTCCCGCAACAGCAGGATCAGCAGCAACTGGAACGCTGGAACGCCACCGAACGTCACTACAGCGGCCCGACCAACCTGCACACCGCGCTCAGCCAACAGGCCGCCCTGAGCCCCAACGCCCCAGCGCTGGTGTTCGAAGGCCAGCGCCTGAGCTATGCCGAGCTGGATCAACGCGCGCAATCCGTCGCCCGGGCCCTGCGTGCGGCCGGCGTGGGCACTGACAGCATCGTGCCGCTGTGCATGGAGCGTTCGGTGGAGATGGTCGTGGCCTTGCTCGGCATCGTCCATGCCGGCGCCGCGTGGTTGCCGCTGGACCCGGAATTGCCGGCTGCACGCCTGGCGTTCCTGATCGAAGACGCCGATGCCAAGGTCACCTTGACCCAGGCGCAATGGCTGTCACGCCTGCCCGCCGGGCATCAGACCTGGACCCTCGACGCCCTGCCCCAGGCACAGGCGTTCGAGCCGATCAGCGTCGAAGCTCACGACCTGGCCTACGTGCTCTACACCTCCGGTTCCACCGGCCAACCCAAAGGCGTGATGAACGAACACGGCGCCTTGATGAACCGCCTGCACTGGATGCAGGAGGCCTTCCCGATTGGCCCGAACGACCGCGTTCTGCAAAAGACCCCGTACAGCTTCGACGTGTCGGTGTGGGAGTTCTTCTGGCCGTTGATCACCGGCGCGACCCTGGTGGTCGCCCGGCCGGACGGGCATCGCGACCCGGCCTACCTCAGCCAGTTGATCCAGCAGGAACGGGTCACCACCCTGCACTTCGTGCCGTCGATGCTCCGGGCCTTTGTCGAGGAGCCGAGCCTGGTCAACTGCCACAGCCTGCGCCAGGTATTCGCCAGTGGCGAAGCCTTGCCGGTGGATCTGGTGCGGCGCTTCATGGGCCAGCACCCGGCCGCCCTGATCAACCTGTACGGCCCGACCGAAGCGGCCATCGACGTCTCGGTCTGGCGTTGCTCGGCCAACGATGTGGTCGTGCCAATCGGCAAGCCCATCGCCAACCTGCGCTTGTACATCCTCGACGAAGCCATGCAACCGTTGCCGATTGGCAGCATCGGCGAGCTGTACATCGGTGGCGTCGGCGTGGCCCGGGGTTATCTGAAACGCCCGGACCTGACCGAGGAACGCTTCCTCGCCAGCCCATTCATCGAGGGTGACCGCCTGTACCGCACCGGCGACCGTTGCCGCTTCCTGGCCGATGGCAACATCGAGTACCTGGGGCGTCTCGACCATCAGGTGAAGTTGCGCGGCCAGCGCATCGAGCTGGGGGAAATCGACTCAGCGCTGCTGAATCTACCGGCCATCACCGGCGCCTGCACCCTGGTCATCGACAACCGCCTGGTAGCGTTCTACAGCAGTAGCACCGCGCAGTCGGACCTCGACAGCCAGCTCGCGGCCGAACTGCCGGCGTACATGGTGCCGGCGGTATGGGTGCAAATCCCGGCCCTGCCCCTGAGCACCAACGGCAAGATCGACCGCAAGGCCTTGGCCGCCCTGCCCTTGCCAAATACCCAGAAAGACTACGCGGCACCGCGCAACGAGCTGGAACGCCTGCTCTGCCAGTTGTTCGGCGAACTGCTCGGCGACACCTTGACCGGCGGCCGTGAAGTCGGCACCTCAGACAGTTTCTTCGCCCTGGGCGGTGACTCGATCCTCGGCCTGAAACTGATCTCGCGCCTGCGTGAACAGGGCTATTCGCTCACGCCACGGGACCTGTTCCGTTCGCCGACGCCGGCGGCGCTGGCCCACGTGACCACGACACTGTTGACCCAGGCCGAGCAAGGAGACGTGACCGGGCCAATGCCGCTGATGCCGTTGCACCAGTGGTTCTTCGACCAACAGAAGGTCCAGGCCGCACACTGGAACCAATCGGTGCTGGCCGACAGCGACCGTCGCCTGGAACCGGCCATCGTGCAAGCCACGCTGGACCGTCTGGTGGCCCACCACGACGCCCTGCGCTTGCGTTTCACCAACATCGACGGGCAATGGCAGGCGCACATCGCGCCGGTGGCCCCGGCCCAACTGACCCGCTGCGAACACCCGGAACAATTGCTGCACGTCGCGCAAAGCCTGGACCTGCAACACGGCCCGCTGTTCGCCGCAGCCCTGCTGGAGGGCACGCCGCAGCGCCTGTATCTGGTGGCCCATCACCTGGTGGTCGATGCGGTGTCCTGGACGCCGCTGCTGGAAGATTTCCAACAGCTGTACCCCGCCCTGGAGCGTGGCGAGCAACCGACGTTGCCGGCAAAAACCACCTCGTATCGTCAATGGGCCGAGCACCTGCAAGCCCATGCCGTGAAGGCTGCTACCGAGCATCGCTACTGGACTGCCCAGACCTCTGCGAACCCACCGCCCATGGCCACGGTCGCCGAGCGCCAGACACTGGCGGCCCGCTGGGATGCCAGCCGCACGCAGCAATGGCTGACGGAGTCCCACGCGGCCTACCGCACGCAACCGGAGGAACTGCTGATCGCCGCCCTCGCCGCGACCCTGGCCGAAGTCGAACAGCGCAGCGATATCGTGGTGGACCTTGAGCGCCACGGACGTGACGCACCGTTTGCCGGACTGGACGTCGGCCGCACCGTCGGCTGGTTCACCACGCTGTACCCACTGCGGGTGAACGCCCGCGGTGCCGCGGGCGAGCAGGTGCGCAACGCCAAGCAAGCCTTGCGCGACGTACCCGGCCAGGGCCTTGGCTACGGCTTGCTGCGCCAGCGCGGCGAGTTGCCGGCCAGCCACGGCGATGTGCTGTTCAACTACCTGGGGCATGAGCAAACGCCAGCGGGCTGGTTGCGCGCCAGCAGCCTGACCCCGCCGCCGGAGGTGGCCCCGGTGAACCGAGTGACCCATGCCCGTGAAGTGGTGGCCTGGCTGGAGGACGGCGTGTTGCGTGTCGAATGGCACAGCGTCACGCCGAACGCCGACAGCCGTTTGCCCGCTCGTCTGCTGGAACATTTGCAGGCGCTGGTCGAACACTGCCTCGACCCGCAGGCCGGTTCGCTGATGCCAGCGGATTTCCCGCTGGCCAAGGCGCTGAACCAGAAGTCCCTGGACAAACTGCTGGGCAAACTCAAGACCAAACCCAATTCCCAAAGCTAGCGAGCGACGCCGCGCCCGCGCAGGTCTCGGACCGGCGCGGCGCCCTGATCGACTCACTTGAGTTTTCAAGACTTTGAAATGGACCAAACAAGCATGAACAACATCGAAGACATCTACTCCCTTTCGCCGACCCAGCACGGCCTGTTGTTCCACAGCGTCTACGAACCGGATTCGCGGGTGTATTACCAGCAGTTGAGCCTGGACATGAACGGCCCGCTGCAATTGAGCGCTTTTCGTGGTGCCTGGCAGGCGCTGATGCAGCGTCACGCGGTGCTGCGCAGTGCTTTTCTCTGGGAAGAACTGGACGATGCCTATCAGGTGGTGCAGCAGGACGTGGCATTGCCCCTGACCGAACTGGACTGGCAGGACCGCGCCGAGCCCCAGGCCGCACTCGAACAGTTGGCACTGGAACAGCGGGCGCAGCCTCTGGAGCTCAATGACTCACCGCTGATGCGCGTATGCCTGGTGCGTCTGGCACCTGAGCGCTGGCACCTGATCTGGACCTTCCATCACATCCTCATGGACGGCTGGAGCGTCGGCATCGCCGTGCAGGAATGGCTGGCGCTGTACTACGAACAAGCCCATGGCCGCCCCGCCCACTTGGCGCCGACCCGCCCTTATCGAGACTACATCGCCTGGCTGGCGGAACAGGACCTGGCCGCCACCGAAAGCTTCTGGCGCGAACAGTTGCAGGACGTGAGCGAGCCGACCCCACTGCCCACCTTCGCCGTACGCCAGCCAGCGCCTGCGGGGGCACCGTTCGCCGAACGGGAAAGCCTGCTGAGCGCCAGCGAAACCGAGCAACTGGCGCACTTCGCCCGCCAGCATGACCTGACCATCAACACGCTGATTCAGGGCGCTTGGGCGCTGCTGCTGGGCCAACACGCCGGGCGTGACGACGTGGTCTATGGCGTCACCGTCGCCGGACGTCCGGAGAACCTGGCGGCGGTGGACAGCACCGTCGGACTGTTCATCAACACGTTGCCGCTGCGCGTGCAATGGGCCAACGAGCCAACCCTGGTGGACTGGCTGCAACACTTGCAGCAAGCCAACAGCGATCTGCGCCACCACGCCTACCTGCCGCTGGGCAAACTCAAGTCGATGACGCGCATCGCGGCTGAACAGGCGCTGTTCGATTCAATCCTGGTGTTCGAGAACTTCCCGGTCACCGACGCACTGAACCAGGACACCGGTGGCTTGAGTTTCAGTGCCCCGAGCAGCGACCAGCAGGCCGATGGCATTACCCTCACCCAAGGCCGCAACCACTTCCCGTTGTCGCTGATCGTGGTGCCGGACAAACAACTGCACTACCTGATCAGCTACGACCGCAGTCGCTTCAGCGATGCCGAGGTCGCGGTGTTGTCGGCCCAATTGCGCGCGATCCTGTTGGCGATGACGGCGCACGCGCAGTGCCGGGTCAGCGAGCTTGAATGGCTGAGCCCTGAAGAACGCCAACAATTGCTCGTGCAGGGTCGTGGTGTGCAACTGCCGGTGCCCCCTGCGTGCCTGCACCAGCGCTTCGAACAACAGGTGGCCGCCCACCCGCAACAGCTGGCGGTGCGCGACCGCCAGAGCGCCCTGACTTACCGTGAACTGGACCAGCAGGCCAACCGCCTCAGCCAGTACTTGCGTGCCCAGGGCATCGGCCACGACAGCGTGGTGGCACTGGCCCTGGAACGCAGCGCCGAGTTCGTGATCGCCCTGCTGGCCACCCTCAAGGCCGGCGCCGCCTATCTGCCGCTGGACCTCAAGCAGCCTGCCGGGCGCCTGGCCGACGTGCTGGTGGACAGCCGCGCCGCACTGCTGATCGGTGCCGCCGCTTCACCCCTGCTCAAAGACCTGGCCGAGCACACGCCGACGCTGTGGCTGGCGGAACAGGCCGACGCCATCGCCTCCCAGCCAGACACGCCACCGGTCGTGGTCCACAGCCCGACCGATGCTGCCTACGTGATCTACACCTCGGGCTCCACCGGCACCCCCAAGGGCGTGGTGGTCGAGCACCAGTCCATCGTCGATTACCTGACGGCGGTGCACGCAGTGCTCAACCCGCCACCGGCGGCTCGCTACGGCTTGCTGTCCAGCATCGCCGCCGACTTGGGCCACACTCAACTGTTCGGCGCCCTGTGCAGCGGCGCCAGCTTGTTGCTGGTGGATGAAGACAGCGGTTTCAGCCCTCTGGCACTGGCCGAACTCTTCGACCAACACCCAGTGGATGTGCTGAAAATCACCCCCAGCCATCTGGCCGGCCTGTTGCAGGCGTTGCCCGATGCCCGCCTGCTGCCCCGCGCCCTGCTGGTCTTCGGTGGCGACGCCCTCAGCCCGGCGCTGCTGGAACAGGTCAACCGCCTGGCGCCAGGGCTCAGGGTGTTCAACCACTATGGGCCGAGCGAAGCGACGGTCGGGGCGATTGCCACCGAGTTGCCGGCGGGCCTGCGCAGCATCGCCCTCGGCCGGCCACTGCCGAACCGTCAACTGCAAGTGGTCGATTCCAACGGCCGCCTGGTGCCCACCGGGGTATCCGGCGAACTGCTGATCAACGGCGCCCTGGCCCGGGGTTACCTGCACCGCCCGGACCTGACCGCCGAACGCTTCCATCTCGACGCCGATCAGCAACGCTGGTATCGCACTGGCGACCGCGTGCGCTGGCAAGTGGACGGCCAACTGGCGTTCCTCGGTCGGGTCGACAGTCAGGTCAAGATCCGCGGCAACCGCCTGGAGCTGGGCGAAGTCGAAGCGCAGCTCAAGCGCCTGTCGCCGCTGATCGAACAGGCGCTGGTCCGTGCCGTGGAACTGGACGGCAGTTTGCGCCTGGTGGCCTACCTGGTCGCCAGCCAGTCGCTGTCCGCCACGAAACTGCGTAACGACCTGGGTGCGCGGGTGCCGGACTACATGGTGCCGGCGCACTTCATCACCCTCGACGAACTGCCCCTGACCCGCAACGGCAAGGTCGATGTCCAGCGCTTGCCGCTCCCGCAAAAACCCACGGACGACAGCGCTACCCACGTCGCGCCGCGCAATGAAGTCGAAGCGCAGCTGGCCGCCATTTGGCAAGACGTCCTGAAGCTGGAACGTGTCGGCGTGCATGACAACTTCTTCGCCCTGGGCGGCGATTCGATCATCAACTTGCAGATCATCGCCCGCGCCAACCAACAAGGGCTGAAACTCACGCCCCGCCAGCTCTTCGAGAACCGCACCATCGCCGATATCGCCCGGGTGCTGGGCGCCGATGCCAGCCATGGCGTGGCGCACGCCATCGCCGATGGCTATGAACTGCCGCTGGCCGCCGGGCAACTGGCGCGCCTCCAACAAGGGCCGTTGCACGCCACCTGGCGTTGCGTGGCGCTGACCCAGGCCATCGACAGCGAGCTGCTGAGCCAGGCCATCGCGGCGTTGCAGCAACACCACCAAGCCTTGCGCCTGGCGCTCAAGGCCCTGCCGGAGGGCCAGTGGCAGCAACGGGTATTGGTCGCGGCCAAGGCCCCGCTCATCGCCACCGAAAAACTGGAGGCCTGCGCCCCGGCGCAACTGCAAGCCCTGGCCCAAGCCGGTGTCGACGCGCTGGAACTGGACGCTGGCCAAACCCTGCATGCCCGCCTGCTGGAGGTGGACGGCAAGCACGCCCTGCTGCTGGCCGCTCATCCGCTGTGCCTGGACGAGGCCTCCTGGTCGCTGCTGCTGACTGACCTCAACCTGGCCTTGGCGCAACTGCGCTATCAGCGGCCGGTGCGCCTGTCCTACACCGGTGGCGATTTCACTCAGTGGACGCGGCACCAGCAGGCTCATGCACAGGGCGATGCCCTGGACGACGCCTGGGAACACTGGCTGCAATACGCCGGCGTGGAAACGCTGCAACTGCCTGACAGCCAACAGCCGGCCAGCGTGGTCGAGCAAACCTTACCGGCCGCCACCTCAGGTGAGCTCAAACGTTTGGGCGAAGTGCTGCAACTGGACTGGAACAGCCTGTTGGCCGCTGCCGTGGTCGAACAGTGCCGTGAACTGTGCGGCAATGGCCTGGTTGCGCTGAGCGTGCACGATGCCCGGCCGAGCGCCGAGCGCCTGCCGGTAAATGCGCCGATTGCCGTGGCCGACCTCGACCCGGCACGCATCATGGGGCCATTGGCCCTGGCGGTGCCGTACTTCCTCCAGCCCGAAGGCGACAGCCTGCTGCAACGCTTGCAGGCCCTGACCGCGCAAATGCGCGCCTACCCGCAGCACGGCGTCGACTATGGCGCCCTGCGCTACCTGTCGGACAATACCTACCTGCAAGAACCGCTGCGCGATCTGCCGGCGGCATCGG
Organism: Pseudomonas sp. NFACC45; assembly: GCF_900113505.1. Taxonomy (NCBI): domain Bacteria; kingdom Pseudomonadati; phylum Pseudomonadota; class Gammaproteobacteria; order Pseudomonadales; family Pseudomonadaceae; genus Pseudomonas; species Pseudomonas sp. NFACC45. Next base: position 271,859 of record NZ_FOPO01000004.1, read on the forward strand.
TGGCCATTCGCTGGCTCGGCAACCTCGACAGCCATCGCGAAGAGCGTGGCATCCTGGCCCAGGTCGAAGCCGCAAGCCCAGCAACAGCTTCGACTTGCCCGCTGACCCTGGACGCCTGGTGGCAGGATGACTGCCTGCACCTGCGCAGCCAGGGCACCCTCGCCGCCGACTGGGCACCGCGCCTTACACAACGCCTGAGCGACCTCGCCGGGCTTGCCACCGCAGCCGACCTGCGCCCCGCCAGCCAGGCATTCGCGCTGTGCCACAAGCAAGCGGCAACCCTGGCATCCGAACCGCTGGACTGGTCGAACATCGAAGACGTCTACCCGCTGTCGTCCATGCAACAGGGCATGCTGTTGCACACCCTGTTGCAACCCCACAGCGGCATCTACCTGATGCAGCAACGCTACAGCTGGGACGGGGTCTTGCAGCGCCCGGCGATGGAAGCCGCTTGGCAGCTGTTCCTTGAGCGCCATCCCATGATGCGGACCGCCTTCTGGTGGCAGGACGATCATGAGCCGCTGCAATGCGTGTACCGCCAAACGCCTCGGGCGTTCGACTGGCAGGACCTGCGCCACCTCGATGAAGAACAGCAGCGTCTGGCGATGGACCAGGCCCTCGAAGCACAGCGCCTGCAGGGTTTCGACATGGCCTGTGCGCCGCTGACCCACCTGCGGGTGTTCCAACTCGATGAGCGACGCTTCGCCGTGGTGCGCAGTTTCCACCACATCCTGACCGACGCCTGGTGCTTCGGCCTGCTGATGGAAGACCTGTTGGCGATCTACCAGGCCATCGTGCGCCAGGAGCCTGTGGCCCGTGCGCGCCTGCGCTCGTTCCGCGGCTACATGAGTTGGCTGGAACGCCATGACATGGCCGCCGCCCATGCGTTCTGGCAGGCCGAAATGGCCGGTTTCAGCGAACCGACGCCGCTGCATGTGGACAGTCCCGTGGCGCGCCCGGAGCAAGCGCCGGAACAGGTCGGCGACGTCGACCAGACCCTGAGCATCGCCCAGACCCAGCGGCTGCAGCAGCTGTGCCAGCAATACCAACTGACGCCTAACACCTGGATCCAGGGCGCCTGGGCGCTGTTGCTGTCGCGCTACAGCGGCAACCGCGATGTGCTGTTCGGCGTGACCGTCGCCGGCCGCCCGACTGACTTGGCCGGTGTCGAAGAAATGGTCGGGTTGTTCATCAACAGCTTGCCACTGCGCATCGATGTCGACCCCGAGGCGCCAGTGGCCGACTGGTTGCAGGCGCTGCTGTCTCACAACGCGCAATTGCGCGAACACGAAAGCGCGTCACTGGTGGACATCCAGCGTTGCAGCCAAGTGCCGCGCGGCCAGCAGTTGTTCGACAGCCTGGTGGTGTTCGAGAACGCGCCGCTGGACATCAGCAGCGTGCAACTGGACGCCTTCAGCATCGACATCTATGAAGACCGGGTGCACACCAATTTCCCGATGACGGTGGTGTTGTACCCCGGCGACCGCCTGGGCATTCGCCTGTCCTACGACAGCATGCGTTTTGGCACTGACACCGTGCAGCGCATGCTCGGCCATCTGGTGCAGCTGCTTTCGGGCATGCTGGAGACGCCGCAAGCGCCACTGGGCAGCCTGCACATGCTGCCTGAGGCGGAACGCCGGCAGTTGCAGATCGACTGCAATCGCAGCGACGTCGACTTCCCGCTGGAGCGCGGCTATGCGGCGCTGTTCGCTGAACAAGTGCGTCGCCGCTCGCAACACCTCGCTGCCGTATGCCAGGGGCAATCGCTGACCTACGCCGAACTGGACCGTCGCGCCAACAGCATCGCCCATGCGCTGCAAGCAGCCGGTGCCGGCCCGGAAACCCTGGTGGCGCTGTTCGCTGAGCGTGGCCTGGCCTTGCTGACGATGATGATCGCCACCCTCAAGGTCGGCGCAGCGTTCCAGGCCCTGGACATCCAACAGCCCCACGCACGCCTGGCGGAGTTGCTGGACCAGGGTGAAGCACCGCTGTGGCTGGTCTGCGAGCACGCGAGCTCGACGCTGGACAAGGTCCTGCCGCAGATGCGCCAGCAACCCACCTGCCTGATCGCCCAGGCGCTCTGGCAAGGCCGCGAACAGCCGCCAGTCACCTATGCGCACAACCCGGATCAACTGGCCTACGTGATCTTCACCTCGGGTTCCACCGGCACGCCAAAAGGGGTCATGGTTGAACAACGCGGGATGCTCAACAACATGTTCGGCAAGGTCCCGAGCCTGGGCCTGGGTGAGCACGACAGGATTGCCCAGACGGCTTCGGCGGCGTTCGATATCAGCGTGTGGCAGTTCCTCGCCGCGCCGCTGTTCGGCGCCACCGTGCACATTCTTCCCGATGCCCAGGCCCACGACCCTGTGGCCCTGCTCGATGCGGTTCAAGAGCAGCAACTGACACTGCTGGAAACCGTGCCGGCGCTGATTCGCGGCATGCTCCAGGAAAGCCAGGCGCACCACTCCCTGGCGAGCCTGCGCTGGCTGCTGCCCACCGGCGAGGCATTGCCGCCGGCCCTGGCGCGGGACTGGTTCGCCCGCTTCCCGGCGATCCCGTTGATGAACGCCTACGGTCCCGCCGAATGCTCGGACGACGTCGCCTTCTACCCCATCACCGAAGCTCCTTCCGACGACTGCCTGCACATGCCCATCGGCAAGCCGACCGCCAATAACCAGGTGTTCGTTCTCGATTCGGCGCTGCGCCTGGTCCCTGTCGGTGTACCCGGCGAATTGTGCATCGGTGGTGTCGGCGTCGGTCGCGGTTACCTGCGCGACCCGCAACGCACCCGCGAAGCCTTTGTTGCGCACCCGTTCCAGGCCGATGCGTGCCTGTATCGCAGCGGTGATATCGGCCGGATGCGCGCCGATGGCGTGATCGAATACCTCGGGCGGCGCGACCAGCAAGTGAAGATCCGTGGCCACCGCATCGAACTGGGCGAGATCGAAAACCGCCTGATGCAACACCCAGCGGTGGACAGCGCGGCGGTGCTGGCACTGCCCGACGCGCGCGGGGCGCTGCAGCTGGTGGCCTGGTATGTGCTCGACGACACGGCCAACCTGGGCGGCGAGTCCGCGCAACAGGTCTTGAGCGCTTACCTGGGCCAGCAACTGGCAAGCTACATGGTTCCGGCCCGTTGGCTGGCCCTTGCGCAGTTGCCGCTGAACACCAATGGCAAGGTCGACCGTCGCGCCCTCGCCGCCCTGGGTGTGCCCCAGGACGAAACGGCGCAGGCGCAATGCCTGGCACCGCGCACGCCGACCGAACAGGTCCTGGCCGAGCTGTGGCAGGAAATTCTCGGCCTGGAGACCGTCGGTGTGCACGACGACTTTTTCGCCATCGGCGGTCACTCGTTGCTGGCCACCCAGGTGTTGTCGAGGATTCGCCGACGGTTGAACGTAAACCTGCCGCTGCGCACGCTGTTCGAGCGTGGCACCCTGGAGCAATTGGCCGAAGCGGTCGATCAGCAGCGCGACGCCCAGACCGAGACCGACGGCAATAGCGAGATTGCCCTGGCGCCACGCAACCAGCCATTGCCGCTGTCCTACAGCCAGCAACGGTTGTGGTTCCTGGATCGCTTCGAAGGCCCCAGCGCCGCCTACAACATGACCACCTCCATCAGACTGCGTGGTGCGCTGGACATCGCGGCGCTGCAAGGGGCCTTGCAAGCGGTGTTGGAACGCCATGAGTCCTTGCGCACGGCGTTCCATCTCCACGGCGACCAGCCTTGCCAGGTCATCAGCCCGGCACCGCGGGTTGACCTGACACCGACCGAACTGAGTCACCTGGACCACGAGGAACAGGCGCAAACCCTGCAACGCCTGATCGATGAACAGGCGGCACGCCCGTTCGATCTGCAACAGGCGCCGATGTTGCGCGCCAGCCTGCTGCGCCTGGGCACCGACGATCATGTGCTGCAACTGGTGCTGCATCATATCGCCACCGATGCCTGGTCCATGGGCATCCTCATGCAGGAGCTGATCGTCGGGTATCAGGCCCGCACCAGCGGCTCGACACCGGTGCTGCCGGTGTTGCCGATCCAGTTCGCCGACTATGCCTACTGGCAACGCAGCGAAGCCCAACAGCGCCTGCTGGCACGGGCCATCGACTACTGGCGCCGTCAGCTCAACGGCGCGCCAACGCTGATCCCGCTGCCGCTTGACCAGCCACGGCCGACGCGTCCCGACTATCAGGGGGCGGCCCTGGAGCAACGTTTCACACCGGCCCAGGCACAGGTGCTCAAAGCCTATGCTCAACAGCAGCGGGCGACGCTGTTCATGGTCCTGCTCAATGCCTTCAACAGCCTGTTGCAGCGGGCCACCGGGACCCACGACTTTATCGTCGGCACCGACCTGGCCAACCGCGAACATTCGGCCCTGGAACATCTCATCGGGTTCTTCGTCAACGTGCTGCCGATCCGTGCCCGTCTGAGCGAGGGCGAAACCTTTGACGCCCGTCTGCAACGTTTGCGCGAGGATTGCCTGTCGGCGTTCCAGCACCAGCAGGTGCCGTTCGACAAACTGGTCGAGGAGCTGCAACCGCCGCGTACACCAGGGGTCAATCCGCTGGTCCAGGTGCTGTTCGTCATGCAGAACACGCCCAGCGGCAATGCCAGCCTGCCGGACCTTGAGGTGGAACACCTGGTGTCACGCCAGGAAAGCAGCAAGTTCGACCTCGCCGTGTTTGTCGAAGAGGACGACGATCAAGGCCTGAACGTGCGCTGGGTGTATCGCACCAGCGTGTTGCAGGAGCCGACCATCCAGCGCCTCGAACAAGGCTTCGAGAGCCTGTTGGAGCAGATCGTCTCGGCCCCGGGGCAAGCGCTGGAGCATTGGTCGTGGCGCCTTGAGGGTGGCAACGCCAGCACACCGTCCCTGCCGGATTCGTCGCTCGATGAGGCCACGGCACGCAGCGCCCGCAAGCAGTCCAAATTGAGCAAGCTCAAGCAGACCCGTGCAACCGCTGTAAGCCAGGTGGCCCATGAGCAGGTACGTACCCGCACCCTTAACGCCGGGCAAGCCTTGCCGTTGGTGATCGAGCCGTTGCTCGGCGACCTGGACCCGGTGCACTGGGCGCTGCAAGCGCGGAAATGGATCAATGCACAGCTGCTGACCCACGGTGGCCTGCTGTTCCGGGGTTTCAACCTGCCGGACGCTGGCGCTTTCGAACAGTTCGCCCAGGCCATCGAACCCGACCTCTACGGGACCTATGGCGACCTGCCGAAAAACAAGTCCGGCAAGAACATCTACCACTCCACGCCGTACCCGGAACAGCACATGATTCTCTTCCACAACGAGAGCTCCCATCTGCCGCAGTGGCCACGCAAGCAGTGGTTCTATTGCGAAACGCCGGCGCCGCGTGGCGGTTGCACGCCCATCGTCGATTGCCGGCAGGTGTTGGCGCGCTTGCCCGAGGACATCGTCGCTCGCTTCAAGGCCCTGGGGCTGCTGTATGTGCGGCACTTCACCGACAAGCTGGACGTGCGCTGGCAGGACTTCTTCAAGACCGAACAGCGCGAGGAAGTCGAGCGCCAATGCCTGGCGTCGGGTATGCGCTGGGAATGGCTGGGGGCCGACAACCTGCGGATCGCCCAGCACTGCCCGGCCATCGTCGAGCATCCCGAAACCTTGGAACTGTCGTTCTTCAACCAGGTGCAACTGCACCACACCGCCTGCCTGGAGCCGGAAGTGCGCAGCAATCTGATCAGCCTGTTCGGCCCCGGACATTTGCCCCGCAACGTGTACTACGGCGATGGCAGCGTGATCAAAGACGCAGTGATGCAAGTGATCGGCGAGGCTTATGAAGACTGCGCGGTACGTTTCAGTTGGCAAAAGGGTGACATGGTGATGCTGGACAATATGTTGGTGGCCCACGCTCGGGATCCCTTCGAGGGTGAGCGCAAGATCTGTGTCGCCATGGGCCAGATGATGCGTCGCGAACAATTGACCGGTTGCCTGCCCGAAGCACAGCCGGCGTTGGTTGCAGAGGTGCAGGCATGAGCGCCTTTGAAACTCGCGAAGAAGCCTTCGCCCTCTCGCCCCAACAACGCAGCCAGTGGTTGGCGGGGTTGCCAGCGGCGCGCCTGGAACTGGAAATAAAAGGCCCGTTGGCCCTGGAGCGTCTGCACCAACGACTCGCCGCCCTGAGCATGTGTCACGAGGCCCTGCGCCTGCGAGTACGGCCAGAACCGGGCTTGCTGATGCCCTTGCAAGTGGTTGAATCCACGGTCATGGGCGCGGACGCCATCAGCGTCGAGGTGCAAGCGGTCGACGGCGATCGGCAGCGAGTGACGCTGCACCTGCCGGCGCTGAGCGCGGATCGCGGGACGTTGCTACGCCTGGCGCAGGCATTGGGCTCGGTAGAGGCACCATCGGTGGATGACGAGGCGATGACCTATACCCAGTACAGCGCCTGGCTCTACGAATTGCAGGCCGATGAAGACGCCAAGCCTGGCCGGCGTTTCTGGGCCAGCCAGGCCTTGGACGAGGCGGCCGCCAGCGAGCTGCTCTACCGTGAGGTACGCAGCGAGCGCGCCGACGCCCCGGTGACCACTCGCTTGAGCGCCAACCCACAGTTGAGCATGGCCCTGGAAAGCTTTTGCCAACGTCACGACGCATCGCCCGAGCAAGTCCTGATGACGGCCTGGGGCGTGCTGTTGCAGCGCCTGAGTAGCGGCGACAGCCCGGCACTGACCTTGAACTGGGTCCACGATTGTCGCGACGACTATGAAGAACTCGCCGATTGCTGGGGATTGTTTGCCAAGCCCCTGCCCCTGCGCTGGCAACCGGCGGCGAACAGCCATTTTGCCCAGGCGCTGGCGAACCTGCAGGTGCTCTGCGAGCAAGCCACCGAATGGCAAGAATACTGCGGCGTCAGCGCTGCACTGCCGGCCGACACTTTGCAGTACGGCTTCCAGTGGGGTGGGCAGTTGCCCGATCGGCTCGACACCTTGGGCAGCATGGTGTCGACGCTCACGGTGCTGGACGCACAGGCCATCCCCGCGGGCATGGAGCTGCTGCTGGTGGCCGAAACGACCGCTGGCGGCTATCGCCTGAACCTCTGCCACCTGCCGGGCCGCTACAGCGAACAGGCCGCCCTGGTCCTGCTGGAGCAACTCCAATCGCTGCTGCTCGATGCCCTCGCCAACCCAGGCAAGCCCCTGGCTGAACTGTCAGTGCAGGCGCCGAGTTTTACCGCAACGCTGGCCGCCCTGCAGGCGCCATCCGACCCTGCGGTACTGCCGTTTACCAGCGTGCCGGCGGGTTTCGATAAATGTGCCGCGCAGTTTCCAGAACACTTGGCCCTGCGCGACCCCAATGGGCAACTGAGCTATGCCCAATTACAGGCCCGCAGCAACCAACTGGCGCATTACCTGCGCGCCCAAGGTGTGGGTCGCGAAGATCGCGTGGCGCTGTATCTGGATCGCTCGACACAGATGGTCCTGGCCATGCTCGCCGTGCTCAAGAGCGGCGCGGCGTTCGTTCCCCTGGATGTGCATCAGCCGGCACAACGCTCGTTGGCGATCCTGCAACAAGCCCAGCCGACCTTCATTCTCAGCGGCTCGGCCGGCAGTGCCCCCGCGTTGCCGGGCATCGGCAGCCTCGACCTGCGCGATGAAGCGGCCTGGCAGCAAGCGCCAACGACTGCAACCAACGTCGAGCTCCAAGGACAGGACGCGGCCTACGTGCTGTTCACTTCGGGCAGCACCGGTACGCCCAAAGGCGTCATCGTCGAGCACGGACAGCTGGCCAGTTATGTCGCCAGCGTATCCCGGCGCTTGCAACTGGCCGCAGGCGAACGCAGCGCAGTGGTCACCTCACTGGCGGCCGACCTGGGCTACACGTTGCTGTTCCCGGCTCTGCTCAGCGGCGGCGAATTGCACCTGCTGGACAAGGAAACGGCCATGGACGCCCAGGCCTGGGCAGCCTGGCAGGCGCAGTACCCGATCGACCACTTGAAGATCGTGCCGTCGTTGCTCGACGCCTGGTTGATTCACGCCCAAAGCGCTGCCGTGTTGCCGCGCAAGCAATTGATCCTCGGTGGTGAAAGCTGCTCGCGGCGCCTGCTGCAAAGCATTCGCAGCCTTGCTCCGGCGCTAACGGTCTTCAACCATTACGGCCCGACCGAAACCACCGTTGGGGTGGTGATGCATAAAGCCGATCCGAGCGTGGATTATCGTCGCCTGCCCCTCAGCGACCGCCTCGACGGCATGCGCCTGTACCTGCTCGACGAGCAGCAAGCGTTGGCCGCCCCAGGGCAAAGCGCCGAGCTGTATATCGCCGGCCCGCAACTGGCCCGCGGGTACCTGGACAGGCAACAAAGCGCCGGGCGTTTTATCGAGCTGGCACATCGGCCAGGCGAACGTCTCTATCGCACCGGCGACATGGCCCGCTATCGCCATGACGGCAGCCTGGAAATCACCGGGCGGGCCGACCGCCAGGTGAAGATCCGGGGGTTCCGCGTGGAGCTCGATGAGATCCAGGCGCAGCTGACCAACCTCCCCGGAGTGGCCCAGGCCGCGGTGGAATGCATCCCCCGGGGCGAGCTCGGCCAGCAACTGTTCGCCTTCATGACCCTGGCGCCTGGGCATTCGACCACAGTCGCCAGGCTGCATGGTCAGGCCCAGGATTGCTTGCCGGACTACATGCTGCCCACCCTGCGGATCGTCGAAGCCTTGCCTCTGATGGGCAACGGCAAGCTCGACCGCAAGACCTTGCAGCAATGGGCTGACAAAGTCCTCGACACGGTCGGCAGTGCCTTGCCACGCACGCCGCTGGAAGCCCTGCTCGCCGAGGTCTGGGCACAGGTGCTAGGCCTGGAGCGAGTGGGCATCGACGATGACTTCTTCGAGTTGGGCGGCCACTCCCTGGCGGCGGTGACGCTTGCCAGTCGCCTGCAGACCGCGCTATCGGCACCGGTGACGGTCAATGCGGTGTTCAACGCCCCGAGCGTCTCGGCATTTGCAGCATTGGTGCAGGCCGAGCTCAAACTCTCGCCGTTGGTGCGGTTGTCGGCGCCAAACGTCGACGCCGTACAACCTCCCAACCTGTTCTGCTTCCACCCCTCCACCGGCCACGTGCAGGATTACCGCACGCTGCTGGCGCCGCTGTCGACCTGGCACTTGTGGGGCTTGCAGGCGGCGTACCTGAGCGACGACAGCACAACGTTGGGCGGCGATATCGAGAGCCTTGCCGCGCTCTATGTCGAGCACCTGCGCCAACAGCAACCACAGGGGCCTTACCACCTGCTGGGCTTCTCCCTCGGTGGTCTGCTGGCGATTGCCGCAGCCGCTCGCCTGGAAAGCCAGGGCCAAGCAGTGGCGTTTCTCGGTATCATCGACTCGCAGTACCAGCATCAAGCGCCAGAAGACAGTGTCGAGGCGCTGCTGGAATCAGCCTCCCAAGCGCTGACACCGGACAGCCAGACCGTGTTGCGCCAGTTGCCGCCGCCGATCATGGCCGCATTGCGGGAGCAACTGGACGCCCTGCCCCCAGCGGCACGCCTGCCGGAGCTGGTGCAGTGGGCACGCCAGCAAGGCCTGCAACTCGATGGCGACAGTTGGGAGCATTTGCAAACGCGGCTGCGCTACCAGCAGCACACACAGCATCTGCTGGCGACCTTCAAGCCTGCCCGGCTAAGCTGCCCGGTGCATGTCTGGTGGGCCAGCGACACCCTGGCCCAGGCTGACTTCGCCGACCCGCAGTGGGAAGACCTGAGCAGCGGGCCGTTGACCCGCGAGGTCATCACGGCGCAACACCTGACCATCCTTGAGCAACGCGCCTTGCACGAACAATTGGCGGCGCGTCTCACGGCCATTGCTACACACGGAGCGGTTTGAAATGGATCTGTTGTTACTCATGGCTAAACGCTCCTGGCGCGCACTGCTGGTGGCGACCCTGACGGGGTTGATTTGCGGCCTTGCGGCAGCCGGTCTGATCGCCAACATCAACCACAGCCTGGAGGTGTTCGATAAGCTGCGCCCGGTGGATGGCCTGCTCTTCGCCGGCCTGGTGGTGTTGGTCGCGGTGTCGCGGATAATCTCCGACATCAGCCTGTTGCGCCTGGGCCAGGCGGCCGTCAACGACATGCGCCTGCACCTGAGCGCCAAGCTGATCGACACGCCTTACGCGCAATTGCAGCGCCTGGGCAAGCATCGCCTGCTGGCGATGCTCACCGACGATACGCAGACCATCAGCCAGGCGGTGGAGTTGGTGCCGATCCTGCTGGTCAACGTCGGGATCATCGCCGCGTGCCTCGGCTACCTGGGTTGGCTCAGCATGCCATTGCTCGGCCTGACGCTGCTGCTGATCGTGCTGGGCAGCCTGAGCTTTCACTGGCCGCAACGCCGGGCGCTGACCTCGATCTCCCGTGCTCGCGAGCTCAAGGACCAGTTGTTCAATCAATACCGCCTGCTCACCGATGGCAGCAAGGAACTGCAACTCAACCATCCACGCCGGCAGCACTTCTTCACCCGCCTGCTGATACCGGTGAGCCAGCAATACCGCCGCGATTTTGTACGGGGCATGAGCATCTACGCCCTGGTCCTGAACTGGGGCAATGCGGTGTTCTACATGCTGATCGGTGTGGTGCTGTTCGCCGCGCCGCATTTCATCGACCTGAGCGCGAGCCTGGTCACCGGCTATATCCTGGCGATCCTCTACATGATCACGCCGTTGTCGGAGCTGATGCACGCCTTGCCGACCCTCGGTCGGGCCAGCGTGGCCCTGAACAAGATCCGCGCCCTGGAAGGCGAGATGCAAACCGCCGACGAGACCGTCGAGACGATCTCGCCGACCCAGGTTCGCAGCCTGGTGTGCCGCCAGGTCACCCACACTTACTACCGCGAGCGCGAGGACGGTCATTTCACCCTGGGGCCCATCGACCTCACCCTCAATGCCGGCGAAGTGGTGTTCATCACCGGCGGTAACGGCAGCGGCAAGACCACCCTGGCGTTGTTGCTGACCGGGCTGTACCGGCCGGAAAGCGGCGACGTCATGCTCGATGAGCAAGTGTCCTCAAGCAATGACAATCACCATTACCGACAGCACTTCTCGGCGATCTTCACCGACTTCTGCCTGTTCGAAAATCTGTTCGATGGCGACGATCCGCACCTGGTGAAACAGGCACAGGACTACCTGGTGCATCTGCAACTGGACCACAAGGTGCAAATCGAGGACGGCAAGCTGACGACACTGGCGTTGTCCACCGGGCAACGCAAGCGCCTGGCGCTGCTCAGTGCGTACCTGGATGATCGCCCCTGCTACCTGTTCGACGAATGGGCGGCCGACCAGGACCCGGTGTTCAAGCACTTCTTCTACACCCGGATCCTGCCGGACCTGCGCGAACGCGGCAAACTACTGATCGTCATCTCCCACGACGACGCCTACTTCGGCCTGGCCGACCGGTTGATCCGCATCGAACATGGCAAGCTCAGCGAAGTCACCGTCGAGGCCGACGCGCCGTCCATGGCGCAAATGCTGTCTTGAGGAAACCCTGAACACTGTGGGTAATGCTGTTCACTTAGGAAAAACGGCGCTTGTTTCAGAAATGAAAAGCGTCTTTTTTTGAAAAATCTGCTCGTTTTTTTTCCAGGCGGGAGTGTGCATATCCGTTGCTGCGGTAACGGCTGCTTAGGGTTCCGCCCTGACGGCGGGTTACTTTCGAAAAGCCGGAATGCCGGCCCAGGCGAAAGTAACCAAAGCGCTTTTGCCCCACCACTTGGCACCTCGCTTAGGCTCGGTGTGCCCCCACTCCGGCATTGCTCCGTGGGCCCACTGCACAATGCCTGCGTTCGGCCAGCGTGGTTAACGGGGCATCGAGATCAAGATCCAAAGCAAGAGCAAGAGCAAGAGCGGGGTACATGCCGGTATTCTATGTGGCTGAGCCACTGCTATCGCGAGCACCCACATGGATTTTCGGCAGCCACAAAAATGCACGTACGCCGCAAAACCCTGTGGGAGCGAGCCTGCTCGCGATGAGGCCGACACATCCAACATCACTGCAAACTGACCCTCCGCCTTCGCGAGCAAGCCCGCTCCCACAGGAGAAACTCGGACTCACCAAGAACCAGGTCGGCTTTCAGGCCGCCTCGCGGTGGACGTTGATCTCGGCGCCCCGTTAACCACGCTGGCCGAACGCAGGCATTGCGCAGTGGGCATCCCGGCATGGATGCCGGGATAGCCGCGCTGGGCCATGGATGGCCCTTCGCGGCGGCCCACGGAGCAATGCCGGAGTGAGGGCACACCGAGCCTAGGCGAGGTGCCAAGTGGTGGGGCAAAGCGCTTTTGGTTACTTTTGGCGCTCTTCCAAAAGTGACCCGCCGTCAGGGCGGAACCCTAAGCAGCCGTTACCGCAGCAACGGATATGTACCCAATCCAATCCACCCCAAAAGAAAACGAACCCTCCCCCCTCAGAAAGCGCCATTTCCTTAAGTGAACAGCATTACAACAATGCGGGGGACGTCTGGCCGAGGCCGTTCAAAACCTGCGCTCAACCCTCTTCATAGATGTAATGCAGGTAGCTCACCTGCTCCGCCAGCGGCAGGCGGTGCAGCTTGGGGCAGGATTCGCAGAGCACCGGCGGTTGGCCTTCGACCGGCTCGTGCAGTTGGTAATGCAGGCAACAATGCCGGCGCAATGGCAAGCAGGGGCAAATCTGCGGCGCCGGTGATTCGACCATGCGTTGCAGACCTCGCAGCTTCAAGCGCCCGTTGTTCACCGTGACCTGTTCCAGCCACCGGTGCGCCTCGGCAAAGCCATCCCTGGACAGGTCAGGGTCAATCCTGGCGAAGGCACCGTCCCAGATAGCAACGAAGTTGCCCCACAATATTTTCGGGGCCAGGCCACCGGCGGCGGCCAATGTGCTGAACAGTGGCGCCAAGTGCTCGTGGATCAACCGCGACCAATACACCGCACGGCCATCCGCGTCCAAGGCTGACAGTCCGGTGGCCAGGCTCAGCGCCGACGGCTGACCGTCGTCGTGTATCAGCAAGGCCTCCTCGCCCCAGAACTCGATCGCGCAGCCACGCGTCAGCACACAGGCCAGGGTGGCCGGCAGGACGATACTCATGTAGTTCATCGACCACTGCGAAACCACGGCGGCGCGGTTCACCCCTGGGTAACGCAAGGCAAACCGGGTCAGCAAGGGTTGCAGTACGGCAGGGTCGGCAAGCTGGCTCAACGCGATGGCAGGCTGATCACCAGGTTCCTGCCGAATGACCCGCTGTATCGGCGGCCAGGCCTGGTTAAGCCATTCTGGAAATTCGATAACGGGGCTCCCGTGGCTTTCCCTAATTAATGCAAACGATTAGCATTGGCTGATCCTATCCTCCCTCCCCTGCAAACTCAACGTCGTTAGCGACCAGGCTCACCAAGACCACATGCACACACTCCGCAATTTCTGGCGTCTCGCGCGGCCTTTCTGGGCATCCGAGGAAAAGTACCCGGCCCTGTTGCTGCTGTTGGCCACTGTGCTGATGACCCTATGCCTGGTCGGGGTCAACATCCTCACCAACTTCTGGAACCTGCATTTCTATAATGCCTTGCAGGCCCTGGACTACCACGGTTTCCTGATCGGCAGCCTGCAATTCATCCTGCTGCAGATCGGCACCGCCGCCTTCACCGTGGGCGCGTTCCACTTCCAGCAGAAGCTGACCATCCGCTGGCGGCGCTGGGCCACCCGCAACATGCTGGATCAATGGCTGGACAGCCAGCGCTACCAAAAGCTGAAGCTGACCGAAACCGAGGTCGACAACCCCGATCAGCGGATCGCCGAAGACATCGACCTGTTCATCGTCAAGTCGCTCAAATTGAGCCTGGGCCTGTTGACCTCGGTGGTGTCGCTGTTTTCCTTCCTGCATATCCTCTGGCAGGCTTCAAGCCTGGTCAGCGTGCCGTTCAACGACCAGTCCATTATCATTCCGGGACTGCTGGTATGGGTCGCCCTGGTGTATGCGCTCCTGGGCACAGGCCTGGCCTTCTGGCTGGGGCGCGCGCTGCCCAGCCTCAACTTCATGCAGCAGCGACGTGAAGCGGATTTTCGTTTTTCGCTCATCCGCCTGCGGGAGAACGCTGACTCGGTAGCGCAATACCGCGGCGAAGTCGTAGAGAACGAACGCTTCAACCACCGCCTGGAGGCGGCACTGGAAAACTTCTGGGCGCTGGTGAAAAAACAGAAGCTGATCATGGGCTACTCGACCTTCTACTTGCGCAGTGCGACGGTCATTCCGATGTTCATCATGGCGCCACAGTTCTTTGCCGGCGCCTTTCCCCTCGGCCGCCTGACACAGATCAGCGCGGCCTTCGGCGAAGTGCACGCCGCCATTGCCTACCTGGTGAGCGTGTTCCCGGAGCTGTCGGAATGGAAGTCGGTGATCGACCGTTTGATCGGCTTCCAGGAGCGCTTGGATAACGTTGAGGTCAAGTCTCAGGTCAGGCTCGAACAACAGGCCGACGGTCTCGACATCAAGGACCTGGACATCTGGCTGCCGAACGGCCGACCGTTGTTCAAAGACTTCAATCTGTCGCTCAAGCCCGGTGACAGCCTGATGATCCGCGCGCCGTCCGGCTACGGCAAATCAACGCTGATCCGCACGATTACCGGGCTTTGGCATCACGCTCGTGGCTCAAGCTGTTATGACCGTGAGCGTGCCCTGACGCTTGCGCAAAAACCCTATCTGCCGTTGGGCAGTCTGCGTGAAGCGCTGTGGTACCCCAACCCACCCCGTCGCGAAGAAGATGCCGCGCTGCGCCAGGCCATGGAGCAAGTCGGCCTGCAACACCTGAGCGATCTGTTGGAGCAGGAGCGGGACTGGACGCAGACCCTCAGCGTCGGCGAACAGCAACGCTGTGCGTTCGTCAGGGCCCTGCTGGCCCGCCCGACGGTGCTGTTCCTCGACGAGAGCAGTTCGGCACTGGACTCAACCAACGAGGCGCGCTGCTATCAACTGCTCAAAGAGACGCTGCCGGAAACGATCCTGATCAGCGTCGGACACAATGCTTCGCTTGAGCGCTTCCATTGGCAAGTCCTGGAGCTGCAAAGCGAAGCACGGTGGGTGCATCGGAAGGTGAAGCAACCGGTGTGAGTTCGCAGAGCACCGGTTTTGGCGATGGGTTTAGTGTCTTCGCCGCCCATGAGCAGAACGCTCCAGCCCCAGCCCCAGCCCCAGCCCCAGCCCCAGCCAAGTATTAAAACAAGGCATCCAGTACCCGGTAATAGCTAATCCCGGCGGCAAGATAAAGCCGCTGCAAAGCATGAAAGGGAATCTGGCGCAGTGGCATGACCGGAAACGGGAAATCCTGCGTCGTCCCCGACAGCTTCGCTGCCAGATGCCTGCCTAACGCCGTGGACAGGGCAATGCCGCGACCGTTGTAGCCGAGCAGGACTGACAGCCCCGGTGCGGGATCATGCACATGCGGTAGAAAACTTTGTGTCAGGGCGACCCGACCGCTCCAGCGGTATTCGACCGGCACATCCGCCACTTGCGGAAACAGCGCACCCAACGAACGCTCCAGATGCGCCCAGTCACGCTGTCGGGAAGGCTCCGAGAAGGGGCCCCGCCCTCCCAGAAGCAAACGCCCTTGTGCATCCTGCTTGAAGTACAGCAGCAAGCGTCGTGAGTCCGAACAGACCTCGCCACCGGGCAAGATGGTCTTGCGTATAGCCGGTGGCAGCGGATGGGTCGCGATGATGAAGCTGTTGGCCGCGACGACGGTCTGGCGCAATCCGGGCCACAGGTCGTCGGTATAGCCATCGGTGGCCAACAACACCCGCTGCGCACTGATCCTGGCGCCTTGCGCAGTAGACACAGTCCACCCCGATTGCTGTCGCTGCAACCCCGTGACACGGCTGTGGCCGTGGATCATCGCGCCCAGTCCCATTGCGGCCTTCGCCAGGCCACGGGCGTAACTCAGTGGATGCAAACTGCCGGCCCGCGGATCAACCCAGCCGCCCAGATAGTTCTCGGTACCAATACGTTGACTGACCGCGGCTCGGTCCAGTAGCTCCACCTTGACTCCGCGGCGTTGCCATTGCGCGGCGCGCTGCTCGATGACCTTCATCGCGGTGGCCGAACAGGCGGGTTGAATCCAGCCTTTTTGGCTCGCATCACACTCGATGCCGTACTGGCGGACCAACGAAAACACTTCGTCAGCGGCTGAACCGGCCACATCGAGCATCGCTTCGGCTCGGGCCGGACCGAATTTGGCGTGCAATTGATCGGGGTCGAATTTCAGCCCCGGGATCACTTGTCCACCGTTGCGCCCCGAAGCCCCCCAACCCGGCTCGCCGGCATCCAGCACACAGACACTCACACCTGCTTCGGCCAAGCGCAAAGCTGTGACCAAACCGGTGTAACCGGCACCGACAATGGCGACATCCACCTGTTTATCTTCGGCCAGCGCCGGCGTTTGCACCGCGGGTGTCGCAGTCGCGGCCCAGAGAGAGGCCGGCAGTTGAGGTTCGAAAGGTACGTTCACGCCTGCACCTCACCGCTGTGATTGAGCAGTCGGCGAAGAAAGTCCTGAGTGCGTGGATGCGCCGGGGTGCTCAGAACCTCCCCCGCCGGACCTGACTCGACGATCTTGCCGCTGTGAAGAAAACAGACCTTATCGGCCACGTCTCGAGCGAACGCCATCTCGTGCGTCACCACGATCATGGTCATACCCTCATCGGCAAGATTGCGCATCACCGCCAACACTTCGCCGACCAGCTCCGGATCGAGTGCTGAGGTCGGTTCGTCGAAGAGGATCGCCTGAGGGTTCATCGCCAACGCCCTGGCAATGGCGACACGTTGCTGCTGACCTCCGGACAGTTCGTCCGGGTAGGCATTCATCCGATGGGACAAGCCAACCTTTTCCATCAGCGCCTCAGCATTCCTGCGAGCAGCCTGAGGGTTCTCCTTCTTCACATAGATCGGCCCCTCCATGACATTTTCCAAGGCCGTGCGATGCGGGAACAAATTGAAGCGCTGAAAAACCATTGCCACCCGGCTGCGAATGTCGTGGATGGTCCGGGCATTGCGCTCGACACGTTCGTCGTTGACCAGAACGTCGCCCTGATCATAACTTTCCAGGCCGTTGATACAGCGCAGCAACGTGGACTTCCCCGACCCCGAAGGGCCGATCAGGCACACCACTTCACCACTTTTCACCTGCAAGTCGATGCCTTCGAGGACCGCCACGCTGCCGTAACTCTTGTAAACGCCCTTGATCTCAATCATGACGTTCTCCGAGTGCTGAAGCGTGCTTCCAAACGACGTAGCGCAAAGGACAGCGGCAGGCTCATCGCAAGGTAAAGCAATGCCACCAGGGTGTAGACCGTCATGTTCTCGAAGGTCGAAGAGGCGATCAGTTGTCCCGCGCGAGTCATCTCGGCCACGGTGATGGTGGAGACCAACGAGGAATCCTTGAGCATCATGACCAACGTATTGCCATAAGGCGGTAAAGCAATGCGAAATGCCTGGGGCAGCACCACTCGCCGCATCACCATCGCACCACGCATACCCAACGATTCCGCTGCCTCGATCTGTCCTTGCTGAATAGCCTGGATACCGGCCCGGAAGTTCTCCGCCTGATACGCCGAATAAGCGATCCCCAGACCAATGACACCGGCCTGCATGGCGGTCAGCTGGATGCCAAATTCCGGCAGGACGAAATAGATATAGAACAGCTGCACGATGATCGGCAGACCACGAATGATGT
The DNA here is from genome assembly GCF_900113505.1 of Pseudomonas sp. NFACC45. Taxonomy (NCBI): domain Bacteria; kingdom Pseudomonadati; phylum Pseudomonadota; class Gammaproteobacteria; order Pseudomonadales; family Pseudomonadaceae; genus Pseudomonas; species Pseudomonas sp. NFACC45. Next base: position 289,561 of record NZ_FOPO01000004.1, read on the forward strand.
TCACCACGCTGATGGCGAACAAGGCGATCGTGCGTATCTTCGAAACCATCATCAGGGCAAAGAGCAGCCCTATCAGCGAGCTGAGTACAAACGAACCCGCCGTTACCTGAAGAGTGACCACCGCCCCTTTGAGCAGGATAGGGAGGAAGTCCAAAACATTCTGGAGAATCATAAAGCTACCCACAGGACAATGAGTGGACCCGCCTGCCGACGCAGGCGGTCGACAAAACCGTCAGTTGAGTTTCCACTTCTCGATGATTCGTTCGAGCGAACCGTCAGCCTTGATCGCAGCGATGCCTTTGTTGACCTGCGCCAGTGTTGCGCTGTCCCCTTTGCGCACGATCAGGCAAACGTCCCCCATCACCACAGGCTGATAACTCTGTACCAGGTGCACCTTGTTCTGTGTGCCCTGAGCCAGTTGGTAGGCCACGATCGGGCGATCGGCGAAGCCTGCCTTGATACGGCCAAGCGCCAGGTCACGCATCAGATCAGGGATCGAGTCATAGCCACGGACCTCCTTGAAGACACCACGCTTGTTCAGCTCATCGATGAACACAGTACCGACCTGGGCGCCGACTACCTCACCGGCAAAATCTTCCATGCGGGTGTACTGGGTCTGGTCGTCGGCTTTGACGATAAGCCCCTCGCCATAGCTGAAGACCGGATCAGAATACTGCACCACCTTTTCCCGCGCCGGCGTCCGGAGCATGGCGGCGGAGATCAGGTCGATCTTGTTTGAAGTCAGTGACGGAATAAGCGAAGCAAAAGTGGTCTGCTGGATCTCCACCTCGAAGCCGCCAGCCTTGGCCACCGCCTGCGCGGCGTCGACCATCATGCCCTGGATGCTCTGGCTTTTGACGTCGAGAAAGGTGAAGGGAATACCCGTCGCGGTTGCGCCAACCTTGTAGACGGGCTCGGCGACGACATTGGCTGAAGCGATGCCAGTAGCCAGAGCGACAACGAACGTGAATGCACGAAAGCGAGTAAGCATGGCGTATCTCCCATTGGACGTTTTTGTTTGTCTTAAGTCCGGTAAGGGTTGCCCCAATGAATGGCAGGAGGCTCAAAATGACTATAAACGATTTACTAAAATCGTAAAGAGATTTATAAATATCGAATATCGATACTTATAAATCAATAAAACAAGGATTCCCCATGACCGATACCCCTCATCCCCTCTTCAATCAGTCACTGGAAAAAGGTCTGGCCGTGTTGCGGGCTTTCAACGCTTCCCGGCGCACGATGAATCTGGCGGATATCGCGCAAGCGGCAGAGATCAACAAAAGCTCCGCGCAACGCATGATTCACACCCTCGAAGAGCTGGGTTACGTGCGCAAGCATCCGCAGACCAAGCGCTTTCAACTGACCCCGAAAGTCATGGAAATCGGCTACAACTACCTGGCCGCCGACACGCTGGTTGACGTGGCCAATCCGTTCCTTGCCGAGCTGGCGCAGGCTACCGGGGAAACGACCAATCTGACCGAGCCCGACGGACTGGACATGGTTTACGTTGCACGCTTCGTAGCGCCGAAATTCATCCCTATCCACATGCCCATCGGCAGTCGGATACCGATGTACTGCACCGGTTCTGGACGAGCCTTTCTAAGTGCCCAGCCAGACGACGAACTCGCTGCCGCACTGCAGGCCAGCGACCGCAAACGACATACCCAATACACACTGACCGAGATTGCCGACATCATTGAGCAAATCGAGGCCACGCGGCGCAGGGGGTACGCCATAAACAGGGAAGAGCTGTTCCTGGGCGACATGTCCATAGCTGCGCCCATCATTGGCAGTCAGGGCCTGCCGGTGGCGGCGGTGCATGTGGTGGTGCCCAGCAGTCGCTGGACCATGGAGGAAGCCGAGCGCAAGCTGGCGCCCGCGGTTATCGAGTGTGCACGGGCGATTCGCTCGTCAATACGAACCCTGTAGCCGATGAATTTTTTTGCGGCAGTCGGAAGGCGAGGCATGCTGAGTCGTGCGCGAACTGTTTTCGCCGTGCAGGAGGGTTGCCCGATACAGGGCGAGCCGGCGGCGCGCTTGAGTGCACCGCTACAAAAATGAGCGCTTTAAAGTTTTTACCCCATAAAGTATTTTTGCAGCACTGACTGGGGCCAGATGTGCCCTACTCTTGACCTGACAAGGAACTTGCGTGAGCGGACTGCGAGAACGGCAAAGGCTCGAACGGCGCCAAGCCATCAGTAAAGCGGCGATCGAACTGTTCGAACGCCAGGGCTTCCAGAACACCACCATCGAACAGATCGCCAACCAGGCGGGCGTTTCGGCGCCCACGGTATTCAAGTACTTCGGCAACAAGCAGGAAATCATTCTGGAAATCCTCCATGAGGCTGACCGACGCGCCCTGCACGATACCCGCCGCCTGATCCCGGCCATGGACGACCCGGTGGACGCCCTCTGCTACCTGGAAAAACTCCTCACCGATTATGCCCTCCAAGTCATGCACCCCAGCCTGTGGCGCGAGCTGTTACCGCTGATCCTGTTCGGCGGCCAAAGTGAATTGCCCGAAGGCTACCGCGCCATGAACGATGCTCTGCGCGCTGAAATCAGCGGTCTGCTGCGCGAGTTGCAACAGGCCGGCAAACTGCGTGCCGACCTGGACGTCGACCTGGCGGCGTTCCTGCTCAACGACTACGCGCACCTGCAACTGCTGCGCCTGGTCAGCCAGATACCGCCGGACATCGAATCCCACTCCAGCCAGGTGCGACGCATCACCGCCCTGCTATTCCAAGGCATGCGTACCTGACCCTGGCGGGCATCCTGGTCGCTGAAATCACCACCCAGGATCGGCTAATTGCGGCGACGCAACCATAGCCACGCCGCCTCGCTGTTCAGCGATTGGTCTTGATGGTGGTCCAGACACGGGTGCGGATACGCTCCATCGCCGCCGGCATCGGCTGCAGCGGGAACAGGGTTTTGCGCGCCTCTTCAGGAATATACATGTTGGGATCGTTGCGAATCTCGGCATTGACCAATTGCGTCGAATCCTTGTTGGGGTTCGGGTAGCCGATCCGGTTGCTGATCATGGCGATCACTTCCGGGCGAAGGATGTAGTTGATAAACGCGTGAGCCTCGTCTGCATGCGGCGCATTGATCGGCACCACCATCACATCCGACCACATTGGTGCCCCCTCCTTGGGCAATGCCATGGCTACCTTGACGCCCTTGCCTGTCGCGTCCGCCAACCGCTTGGCCAAGGCCACGCCGCCAGACCAGCCTACCGCCACGCAGACCTCATCGTTAGCCAGGTCCATGCCGTATCGCGAGGAGTTGAAGTAGGTGATATCGGGGCGGATCTTCAGCATCAACTGCTGCGCCTGGGCGTAGTCCTCACGTTTCTGGCTGTTAGGGTCCAGGCCCAGGTAGTGCAAGGCGATGGGCAGGATCTCGTTGCCTGCGTCGAGGAAGCCGACGCCGCAGCCGGCCATTTTTTTCAGGTTCTCTTCCTTGAAGATCATGTCCCAGGTGTTCATCTGCACATCCGCGCCAAAGATCTTCTGGACCTTGTCGACGTTGTAGCCGATCAGCGTGGTGCCCCACAGATACGGCACAGCGTACCGATTGCCGGGGTCGCCCACCGCCTCCAGGGAGGTCATGAACTGCGTATCGAGGTGTTGCCAGTTGGGCAACTGGCTGCGGTCCAACGGTTCGATGGCGCCGGCGGCGATCAGATGGCTGATGTTAGAGCTGCTGGGAAACACCACATCGTAGCCGGAGTTGCCGGTCAACAACTTGGATTGCAGGGTCTCGACACTGTCGAACACATCATAGATCGGACGAATGCCGGTTTCTTGCTCGAAGTCCTTGAGGACTTCGGCTGGCAGGTACTCGATCCAGTTATAGATGCGCACCGTGCGCTCTTCGGCCAAGCACCAGCCGCTGCACAGCCAAGTGATGACGACGCCCGACAAGGTATTACGCAAAGACTTGTTCATGCTCAAACACTCCTACGCGGCCGCGATGGCTCGCGGCGCTCAATAACGGTAGGTGAAGTAGAGTTCCAGGGCATCGAAGTTCCGGTCATTGCCGAAGATTTGCTTGGCCGCCGCCAGGGGTTTGACCCAGTTGTACGACAGTGAGGTGTAGAAGGACGGCGTTGGGGTCCAGTCGAGAAATACCACGCTTTCATCGGCAAAGCGCCGGTCACTGACTGCAGCACCCATGTAGTTTTTCTCGTCGAGCCAGAACTGATAGTGGATCGCGCCCAGGGTCAGGGTTTGGCTCAGGTGCGTCTTGAGCGAGAACTGCTGGACGTTTTCGTTGCTGTTGAACAACAGGTAGTTGCCGACCACGTCGCCGACCAGCCAGGTACTCCAGTCGATGAAGCCTTTACTCAGCGGGTCCCAGGCCTTTTGCCGATTGTCACCTGGGTTGTCGTCGCCGGAAAAGCTCGCGTAGCGGTAACCGAGGATCGGCGTCAGCGGCACGTCGCCAAAGGCATAGTCGGCCTGGGCGTACCAGGCGTTGGCCGCATAGTCGACGCCCTCACCACTGCCGCGCTCCACAGCGTATTCGGCGTTCAGGGTCAAGGCTGCGACACCCGGCACCTTGGTATTGAGCGCGCGCAGGTTGTAGACCTGCATGCCGTCGCGCCGTCGTGGCAGCGTGCTGCCGCGCGGGCCGAGGGCGTTGACCTTGAGCGCCATCGCGCCGAGGGTGACTTGGTCGTCGAGGTTGTAGTCGAGGTTGAATCCGGTCATGCGAAAGTCACCCAGGTCGTCGTCGGTGCGTAAACTGAAGACCTGACTTTTCAGCGCACCCTGCTCCCAGGCCAGGATGGCCGAATCCTTGAAAGCTGTACGCGGACCGAGCCAGTAGGCGCCGTCGTTGAACTGGTCGAGGTTGCCATCCATAACGATGAAACCGGTGCCGACCATATAGTTCTGGCGCCCGGCGGTAAGCTTCCACTCGCCGACCTGCACGCCGGCAAACATCTCCTCGCTGGCCACCTGGCCGTCAGAGCTTCGGGTAAAACCACCCGCGTCGCCATCACCGAAGGTGGTGGCGGCCACCACCGACGCGCCGCCGAGCAGGTTGACGTCCGGGGTCAGGGCGTAATCGAACTTGATGCCGGGTTTAACGTAAAACTCCTGCCAACCGATACGGCTGCCGTCATTGCGGCCGTTGCGCTGGTCGACCCGGCCACTGCCGAAGTTGACGTTGCGCGTGGTGATGGTCGCACCGCCAGCGGTGAGGTTGAGCTCGCCCTTGAGGTCGCCGTCCTCGAAGGCGTAGCCCGCCAGGGCAACCTGGGCGCTCAGGGGCAGACAGACCGCCGCCAGCGCGCGGGTAGAACGCATCGTGAAATACATCGTGAAGCTCCTGTGTAGTTATTGTTGTTACAGGGCAGTTGCAGACGGCACAGCACGCCGCCAACACCTGGGCAAGCCAGGTGGAATCCAAACGCTGGATCGTTATTGTTGGAAGTGGCGTCAGCGCGTCAGATGCGCAGCAATGGCGCGCAGCATGCGCACGCTGTCGGCATCGAACGGGCCGACCGCCTCCGGCAGCGACGACTGCTTGACGATCACCACTTTGGAAGGCTTGTCGATGAACAGGTATTGGCCATGGATGCCACCCGCCATCAGGGCCTGACTGTGGTCGTTGAACACGTACCACTGGCTGCGGTAGGACGCGCCGGGCGTCCACGCCGAAAACTCGGGGTTAGCCGCATAGATCGCCGGAGACGCGCCACTGGCGATACGCCCGATGGCCTCGCTGGACAACAGTTGCGAACCTGCGTGCCGGCCGTCATTGGCCAGCAAACGACCAAAGCGTGCCATGTCACGAAGGGTGGCGCTGAAGCCGGCACCCGCCACGCTGCGCCCCCAGGGGTCGGCCATGAAATAGCCGTCGCGCTCACAACCCAGCCGGCTCCAGACCGCTTGCAACAATTGCGCGCAGGACCTGCCCGAGGCACATTCCATCACCCAGGCCAGGGCCTCGGTGGTGGCGGTCACGTAATGGAAAAACCCACCGTGCTCACCTCGCTTTCGCAACGACGGCAGGTACTGGTAAAGGGATTCGAATTCGCTGTATTGGCTTGGCGCCGGGTTGAAACCGCAGGCATAACCGTATTGCGAACTCTCGGACGCCGGGTCGTCATAGACCTCGCTGTAGTCGACCCCCACAGCCATGTCGAACAGCTGACGCACGCTCGCATCACCGAAGGCGCTGCCTGCCAGCTCGGGCACGTAGCTGCTGACCTGGCGCGCCGGGTCGAGCACGGCATCGCTGATCAACTGTTCGCCCAGCACGCCGATCAGCGACTTGGTCACCGAAAACATGATGTGGCGATCGTCAGGACGCTGACCGTTGAAATAACGCTCGAACAGCACCTGATCACCTCGCATCACCAGAAAGCCATCAGTGTGACTGGCCCTCAGATGATCAAGCACGCTAATGCTCAGGCCGCAAACGCTGTCAAAATGCAGCTCATCCAGCGCCTGGGGCGCTTCGGCCAAGGGGTCGCATGGGCCCCGCCCAGCCTGCACTTCAATGGATGGGCGCAACTGAGACAGATGGCGAAACCCCCAGCGGTTGAAGGGCGGGCGCATCCAGTTTTCCCAAGTCACACGCTGCTCCGGCGCAGCGGGAAACCCTTGCATCAAGCGCGGAACGACCGGCTCGACCAGTGAAGATTCATTGACCTCTACGTAAAGCCTGACGAGTAAGGGGACGGCGTTCTGGCTCATCTATGTGATCCTGGAAATGACTCTGCGTGGGAGCAGATGCAGGAAAACAATTACCCCTATAAAATATTTTAGTCAATAAAATATTTTATAGGGGTTTGATATGTCCACCTCGTCGGCGGAAAATGCCACAGGCCAAAGACCTGTGGTGATGAGGGTCAAATCCTTTGATATACAAGCCGAAGCGGCCGGAACCGGTATCGCTTAGTTAGTATTTAGCATCCCAGCAGCGAAACAGGACGCTGGCGTTAACGCCGCCGAACCCGAATCCATTCGAGAGCGCATGGGTGATCGGCATCTTCCGGGCATTGAGGGCGACCAGATCAAGCCCCTCTGCGGCCTCGTCGGGGTGAAGCAGGTTCAGCGTCGGCGGTACGACTTGATCACGCAGCGCGAGCACTGTGAAGATCGCTTCAATGCCCCCCGCCGCCCCCAGAAGGTGCCCGGTGGCGGACTTGGTCGAGGTGATAGCTACGCCTGAGTCAGTCCCGAACACCGAGCGAATCGCTGCCAACTCCCCGTTGTCGCCCACCTGTGTGGAGGTCGCGTGGGCATTGATATGCTGCACGTCGGTGGGGCTGACCCCCGCCTGGCGCAGAGCCTGCTGCATGGCACGCCGTGCGCCGCTGCCGTCTTCCGGGCCCGCCGTCAGGTGATAGGCATCGGCGCTGGTGCCATAGCCGACCAGTTCGGCCAGGGGCTTGGCACCTCGAGCCAAGGCATGCTCCAGCGACTCGATCACCAGCAGCCCGGCCCCTTCGGCCATGACAAAACCGTCACGGTCACGATCAAAGGGACGCGAGGCCTCCTGAGGGCGTTCGGCAAAGCCCGTGGACAGCGCGCGGGCGGCGGCAAAACAGCCCAGGGTCACACGGTCTATCGCCGCTTCGGTACCGCCACATATGGCGATATCCGCCTCACCGCTTCTGATGAGCCTGGCCGCATCGCCAATGGCTTGCACCCCGGCGGCGCAAGCCGTTACAGGCGCACCGAGAGGCCCCTTGAGCGCATGCCGGATGGAAACGTGTCCGGCCGCCATGTTGGCGAGAAAGGCCGGCGCGGTGAATGGCGACAAGCGGCGCGGCCCACGTGCATCGGTAGTGCGTACAGCGTCGGCAATTGCGCCAAAGCCACCAACGCCCGATGAAATGATCGTCGCGGTGCGTTCCTGGTCTGAGGCTTGCGTCGGATGCCAGCCTGCCTGCGCCAGGGCTTCATCGGCAGCGACCAGGGCGAACTCGATGAAACGGTCCATCTTCTTGCGATCCTTGACCGAGATAAAGCGCTCGGGGTCATACCCCGCAACGGCATCCTCTTGCAGAGACGGCACCTGGCCACCCACCGCAACGCCGGTACCTTCGGTGATATCGCCAGACAGGTTACGAATACCGGAACGTCCTGCCAGCAACCTCTGCCAGACTTCTTCCACTGCACAACCCAGGGGGCTGACAATGCCCATGCCTGTGACGACGATTCGCTTTTGACCTTCGGCAGTCATCATAAAAACCTCTTCATTTCTCAGTCGACATCCACTGACAACAGCAGGCGTTTGCTGGCTTACGCCAGCCTCGCTGTTTCAGTTTGGACCTGTTTGTCAGGATGGATCTTGAACCAGATGGAATACATCGCCGGCAGAAACACCAGCGTCATGATGGTGCCGACGAAGGTCCCTCCGATCAGCGTGTAGGCCAGCGTCCCCCAGAAGACGGAATGCGTCAGGGGGATGAATGCCAGGATGGCCGCCAGCGCCGTCAGCAGCACCGGCCGGGCCCGTTGCACGGTGGCCTCGATCACCGCGTGGAACGGGTCCAGCCCTTCTTGCACGTTGTGGTGGATTTGCCCAATCAAAATCAGCGTATTGCGCATCAAAATGCCCGACAGTGCGATCAGGCCAACCAGGGCGTTGATACCAAACGGCTGCTGGAAGATCAGCAAGGTCGGCACCACGCCAATCAATCCCAGCGGCGCGGTGAAGAACACCATGACCATCGCCGAGACCGAGCGTACCTGGAGGATGATGATCAGCAACGTCAGGGCAACCATGATCGGCAGCAGCGGCACGATCGCCTGACCGGCCTTGCCCGACTCCTCGATGGCCCCCGCCTGCTCGATCCGGTACCCGTCAGGAAGGGTGTCCATGAGCGGCTGCAGTTGTTTGAGGATTGCGCTCGAGACGTCCGGTGGTTGCAAGCCTTCGGCAATGTCGCCGCGCACGGTAATGGTCGGCGTGCGATCACGCCGCCGCAGGATAGGATCCTCCATGCGCACATCAACCTCGCCGACCTGGGACAGCGGAACACGCTGCCCCGCCGCGCCCACCAGGGTAAAACCTTCTATCTTGGCGGGATCGAGTCGAATATCGCCCGCAGCGCGGCCGACCACCTGCACCGAACGGATGTCCTCGCGAACCGCCGTAATCGGCACCCCCGTGAGCAGGAACTGCAACTGCTGGGCGACGGAATTAGAGGTCAGACCCACCGCCTGCAAGCGATCTTGATCCAGGCTGAAATGCAGCGTCGGCGTCAGTGGTCCCCAGTCGGTATTGACGGTCCGCATCATCGGGCTCGCCTGCATGACGTCCTGTACCCGACCGGCGATCTCGCGCAACGTTGACGGATCGGGGCCCATGACCCGGTAGGCCACGGGGAATGGCGAATACGGACCAAACACCAGTTGAGTCACCCGCACCCGCGCCTGCGGGGCGAGCCCTTCGGCGACCGCTTCGCGAAGACGGAACTTGAGGGTTTCACGGGCCTCCTGGCTGCTCGTCAGCACCACAATCTTGGCGAAGGATGGGTCAGGGAGCTCCGGCGCCATCGCCAGGTAGAAGCGCGGCGCACCTTGACCGATATAGGCGGTGACGATTTTCGCCTCATCCTGTTTTTGCAACCAGGCCTCGACCTTGGCCGTGGCGGCGCTGGTCTGCTCGATGGAGGTTCCATAGGGCATCTGCACCTCGACCATCACCTCGGGACGGTCTGAGGTCGGGAAGAATTGCTTCTTGACCAGACCCATGCCGAGAATCGCCACGACAAATGTCGCGACCACGGTGCCGGCCACCCACCATTTGCGCGCGATGACGCGGGTCAGGAGGCGGCGGAAGCGATTGTAATGGCGGGTGTTGTAGATCGCCGCGTGACCGCCCTCGACCGGTTTGATGTCCGGCAATAGCTTCACCCCAAGATAAGGGGTAAAAGCCACCGCGACGACCCAGGAGGCGATCAGGGCGATGCCGACGATCCAGAACATGTTGCTGGTGTATTCGCCGGCGGTCGATTGCGCAAAGCCGTTGGGCATGAAGCCAATCGCCGTCACCAGCGTACCGGACAGCATCGGCGCAGCGGTGTGGCTCCAGGCATACGCGGACGCTTTGATCCGGTCGTAGCCCTCCTCCATTTTTACCACCATCATTTCGATCGCGATGATCGCGTCGTCCACCAACAGCCCGAGCGCCAGGATCAGCGACCCCAGGGTGATCCGGTCGAAGTTCTTGCCGGTGGCCGCCATCACCACAAACACGATCGCCAATGTCAACGGTACGGCGGCTGCGACCACAACGCCTACACGCCAGCCCATGCTGAGAAAGCAAACGAGCATGACCACCAGCAGCGCGACAAAAAATTTGACCATGAACTCACCGACGGCCGAGTCAATGTTCACGGCTTGATCGGTGACCTTGGTCAGCGTCATGCCCAGTGGCATGCCTTCATTGATCTTGGTCGTCTCGGCGTCCAGTGCCTTGCCCAGGTCCAGGCCGTTCCAGCCCTCGCGCATGATGATCCCCAGCAGCAGCGCCTCTTCGCCGTTATTGCGAACCAGGAAAGTGGCCGGATCTTCATATCCGCGCTCGACTGTCGCGACGTCCGAGAGCTTCAGCGTGCGCCCCTGGATCGTAAGCGGTGTATCGCGAATTTTCGCCAATTTATCGAAGGCGCCGTCCACCCGCAGGACGACTTGCGGCCCTTGGGTTTCGATCGAGCCAGCAGGCGTGAGCAGATTCTGGCTGTTCAGCGCGGCGAAGATGTCCTGGGGCGAGACGCCCAAGGTGGCCAAGCGATCATGGGAGAAGGACACGAAAATGCGCTCGGGCTGCTCACCGATGATGTTGACCTTCTTCACGCCCGCCACGTGCAACAGGCGCTGGCGCAACGCTTCGGCATCTCGCACCAGCAGGCGCTGCGGCTCGCCTTTGGCCTTCAGGGCGAACAGCGCGAAGGTCACGTCCGAATACTCGTCATTGACCATCGGCCCGATGACACCCGCCGGCAGTCGGGTGGCCTCATCGTCGAGTTTCTTGCGTGCCTGATAGAACTCCTCCTGCACTTGCGAGGGCGGCGTGCGATCAACCAGTGAGACCATGGTGAAAGCCAGACCTGGACGGGTGTAGGTTTCCGAGCGGTCGTACCATTTCAGTTCTTGCAGGCGCTTTTCCAGCGGCTCGGCGACTTGGTCCTGCATCTCCTGGGCGGTCGCGCCCGGCCAGGCAGTGATGACGGTCAATTGCTTGACCGTAAACGGCGGGTCCTCGGCACGCCCCAACTGGAAGAACGCCAAGGTACCCGCGACGGCAATCAGGAAGATCAGGAACACGGTAATGGAGCGCTCGCGAACGGCGAGTGCCGATAAATTGAGACTCATTGACGGCCCCCGGCAACCTTTACGTCACCCTGTGGGCTCAGCCGCACTTCCTCGCCATCGCGCAGTAGATGCGCGCCCAGCGCGACAATGCGCTCGCCAACCTTGAGCTCACCTGCAACTCGGGCAGCGTCGTCGCTCAAGCCCAGGACCTGAACAGGCCGCCAGCTGACTTTCGCCGGTTGCCCGGCAATGACCCACACACCGGTTCCCTTGCCCGGGTCATAAAGGGCTGCGATCGGAACTTGCAGGACCGGCCCTTGCGCGCCGTCTTCGGCGATCCGAAGGGTCACGGTCGAACCCAGCGGCGCATTGGCCAGCCCGCCCGCCAATACATACCGCGCCTCAAAGGTGCGTGTCACAGGGTCAGCCGAATCCGACAGCAGCCTCAACTTGGCAGTGACAGCAGCCGAGGTGTTGCCGTAAAGCGTCGCCTGCGCGGTGGACCCTGTGGCCGGACGCAATGTCTCAGGCAATTGCACGATGGCTTCACGCTGACCGGCCCGTGCCAGCCGAACCACCGGCTGCCCAGGGCTGACCACCTGCCCGGGTTCGACGAGTGTCTCCATGACAACGCCATCGGCGTCCGCCAGCAGTACGGCATAGCCCGACGCATTCCGGGCCACGTCAGCCTGAGCTTGCGCGGCGCTGAGTTGTGCCTTCGCGGTATCGGCGGCGGCTTTGATCTGGTCGTAGCCGGACGCGGAAATGGCACCCGCGGCGACCAGTTCGCGATAACGAGCCTCGTCATCGGCGGTCTGTTTGGCTCGGGCTTTGGCGGCAGTGACAGCTTCTTGCTGCGCACGTGCTTGCAAGCCTAAGTCGATGGGGTCCAGACGCATGAGCGGCTGCCCCCGCTTAACGGTCTGACCGGTATCGACCAGCCGCTCAAGCACCTTACCCGACACTCGAAAACCCAGGTCACTCTGGACGCGAGCCGCCACGACTCCGGTGAATGAACGCCAGAGGCCGGACGAGTCCTGAACTTCGGAGACCCTCACCAAAGGGGCGAGCGTGCGCGGATCTTTGGCGGTGGAAGAGTCGCCACACGCCGTCAGGACGAGAGGCAACAAGCAAGCGACAAGGGTGACAGGTCGAAGCCGGCGCATAGATTCCCTACTTGAAGAATAGAAACAGGTGTCACATTCTCTGGCGCGTGACCAATACTGTCAATGGTCACAACCGTTGCGGCCAGAGACTTAATTACAATTTTCTCAACACTTATTGCGACCATGGCCCCCAGTGAGAGCACCCACCCATGAGGAGTTCATTGACAGAAAGTGACCAATATATAATATGGTCACACATCAATCTCCACTTCAGGAATCTCCATGTCGCCACTGCACCCCGCTGCTCTGATACTGAGTGCCAGCTTGATGGCAGGCTGCGCGGTGGGTCCGGACTATCACCGTCCGGACACTGCGCTATCGGACCGTTTCCTCGGTCAACCCTCTGTCGAACAGCGGTCCGCGACGATGCCGGCCAGTCTCGTAGCTTGGTGGGAAGGCTTTGATGACCCAACGCTGACCGAATTCGTCGCCAAGGCACTTGAGCAGAACCTGGACCTGGCGCAGGCCTCGGCGCGCGTCGCGCAGGCGCGGGCCGGCCTGGGTGCGGCCAATGCTGCTTTGCTGCCCTCGGGCAATATCAGCGGCCAGGCTGCGCGCGCCTATCAGTCAGTTGAAACCCCACTCGGCCAGGTGCTGAATTCAACGCCTGGCTATGATCGGTATGGAAGCGCTTACGAACTCAACCTTGGGGCCAGCTGGGAGGTCGATTTGTTTGGCAGCCTGCGCCGGTCACGCGAGGCCGCCCTGGCCGAATACCAGGCATCCGCAGCGGGCGCCACGGCCATCCGCCTGGCCGTCGCTGCGCAGACCGCCGACATCTACATCACTGTCCGCGGATTGCAGACCCGTTTGGGCATTGCCAACCAACAGGTCAAAACGCAGCAGGAACTGCTGGAGAAGGTCCAACTGCTCTACAGCAAGGGCCTCGCCGCCAGCTATCAGGTTCGCCAGACCGAGGGCGCCTTGGCACAGGTCCAAGCAACAGTTCCGGTCCTGCAAATTGGCCTGGATGCTGCGATGAACGCACTGGATATCATGCTCGGCACGCCGCCCGGCACGCATCGCACACAACTGGCCAATGCGCGGAGCATTCCTCTGGCACCCCAGATAACCGCTATGGGAACCCCTGCCGATCTGCTGCGCCGTCGGCCCGATCTCATCGTGGCCGAGCGCCGTCTAGCGGCCTCCAATGCACGCATCGCAGAGGCCGTTGCTGAGTACTATCCAAAATTCTCCCTCAGCGCGTTGCTCGGTAGCGCCACCGCCGTATCCGCCGGCAACCTTTTCACCGGTGGCGCCAGCCAGTCGGCGGGTGTATTGGGACTGCGCTGGAGGCTCTTCGACTTTGGCCGTATCAACGCGCAAATCGATCAAGCCAAGGGACAGGAAGCCGAGGCCCTGGCCGCTTATCGCCAGTCCGCGCTGCGTGCCAGCGAGGATGTCGAGAACGCGTTCTCCTCGTTGGTCAATCGCGAAGCCCAGGCGACCACCCTCACCGTAGCAGAGACGGCCCTGACTCAGGCCCGTCAATCCTCGTTCATTGCCTATGAGAAAGGCACCGCCAGCCTCATCGACGTCCTGCAAGCCGACGAAACACTGCTGCGGGCTTCCGATGCTCGAGCGCAAGCGCGAACCGAATCGGCACGAGCGGCGGTCGCAGCGTTCAGGGCACTGGGCGGTGGCTGGCAGCCTTCCCACGCCGAGCCTGTGGCAACTCGATGACGTAACCAGGTGACGTGGCATCGCCTGCCCGCCCTCCTCCCTAAGCTAAAACCAGCAGAGAACAGCGATATGAAAACGAACGATAACTCTTGGGTGCTCATCACGGGCGCATCGAGTGGATTTGGCGAGGAGTTTGCCCGGCAATACGCAGCACAAGGGAAATCGCTGGTCCTGGTAGCACGCCGTTTGGATAAACTCCAAGCGCTGTCGGCGCAGTTGCACGAACGCTTCGGCGTTGAGGTGCTCGTCGAGCAAGTCGACCTGTCCTCGATTCCGGCAATCATCGAACTGTACCAGCGACTGAGCGAGCGCGGTGTCGTGATCGATGTGCTCATCAACAATGCCGGTCATGGCTTGCAGGGGCCCTTTCTGGATCAATCCGTAGAACAATCCCTGGCCATGATCGATTTGGACATCGCCAGCCTGACAGCCCTGACGCGCCTCTTCGCGACTGACATGCGGGCCCGAAAACGCGGACATATCCTGATGGTTGCCAGCCTGCTGGCCTTCCAGGGCGTGAAGAATTTCGCCGTTTACTCTGCCGCGAAGGCCTATGTGCTTCGCTTCTCTGACGCACTTCATCGTGAACTCAAAAACGACGGCGTCGTGGTAACCGCACTTTGCCCCGGGATGTCGGACACCGGATTTGCACAAAGCGCCAGGCAAAAGCTCACACCGGCCCTGAAAATGGTGATGATGCAGCCCCAGCCCGTTGTCGCTGCGGGAATCCGTGCGCTGCAAGCCGGACGCATGAGTGTCGTGCCAGGCTTTGGCAACAAAGCGATTACGGTCTTGACCTGGGCCACGCCTCGCCGGTTTCACCAAGGCATCATGGCGCACGTCATGGGCGTCTGAGTGGGCGATGTGGAGACCTTCCCGAAGGGAAAGGAATGCGTACAAATAGGCCGGAGGCAACCTGTGCTCCCGGCCTTTTCGTTATCGCGAAGCGGCAATCAATCAGAAGCGATAGCTGACAGAAGCACCGAGGCCGCTGGCACTGTTCTTATACGTGGAGCTGTAGGCGCCCCGGGTCGCTGAGGTGTGATTGACCTGCACGCTCTCTTCCCACAGATAAGAATAGGCAACGTCGATCGTGACATCGTCCACCGGCGTCCAGCCTGCACCGAAGCTGATCACCGTCCGGTCGCCCGTGGGAATACGTGGCCCGCGGTCGGTGTTGTTGGCGGGCGACTGGTCGACCGACAAGCCCGCGCGAAGCACCCACTGGTTGTTCAACCGGTACGCCGTACCGATGGCGTGGGCCCACGTGTCATGCCAGTTCTGCTCTTCGGCAACGGTGCTCAGCGAGCCACTGAGCAAAGGAGGCAAACCCGAGTTCTGGATGACCAGTTCCTTGAAGCGACTCCAGCGTGTCCAGGTGCTCCCCGCATAAAGCGTCCAGTCATCGTTGAGCTGATGAGTCACCGAGAAGTCCACCGACTCCGGTGTATCCACATCCAGCGAAGCGTCATAGCTCTGGCCGCTGACGCCCAGCAAGCTGAAGACTCCACCAGTAACCTTAGTCTTGGCGTCCAAGTGGTAACTGACTTTGGAGTGGTACGTCAGACCCACTCGGGTTCGGTCGGTAGCCTGCACCAGGATCCCCGCGTTGAAACCCAGGGCCGTGTCGTCGCCGGTGCTTTTGAGTTTTCCATCATTGCGCCCAGGACTGAGTGGATTGGGCACCATCCCGGACAACTCACCGCTGATACGGTTGATGGTAGGACCGAACCCGATCGACACTTTGTCGTTAAAGGCATAGCTGATAGTGGGCTGGAACGTGAGGGTCGTGACCTCGCTTTTGTTGGCGTAATAACGCCCGGCGAAACCGCTGCCATAGTCGGTAATCAGGCCGAAAGGAACATAAAAACCAACACCGAACGCCCAGTGCTCATCAATGGGATTGACGTAGTAACCCATCGGCACCGTGGTCGCTGGCACCATATCGCCGTCCTGCTGGCCACCGAAGGTGCTGCGAGTCTGGCTGATGTCGGACTTGGCGAACAGCGTCGCCGCCCCCAGACTGACCTGCTCCCTCTTCAAGCGAGACATGCCCGCCGGATTGCCAAAAACGGTGCTCGCATCTTCAGCAGAAGACGAGCGACCGGCAAACCCGGATCCCATCCCACTGATGCTTTGCTCATTAAGCGCGAAACCGCTCGCCAGCACATGAGAAGTTGCGAGCGCAACAGCGAGACCCAGCGGGGTTTTGAGCCATATTTTTTTCATTATTAAAACTCTTAAAAGCAGTAGCTGAGGTGAATGGAGCGGGTGTTGTGTTATGTGAAAATTGCCACGGTCTGGCGCGCCCAAAGCACTCGTCGACCGCTTTCGTCCCAGATTTCCATATCTTGCAATGAGTAACCTTCCAGCGCCTGCTGGCTGAAAGAACTGATAAGAAACCATTCACCAGCAACGGCCGGCTGCGGTAGATCAATCATCCAGGACGCAGAGCTGATGGCGGCAGGCTCGGTGAAGCAGGTCATGGCGGCCGGCGGCAAACTGTCAGCGAGCGCAACCAAGGCGACGGCCGGGTCCACGCCCTGTGCATCCAGGTGCCGCACCCACATCAACAGTTCGGGATTTTCTGCGCCAGATACTGGCAATGAACCGCCCGCCGCGCGCATCTCGAAGTTATGGGCGCAAGCCGGCGCGACGTTGCTATCCAGAACCAGCGTGGGGTATTTGGATGGCCCCTCTACAAGCGGTCTTCCCCATGAGTTGTGGGTGATTTTGCTCGCGCGCGGCTGAGCGAATAACAGCGTGGTGCGCAGCGCCAGGTCATCGCCCGACATACAGTCCACCGCTACCGAGGTGACTGACCGCCCTTGACGCAATACACTGGCTTGGAAGGTCTGGGCCTGTGTGACAGGACCAATGAACGACACCTGGGCTGACCTGAACGGCGGAAAATCTGTCGGACACTCACGCAAAACCGCTTGCAGCGACAGCGCCGCAGACAGACCGCCAAAGACCGTGCGCCCCTGCAGCCAGTTGGGTGGTGCAACAAAAGGTGAGTGTGGATCGAATTGCTGCAGCATCTGGGCAAAGCTGGTCATATCAACGCTCCCCTGAACTGACCGGTCGTGATCCCCACCAAGCAGCACGCAGGCGTCGCCCTCTCCCAATCGAAACGGGTGAATGGCATCGGTGAAGACCTGACCTGAAGAAAAGCGCAGGTCTGCGGCGGCGCTGGATCATGGCGATCTCTTGAGAACTGATTCGCCATACTTATTCAAGTGACCATTTGTGTCAACAGTCACAACCCAGGCAAATGAACACCTTCACTCAGAAGGTGAAATCACAGGGGACCCATGCGGCGATAAGTTGCAATGGCAATGCAGCCCTCAGCCTGAACTCAGGGCATGAGGCTACGCAGGATAAGATTGGAGGTGAGCGTTGGGGCATCCTCGATGCGATCGAGGTTGTACTGCAACAGCAACGGATTGACGAAAGGCTGGAGCGCCAGATGTATCGCGTCTACCGTCTCGTCCAGTGGCGTCCTGCGCTCGAACTCACCGAGTTCCCGACCCTCCCGTACGATCTGCAGAACAAAGTCTTTGATCTGGGCATTATAAACCTGCGAACTTGGCCAACGCTCCGAGGCCGAGAACGCGGCGATGTCGTATAGCTTGCGGTCATTGAAGAACAGGTCCGCGCCCGTGACCATCAGTGTTTTGACCATGCGTCTAAAGCGCTCCGTGGGTGAGAGGCCTTCCACCTTGATGGCCTGCTCCACGGCGGCAACGATTTGCGCCAGACAATTTTTGCAGATGGCTTCGCCGATGGCCTGTTTGGACTCAAAAAACTTGTAGATGTACGCCTTGGAAAACCCAATGGCCTTGGCCAGGTCGGACACCGTGGTCTTGCCGTAACCGTATTGACTGAAATGTTCGTTGGCCGCCGCGACAATTTGGTCTCGGATGTCATGGTCGACTGGGCCACGGACGCTGGGGGAGTTTGGCTGGTTCATGCAATCAGCTTACTGACCTCGGAGGCGGATGACAACTTGTGACTGAACGGTAATCAAGTCACATATCTAACGATTACGAAACCGCCGCCACCGCACCTGAACGCTGATATTCGGTAGAGTTCGCGCCCATCGAAGGCAGGGGCTGGCCGTCCCGATGCGCAAAGCCGTCTCGTTGGCGCCTATATGTGTTTCTACTCACTGGGCAGCGGACTGGGCGCCATCGCTGCTACTTATACCTATGCACACTTTGGCTGGGTCGCCGTTTGCATGTTAGGAGCTACCATCAGCGCAACTGCCCTGCTGTACTGGGTATATCTGGGACTCACTTTCAAATGACGTCCTGACATTTAAGATGCTTCTCACCATCCATGACCATTCCGCAGCATACGATTATCCAGCAAGACAGGTAACGTCTGTTCAACAGCCACTGTGGCCAAAGATGGACTTGTGCTCCAGATACTCCTCGAACCCGCATACCCCCCACTCGCGCCCGTTACCAGATTGCTTGTATCCGCCGAACGGTGCGCCATTGTCAGCCTTGCTGCCATTGAGATGGACCATGCCTGTACGCAGACGCCGAGCCACGGCGCGAGCGCGCTCCAACGTTCCGGCGCTCACATAACCTGAAAGACCGTAAGGACTGTCATTGGCGATGGCAATGGCTTCTTCTTCACTGTCGTAAGGGATGATCACCAATACGGGGCCGAATATTTCCTCCCTGGCAAGGGGTAGGTCGGGCTGAACGTCAGCGAATACCGTAGGCCTGGCGTAGAAGCCAGTCGCTACGCCCTCCGGACGCCCCAAGCCACCACACACTGGTTGTATGTCTTGCACCTCAGCCAGGAGCGTTTGTACCCGATCAAACTGCGCCTGATTGGCCAGAGGCCCCATGGCGGTGGCCGGGTCGCTGTCGTCAAAGCACATGTTGGCCGCGACCTCACGGGCAATGTCTATTGCCCGCGCCTGGACAGCACGAGGGACCAACATTCGTGTCGGCGCATTACACGACTGACCACTGTTGCGAAAACAGCTACTGACCCCATGACGGACCGCAGCTTCAATATCGGCGTCGGTGAGAATCAGGTTCGCCGACTTGCCACCCAGCTCCTGGGACACGCGCTTGACCGTATCCGCAGCCGCCTTTGCCACAGCGATCCCGGCGCCGGTGGAACCCGTGAACGAAACCATATCGATACCACCATGACGTGCGATGCCGTCGCCCAGGGTCGGCCCGTCGCCGTTGAGCAAGTTGAATACCCCCTTGGGCACACCGGCTTGGTGGAGGATATCGGCCAGGAGCATGGCCGACAGCGGCGCCTTTTCGCTGGGCTTGAGTATGACGGTACACCCCGCTGCCAGCGCGGGCGCCAGCTTGCAGGTGAGCTGGTTCAAGGGCCAGTTCCAAGGCGTGATCAAGCCGCACACACCAATGGGTTCACGGGTGATCAAAGTGCTGCCATGGGATCGGTCGAACTCATAGGTCTCAAGTACTTCGTAGGCCCGTTGCAAGTGGCCCAGGCCCGCCGGCACGTGTGCGCTTCGGGCCAGCGACAGCGGCGCGCCCATCTCCTGGTGCACGCACTGCGCCAACGCTTCGCTGTGCTGACGATAGCCGTCGATGATCGCTCTCAGCAGCTCCAGGCGCTGCTCGCGCGACCATTGCCCATAGTCCTCGAATGCGCGACGAGCCGCAGCCACACCACGGTCAAGATCGGCTACCGTGCCGAGGCTGATGGTGGCGATGGTACGTTCGGTTGACGGGTTGATCACCGGCAAGGTGTCGTTGCCCTGGGGCCTGACCCAGGCCCCATCCATGTAAAAGTCCAGATGATTCATCGAGTCGCCTCCAACGCCTTGAGCAAGGTGCTGAATACTAGGGCGACTTGTTCCTGATCAATGATGAGCGGCGGCGACAGCACTATGTTTTCTCCCGAAGCGCGTACCAGCACACCTGCCTCGAAACAGCGTTGGGCTACCTCTGCGGCCCGCGCGCCGGGGGCTTCGTTGCGAGGATTGAGCTCCACGGCGCAGAGCAAACCGATGGCGCGCACATCCAGCACCAGCGGGTGACCGCGCAAGGCCAGCGCCGCGCCTTGCCATGCAGGAGCTATTTGCCGGACGTGGGCATTGATTCCTAACTCCTCATGCACGTCCAGCGTTGCCAGGCCAGCGGCACATGCCAACGGATGAGCGGAATAGGTATAGCCATGCATCAACTCTATGGTCTGCTCCGGCCCCTGCATGAACGCGTCGTACACCTTACCGCTGACCAGCACTGCGCCCATCGGTACCGCACCGTTGGTCAGGCCCTTGGCCAGAGTCATCACGTCCGGTGTTACGCCAAAGGCCTGGGCGGCAAACGACTCGCCGACGCGGCCAAAACCTGTGATGACCTCGTCGAAAATCAGCAGTACACCGTGGAGATCACATATGTCTCGCAGTTTTCGCAAGTATCCGAGGGGCGGTGCATAGACGCCTCCGGAGCCGGTGACTGGCTCGACGATCACCGCCGCTACCGTGGCCGGGTCATGGATCTCCAGCAGTTGATACAAGGCGTCCGCGTATTGTGCGCCTAGTTCCGGCTGACCGGGACTGAAGCGCAAGCCTGCATCGTAAGGTAATGGCAGGTGCGCCACATCGCCGAGCAAAGGGCCGAAGTCGCGTTTCTGCCGACCGATGCCCGATACCGACAGTCCGCCAAACCCCATGCCGTGGTACCCCTTGGCCCGACCGATCAGCTTGGTTCGACGGCAATCACCCCGAGCCTGGTGATAGGCCCGAGCGATTTTCAAGGCTGTGTCCACGGCTTCAGAGCCGGAGTTGGTGAAGAACACCTTGTCCAGTCCAGACGGGGCGATCGCGGCCAGGCGGTCAGCCAGGCTCAGCGCCGCCGGATGGCTCATCTTGAATGAAGATACGAAATCCAGACGCCCCGCCGCCTCGCGGATCGCCTCTACAATCCGGGCCTGACCGTGGCCTGCATTGACACACCACAATCCCGCCATGGCATCGAGCACTTCGCGCCCATCGGTCGTTATGTAATGCATGCCGGCGGCGCGATCAAACAGCATCGGCTGACGGTTGAAGGGGCGCATCGCAGTAAAGGGTGCCCAGAAGGACGATGTCATTGGTTGTACTCCTTGGAAGGCTGAATTCGTGTTCCAAACAGGGCCGGACGCTGCAAGGCTCCAGCGTTGGTATTGACGCCCCGATCAAAGCGCAAGCTGCCGTTATGCGCCTGGCACCTGACGTGATCGCCGAACGCGGTTTCAACGAAACGCCAGTCCATCTGCAGTTCGCCTTCGGCGCTCCAACAAGCTTGAGCGATCACGGGGGTCTGCTCTGGCTGGTACTGGTGATGCAAGTAATTGCCCGTGATGCTGGTGATCGTCTCGATCGGCTGCTCGAATCCAGCCCGCACGTGATGCGTGCCACGGTGATCCACCAGGGTGAAAT
Organism: Pseudomonas sp. NFACC45; assembly: GCF_900113505.1. Taxonomy (NCBI): domain Bacteria; kingdom Pseudomonadati; phylum Pseudomonadota; class Gammaproteobacteria; order Pseudomonadales; family Pseudomonadaceae; genus Pseudomonas; species Pseudomonas sp. NFACC45. The sequence continues at coordinate 311,127 of NZ_FOPO01000004.1, forward strand.
CGCAGTGCCCGTCCTGAAAGTCGAACGCCACCTCAAGCACCCCATCCTCGTTTGGCTGCATGGCAAAACGACCTTGCAATGCGCTGCTGGCGGATGAGCTTTTCAAGCCTTGCAGCATGGGTAGATACAGGCCTTCGACCAAGGCGTCGAGTTTTGCCTGATCGGCCAGCGGGGTGGCAGCCTTACGTCCCAACGCCGGATACAGGTGCTGCCACAGTGCTGAGTGCAAACGCTTCTCTCCCAGGCGAAGGCCACACGTAAAGACAATCACCGTGTCCTTGTCCGGCAGGATCATGCACTGCTGGCCGAACACCCCCGAGGCGTAATACCCACCACGCTCGGTCATCCACCATTGGTATCCATATCCTTCACGCTGGGCGTTGTTGGTACTATTTTTGTCGCGCGGCAGATACTGCTTGCCGTCGAACGCCCCCATCCAAACGTCTTGAACCTGATTGCGCGTGGCCTCGGCGACCCATTGCGGTGACAACAACTGCCGACCCTGCCATTGCCCCTGATTCAAGTGCAACACACCGAACTTCAACGAATCCTCGCTGGTGCAACTCAAGCCATTGCCGCCGGAATTGAAGCCACCCGGGGCCAGATCCCAGGCCAGTTGGTCAATCCCCAGATGGTCCAGGACGCGCTCCTGAAGAAGGGCGTGCACTGTCTGACCACTGACCTGGTTGACGATGGCCGACAGCATGAAACTGGAAGCACTGCTGTAGATAAAGGATTGACCCGGTGGCTCGTCTACCGGCTCGTTGAGAAAGGCCTCGACCCAGCTACTTTGCAGGTTGCGCCAGTCGCCGCCAGAAATGCCACGTTTGTGGCCGGTGCGCATGGTCAGCAGGTCTTCCACAGTCATGGCGGCAAGATTGGCGCTTATCGGCTGTGGACATGATTCGGGGAAGAAGCTGACCACCTTTGCATCAAGCGCCAGGCGACCATCGTCGATCAACAGACCGACAGCCGCCGCAGTCCAGCTCTTGGTGGCCGAGTGCTGTACATGCATGCGCCGCGCTGAATAGGGTCTCCAGAACGCCTCCACCACCACCGAGCCCTGACGGTAGAGCATGAAACTGTGCAGTTCCAGACCCGCTTCAGCGACGGCTTGCAGGAAATCAACAACCCCGGCCGGATCTACGCCCCGCTCGTGGGGCAAAGCTCTGGGCAGCGGAATGTACGTCATGATGGGTCCTCAATAATGTTTTTGTGTTTCAAATAATGCAGATAACTATTTGTTTTCTTCGGCCCTGATGTATTTGAGCCCCATATAATTCAGTTTCCGGTTATCCTTGCCTCCCCTGCCAACGGAGCGACCACACACCATGCCCCCACTGACTTCGCTGCAGACCAAAGTCGCCGGCCAGATTCTTTCCGCCATTGCCAGCGGCGATCTGCAACCCGGTATGCACCTCAAAGAAGTGGAGCTGGCTCAGCGCCTGGGCGTGTCGCGCTCGCCGATCCGTAGCGCGCTGTCGTATCTGGCCGAGCAAAAGGCCATCGAGCCATTGCCCCAGCAAGGCTTTCGTGTACCGCTGCAAGCCAACGATGGTCTGGCGCAACAGGTCGGCAAGTTGCAAAACGAAGAGGATCAGCTGTACACGCGGCTGATTGACGACCGCTTGAACCAGGCGCTGCCCGACCACATTTCCGAAAGCGATCTGCTGCGCCGATACGGCGTCGGTAAGAGCGTGTTGCGCCGCTGCCTGTTGCGGCTGTCCGACGAAGGCGTGATGCAGCGCAAGCACGGCCACGGCTGGCAGTTCCTGCCGACCTTGAACAGTCCACAGACCCGTTTGGAGAGCTATCGCTTTCGCATGCTGCTGGAGCCGGCGGGACTGCTGGAGCCCACATTCAAGATCAACGCCGAACAGTTCCGTCGTTGCCGTGAACGACAGATGGAACTGCTCGAAGGCAAGGTGGACGGACAACGCTTCATCGAATACAACGCCGAGTTTCACGAACTGCTGGCAGCGGCATCCGGTAATGGCTACATCCTGCAAGCGATCCAGCAGCAGAATCATTTGCGCCGACTGACCGAATTCCATACGGTCAGCAATGTAGAACGGGTCAAGGTGTCCTGCCGGGAACACCTGGCGATCCTCGACGCCCTGGAACAAGGCGACAATGAATGGGCGTCGACGCTGTTGCATCGACACCTGGATGTGGCCAGCAAGTTGCGAGTGGCACGTAACAAGGGGTAGTGCAAAACCTGGCAGCCACGCCAACCACTCCCATGCAAGCATCCGTCCTCGAGCAACGTCGGCAGCTACGTACCTCTCGCGGATATTCATTACCAGAGCGCCACGGTGTAACCGACGATCAGTCGGTTTTCATTCATGTCCCGCAGGTAGTTGGCCTTGTTGAACCCGTTTCTCCAGCGCAATGAAACACCTTTCAACGTGCCAGACTGGAACACATACCCAAGGTCGATATCCCGCTCCCACTCACGGCCTTCCCCCGCAAACCCTCGCACCTCAGCCTGGTCGCCCTTGGCCCAACGGGTGGAGAATGTCAGGCCGGGGATTCCCAGGGCCGCGAAGTCAAAGTCATACCGCGCATGCCAGACCCGCTCGTTGGTCTGGGAAAAGTTGCTTAGCTGATACTCGGAGAACAGATACGTATTGGTCCCGTCGACATACGTGAACGGCGTTTCTCCGTACTGCTCCTGATAGCCCGCGCCGACGCTGTGCCCCTTGAAGCTGTACATCGCCCGTGTGCTCAACGCACGGTTGTCCACCTGCCCCGCCAGGCCGGCACCGGACTTGTTCGCATCGAAGTAACGGATATCGGTCTTGAGCGTACCGCCCCCTAACGCAAAGCTGTTCTTCAGGCCCACATAATGCTGCTGGTAAATGTCCTCCAGTTGAGCGAAGTGATACGTCAGGGTCATGTTTGGCGTGAGTTTGTAATCGCCTCCCGCAAAGCGAAATTGATCGCTTCTGGCGCTGCTCCGGTAGGCACCGCTCTGGCTGGTCAATCCCATGTCTTCATATTCGGTGGATTCGCGCTGCCTGGTCTGGTCGATCTGTCCGCCGATCAATGTCAACCCGGCGATGTCTGCCGATGTCACCTGGGTGCCACGGAAGGTCTGCGGGAACAGGCGGCTGGTGTTGGGCTGTAACGTCGGCAGGTCCGGCAGCAGGTAACCACTGCGCAACTCGCTCTTGGCCAAACGTGCTTTTGCTGTAACGCCCAGCTTGGAGTACTCGTCATGGGCACGCCTGGAATAGCTCGGCTTACCCGGTGTCGTATCGTTGTCCCGGGGCAACAGACCGGAGCCCGAGCGATCAGGGCTGGAATCGAGTTTCAAGCCCAGCATGCCGACCGCGTCGACACCGAAACCCACCGTACCTTCAGTAAACCCTGATTTGAGATTGAGGATGAAGCCCTGGGCCCATTCCTCGCGCTTGGATTGCCCGGCATTTTCACGGTAGTCGCGGTTGAAGTAGTAATTCTTCAGATCCAGATCGGCCTTGCTGTCCTTGAAGAAGTCAGCCTGCGCCGTGGCGCACCACAGCCCCCCGCCCATCAAACCGACACTTCTCAAAATCAGATTAAGGTTGTTGTGCATGTTCTTGGCTCCTGGCAGTCGATGTAATGAGTGGTCTTATTGTTTTTTGGGCACGACATTCCCCCTCGCGCTGGTTTCAAACCTTCGCGTTCAATGAAGCCGGGGGGGTTAAACGGCCGGTCGTATTCGGTAGCCGCCGTTCTCAAGCTTCTCAAGCGGACTGGCCGCTGCCAGTAGCTGCCGGGTATACGGGTGCTGCGGATGGTCGAAAATCTGCTCGCGTGGCCCCACTTCCACTACATGCCCCTGGTGCATCACGGCCACACGATGGGCAATGCGCTCCACCGCTGCCAGGTCATGGGAAATGAACAGGCAGGCGAATCCGTAATGCGCCTGGAGACGCTCGAACAGTTCCAGGATCTGTTTCTGGATAGTCATGTCCAAGGCAGAGATCGGCTCATCGGCGATCACCAATTGCGGGTGCCGTACCAGCGCACGACCAATGGCCACGCGCTGGCGTTGACCGCCGGATAACTGATGGGGAAAGCGCTCGATAAATTGCTCGTCCAGGCCGATATCCTCGAGGGTCTGGCGCACCCGTTCACGGCGCTGCACACCGTTCAGGTCGGGCTCGTGGCGCAGTGGTTCGGCGAGAATTTCACCCACTTTCATCCGCGGATTGAGGGATGAATAAGGGTCCTGGAAGATCATCTGGCATTGCAGGCGATGGGTACGGTTGGCGGCCTTGAGGATATCCACGCCCTTGAAGCGAATGGCCCCGGCGCAAGGCTTGATCAAGCCCACCAACGAACGGCCGAGGGTGGTCTTGCCCGACCCACTTGCGCCGACCAGAGCCAGGGTTTCGCCCGGAGCGATCACCAGGCTGGCGGAATGCACCACGCGGTTGTGCTTGCGTTTGCCCCAGAATGAGGTGAGTCCTGGGTGTTCGATGCTCACCTGCTCGACCTCCACCAACGGCCCGTCATTCGCAGGCAGGGGCGCTAACACGCCACGGCGCGGCAAGGCCTCCAGCAATTGTCGGGTGTACTCGGCTTTGGGCGCCAGCAGCACCTCTTCGATGCTTCCCTGCTCCACGGCCTGGCCATGCCGCATCACCACCACCTTGTGGGCATAACGGGCCACCAGCGAAAGGTCATGGCTGATGAACAGAATGGCCGTGCCCTGCTCCCTTGTCAGCTCGAGCATCAGCTCGATCACATCCAGTTGTGCCAGGCAATCCAGGGCGGTGGTTGGCTCGTCCGCGATCAACAAGGCCGGACGCAACAGCATCACCGATGCCAACATGATTCGTTGCCGCATCCCCCCGGAGAATTGGTGCGGATAGGACTCCAGGCAACCCTCGGCATCCTTGATGCCGATACGCTGCAACATGGTGACGCAGCGTTCGCGGATCTGTGCGGCATCCAGGTCAGTGTGCAACACGAGAGCTTCACTCATTTGCTGGCCGATCTTGAGTGCCGGATTGAGCGAGACCATGGGCTCCTGAAACACCATACCGATGCTCGCTCCCCGGATGGCCCGCAGTTCCTCGGCGCTGATACTGACCAGGTCGCGCCCCTCGAAATCCAGGCGCCCGCCACATACCTGCATCGGCAATGGCAACAAACCGATGGCAGCACGGGCAGCCATGGTCTTGCCGCTTCCGGACTCGCCCACCAGCGCAACGATCTCGCCTGGTGCGATACTGAAACTGAGATTGTCTACCGCCAGGGGGCCATGATCGCCAACACGAATCCTGAGGTTTTCAACACTCAACAAAACAGAATCAGCAGGCATATTCACTTCCTCATCCGTGGGTCAAGACGATCACGCAATGCATCGCCAAACAGGTTGATCGCCAATAGGGTCAAGCAGATAAACAGCCCGGGAAACACGCCCAGCCAGGGTGCCGACGCCATGTATGGCCGGCTGCTGGCCAGCATGTTTCCCCAGGTAGCCGCAGGCGGTGGTACACCCAGGCCGAGAAAGCTCAAGGCGCTCTCCGACAGCAGCGCCCAGCCGAACATGCTGGTGGCGAGCACGCACAACGGTGCCAGGCAGTTGGGAGCAATATGCCGCAGCATGGTGTACAACTCAGAATTGCCGATTACCCGCGAGGCTTCGATGTATTCCAGCTCCCGCAGGGACAAGACGGTTGCGCGCACAACACGCACCACCGAAGGCGTGTAGGCAATGCCCAGGGCCAGGACGATGCCGTACTTGCTGGCACCGATGATCGCCATGATGCCCAAAGCCATGAGGATGCCGGGAAATGCCAGCAAGGCATCGTTGAACATCATCAAGATACGGTCGGTCCAGCCACGCAGGTAACCGGCCAACATGCCGATAAGCGTGCCGGCCAGCACCGCGACGCTGACAGTCAGCAGGCTGATCCACAGACTGGTACGCGCACCGATCAACAAACGACTGAACACATCGCGCCCAAACTCATCGGTACCCAGCCAATGGATCGCCGACGGTGCCTGCAAGCGCGACAACAGATCTATCTTCAGCGGATCGAACGGCGACCACACCAGGCCCATCAGTGCCAGGGCTATCAGTGTGAGCAACAATCCGCCGCCGATCAGCGCGTTAGCCGGTGCCCAAGCACGTTGTCGCTTGGCCTGGGCCTGGGCCGGAGCGACAATTGCCGCAGGGATATCGGAACTCATAATTTCACCCTAGGATCGAACAGCGGATAGAGCAGATCCACGCACAGATTGACCAGTACATAGATAAATGTGATCAGCAACAGGCAGCCCTGGAGCACCGGGTAGTCGCGGGCGAAAATCGCATCCACCATCAACCGACCGATCCCCGGCAGCGTGAACACGGTTTCCAGGACCGCGATGCCGCCCAACAGATTGCCAAGGATCAGGCCGACCAGGGTCCAGGTCGGGGCAAAGGCATTCGGCAAGGCGTGTTTCCATAACACCGCACGCTCCGACAAACCCTTGGCACGGGCATGGGCGATGTATTCCAAGCGCAACACCTCAATGGTACTGGCCCGGGCCATACGGGTGATTGCTCCGACTTCCACCAGGGTCAAGGTCACCACCGGCAACACCATGTAACTCATGGCCTGCCAGGGCGCCTGGGAAAAGCTCACGTAGCCCACCACCGGCAACCAACCTAGCTGGATACCGAAGGTATGCAGCAGCAGCAAACCGAGCCAAAAACTGGGAATTGACAGCAACAAGGTAGCCACGGTGACCAGCCCCAGGTCGATTGGGCTGTTCTGTTTCCACGCCGCGATCAGACCGATCGGCACGGCAATCACTGTCGCCAGTAGCACCGCCACCAGTACGATGGTCGCACTGACGGCGAAGCGGTCGAGAATCAACGGTAGCACTGCCTGTTTGGTACTGATGGAAGTCCCGAGGTCGAAACTCAGCACCGCCTTGAACCAGATCAGGAACTGCGTTACCAGTGAATGATCCAGTCCCAATGCGTGGCGCATGTCGGCCAGGCTCTGGGGATCAGCCATATCGCCCAGCATCAATAGTGCAGGATCCCCCGGGATGAGGCGGATCAGAGCGAACACCATCACGGAAATCAGTAACAGGGTCGGTATCGCCATCCCGAGCTTTTGCAGGATAAAACGCAACATGTTCAGGCTCCGCTTTACTGGGCCGCGAGGCTGACGCCCCACAACCGTGGCGAAGAGACCGGCCAGGAATGGAAGCCCTTCACGTTGTCACGCAGTGCGGCGGCGACTGTACCGTTATAAATGATGACCATCGGCGTATCGTGAATCATCATCCGATGCAGTTGATCAAAGAGCTCCTGACGCTTGGCCGTGTCGCTCTGGCGCACCGCTTCACGCAGCAGCCCTTGAGCCTGGGGATTGTCCCAAACCTTGCGTGGTTCCTTGGTTTTGTCACCCATCAGCGAATCGAAGCTCAGGGCCGGGTCGAGACGGGAGGAATACGAGAACGCCATCATCTGGTAATTCCCGCTCTGGTAGCGCTCCAACTGGGTCCCCCACTCCATGGTTTCCATTTGGATGTTCAAGCCGCTGGCCTGAGCCATGGCCTGGCTGAGCAACCCCATGTCGAACATTTGCGAATAACGCTTGTTGACGATCATCTTGATCGGCTGGCCTTGATAACCGGCCTCTTTGAGCAATCGTTGGGCCTCCTGCGGGTCGTACCGATACCCCTGCTTGGCCGTCGCATTGTAAAAGGGGCTGGTTTGTGGAATCGCTGAGTTGTTGGGCTCGGACGTGCCATTAGTTAACGCAGTAACCATCTGGCCATAGTCCAGCGAATGGGCGATGGCCTGGCGGATACGAACATCCTTGAGCAACGGGTCGTTGGTTTGGAACAGTAAGCCGCAGATCGCCATGATCGGACTGAAAGAGATCTGCACGCCCTGCGTCGCTTTCAACTCCTCGGCATCGCTGGCACTGACGTTGGGCAGCAGGTCGACGTTATTGGACATTAGGGCCGCCTTGGCCGAAGACGGGTCGGGAATCACCATGAAACGCACCCCATCCACTAACGCCTGTTTTTTGCCGGTAAAGCCATCCGGTCCTGCATCGTCACGCTGGCTGTAGTCCTTGAACCGCGACAACAGGACCGACTGCCCGGGTTTCCATTCGGCAAGGCTGAACGGCCCAGTGCCGATCGGCGCCTTCCAACTGCCGTCCGCCGCCAGCGAATCCGGGTGCAGGATGCCGCTGCCGCCGCAATCGGGACGAGCCATGGAGGCAAGGAATAGACCGCTCGACTGGTCCAGATGGAACACCACGGTCAACGGGTCCGGCGTCTCGATACTGATGATCTTTGCCCCGCCCCGACCGTCGAACTCTGCCAGGCAACGCCACTGGTTTTCCGGATTGAGATAGCGCTCCCACGTCCACTTCACATCATTAGCGGTCAGTATCGCGCCGTTCTGGAAATGCACGCCTTCGCGAAGCTTGAAGGTGTAGGACTTCCCGTCATCGGACAGTTGCACCTGGCGGGCCAGCAAGGGACCGACTGAAGCGTCCTCGCGATGGGCAACCAGGCCTTCGACAATGTGCAGCATGACCGTGTCGGTATTCTCGTCACGGTTGACGCCCGGTTCGGTGCTACGGATGTCGGCGTTCAAGCCAACGCGCAAGGTGCTCTGTGCCTGCACCAGGCCGGTGCCGAGAGTGGCCAGGCTGAGGGCTTGCAGGGTCACGCACAACGTTCTGGTGAGTAAGCGATTCACGGGAGAGGTTCTCCTTCGCTGAAAGGACCGGCCCAGGGGGCAGGAAGCCGGCTTCAAGCCTTTGTAAGTCGTTGTTGTAATGGCCTGATCGGAATCAGCGCCGCGGATATTTTTGTTTTTTTAAATTCACAGCGACAAATTTACAGCATAAATCACACATGTAAATGTTTTTTTTAATATAAAAATACATTGAAGACGCTCAACCCTGTTCCAATCGAATGCCCAAAACCAAACAAGGACCTAAGGTCCTTGTTTGGTTTTTACTCATCCCTGCGTTTTCGTTCTGCTTCAGGCGGATACGACCACCATGGCGACATCAGGCCGAGCACATTCTCCTCGGGAGCGTCCGCCATCCGGTGTCCCCGAAGAAGTCCTAGCGCTGCATTCCCCAGCGCTTGACGGTGACCCGCTCGACCGTGGCGAACACCAGATTCTCCACCAGCAGGCCAATCAGGATTACCGCAGCCAGGCCGGCGAATACCTTGTCGGTGTACAGCTCGTTGCGGTTCTGGAAGATGTACCAGCCCAGGCCGCCCTTGCCGCTGGAGGCGCCGAACACCAACTCGGCGGCGATCAGCGTGCGCCAGGCAAAAGCCCAGCCGATCTTCAGGCCCGCCATGATCGACGGCAGCGCTGCCGGGATCAGGATGAACAGCACGAAGCGCAGGCCCTTGAGGCCATAGTTGCGCCCTGGAACGCGATGGTCTGCTGATTCGGTGAGAGTTCGATGAAATACCGCCCCGTGTTGAGTATGAGCTGACTCCGCTGGGCATGGGGCTATTGATTCGTATGTCCCCTATCTGGACTTGGGTCGTTGAAAACGTCGACGACTTCCGCAAGGCACGGCGCCGTTTCGACAGTAAGGGTGGCCAAAAACCTTCATGGCAAATCCCCACCCCGGCGCCAGTAAAATCCGAAGCACCTGACTAATCGTTGCGTTACACCCCCCCCTTAAAGGCTCAATCGGACCAAGCGTACGTATGATTCACCTCGTGTAAGCTCGGTGTTCATCACTGAATCTGCGGACCATCGAGGGGAATATCGAGGATAAAGGTTGCGCCCCGTCCAACCCCGTCGCTGTGCACGGTCAAGCTGCCCCCCATTTCCTGCGCGGCCAGCGCGCAGCTGTGCAGGCCGAAACCGTGACCATCTTTGCGAGTAGTGAAGCCATGGGAAAAGAGCCGCGCCAGGTGCTCCGGCGCGATCCCATTGCCGTTGTCGGTCACCTTGATACGCAACGCTGGCCCGTCAGCCAGGAAGGCGCTGAACGTGATGCACGGGCGGCGATCGGTCACGCCGTTCATTGCTTGCTTGGCATTGCGGATCAGGTTCACCAGAATCAGCAGCACCCGATGCCGGTCCAGCGACAGCAAGGGCAAGTCGGCAATGTCCTTGACCACCGTCACCTCCTGACGCGCCAGTGATCCAGCACTCATGCGCAAGGCATCATCGATCAATTCCGGGACCGGTACTGTCTCGACGATACTGACGGCAACGGCATAGGATTGCTGGGCAGCGACAATGGTCTTGATGTGGTCAATGCCCTTGGTGAGTTGCCCGAGTTCTTCGATGATGCCCTGTTGCTCTGTCGCCACCACCTCCGCCAGCTTGAGCAGATAGCCGGGCAGCAACTTTCCTTTGTGGTCTGTGGTGAGAAAATCGCTCAAGTCATGGACGTGTTCGTTCATCATCTGAGCCACCTTGCCCAGCCCTTGGGCTTTGGAGGTGCGCATCAGACTGCTGACCAGTTCTGCCGATACGTTCACGCTGTTGAGGACGTTGCCGACGTTGTGCAGCACAGTCGTAGCGATTTCGGCCATGCCCGCCTGACGGGATTTTGCATGCAGTTCGGTTTGCACTTGGCTCATGCGTAGCGCCGCGCGTACGCGAGCCATGAGCTCCAGCGGTGAGAAGGGTTTGGCGATATAGTCATCGGCGCCACTCTCCAGCCCGGAGACGCAGGCCTCGCTACCGCCACGGGCGGTCACCAGAATCACCGGTAAGTGGGCAAAACCGGCGCTGGCTTTGATTCTGGCGGTCAGGCCAAAGCCATCGAGTTTCGGCATCATTACATCCGAAACGACCACATCGATGGGTCGACGCTGCAGGAGTGCCCAGGCCTGCTCTCCATCAACTGCGGTGGCGACGATGTAATCGTTTTGCAAAAGTTCTCTGAGATAGCTGAGCATTTCCGGGCTGTCGTCGACCACCAGCACTCTGGATCGCAAGGCGTGTTCCGGGTGCTGCTCGTCGCCCGCGCCTTGCGTCGCGACTTGGTCGATGCGACTGCCTTGGTGGCCGTCGTCGAAACGCAGGAGGCGCTGCTCAATAGTGCTTGTTGTGCTCGATGACGATCGCTCCTGCATATTGCTGGCTTCGGTCAGCATGGTGTTTGGCTCGGCCCCCAGCGGAAGTCGAACAAAGAAGCACGAACCCCGTCCAGGCTCACTGTTGACGCCGACTTCGCCCCCCATCAGTTCGGCCAGATCCTTGACCAGGGCCAGACCGATGCCTGTACCGCTGTAGTGGCGCGTAGCGGAATTGTCGATCTGGGAAAAACGCTGGAACAGCAACGGCAGCTTGTCAGGCGCAATGCCGATCCCCGAGTCTTGCACCGCGAGTTCAAAACGCTCGCCATCAATCAGCGTCACTGCCAGGTGCACGGTGCCGCCAGCGGGCGTGAACTTGATGGCATTGCTCACCAGGTTGAGAAGAATTTTCTCGAAGTGTCGGGGGTCCAGGAACACCGTGCCGAGCGCAGGATCGATGCTGCTGGTTAAGGTGCAGCCTTTGCCCTCGGCCACCATGGCGGCATCCTCGGCCAGCACCCCCACCATCTTGTTCAAATCAACTGGCGAGGCACACAACTCGAACTTGCCCGCTTCGGCCTTGGAAAAATCGAGGATGTCGTTCACCCGGTTCATCAAGCGCAGCGCATTGCGTTGGGCGCGGTCGATTTGCACATGCCAGTCCGCCGGCGGGATGGTCGCCGCCGAGAGCTGCTCCAGGGGGGCGAGAATGAGGGTCAGGGGGGTGCGCAGTTCGTGGCTGACCGTGGCGACGAAATCGCTCTTCGCCTGGTTAGCCGTCTCGGCCTGGTTGCGCGCCAGAATGAGCTCGACGGCCTGTGCCTCCAGCACCTCGGTCTGTTGGTGCAGTGTGTCGGTCCGTTCGGCGACCATTCTCTCCAAGGACGCCTGGACTTGCTGTCGTTCGGCTTCGGCCTCAGCCTCCAGCACCCGGATGCGCAGGGCATTCTCCTGGAACACCCGTACGGCGCGGGTCATGATTCCAATCTCGTCACCGCGTCCGGCGCTGGCGATCTCGGCGTTCAGGTCGCCGGCCGCAAGCCTGCGCATGACCGAGGCCAGGGCCACGATGGGCTGTGCGACAAATCGCGACGTGCTCCAGGCGATGGCGCCGGCTAGCAGGATGGCGATGGTACCGGCAACTATCGTTGCAAGCATGCCGCGATCATTGTGGACCAAGGCGTCGGAACGCGCTTGACCCGCGAAGCGCGCAACCAACTGGCCGGCGCTGCGTGCCTCGTCGCGAACCTGGTCGCGCGCGTCGCTCAAAGCGTTGCTCGCCTGATGGAACCTGGCGAATGCTGCCCGGTAGCCGACAATCTGTTCGCTGACCGTCAGGGGCGTAGCCTTGGCTTGCAGTCCCCCGGACGAAGGCAGAACCCGAGCGAGACGGGAGAGTTCATCAAGGATGTGGCCGACAGAGCTGGCGACCTCGGCTGACGGTGAGAGGCGAAACGACAAGGTCTGCGCCTCAAGGGTGGCTACACGCTCGGCGAAACGCTTGGACAGCGCGGCGGCATTGTTCAGCAAACCGGTGGCTGCCTGAATGTCGCTTGCGTCATGAGCAACGCGCCCATCCACCTCACTCAACATTGCCTCGAGGTGCTCGACCACATCGCCTACGACGGCGAGCTGCCGCAAAGCCTCGCCTTCCCGCAACTTGGGCGCCTCACCAAGGCGCTCTACCGTCACACAGGTAGCAACGACCGCCGTCGCCAACTGGTTCAGGGTCTCTCTTTCCTGCGGTTCCCCCATCACCTCGCGCAATTGCTCGACCACGGGCGGGAGTGCCGCGCAGGCGTTGCGCGCCGCGGCCGCCCCATCACCGGTCACCAGCATCTTGGCCACATTGGCGATGATGATCCGTTCGCCGTTGCGTAGGATATCCAGGATGCGATGGGCGCTTTCAATGTTGCTCACCTGCGCCTGGTGCTCAGCGGTGCGGGCATCAAGCCCCTTCAGCCCATCGGCAATGCCCTGTTCGACCAGGATCGTCGCTTCTCGCATCCGGCCGTAGTGGGCTGTCATGTTCTCCGTTTCGCCATCCATGGTCAGGGTCGCCGCCCGCAAAGCGGCGATCGCTGCGGCGAGCCTGTCCAGTCCACCCTTGAGCGATTGCGCCTCTGCCACGGCAATGGCGGTAAGGCCAGCGATAGCCGTCGCCACCATGCCTTCGGCCTGGGAGAGGCTTTCCTGGTCGCGGGTGGCGATGAAGTTTTCCACCCGCTCGGTGGCCCCGTTGACCGAGGCCAGTATTTCTGCGGAATGGCTGGCCGAATCCACCGAACGAACCATGCCTCGCAGGCCATAAAGGTTCACTAGCGATACCGTCAGCATCAGAAACACCAGTGCGGCGACCGCCAGCCCGATCCTGACGGCAATAGGCCTGTCCGTGGTGGGCCTGAATGTCAGCACGTCGCCTCGCCTCCTCGCTCCCCGCCCACCACTACTGCTTCGTCACCTCCGGCAAAGGCGCCGGCGGCGCCGTATGGTTGACCGCCGCGTCGATCATCGCCGCAACGGAAGCCTGGCTGTAGAAAGGATTGGCGGCGCCTCCCACCGGCATAGTGGCGAGCCAGGCGTCCAGGTCTTTCGCGTCGATGCGTACCAGCGGCACCTCGACGAACTTCGGCACCTGCTTGCCCGCCAGAATCTGCTGGGCCACCCAGAACCCCACCTGGGAGACGCTTGGGGAGGCAGAGACCGAGACGGTCTCGTAGCCATTGGCATCGCGCTCCTGTTTCCACAGGGCAAGTTCGTCCTGACGGTTCCCCATCACAATGATCGGCAAAGGGCGCCCCGCCGCCTTGAACGCCATGGCCGCGCCATAACCGTCGCCCCCCTGAGTCGCGACGGCATCAATGTTGGGCAGCGACGGCAGGGCCAGCGCCACCTCCTTACGTGCGACGGACGCTGTCCAGTTCCCGTACACGGTCTTGGCGAATTTCAGGCCCGGATAGTCGCTGGCGGCCTTGCGAATGCCGTCGCTGATGTTCTTGTCGGTGGCATCACCGGCAATGCCGCGGATCTCCAGCAGCGTGCCGTTCCCCTTGAGGCGCTCGGCGATGTAATCCATTTCCACGCGGCCCATGGCGGACCAGTCGTAATCCACGGTATAGACGCAGCCTTCGCTGACCAGGCTGGCCATGACGACCACCACGATGCCAGCGTTGCACGCATCGCGGATCACCCCGTTGAGGGCCGTGTCGGACGCGGCCAGGATGACGATGGCGTTCACGCCTTTGACGATCATGTCCTGGATATGGGCCGCCTGTTCCGCCGCCGAGTTATTGGCGCTGACCACCGAAGCCTCGCGGATCAAGCCATCCTTTTGTGCTTGGGCCGCAACCTCCTGCCAGTTGCGCACCATCACTTTGCGGAAATCACTGCCCGCGTAGGAGTTACTGAAAGCAATGCTATAGCTTGAGGTAGGGCCGCCGGCGATGCCGCCGTCGGCAGCTTGGGCTGGATTGGCAGCAACCATCGCCAGCCCGGTCACGCAGCTGGCGAGTCGCCACAAGACTTTGTGGATCCGTTTAGTGCTCATACTGCTCTCCACGTCCTTGGGATGTACCAAAAGTCATCCACCTGCCCCGCCGACAGCCTGGATCGACTGTTCTATCTGATTGCAGAAACCGGTGTGCAGATTGGAGATCGTCGTCAGGCTTCCTCTAGCGGCCCAATCGAGTGTCTCGCGCAAATGCTAATGAAGTGGCTATCAGCATAGTCTCAACATGCCCGTTGCGCTCACACCATGGTGTTGGCTCAACTGTTCCCAGCCTCAAGCGCACGGTAATGGTCAATCTTGACTTGTAGTGCAGCAACGGCCTTTTGCATGGCAGCAACTTCGGCCTGTACATCCTGTAAATGGCTCTCCAGCATCTGGCGGCGTTCGGCGATCGTTGAATCCCCGACGCTGCGCAGTTTGGCGAATGTTTGCATTTTGCCGATGGTCATGTGAGTGGTGCGTAAACGCAGCAGAAACTCCAGCCACGCCATATCAGTCGGCGCATAAAGCCGTTTCCCGCCGGCCGCACGGGCGACCGGTGCCAACAGGCCGATGCGTTCGTAGTAGCGCAGGGTATAGGCCGTGAGGCCAGTGCGCTTGGCGACCTGGTCAATCGTCTGGTAGGCGTTCATAAGCACAATCCTTGACCATCGGTGTTCGGTAATGCACCAGTCCCGCTCACTCGGGAGGCGCGGCAACCATTTTGATGCCTCGTTTGGCAAACACTTCCCGCGCTGCGCTGATGCCATTCAACGCGCTTGGAAAACCAGCATACACCGCCATCTGGATGATGATTTCAACGATTTCCTCAGGTTTGCAACCCACATTCAGCGCCCCTTCTATATGCACTTTGAGTTGAGGTTGCGCATTCCCCAATGCGGTGAGGGCCGCGATGGTTGCCAGCTCGCGTGTGCACAGAGCAACACCAGGTCTGGAAAACACATCACCATAGGCGAAATCGACTATCCATTCACCCAGCTCGGGCGAGATATCGCTAAGCGATTTGACCACGTTGTTGCCGGCGGTCCCGGTGATTCTTTCCAGGGTTTCGGCCCCTTTCACTCGTCGACTATCCGGTTCAGCTGCCGACGCCGGAATTGCGATTGCTGAAAGCACGAGCCCGGTTACAGCGCTCAGTTTTTTTAATGTCATGACCTGTCTCCTTGTTTAAGCCGCGCAACGGACCTGGCCGTTCTGGCGGTGCAACAAGGAGGCTATTGGTTAGAGCGCGCTCTAAGTCAAGCGCCAGTTGCTTTCAGCTAAAGGGGCCCGCAGCTAAAGGGGGACAAGCCTGTTTTCTGTACCCCCCCCTGCTTCTGGCCGTTTCGCAGATTGGGGGAGCATGTTGAGCATTCGCGAATGGCTGCGATGGGCGCTAGCCGTCACTGATCAATGGTCGCTCACAGCCCCCTCACTTCATCGTCACACCACCGCAGTTGCAATCGTTCTGGAACGCCAGGCAAAAGCCAACACCATCAACAGCCCCAGCCCTGCCATAGCCGCTCCAGCCAGGGAAATCGCCGGATAACCCAGCCCGGCATTGATCACCGCTCCGCCCAGCGCCGCACCAATGGCATTGCCGAGGTTGAAGGCACCGATGTTCACTGCCGAGGCCAGATTGGGTGCGTCCTTGGCGGCTTCCATGACGCGCATCTGTAGCGGCGGCACCAGGGCGAAGCTGGCGATACCCCATATCAGGATGGCAACGGCGGCCGGCAGCGGCCAACGCATCAGTACGGTGAACGCCAGCAAGACGAGAATCAGCACGCTCAGCGAAACGATCAGGGTGCGATCTATCGAACGATCGGCGGCCTTGCCGCCCCACATGTTGCCCAGCGTCAACCCCACACCGAACAGCACCAGCATGGCGGTAATGTAGGCGGTGGACGCATGGGTCTCACTGCTGAGGATCGGCGCAATGTAGGTGAAGACGGTAAACATTGCACCCGAGCCGACTACGGTCAGGGCCAATGCCCCCAGCACCGGTCCACGACCCAGCACCCGAATTTCGGCCAGTACACCGACGCCTTTCGGCGCCTGCAGGTTGGGCAGGGCGAACCACAACGCGATCATGGTCGCCACGCCGAGGCCGGTGATCCCCCAGAATGCCGTGCGCCAGCCGAACAGTTCGCCAAACCAGGTGGCCAGCGGCACACCGCCGATGGTCGCCAGGGTCAGGCCCATGAACATAGCTGCAACCGCCCCGGCCCGCTTCTCTGGGGCGACCACGCTGGCGGCGACGATGGAGCCGACGCCAAAGAATGCACCGTGGTTCAGCGAGGTCACTACCCTGGCGACCATGAGGCTGTAGTAATCGGTGGCCAAGGCTGACATCAGATTACCCAGGGTGAAAATCGCCATGAGTCCGATCAGCAGGTAGCGCCGGGGAATCCTGCCGGTGGTCAGGGTCATCAGCGGCGCGCCGAGCAGTACGCCCAGGGCGTAGGCACTGACCAACAAACCCGCGGCGGGAATGGAAACACCGAGATCCGCAGCGATGCCCGGCAACATGCCCATGGGGGCGAACTCGGTAACGCCGATGCCAAAGGCACCTATGGCGAGTGCGACAAGTGGTGGATTGATACGCATGGAAGGCTCCTTATCTATGCCGCCAATGCTACGATCCGGTCTTTTCAGGCGGTAGATAGTATTTTTGGCAATCACCTTTGCGT
Source organism: Pseudomonas sp. NFACC45 (assembly GCF_900113505.1). NCBI lineage: Bacteria > Pseudomonadati > Pseudomonadota > Gammaproteobacteria > Pseudomonadales > Pseudomonadaceae > Pseudomonas > Pseudomonas sp. NFACC45. Next base: position 328,335 of record NZ_FOPO01000004.1, read on the forward strand.
AAGAGGCACAAATGGATTTCAACGGCAGGTCGGGTGAAATGAGTGTGTTCGCCACCGTGGCGCAGGAAGGCAGCCTGTCAGCCGCCGCGCGTGCATTGGGGCTGACACCCTCGGCGGTCAGTCGGATCATCGCGCGTACCGAACAACGTCTTGGCACTCGCCTGTTGTTGCGCACCACCCGAGCGATCACCTTCACCGCCGAGGGCGAGGCATTCCTGCGCGGCGCCCGGCGTATCCTGGCCGACATGGACGAGGTCGAAGAAGCCATCGCCGACCAAGGCGTGCCCAAGGGCCGCTTGCGGGTGAGCGCCGCCCTCGGCCATGGGCGGCAGACCATCGTTCCCTTGGTGGCAGCATTCAGCGCCCGCTACCCGAACATCGTCGTCGACCTCACCCTCGGCGACGAAGTGGTCGACATTCTCGGCGGCCAGGCCGACGTGGCGGTACGCTTTGGCCATCTGCCCGACAGCCCGCTGACCGCACGAAGGATCGGCGACACCGGCCAGGTCGTGGTGGCATCGCCCGAGTATCTGCAGCGCCACGGCATCCCCCAGGAACCGGAAGACCTGCTACGCCACAACTGCCTGCGCTTCAACTTCCGGCGTGCCGAACCCAACTGGCCGTTCGTCCGCGACGGAAATGAGTTTTCCCTGAAGGTCAGCGGCAACATCGAATGCAGCAGTGGCGAAGCGCTGGCACAACTCGCGCGAGTAGGTGCCGGCATCGCGCGTATCGGCGAATTCACCGTAGTCGAGGACCTGCGGCGCGGCGATTTGATACCGCTGCTGGACGCCTGGAACCCCGGAGACCGGGAGCCGATTCATGCGGTGTTCGTAGCTGGCTCGGCAATGCCGGCGCGGGTGCGGTTGTTCGTGGACTTCTTGCTGGAACATCACCGGATGTAAACGGGTGGCGTCACCTGACCCTTCCGGATGCTCGTGATGCCGTGCGCATTCAGCAAGTTGTGACCACACATCGTTGGGCCCGCTATCAGTGGTAGGTCTGCCTGACTGGAACAATCGGCAGCCATAGCCGAGATTGGCCGATGGTTATTCGTGAGAGACGGCTTTCGGGCCAGAGTGTGTAAAAACGCTTCGCCAAAATTGAAGTGTGCGCACCTACGTTAAATCTGAAATTTATCGGAACGTCAGCAGATGTGGATTTCGCGTAAAAGCGCGATTTCCAGCCCAGTTTTGAGTACCTGCCGCGCTCAAAACGTTTTTACACACCCTCGCCCCTCGGCGGTTCCGACGCGGTAGCTCAGCCGAACAGCGTGAGGACCAGGGCCAGCACTACAATGCGCATACACAAGGGCTTGGAGGCTCGCAAACGAAACGTGGGAGAACCCCAGCGGGGGTAGCATAGATGCTGGCTCGCGCCCTCAGGCAGGCATTCGTGGGCCGCACGGTCGGTTGGTCGTCGAGGCATTCAGAAAGTGTGTCAGTGATTGACCGGTTGGGAGTTGGACCGCTATCGCGATCAAGCCCCGGCTCCAGAGCGGAAGAAGCCGCCCGCAGCGCCAAAAAGACTCCCTCCTACAGCCCCCACCTACATCCCTCTATCGAGCTACGCATCCTTGCGCCATTGCCTACAACTACGCCAGAATCCGCCCGCTTGTGCGCCTTGTCCCTGGGTTCTATTGTCTTCCTGCCACTGCCCATCAGTGGTCGGGTTTAGTAGCCCGGTTTACGTCTCGGTGCACGAGTCTCATCAGTCAGGCGTTGCCTGTTCTCGATGGTGGCTGTGCGCATGGCACCTTCGGGTGCGCCGGGTTTGACGTAATCACCGGTCTACTAACTTGCGCACAGCCGCCACCCTTCCGTTTAGTAGCGAGAGGGTTGCGGCCTAATTGAGGATTACGTCAATGTTCAAAATTACGCCGAACCCACCAGAAGCAGATTCCACCTCTACATCCGCAAAATCCAAAGCCAAGCAGCAAGACGAAACCACCAAACGCGTACTCGATCACTACTTGCTACCAAAACCGGATAAATCCCAAGACGGCCCCAAGCCGGGGCAGCTATACACCGTCGTGAAAGGCCTCGATAACGAATGTTTGCTCGCCAACCTCAGCGAAACCCTGGCTTCGGCTGATGCCATGGTGAGTGACTTGGCGTTTGATCTGGATGGATCGAGGCGTCATGTGGCGCAGGGGATTCAGCAACTGATTGAGCTGAGTTCGTTGCTGGCGAATCGGGTGTTGGATAACGTGGAGCCGCGGCAATAATATTTCCGCCAACGAAAAAAACCGACGTCCCGCGTCGGGTTTTGGTTCTTCCATTCACAGAAGCGGACGGATAATTTCTTAATGCCCGCAAATTCTTTTCTCGCATATTCCGCTACCGTCCTTTCTAGTGATAGGTCGTAAACGGCCAAAAGCAGACGTTCGCGGATGGCCGCTTTCGGCCAAAAGCAGTCATTGGCACACCTGGTCAAAGTGAAAGACTCGTGCGTGTACTCCGCGAAAAAAGAAGGCAACATTCACTTCCCCCTCTTACCCAACTCTTGAGCAATGGAGCTTCGCGTCAGTATGGAAATTCAAGAGATCAGACAACGCTTGGCCAGGCCGGCCACAAAATTCGTCGCTGGCGGATTTCGACCTACCAAAGAGACTGAGGAAAGCTGGCTTGGAAAAGTAATTCTTTTCCGGCCAGATGAAGTCATACCAAGAAACAAAGCCGGAGATGAGCTGCATCCGTATGCACAGTTTCACCTACCAAGCCTGCCATTTAACAGCCTGGTTCTTAAAGGGGTTCGTACACTTACACTGTTCGTTTCTGATCCCTTTCCAGAGCAGTTCGAGCCGATGGGTAACAACTGGCTTATCAGAGAGTATGGGGCTGACGATGTGCTTATCCGTAAGGAACTGTCGGTAGGGGGCTCGTACATCAAGCCCTTTCCCTTGAAGGCTGAATTGGTGGCAGAGGACTTTCCTCTATGGGATGGAGGCGGAATACCGGCGAACATTGAAGCCGAAATACTCAGGCTTGAGCGGACAGGTGAGATACAGAGCTATTACGATCTTATGACTCACACATACGAACACAAGATCGGTGGATACCCCTCATTCTGCCAGTCTGGCGTTGACCCGGGTGATGATTTTGAGTTCGTGTTCCAGATATCGTCAGACCCAAAAATAAACTTGAATGTGGTGGACGGCGGAAGCCTGATGTTCTGGAAAAATAACACCACTGGCACATGGGCTATTTACTATGACTTCTACTAATCGTCATGATTAAGCGCCCAAGATTAATTGAGATCCATTCACTTCGTAGTCGGCTCACACACCGGCTTCGACAGCAGATCTCTAAGAGGTCTGCTCTGCCCCCAAATGCGACCGTACCCTTTGCACCATCTTCTCCGACTGACTGCAATGGGTCGATTTTAGCCTTTCGCGATAGGCAGAAATCGGCCAGAAGAGGTCATTACCGTTAAGAAAGCTCCGCATTTTTACGCACGGAAGTTCAGTGCTCTCACGTCCGATATTAGGCCTAGATTCAGAACCTAGCGACCTCAATCTTTATGTTTCCCTGTAGTGGAATGTTTGTTGGTGCCGCCCATTTAGCTCAGATGGGGCGGGGATGCCGAGCTTACCGTCAGATCTCGCCCGCACCACCGCTATCGATTATGAGTTTCCGATTCCGGGCGTTCTGCCGCAATTTATCGACTGCCATCCGCCTGCGTTGACGTGAACAGACTGCGCCGAGATATCGCCCCGCAGTCAGCTGCAGCAGGTGCCCTTTAAAACATGATGTCAAATTGGAATCAATCATCTCATTTGCCTTATACTGCCCATTCCCAACATTTCTAGACGGGCAGTTGCTGGCCCATGAAAAGGAGATTTTTAATGTTTTTCAACATCCAATAGAATGACCCCGATATTACTGATTAGTATTACTCTATAATAATTATACAACTATCAACTGCAGGAACTAAACATGAGTGGAATCCGCCTAAAAGAAAGCTGCGGAACTTTCGTATATTTTTTCGTTTTCACACTAGCACTGGCTTTTGTTGGTGCAAAATTCCCGCCACTAGCACAAAACATTAGCGAAATAATGCAAGAGCACATCGCAGGAAAAACCATCATGGTATTTTCTGGACTAACTGTGTTTTTTGCTTTTTTCTGCGCCACAAATAGAATGATTAAGCCAAGGGAATACGGAAAAACTGTAAAGCTACTAGTTTTGGCACCTAGTAATTTTATTATAACTCTAGCATTTGTAGCAGCCGCAATGAACTGGGCTGTCGCAATTTCATCACCTTTTCTTTTTCCATTGGCTGTTAATGGAGAAGTGTTTCTTCAACTTGCTCGCAACTCACTTGAAATCACCGGAATTGCATTAGGTTTAGGTCTGACTGCTTGGGTTTTGCACTGGTCTCCCGATCTGTACAAAAAACAGGCTCCCTTTGAAACACCGAGAACCAGCTTGTTCTGGATAGTTTATACGGTTAACACCATATTTTGGGGTTCGTTCTTCGCAACCATAATTTTCAAGATAATTTTTTAATAATGTTCCGTTCAGCAATGCGCTGTCAGTAAGAGGCTGCACTTTACCTGGCCATTTGCTTAGGAATTAGCTAGCTTTGGGTCGCTTTCAGTCGACCCAAGCGTTCCGTGACAGTCAGCAATCGGCCGATTCTGTTGAAAAAGTCGGCCCTGGTTTCCCAGGCCAAAAAGTACGCGTTTGATATTGAAATCTTGAAGTGCCGCAGAGGCATTCCGGACTCAGATTTCACGTAGCAGCGTGGTAAAGGCGCTTCCACCGATCAGTCTTCTGGCAAATTAAAGAAACCGATTTTTTCAACAGAATCGGCCAGAAGCGGTCACTCGCAGACGCTTTGGGGTAGTGTGTCGAATTGAACCATCGAAGCTTCACCCCCCTTCACTTGAGGATCTCTAATGACAAACCAATCCGCTATTGTCGAAGTGGTTCAAGAAACCGATCCTATGCTGCTCAGATCTTTGAATGACCTTCTCCCACAGCTTTCCAAAAACGCTCAAGCGATGACAATGGAAGATTTGAAGCAGATCGTGGATTCAGAGTGCTCCCATTTATTCGTCGTGAGAGCAGCAAGTGGAGGAAGCATTTTGGGGGCGCTAACCCTAATTCATTTTCGTATTCCGACAGGCGTTCGTGCTTGGATCGAAGACGTCGTAGTAGATGCCAGTGCTCGAGGCCAAGGGATCGGCAAAGCACTCATAGAAGCAGCAATAGAAAAAAGCCATGACCTCGGCGCGAAAACACTGGATTTAACATCCAACCCAGATCGTGAATCTGCCCATCGTTTATACGAGGGGGCAGGATTCTCGTTGCGCACAACAAAGGTTTACCGACATATCAATGACTAATTGATAGTCCCTCAATGCAGGCGATCACTCATGTGCGCAGGACCGTCCTGCACGGCTGGTTTGGGTCGATTGCTGCTGTTCGCGAGCGGCGGCTTTTGGCCGACTGCTGCCCTTCGCGAAGGGCAGCTTAGGGTCGAAAGTTCCCGGTCACGAACGTCTGTTTCCGACAACAGCTATTTGCTTTAAGGCCACAAGCCTCTCGAGGCGCCGGCAGCACCCATGTCAACGGTATTGTTGGAATCATCATGCTCGTCAGTCCTGAAAGCTGCCCCCTCAATATGGTAGACCTTCGGTTCTTCCGAAAAATATTCCTCCAGGCCCATCATGAACAGCCGATGGTCTTCACTCGCCTCGAAGCCCGGAGTGTGATCCTCAAGTGAAGCCCAGCGCACGATCAGGTTGAACTGCTGGGGGGTTTCAATCCCTTGCGCTAGCAAGTGGCCGCCGTAACCCTTTGCGCGGGTGAGCAAAGGGGCGACCTCGGCAAATGCGTGTCTGAACGCTTCAATGCGTTCTTTGTGAACGGGGAGCAGAGCGATTTCATAAATCATGGCATTCCTCCAACAAGCTCAGTTGATTAAAAGTACGCACTCACGAGATGAGCGATGGCTCGACTGCAATCGCAATTTTCCCTTGAAGGCCGTTGTTGGGGCTCTCCAACCGGGCATGGGCGAGCGCAAGGTCGGCCAGCGAATAGACCGCGCCAACGTGCGGGCGCAGTTGACCGCGCTCTACCAATGCGCTCAGCTCATCCAGTTTGCCGCGGTTTTGTCGGGTAAAAACGAAGTGGTAACTGGCGTTCTTGCCCCAGGCTTGAACAAGGTTTTGCGGCTTTGCAATGTCCACAATCGAGACCACGCGACCGAGTTGGGCGAGCACGTCGGGGCTACGCGTCAGGGTGTCGCCGCCGATGGTGTCGAACACCACATCCACGCCGTGGCCGTCGGTTTCCCGCAGGATGGCGTCGACGTAATCCTCCTTTTCGTAGTCGATGAGCACATCGGCACCCATGCGGCGTGCGAACTCAAAGTTGGCTTCGCGCACGGTCGTGAAGACCCGCGCCCCAATGGCTTTTGCCACCTGGATCGCGACATGCCCTACGCCTCCCGCGCCGCCGTGGATCAGAATGCTCTCCCCCACTCTGAGCGCCGCTCGCACGGTCAGTGCTTCCCACACCGTCCCGCCAACCAGGGTCAGACTGGCTGCCTCAAGGTGGCTCAGTGATTTCGGCTTACGCCCGATGATGCCTTCAGCCGCAACGTGGTACTCGGCATAACTGCCCGGGCCGTCGAAAATTTGCGGGGTGTACCAGACTTCGTCTCCTGGAGCGAAGCTCGTCACACCCGGCCCGACTTCTTCGACAACGCCCGATACGTCGTGGCCGGTAATGGCCGGCAGTGGCACCAGGTCGGCATAGTCGCCACGTCGAACCTGATAATCCAACGGGTTGATAGAGGTGGCGTGTACACGCACCAGGACCTGTCCCGCACCCGGCACGGGCTTGGGCACGTCGCTGAGTTCGAACGACTCCGGGCCGCCAAATGATTTCAGTATCATCGCTTTCATGGTAAATCCTCGCATCGACAAAAAGGGATATCGAGATATTTCGATATCTTACGGTAAAAAAATTACAGATCTTTCCCTATGATCTCGGCCAGCGCACTGATGGTCGCTTCATTGCGCTTGTAGTAGGTCCACTGACCGATGCGCCTGACTTCAACCAGGCCCACTCGTTGCAACGTAGCAAGATAACCAGACACCGTAGACTGCGACAGCCCGATGCCTTCTTGAATACTACTGACGCAGACGCCGACCGTGAGAACGTCACCTTCATCCTGCGGAGGGAAGTTCTTTGCCGGATCCTTCAAACCTTTCAGGATTGCAAGACGCGTAGGGTTTGAGAGTGCTTTGAATATTTCGATCAGTTCCATGCGCCTAGAATATCGAGATTTACCGATATGTCAATACAAGAGATTAAAGTAATTTTGCGATCTGCATTGCCAACGGTTTCGTCGGCCAGACCGAGTGGCGGGTTCTGGCGCCATCGCAGCATCGACGACAGAGGCCGCGAATGCAGCCTCTCAGAGCATCTGGTGAGATCGCCTTTAGCGTGTTCACACGGCTTGCAACGGCGCCCTCTTTATCCTGGGTAACTTCAGAAATCTACGGTGGCCGACACTTTTAGCGTGCGCGGCGCACCTTGGGTCAGATAGCCACCGTTGGCAGAGGCCCAGTAATTCTCGTCAGCGACGTTCTCCAGCATCGCGTTGAAGGTCAGCGCGCGGCCCTCCAGTTGCGTCCGATAGCGCGCGCCGAGGTCGACACGGGTCCAGGCGGGGATGCTGTATTCGTTGGTGCTGTCAACGAACTGACCGCCGGTGCGCAGTAGCAGGCCGTTCAGGCTCACTCCGGGCAAGCCGGGCACATCCCAGTCGGCGCCCAGATTGAACTGGAATTTCGGCACACCCACCGCCTGGTTGCCATCGTCGCGACCGCCGGTGGTGCCGCTAAGTTCGGCTTTGGTCCAGGTGGCACCACTCAGCAGGCGCAGGCCGTCCAGCGGCTCGCCGAACAGGCTCAGTTCCACGCCGCGATTGCGCTGCTCGGCATCCACCCGGTAGTAGCCGTCGCCGCCGAGCACGCCCTGCGGTTGCTCGATGCGGAACAGGCTGAGGCTGCCACCGAAGGTGCCCCAATCGAGCTTGGCGCCCACCTCGGTCTGCTTGGAGCGATAGGGCGCGAACATCTCGCCGTTGTTGAGCGCGGCGACCGGCGCGGTCGGCCCCTGCTGCAGAGACTCGACGCGGTTGGCATAGAGCGACAGAAACTCGGTGGGCTTGATCACAAGGCCATAGGCCGGCGTGGTGATACTTTCTTGATAGTTGGAGGTGCGGGCACCGCTGGCCGCGCTCCAGGCATCGGAGCTGATGGACTGGCGACGCACGCCCAGGGTCAGCAGCACGCGGTCGTCGAGCAAGCCCAGGGTGTCGGACAGCGCCAGACTGCGGTTCTGCACCTTGGCGGTGGTGTCCGGGTCGTGAATATCGCCGGAGACGCTGGTGGCCGGCGGCTCGGCGATGGGTTGGCCCTGATACAGATTGCCGAAGCCGCGACTGCCCGCCGCAGTGGACTCGAACGCGTTGCGCTTTTCCTGCCAGATGCCGTTGGCGGCCAGGTTGAGGCGGTGGCTGACCGGCCCGGTGGTGAGTTCACCGCGCAGCCCCGTGACGGCGCTCAGGGTCTCCTGGTCCAGCGGTGAATAGAGGCGGCCGATGCGTGCGTCGCCGTTCGCGGCGTAGACGTAGTTGGAGGCGTAGACACCGTTCTCCCGCGTGTATTTGCCGCCTGCGCTCAGGTAGGCGGTCCACGTGGGCGACAGGTCGTACTCGGCGCTGAACATGCCATAGGTGTCTTCGAGCTGCGACCAGCTCCACGGTTGTGCGTAGTTGTGGTCGGAGTCGGGTGCCGACGGTGTCTTGCCGTTGAGTGTGCTGGTCGGCCCCGTCGTGGTCAGATAGACCACCGAGCGCCCCTCATTGACCCGTTGCTTCTGGTAACCGAGATCCGCAGACAGTCGTAGACGGTCGCCGCGGTAGTCCAGGCCGAGGGTGGCCAGACTGAAGCGCGAGTGCTCATCGTCCACCGCGGTCTCGCCCTCGCGCTGGGCCAGGTTGACCCGCACGCCGAAGCGGTTGTCCTCGCCGAAGCGCTGGCCCAGGTCGAGGTGCCCCCCTACTCGGCTGTCGCTGGCATAGTCCAGGGTGGCACTGCGCGTGGGGGTGTCTTCGGCACGCTTGGAGACCACGTTGATCGCCCCGCCGACACCGCTGCCCGACGGCGATACGCCATTGACAAAGGCGTTGGCCCCCTTGAACACCTCGACCCGCTCGACCGACTCGGTGGAGATGATCTGTCGCGGCAGAATGCCGTACAGCCCGTTGAAGGCAATATCGTCGCTAAACAGTTGGAACCCGCGCACGACGAACACCTGGGAGAAGTTGCCGAAGCCGAACGACTGACGCACGCCCGGATCGCTGGCCAGCACATCGGCCAGGGTCTGCGCCTGGCGCTTCTCAATCAGCTCGGAGGTGTAGCTGGAGAAGGCGAAGGGCACATCTTGCATGTCCTGATTGCCCAGCACGCCGATGCGGGCACCTCGCGCCGCCTCCCCACCGGCGTACTCGGCCGGCAGGTCGACACGGCCTTCGGCGAGCCCGCTGATGGTGGTCGAGCCCAGCTCCAACACGCCCTGTTCGGGCAGCGGCACCAGCGTGATGGTGCCGTCGTCGCCGGTCTGGAATGACAGGCCACTGCCCTCCAACAACCGCTGCAGGCCGTCGACCACCGAATAGTCGCCCTTGAGCGCCTGCGCCACGCCGCTGCCACGGGTCAGGCCGGCGTCATAGAGCAGACGCACGTCGGCCTGCTCGGCAAAATCGACGAGCGCCGCGTCAAGCCGCTGGGCGGGCACGTCGAGCTCGACGGCTTGCGCCTGTGCGGCAGCCATGGCCAGGGGGAGAACGGCTAGCGCCGCAAGGAAGGGGGTCGACCGCATGCTGATGTCCTTGGCTGTCAATACGAAGAAGTCGCATTTGCAGGAACAGAAGACGAAGGCGCCGATGATTTCTGAACCATCGCCGCTTAAATATTTTCTGTTTTCTTGAAGACCCAGGCGCGGTGCGAGTCTCAGCGGCGTGACGCAACCAGAATCAATCCCGGCAGACGCACCAGACGCACAGGCAAGGTGGTTTCGACAGCACTTAACACCGCCTGCGGGTCGTCAAGGGCGAACACGCCGGTCACCTGTAGCCTGCGAGCGGCTTCGTCGACAAACAGTACGCGCGCAGACTGGCTGCGTTCGAGCTCGGCGAACACTTGCTCCAGTGGCTGGTCGCGGAATATCAGCTTGCCGCGCTGCCAGCCCAAGCGCTGGCGCGCATCCAAAGCCTGCGGCGCCTGCAGCTCCCCGCCGCGCCACTGCACCTGCTGCCCGCCGACCACCGGCAGCGGTTCATGCCCCTCGCTGGAGGCCAACACTCGGCCCTCGCTGACCGCGAGGTCGACACCGCCCTCCTCCAAACGTACATCAAAGCGCGTGCCAGTGACGCGTATGCGCGCCTCGCCGGCACTGACTGTGAACGGCCGAGCCGGGTCATGGGCTACCTGGAAATCCGCCTCGCCGCGGTACAGCCTGACCTCGCGGCGACCGTCGACAAACTGCCAGTCCAGCGCCGAATCACCGTTGAGGGTCAACAGCGAACCATCTGCCAGACGCAACTCGCGCACCTCGCCCGGCTGGGTACTGATATCGGCATACAGGGCAATCCAGGTGCCGCGCGGTAGCCACAGGGCAAGCAACAGCATCGCGGCACAGGCCAACGGAGGCGCCCAACGTCGATGGCGCCGCATCACGCGCACCTGAGGCTGCTCGGCCGGACGTTCTATCTGGCCGAGCAACGACCACAGCCCTTCCACCTCACGCAATGCTTGCTCGTGCTCGGGCGCCGCCTGGCGCCAGGCCTGCGCGGCATCGCGATCGGCAGCGGTGGCGCGGCCAGAATGCAGCAGCACCTGCCATTGCCGGGCCTGATCGAGAAGCGAAGGATGAGTCACGGCTGCGGGTCCATCTGCTGCTGGCAGTGTTCGAGGGCCTTCAGGATATAGCGTCCGGCCATGCTTTCCGAGACACCCAGGCGCTCGCCGATCTCACGCTGGGTCAGCCCGTCCAGGCGATTCCACAACAACGCCTGACGCAGATGCGGTGGCAAACCCTGGACGGCGCGCTGCAGTAGCTCCAGGCGCTGGGCGTCGCTTGCCGCTCGCTCCGGACCCGGCTGGGCACTGACCAATTCGATGGATATCTCCTCCTCCACAGGGCGCGACTTTTGCTGACGGCGGTAGTCAATGATCAGGTTGCGCGCGATGCGGTAGAGGAAAGCGCGGAGATTGCCGATCTCCTTCCCGGACTCGCGCCGGCGAAAGCGCAACCACGTCTCCTGGCGCAGGTCGGCCGCCAATTCTGCACACTTCACCTGCCGTGTGAGGAAGCGCAGCAGCTCGCTCGAATGGCTCTCGAACTCGCCGTCAGCAGAATGAGGATCGGGTGGCCAGGACACGCAAAATGACTCAAGCGAGGAGGAATCGCGAGAGTATATCAAATGATAATGACTTTCAATTAGTGCGACTTTCGCTAAACCGTTGGCACTGTTCCGCCGTCGATCACAAACTCACTTCCCGTGATAGATGCCGCTCGCGGTGAAGCCAGGAAACCGATCAGATCAGCAACTTCAGAAGGCGTCGATGGGCGGCCGAGCGGGATACCTCCAAGTGCTTTCATGATGATCTCTTTACCACCTTCATAGTCAGTACCGGCCTCCTGCGCGAGTCGCTCGGCTAATGCCACCGACGCTTCGGTTTCAACCCAGCCCGGCGAAACCCGAACCACGCGGATGCCTCTGGGCGAAACCTCTTTCGATAAACTTTTACTGTACGTCGACAGCGCGGCCTTGGCCGCCGCGTAAGCTGTTGTAGCTTCCGGCAGTGGCAGCCGACTCTGGATGGAGGTGACGTGGATGACCACCCCTTCCTTGCGCTCCAGCATACCCGGGAGCAAGGCGCGATCGAGACGCACCGCCGGCAACAGGTTCAGGCTGAGCTCTCGTTGCCACTGTTCCTCATCCAGCGCAGCAAAACCGCCGCCGGGTGCCGACGAACCACCCAGGACGTGGATCATTATGTCCACGCCACCCAACCGCTGCTGGATCGCGGCGATCAGCACGTCACAACCTTCCCGGGTGGAAAGATCAGCCGCAATCAGAAGAGCGCCCGGCATTTCCACGTCCACCTGCCTGGCCGAGGTAATGACCTTCGCGCCCTCGGCCAGTAACAACTCGACGACAGCCTTGCCGATGCCTTTGGTGCCTCCGGTGACGAGGACCCGCTTGCCAGTCAAACCTAGATTCATCATGGCGTGCTGACCGCAAAGTACGTCTGCACGACGTCGGGAAGCTGAAGGTTCATTCGCTAATCTCCTGGATGGATTTCCTGAAGCAATCTTGCTGCCTGACGGATAGTTTGTTCAACTGGGACAAACCTTTATGACCAATCCCGAAAATCAGGATAATCCATGCCACAAGATCGTTTAGGCCTCAGTGAGCTGGACGCTGTTATGGCGGTCGCACGCAGGGGTTCGTTTCGGCAAGCCGCTATCGAGCTCGACGTCTCCACCACCGCGCTGAGCAACACCATTGCCCAACTGGAAGCCCGCCTCGAGTCGCGGCTGTTCAATCGCACGACCCGTAGCGTGGCCATCACTGAAGCGGGCAGGATATTTCTGGAGCAAGTGGGGCCAGCCTTGCAGGATTTGCGTGCGGCACTCGATGCCGTGCGATCGCATAACGCCGGGCCCTCGGGCACGCTGCGTATCAATGCGTTCGCCAGCGCTGCCCGATCGGCGCTCCTGCCACTGGTGATGAAATTCCTGCAGCAGCATCCGAAAGTACACATCGACCTCGTCACCGAAGGCCGTCTGGTGGATATCGTGGCTGACGGCTTCGATTTCGGCGTGCGCTCAGCAAGCCTCGTTCCGAACGACGCGATTGTGATCCCTCTCGGGCAGCCGCAACGCTACGCGGTGGTCGGTTCGCCGGCCTACTTCGAAAAACACGGCAAACCGCGAACGCCAGCCGAGCTGCTCCAGCATCAATGCATCCGCGTTCGACTACCCAATGGGGCGATTTTCCCGTGGCATTTCGAGCGGGACGGGGAAGTGACGCGTCTCGATGTGAACGGGCCGCTTACGCTGGATGAATCCAGCGTGGTCAAGGTGGTGGTGCAGGAAGGCATGGGGCTCGGCTTTTTCATGGAGCAGGACGTTCAAGACGAAATCCGCGCCGGTCAGTTCGTGCGGATTCTCGAAGACTGGACACCGCCCAGAGACAAGCTGTGCCTGTACTACCCGAACCGCCGCAACCCCAGCGCGGCAGCCAAGGCATTCATCGACCTGGCACGCGCCAGTCAAGCCGATCAGGATGGGCTCGCCTGATTCAGGCTTAACCCAGGCCTGGCTCAGGCAATCAATCCCAGTGTCAGCCCCTTCAAGGTAGCGGCTGCCCGGGTCGAGCATTCCAGTTTGCGAAAGATGCTTTCCATGTGCGTGCGAACCGTGCTCGGACTGATGTCCAGCAGCCGCGCCACCTGCTTGTTGCTGGCGCCACGGCTGATTTCCAGCAGGATGCGGCACTCGCGAGTCGTGAGTAACGAAGCCTTCGGTTGCCGCATTCGACGCTCGCCACCTGCGGCGGCAATGACTGCGTCGCAAACATCGTTGTCGAACAAGCCATTGCCAGCATCCTGTTTAAGCAGCCTGGCGGCATCCGCTTCGTCGTGGGCCGATCGCCATGGCCTGGCTTCCCTTAGCGCGACCCAGGCTACCGATGTGGCGAACAGGCGATGCTCGGCACACAGCGCATCACCCGCCACGCCTCGAAAATAGCCACTGCCGTTGAGCCGTTCATAGGCATGGGCGGCAATCTCTGCGGGCACGGCCAGTTCAGTGATAGGCCTAAGCGCCTGTTGCGTCCAGTAAGGGACAAGGCGCACCCGCTCCGCAGCGCCATATGGCAGCGTCCCTGCGGTATTCCAAAGGTGGTTCGAAACGGCTGCCCGGCCGAGACCGTAGATAAGCGCGGACTTGCCAATGTCTGTCAAGGTGGGTTCACGCAGCCCCCACAGGCGTGCAGCTTCCACGGCGACGTGCGCGACCTGCCGCGAGTGCCCTGCCAACCACGGGAGCTTCAAGTCGATGATGTCTCCCACCAACGTCAGTGAGACGCAACGTTGCTCATGCCCGTGCTCAACGGTTTTCGAAAGCGTTTCCAGATCCGCCAGCCAGTCCTTTGCGTTGCCCAGAAGCAACGATACTAGCGACGCTGGATAGCGCCGATCCGACTGCTCCCCGATCCAGCGTAGCGCCGCGTCCAGGCCGTGTGCACGACTGAGAATATCCAGATCGCCTGCCAGCACTACCTGATAGGCGACCTCCGGAATGTGCTCATGGGTCAGGCCCAGCGGCCGGCCAGTGCCGTCGTAGGTTTCGAACACGCGACACAAGCCCGCCTCGACGGCGGCACCGAGCTGGAGAGTTTTGGCGATGGCTCCAGACACCTCACAGTGCACGACGGCAAGCGGGGTGGCCTGATGCACCGCGTTCATTTGCTCATTGCCCAGCGTCAAATCGAGCATCGCGCGGCGGCCATCGACGTCGTCGCCCAGCAGATCCGCAAAGCCTTCGGCATTGGCGGTGCAACCGGACCAGCGCAGCAAGGCAACCTGTTCCGCTACCCTCAGGTGCTCACCGTCGCCGTGCTGGGCCTGCGCCAGCCTCCGCGCCAGTGCGGCAACGCGCCGGGAATGACCGAGGGGTTGTCCCATGCTGAGGTCACCAACCTGGGCGATCGTCGCCAGTGCCCCATCCAGGGAGATGTCCAGTTGCAACGCACTATCCATGAAAAATATCCCGGGGTCGGATAATTGACCGATGCCCACATCGCAGGCCAGTCAGCAGAATTTGAACTCCCGAACAGGAGCTCATCCAATGAAAACATTTAAATCGAAAATCGCTACCGTCGCCTTTGCCCTGGCCGGTGCCTTCATCGCAAGCGCCAGTCACGCGCAGGATACAACGCCCTCCGTGGTGATCGTACACGGCGCGTTCGCCGACGGCTCCGATTGGGCCAAAGTGGTGCCGCTGCTCCAAGCCCAAGGGGTGGCCGTTACGGTTGTGCAGAACCCGCTCACCTCGCTTGCCGACGATGTTGCCGCGACGCGCCGCGCGTTGAACAACCAGCAGGGCAAGGTGGTTCTCGTCGGGCACTCTTGGGGCGGCACCGTGATTACCGAAGCCGGTAGCGATCCGAAGGTCAGCGCGCTGGTGTATGTCGCCGCCTTCGCGCCAGAGGCCGGGCAAACCAGCGGCGAACAAGGTAAAGGCGCCCCCACGCCCCCTGGCATCAGTCAGATCAAGGCCGACGGCAACGGTTTCCTCTATTTGACGCCAGAAGGCATGGCCAAGGACTTCGCCCAGGATCTCCCGGCAGCGCAGACCGCCGTCATGACCGCCACGCAAGGTCCCATCAAGGCATCTGCCTTCGAAGATAAAACGACCGTGTCGGCCTGGAAGACCAAACCATCCTGGTATCTGCTCGCCACAGAAGACCGGATGATCCACCCCGACGTCCAGCGCTCTGCCGCCAAGCGTATCGGTGCCACCCTTGCAGAGGTGCACACCAGCCATGTTCCCCAGCAGTCAAAGCCGGCCGAGGTCGCCTCAGTGATCCTTAAGGCAGTGCACAGCGTTGGCGAGCTGTGATCGCAGGGAAACACCGCCACTGGTCACCGCAAACTCAATCGTTGCATCGATACGGAGCGTTCTGCATGAATCATCTGCGTGATCAACACTATGACTTCATTGTGTGTGGTGCAGGTACGGCGGGCTGCGTGGTCGCTGCCCGTCTTGCCGATCAGAGCAGCGCACGCGTCTTGCTGATTGAGGCTGGCGAGGGGTACTCGGGCCCCGAGGTTACCGAACCGGCGCAATGGCCGATGAACCTCGGTTCAAAGCGCGACTGGGCATTCGAGGGGCAACCCAATCCACACCTCAATGGTCGACGGCTATCTCTGAACATGGGTAAGGGCCTCGGCGGTGGCTCCAGCATCAATGTGATGGTCTGGTCGCGCGGGCACCGTTCCGATTGGGACCATTTCGCTGCCGAATCCGGCGACCCGGCCTGGGGCTACGATTCGGTACTCGATTACTACCGCAGGATCGAGAACTGGCAAGGCAGCCCTGATGCCACTCGGCGTGGTTCAGGTGGCCCCGTGCATGTCGAACAGCCGGCCACGCCTCAACCCCTCGCGTGGGCCACGTTGGAGGCGGCCAGCCGGTTGGGTATCCCCCGATTCGACAGTCCCAATGGCGCGATGATGGAAGGCCCGGGCGGGGTCGCTATTACCGATCTGCGCATTAACCAGGGCAAGCGCGAATCCGTGTACGACTCCTACATCCGGCCACGGTTGCACTATCCGAACTTGACGGTTCTGCCAGGGGCATTGGTGACTCGCGTATTGCTTGTCGGTACACGGGCTATCGGTGTCGAAGTGGTGATCGCAGGCGAACGGCAGTGCTTCTATGCCGCAGCCGAGGTCATCCTGTCCATGGGCGCGGTGCAAACCCCCAAGGTGCTCATGCAATCGGGAATCGGCCCGGAAGATGAACTGCGACACCACGGCATCGCCCCGATCAATCACCTTCCTGGCGTAGGCGAGAACCTTCAGGATCACCTCGCCTTTGGCTGCACATGGGAGTACCTGCAACCCCAGGCAGTCGGTGGCAGCGGGTGCGAAACCACCTTGTACTGGAAAAGCGATAGTCGCCTGGATGTCCCGGACCTGTTGCAGTGTCAGCTGGCGTTTGCGGTACCCTCTCCGTCCGAAGTCGCCATTGAGCCGCCACAGCATGGCTGGACGATGTTCGCAGGGCTGGCCAGGCCTGCCAGTCGAGGACGCTTGCGCCTGTCGGGTGCAGGGCCACTGGATGCCCCACTGATTGAGCCGAACTCGCTGAGCGCGCCCGAGGATATGACTGCGGCGTATGCGTCGATCGACCTGTGCAGGGCGCTCGGTAACAGCGAAGCCTTCAACGGGCTGGTCAAACGCGAAGTTGTGCCCGGACCGAAAGAACATCGCGCTATGGAGCAGTTCATCCGCCGCTCTGCCGTGACTTACTGGCACCAGTCCTGCACCGCGAAAATGGGCCGAGATACGATGTCGGTGGTCGACCATCAACTGCGCGTATATGGCATCGATAAACTGCGCATCGCTGATGCTTCCATCATGCCGCGAATCACCGTGGGCAACACGATGGCGCCGTGCGTTGTCATCGGCGAACGAGCAGCCGATCTTGTCCTCGCTGCGCAGGGTGTGACAGCTGCGGCTACAGCGCTGCACCGGTAATTCATAAGAAACTGATTGCACAGGCTCACTGCTTCGACGTGTCTGTCTACTGGCCCCGGGCGGCTGGCCAATGATGCGCTTGAATGCACGGCTGAACGCCGCTTGTGAGGTATAGCCCAAGCGTTGTGCGACGGCATCGATCGACAGGTTGTCCTGCGTCGAACTGGCCGGAACTGGCGTCGTTCATGGAGCGTATGGAAGCACGTCCAAGCGTGCAGGCCGCCATTGCTGCAGAAGAGGCGACGCAGCCGGTTTAATCACGGATGGCAGAAGCGGGTCGATGCTGGCTTCTGCCTTACTGGATGAAGTCCCTGTGCAGACTATTGAACGCGCCCCAAGCGGCCACGCAGGACGTAGCCGTTCCTGCGCCTAGGCCGATATCGTTTACACCGGTGGCGCCGGCGGCATCCAGTGGCTGATCGATGGCTCGGGCCTGCCGTCCGCGCCGTGGATCAGCTCGTAGTTGAGGGCATATACGTTCCGGTCCAGGCTCACCGTGAGCTTGCCGGCTGCAACGCCTTGCGTTGACACCAGGAGGTCACCCTTAGGTGTGTAGATATCCATGTAGTAGTGGTCCGGCGAGCTGCCGTCGCCAGTATAGGAAAGCACATAGACATACCCCTTGGCCTCCACGTCCAGATCGAGGTACGTCGACGGGTCGCGGGTTTTTATCGTCAGCGGCAGCATCGACGAAGTCTTGTTCTGGAAGTACTTGACCGGATTACCGTGGATGTCGAACGCCTGCACCCGTGCGTTATCGGATTCGAGCACCATCACCACCCCATCCAGGCCAATCGCGATCGCCACCGGCCCCGACACCAGCCCCTCCCGCAAGCCCGCGCCGGAAAACAAGCAGGCGTCGGGGGCCTCCCCCTCCGCGACGGGGACGCTCGACA
The DNA here is from genome assembly GCF_900113505.1 of Pseudomonas sp. NFACC45. Classification (NCBI taxonomy): domain Bacteria; kingdom Pseudomonadati; phylum Pseudomonadota; class Gammaproteobacteria; order Pseudomonadales; family Pseudomonadaceae; genus Pseudomonas; species Pseudomonas sp. NFACC45. Next base: position 346,596 of record NZ_FOPO01000004.1, read on the forward strand.
GCTCGCATCGGAGCAGTTTGCTTCGCCCGGTGCTGATGGCAAACACGTAACCTTGCGGATGCAGGACGAAATCGTCCAGCGGGACATCCGCCGGGAACCGACCATAGCTCTGTCCCGTCCCGGAGTGGAGGGGAGCGCATTTCGATCCGTTGTCGTAGCTCAGCTCCACCTTGCGAAGATGAACGTACGACGGTGCGTCATAGTCGCTGCTGGTTGCAACTGGGTAGCTGTCGAGGAAGAAGTTGCGCGCGGAGCCGTCCGACCGGCTCATCAGGTCGTAGCAAATACCTGATTTACTGCTATAGCCGACGTCGAGCGGCTGGTAAGCCTGCTCCGGCGGTACGAGAAGCGACACGTTCTGCAGCGTGTACATGGGGTCGATGGACCGCGGGTTGGTCGAGATGTTCTCCGGAATGTTCAGGTTGGAGGCCTGCCAGCTGTAGCCGATCGACGCCGGCCCCTGCGCCAGGGTGATGCTCGTCAGACTAATGAGGTCCGAGCTTGACGTACCGAGCGTAACCGTCGGGGGCGGCGCTGCCTTGTCCCACACGTGCGCACCGCCTTGGTAGACCAGCTTCTCCACGTGCTCGTAGACCGAGCTCGTAGTGAGCGGAGGCAGATTGTTTTTGATCTCGAGGCTCGGAATCTCAAGCGTACTGCCGTTCGTGCCCAGCGCAGGCGTCCAGTCGGTGGACCCCTTCCCCGCGACCCATCCATTGTCGGCATAGAAGATCGCGGTCACCTTCAGCTTCCCCCCACCCGGGACACCCTTGAAGCTGATCTGAATGGGAGTGGTGTCCGTCCCCTTCGGCAGCGCAAACTCCTTGGAAGGCACCGTCACTTGGCTGTCGTACGTCACGGTAACCACGTAGTGCGTCGCCTGCATCGGAAAATAATGGTACTGCGAGTCCGGGACGAGTTTTATATCCAGATCGATCGTCCTCGTCACCGTCGACGTGTAAATCGGCGGCGCCTCGAACACCTCGACCGTCGTCTGACTGAGCTGCGCGAAGGTGACAACCGCGTTGGTCGCCTCCAGGGCGATGTCCACGAACGGGATTGCCTCCTCCAGAGCCCCTTGCGCGATCAACTCCAGCAACACCGTCTTCAAGCCCGTCTTCCATAGCAAGGGGGCGATGATGTTGGCCAGCTTGAGGAGGACCTCCTTGATTCCGCCCGTCAATGCATAGTCGAGGATCGCGGCGTCGATCGTCGCCAGGACGGCCAGAATGCCGACGTACACCTTGTTATCCTTCAGGAGGTTGGTGACGAACTCGGTCTTCATGAGGGCCGCGCCCACGGCGAGGGCGATAACCGGAATCGCATACTCGAAGGTTGCCGTCATGAAGATGCCGAGCAGGCAGATGTGCCTGTCGATGTGCCCCGGGCCGAAAACGCCGAGCCCCGCTAGATGGATGTTCACCGCACTGGCCGTATCAGGTACCGGGAACGTCAGCGTCATGTCCGTGACGTCGATGGGGATGCCGGCGATCTCATCAATGGGCCCGACCCGGTCGAGGTATTTCGAAGTGGCGGTGCCGTTGAACATGCTCGGGATCGAAGCCGCCGGCCATGAATCCGGCGGCGCGACGGGGGTGCCGCTGGCATCCAGAAACTCGATGTAGGCCCCCAGGTGCCTGAGCCACTGGTTCTCCACCGTCACGGACATGTTGTTCCCTTCGCATGTCACGCTGGCGGGGTCGACCACGACGCCCTTGCCCGGAGTGAGATTTTTCAATTGCCACTGAGCGTTCTGGTCTCGCTGCTGGGCGCGCGACTCCACGGCTTTGGAGCCCGCCGTCCCCTGGTATTCGCTCGATACGACGCCATCGAGCACTTTCCACAGCGCGCCGCGCAGGTACTCGTCCTGCCTCGAGAGCTGGATCGCCAGGGGCAAGGTGCTCGTCATGGCCATATTCACGCCCTCTTCGAGCTTGGCCGTATAGATGGGCTTTTTGTTGTCGTCGTATACCTTGTCGTTGTTCCAGTCGAGGAGGAGTACCTTTTTTTGCCATCCATCGCCTACGTCGTTGATCGCGTCCACCAGGGTGCCACTATCGTTCTGGATCGCGGCTGTTATGCAGTTCTCCTTGATGTATGCAGGGATGGCACCGCCTTTATCTCCACTCAGGTTCAGGAGGCTCGGATGGTGGAAAAGTATAGCGACCGCTATCTCCATGGGGTCGTTGTAATCGTCCACGTGATCCGGGAAATCGGAGTCCAGGACCAGGGGCTTGAGATCGTCCGACGTGATGCCGTATCTCGCGAGCTTGTAGTGAGCCGAGGCGAACACATCCTTGCCGCGTTTCTTCATCTCTTCGCGCGCGGCGGCTCTGCCGGCCTTGGGGACGTGCAAGTGCATGGCGATGGTGTTGCCAGGCGCCCCGTCACCCGTCCCGGTGGACACGGTGATCAGTGCCGGGCGGTTCGAGGGAACGGGGAGGTCCTCGATGTAATGAGTGACGTGCTCCTGCGGAAGCAGTTTCAAGAACGGCGTGTTCTGGCTCGCGCGTGCGAGGGTCTGCGGCGTATGACGCTTGAGCCGATACCTCCTCAAGTTCGCGTGCAGAAGCACGTCGTCCGGGTTCTTGCAATGCTTCAGGTTGAAGTGCAGCGTGCGTGTCTCGGTCGGTCCGGGCAGCTTGTTCGAACGCTGGTTGGTCGCCCCATCATTCCGTTGATTCATCGCTCTCTTCCTGTGAGTGGTTGTACTGATTGAGCTTGTTTACGCGGGAGCGGGCCGCGCCTCACGGCCCGTAGTGCCAGTCGGTCATGGGCGCATCGTCGGCGTCCCACATCGTGCCGGTGCAAGGCCCGGTCTGGCCGCTCGGGCACGTTGCGCCAGCGGTGTTCGTCGGCTTGTGCGTGACAAGGTACTGGACCTTGTGCTTGTCCTCCCGGCCGCCATGGACGATCAACGTACCGTTGTCCGTGCTGACGGCCGCTCCTGTGAAATTAACCCCACCCACACTCGCACCGGAGAAATTGGCGCCTTGGAGGCAAGCCTTCGCGAATGAGGTCGCGCGCTCCGAATTCACCAGCGACAGCACGGTGCCGGTGAAATTGGCGTTGATCAGGCAGGCGCCGTCGAAGTTGACGCCCGCCGCGTTTTTATCCTTGATGCCAGAGAAATCAGCTGCGACGAGATACGCACCGCTGAAATCCGCCTGCATGATGTTCGCGCCGACCAGCGCCGCGCCGTTGCCGTACAGGTAGCAAAACGGCATCTGGGCGTACGACATGTCTGCCTTGACGAACGTGGCCCCCATCAGGTTCGCCTCGCTCAGGTTGCAACGGAGCAGACCGTCTGACGTCGAGAGGGTGGCGTTGTCAAACGTGGCGTACGCCAGGTCCGCTTGCGCCAGGGCGGCGCCCCCGAGCTCGGCGTAGGACAGATCGGCGTAGCGAAGGCTCGGTTTTTCCACGGCGGAGAACTGCACCCCGGTCAGAACGGCGTACTGTGCGACCAGATGATTGAGCGTCCCATCGAGGATCGCCTTCCCCGGGTTTTTGGGATCAGGCGTCATAAATTTAACGCCGTCCATCTGGGCGTAGCTCCAGATGTAGATGTCGTTATCCTTGTCGTCGAGCGCGTGCGTGAGGATCTTGTTCACGCGGGCATTCGAAAAAATGGTGCGTTTTGTTTTGTCTCGGGTGATGCGGATGGGCTTGGCAAGATCCGAGAGGGTCGCCAGGGCCAGATCGGCGCTTTCCAGATCAGCGCTTTCAAAGTTGCAGTTGTCGAGCACCGCGCCCGTGAAGTCGCACCCTTTCAGGCTGGCCTTGCTAAGGTCGACGTCCTTCAGCGATGCATTGCGAAAGTTCGCGCCATCCAACATGCAACCGGAGAGGTTGCTGCCATCGAGCACTGTGCCCGAGAAATTCGCGATGCCCGAGAACGTGACATTGCTCAGATTGCTGTTCGTCACCCGAGTGCCGGAGAAATCCACGTTGTGCAGGAACAGATACCAGAAATCGGCCTGGTCGTACGATTGCTTGTTCAGCTCCGACGCCCCGGGGAGCAACTGTTGCGTAGTGACAGGCACGGATGGGTTGGCAGAGACCAGGGCGAGTTCAACATCTTTCCAGGTGACCGTATCGGCGAGGATATCGATATCGAGCACGGATATAACCGACCGGCCTCGAATGAGCTCCATCCAGATGGCATTGTCTGCCGGCGGGATGCCATACGGAGCATGGGTCGCCAGAGCAAGCGTCGCGGGTGTGTCCGGAGAGGTGAGTGCGACAAAGAAATCATGACAGTCGCCGCCCGTCATCGGGCTGCCACAGTCCAACCAAACCCCGTCACGTACTGATTGAACCTGAAGCCAGTTGTGGGTGTCCTGGTTGACAGCGTTGTCGGGGGTGAATGTATCTCCCAGATAGAAGGCGAACAAGGTAGAGTCTTTCTCGGTGTCGTCGTCCAATAATTCGCATGCCAGTGAATCACCGTTGCGGTATGCGAACCAGGTATTGGAACCTATCCCCCCATAATTGACGGTTATGGTGAGGTAATAGCAGCCGATGTAAGTTTTCACGGCATTCGGGTCAGTCATAGGGGCTCCCTGGGATTGAATAGCCGATTGATGAGCGCGAAAAAACTGCGATTCCTGGCAAAGATGAACTCACCGCCCCCATCGCGTCAGCCTAAGTACTACTGGGCAAAAGGCTTACGGATAAGCGAATTGCAGCTGCGTCGACTTCTCCAAGGAAACCTCGGCAACTGCAACTCAAACATCTGGACGGCGAGACTGCCCCGCTAGCTGCCGAACGGCGGCATCGGTATATCGGCGGGCTGCAGGCCCAACAGTGTCATGTACTCATAGATGTGCTGATAGCCGGATTGAGACCTGTAGTTTGCGCAGTCGGATTGAGGTTTCCCGCAGAGCCGCAGCTCCATGTTCACGCTGCCCATTCCCCATTGCGTATAGTTCAGGTTGTTATTCACAATCTTGTCTATGCCGGACCAAACCGCGTTCCTCGTGTCTTCATCAATGGGATCATCCTCATACACGGTCAGGGAGTAATCGAGAGACGTTGCGCACCACGCCATCGGAACAATATCCAGGGTGTTGTAGATGCGAAGCGCATTACCGGCCATTTGCTTATTGAAATAACTGGCGAAAAAACCATCTCCCACCGTGGGCGCAGCGAAGGTTTCGCAAAAGAAGTTAAAGCCCGGGAACCTGTCTTTCAGATAAAGCGCGAGCACCGACATGAGCGCACCGCCAAGGCTATGTCCAACCAGACGGATCGTCGCCCCACTTTGCTGCTTCCCAAGAAAATCGCACAGTGTGCCCGTGGCACCGATAGTCGAGGCTGTGGTCAGTATCGCGTTCACACCATCGGCCGTTCCCTGGGCGATACTCGCCGATCCCTGGTAACCCGGAATAACGCTCTGCAACGGCACCATTGGAAAAATATCGAGATCGTCCAACTGATCCTTAAAAGAATACTGGAGTGTCCCACTCGTCACCACGACGATGTCGTTCCCACTTCTCCCGCCGATCAGCACCACGGTGATGTGCGCCGTGTACTCGCCATCCGGTACCAGCGCGGGGCCCCAGGCTACGGCATAGCCGCCACCTACCTTCGAGCCATTGAGACGCGTAAGAATATTGTCTTTGACCTGGCTCGGCGTGGGGTTCTTGATGTTTTCCCAGGACTGCGAATACAACGTCGCGTTATTGACCACGAACGCGTGGGTGAGGCTGATTTGTCTTTGCACAAGTGTGTCTGGGGTAGTCATGACTGCTCCTTGTCTCGAAGAAAGTTTTCAAAGGATCCACGAAAACCTGTGGCAGCCGTCGATCCTTCTTGGGCCTGCAAGACCGAGTGTAGTCGCAGTTTTGGAAGCGGCAACTGTACTGAGCCACCAACATTCCCTTGCTCAGCGCCATGGGCGCCTTGGTGATCCAGACGCTGCATCCATGGAGCGTGGCGGCGGGTGACGATCAGGATGGTTGGCGAGAAGAGACGTTCAACGGGGTCCAGGGTCACGGGCATCCCATGCCCTGGTATTTTCGAACCTTGTCCAGCTGGCTTAACGCGTTGGACAGGGCCGGTTTTCAACTGGCGTGCCTGCAGGAACCGCAACATCCGCAGAGCCCCGCGCCGCAGTCGTTGCTGCTGGTGGCCGAGCGACGGAGCGACCCGCGCACCGCGAAATCCAGAGGGACGTATTGTTGGCCACGACATTCTTGGCCACCTTGCGCATGCTCTGGATCGAGGCCCGCGGATTGCTTCGGTCAATGAACAGGCTGCCGGTCAGCCAATACAGTTGCCCCACCAGGGGCAACCACTTGAGCGATTCCTTCCCGACAATGTCTCGTTATTGGCACGGCTCGTCCCCAGGCGACTGAGGCCGATGCCCGTGCAATTGACAATGAAATCGTGATCTTTGACCAGTTCGATAAACGCCGTAGAGCCGACCTCGGACACCGCAAAACCCGCCTTTGGCGAACGCGAGTGGCGGGTAACCCGCAGGTCTTGTTCCTGCCTGAGGATTTCGTAGACACCCTGCCCGATAAAACCACTGGCGCCTAAAAGCAGTACCTTCTTCACCTGTCAGTCATCCTTTTCCTGGCGCTAAAGCCTCAACCGTAAAACACCCCGAGCGATACACCGTACGGAACTGCATGCCCTGTCTTTGCAGCGTCTTGCGCACGGTCCTCAGGAACATGCCGTGGGAGACCACGACCGTGGTCTCCCCGGTCGTGGTGCACGCGGTATAAAGCTCATCGGCCACCTCCACGGCACGCAGGTGTTCCGATCTTCGGGATGCGGCCCCCAACGAAATACCCATCAGCCACAGCACGCGATGCAAGGCGAACCATTGCCTCAAGCCCATCTTCAACAAAGGCACGCGACCCAGCCGCAGGTCGAATTCCTTCAATCGGTTGTCTTGTCGGATACGTTCGGCATCGAACAGCCGGCAGGCCGTGGCATAGGCTCGATTGATCGGCGATGAAATGATGTTCAGCCCTGGCGTCATCAGCGGCCCGGACAACTCCGCACGGCAAAGGAAGTCGGCAATTTCGGCCTCGTCGATCGACGAAGTCTGGTTGTACTCATCCAGCAGCGCTTTGGCCGAGACAGCACCGCAGCGTCCGTAGTCGATCAGGGGGGTGGCGTGGCGTATCAAATAAATCACAGTAAATAGACACCGGTGACAATGGCATTGCCGACCATGAACAAGAACGGCGTATCCCACGTGTGAGGGGACTTCGCTTCGGTCAGGGTCAGCGCGAGAGGAAAAACGGCGCACAGCAATACGAACTGATGCCCTGCGAAGTAGTCCTTGAACAACACGCAAAACAGCATCGACATCACAAACACGGTGGCCGAGCCTTCCAGGGTCCTAAGGGCCGTTGGACGGCAACGAAAACACATTGAAGTCCGAATCGAATGTGCGCAAACCGCGCTCAACCAGGAACGAGCTGTGGAGAGGGCCCACCAGCTCCGTCACCTGTCCGGGCAACAACCCCGTGTTGTTTATGTACTCGACACAGCTGCACAACAGCTGTTTCAGCATGCTCGCCACCGGCAAGGCCATCAGCGTGGAGAAATACGCATTGCCCACGCCATTGACCGTATCCTGCCGATCGAAATGCACGATGCAGAACGCGACGACCTCGCCCTCTTCATCCCTCCACGCCACCGGCACATTGTGCTCGGTCGCAGAGTAGGTGCAGGCCGTGGTGACCCGCTGCTCAAGTTGTTGCCGGGAGCGCCCCTCGGCCGAAATACGTTCATCCAGCCGTACCAGGGCATCCCAGTCGCACGCCGCCAAGCCCGAGACTCTACTCATCGATTATTCCAACTATGATTCGCTATGATGACTAGGCGGCCAGAGACAAAGCGCTGGTGGTTTCGTCGTCGATTTCGATCCAGAAAGGCACGACACTTTTATTTCGGACGCTGCGCCGTATGTACACCGCATCAGTCTCAACGTGTGACTCAGCACAGACCATCACCACCAATCCTGCCTTAGATCAGCGCCCCGCCTGACATTCATCCCAAACACCACGCATCAGTTCCTTCAGCATCAACGCCTCGCCCCAGCGATCCGTTATATCGCGCCCATCACTCCCCGTGATCGCATAGGGTGGCGGGCCAAGCTCGCAGGTGAAGGACAGGCTCGCGGGGGCGTTCGGTCGCGCCAGCCAATCCTTGATTCCGTAACGCCACCAGCCCAGAAACCGGTCCAACCAGGGGCGATGCTGGGCAAAGGTCAAGGACACCTGGACCTGCTCACTATTAGCGACTCGCCCGTGAAAACCCCAACTGTGTCGTAGGATGGTGTGCATCTGTTCGTCGTCTTCGGCCGTGGCCGAATCAGGCAATTCGCGGCCCACGACGTAGTGGGACAAGTCAGCCAACAACTTGAGGTCGGGCATCTGCGCGAGCAAATCGAGGGTAAACAATAGGTCACTGGTGAGACGATAGCGGTGGGTTTCCAGCAGGATCGGAAAGTCCACCTGCTCGGCCAGACGCTGCCAGCCTTCGATCAGTGTGATCGCCTGTGCCAGCGTGCGCGGCCGGACGTCGGCTTGCAGCGTGAGGTGGTGGCAGCCGTAGCGGGAGGCAACCTCAAGCGCTTGCGCCAAGTCACTCACGGTGCGGGGAAACAGTTGACCTTCGATTTGCAGGCCTTGCGCCTTGGCAGCGGCATGCAGACGTTCGGCCTGTGGCGCGCTCCAGAAATGGTCGGTGATCCCATCGAAGCCAGCAGCGGCAATCTTCTCCACCTGCGCCTCCAGGGAAAGATCGCATTGACCACGGTGATCTTGCATGGCCCACAGGGACTGAAATACCAGGAACTCACGCATGTCAGAACCTTAGTAGATGTTTGAGAGGCACATCGGCGTCGGCCAATGCGTCCACAGAGAGCGGGGTCAAGTTGGCAATCAGCCGTTCACACAACTTGATGTCCTTGGCAACGCTGTTGCCCTGCCCCCAACCGCAGGCGCCTTGCAAACGCTGGTCGGTATCCAGGTAGAACAGCAGCAGACCACCGTCTGCCAGGGTGCGAACGGCCGAAGGTGGCGTCGATGAGATCACGCCCACCGTCTGCAAGCCCCAGTCGTACTGATCAGACCAGAAGCCGGGAACCCCCTCGAATGGCAACTCGCCGCCCAACAGATTCAATGCCGCGTGACGGCCCTGGGTCTCGGCATTGCGCCAGGTCTCCTGGCGCTGGAATAACGCGTCGGCGTGCAGGCGAAACTCACACACATCGCCGGCGGCAAAGATGTCTGGCGCGCTGGTGCGCAACTGGGCATCGACTCGAATTCCCTGGCCCACCTCAAGCCCCGCCGCCGCGGCCAATTCGATGTTGGGTTGCATGCCGATACCGACCACCACCCAGTCACAGGGCAGCACTTGGCCGTCCACCAGTTGCACCGCCTCAGCGCGTTCGATGCCTTGTACCCTTTCAAGCGCTACGTTCAGCCGCACGTCAACGCCCTGTTGCCGATGCAATTCCAACAAGGCCTGGGACACAGCTTCTGGCAATACTCGCCCGGCCAGTCGTGGCCCGGCTTCCAGCAACGTCACCTGACAGCCTAAGGTCCGGGCCGTTGCCGCGACTTCGAGGCCGATAAAGCCACCGCCGATGATCACCAGGCGCATGCCGGGCATCAATGCGCTGCGCAGGGCCAGGGCTTCGTCATGGGTACGCAGGTAAAGCACGTTGGCCAGAGGTTCAGGCACCAGGGACAAGCGACGCGCTCTGCCCCCGGTCGCCAACAGTAATCGGCTGTAGGGCAACCAAAGTCCGTCGGTCAATTGCAGGCGGTGGTGCTGCGGATCCAGGCTTTTTACCGGCTTGCCCGCCAGGTGTTCGATGTTCAGCTCAGTGAGCCGGCTATCGCTCCACAGGCTGCAATCGTCCAGGTCCATCGTGCCCTGCAGCAAGCCCTTGGACAGCGGAGGACGCTCGTACGGCAAATGGAGTTCATCGCCGATCAGGATCAGCCGACCGGTATAACCCTGCTCGCGCAAGGTCAGCGCCGCGCGGCCACCGGCATGGCCGGCGCCGACGATAATCAGTGGAGCATTCATGGCGTGCACTCCTGGCGGTCAAGCCGAAATGGCGAGCAGAACCCGCCCCGCGTCGACCCGTACCGGATAGGTCTTGAGGTTGACGCACACTGGCGCCCCCAGGGCTTTGCCGGTGCGATAGTCAAAGCGCCCGTTGTGCTTGGGGCACTCGATGACGTGGTCCATCACCAGGCCGTCAGCCAGGTGGATCGACTCGTGAGTACACAGGCCAGCAGTGGCAAAAAACTCGTTGTCAGCAGAGCGGTAGATGGCATAGGTGTGCGGACCGTGGTCGAAGCGAATGACGTCTTCTTCATTGATTTCGCCCACGGCGCATACATCGATCCATTGATCGTTCATGGCGTTTTCTCTTGTTCGGGATACAGCCGGAAGGTGTCAGCCCAGGGTGGCTTCAGCCTGTGGATGAGCGTCGGTGGCAGGCCTTGAGCTACCGACGGGGCGTCGCACGAAATACGTCGGGTCCTTGCGCTGCTTCAAGAGGGTCGGAATGATTTCCTTGAAGGCCTCACCTATGTTGGCGTAAGGCGGCGGGCAGTCGTGGCGGATCTCTTCATGGAGTTGCGCCAGGGCGTGGTACGGCACCATCGGGTACATGTGGTGCTCAAGGTGATAATTCATGTTCATGTACAGAAAGCGCAGTACCCGGTTCATATAGATGGTGCGGCAGTTGCTACGGTGGTCCAGCACATCTTCCGCCAGGCCTACATGTTGGGTGAGGCCAAACAGGTAGGACAACCAGCCGCCATACAGGATGGGCAGGCCGATATACATCAGCGGCAACCAGCTGTGCAGGTAAAGCGCCGCGCCAAATGTAACGGCATAAATTACGAGCCAGATACGGGCCGCCAGAAACACCTTGGGCCACTCGGACTCAGGGATGAACGTCTGTTCCTGGGCATCCATTTTGCCAACCGCGTGCCGGCACACGCCCCCCATCGTCTTCAGCAGCAACGGGATCTGGAACAGGCTCAGCAGCATCATGAACAAGCTCGGTGGACGCGGTTCGACGATTTCCGGATCGCGGCCGACGACGATGGTGTCGGTATGGTGCCGGGCATGGCTCCAGCGCCACACATGGGGCTCGAACATGCACATGAAGCTCGCCACCTGGTAGAGCGCATCATTCATCCAGCGGGTCTTGAAGGCGGTGCCGTGACCGGTTTCATGCCAGCGCGGATTGGAGGCGGTGGCGTACAAAACCCCATACGCAAGGAAAAACGGCACACAAGCCCAAGTGCCCCAGAACCAGTAGCCGCCGAAGCCGGTGATCAGCAGGGCCAGCAGCCAGATGGCGGTGTCGAGCAAGGCCGGGCCGTCGCGGCGCTGCATCAGTTGCTTCATACGTTGACGGGAGATGGGCGACTGGTACCAACTGGCCGATACAAGGCCTCTTTCAGCCGCGCGGGCAGCCTCAGGGCCGGTCAGGCGATAGTCCCGAGTAGAGGCGGTGTTGTCTTGAGACATTGTTATTGTTCTCCGCAAGCGTGAGATGTCAGGTGCTTTGCGTAAGAAAATATAGAGAGCGTGGAAGACCCCCTCAAGGGCTTGAATACATTCCCTATCAAGCTATCATCCAGCTCCTGCAGGGCTTGATAGTTTTCTATCAAGACGCTTTGAAGGTTCATCATGAATAACAATAAACGCCCCACCATCGCCACGGTCGCCAAACACGCAGGCTTAAGTGTCGCCACCGTCGACCGCGTGCTCAACGCTCGCGCCCCGGTTAATCCAGCCACTGCCGAACAGGTGCTTCAGGCCGCAGAAGCCGTGGGCTATTTTGCCGCCCGGCTGATCGGCCAACGCATTCTCGAACGTCGCCCCACGTACCGTTTCGGCATCCTGCTGCTGGGCACCGCCCAGGCGTTCTACGCCAACCTGGCCCAAGCCATCACCGAGGCCGCGCAACGCCAGGTCGGGGCCAACCTGACCTGCCAATTCGAATACGTTTTTGATCGCACCCCCAGCGCCATCATCGCCCAGATCGAACAGTTGGCGGTGCAGTGCGACGGCCTGGCGGTGGTCAGCTTCGCCCACCCGCAGATCAACGCCGCCCTTGCCCAGATTCGCGAGGCCGGCGTGCCCGTGGTGGCATTGCTGTCGGGCATTCATGAGGCGGCGGCCGAGCCCTATGTCGGCCAGGACAATCAGATAGTCGGGCGCACGATGGGGTGGCTGCTGGCCCGCACCTGTGGCGCGCGCAAAGGCAGCATCGGCATTCTGCTCGGAGGTCATCGCTTTCTTGGCCACCAGGCGCGGGTCGAAGGCTTGCACAGTTACTTGGCCGAACACGCACCTGGGCTGCGCCCGCTGGAGCCGCTGATCAATCTGGACAACTGCGACATCACCGAAGAAGCAACCCTCGACCTGCTGGTTCGGCATGACGATTTGCGCGGGCTATGCGTGGTAGGCGGCGGTGGCGACGGGATTATCAACGCGTTGGCGCAACTGCCCAAGCGCCCGACGCTGTGCTGCATTTTGCAGGAGTCCACCGAGCTGTCACGCCAAGCCCTGGCCCAGGGTTTGGTCGACGTGGTGATCGACTCTCAGCCGCGCCAGACTGCAACGGCGCTGGTGGATCTACTGGTGGAATTGCAGACTGCGCAGCAGTTCGATCCTGTGCGTCACCGGGTGCATATTCCGCTGCAGATTGTGACATCGGAGAATTCCCAAAGCTGATGGGCTGGCGGCACAACCTTAATGGTTGCAGGCACGCTCATTGTGCTCGGGCAGGTCCAGCAACGTGTTGATACAGGCCCCCCGATGATCACGACCTCAGCCTCGATATCGCCTTCAAGGTCCCGATAGTGCAGGTCGTATTTACGAGTTTTGGTTGGCATACATGCACCTCTTCAGCATGTTATGCCCGAACACAAAATTTCCCAGATCAATACCAAGCACCACCCCGGCGCACTACGCACGAATCGATGCACAATCTGCATAAGCAGTGGAAATTGGTCCAATTATCCACGAACCAATCCTCTTTAATCCCCTGAACCAACCCGACGAACCCTGACTTATTGGCCCCCGCCGCCGCCGCTCCTGAGTAATAGCTAAGCACATAGCGCTAATCCTGAGGTGAACCAATTTCAATTGGCATCGCGCTTGCACTTACCCTTTTGCCTCGATCTCCTGCCTACAGTCAGCTCGGAGCCTTTTTTTATACTCTGGCGCGAGCACCACGATGCAAAGGTTCGACCCTGATACACCCATCGACAACACTTCGAAACTAGCGCTGGACGCCTTGCGGCAGATGGTCGCGCAACATGCGGCCTTCCCGCACCGGCCATTGCCGACCGAGCGGGACCTGGCCGCCGATTTTGGCCTCAGTCGCCGGGCCATCCGGCGAGCGCTGTCGGTGCTGGAAGCCGAAGGGCAGATCTGGCGGCGTCAGGGCAAAGGAACCTTCGTCGGCCCTACTCCACCCAGTGCGGCCATGAGCTTTGCCCGGTTGTCCGGGCGGACTAACTTCAGCGAGGTTATGGAAGCGCGCCTGCATCTGGAGCCGGCACTGGCGTCCCTGGCGGCGGTTCGAGCCAACGGCGACCAGATAGCAATTTTGCGCCGCCTCGCCGAACGCACCAGACACCAACAGGCCGCCGAGCCTGCCGATGCCGAGGGCATTGAGCTGTGGGACAGCGCCCTGCATCGCGGGATCGCCGAGGCCGCAGGTAACCGCCTGATGCTGGATATCTTTGAAATGCTCGATGCAATCCGGCTCGACCCGGTCTGGCGTGACCTGCGTCAGCGGGCTCGCAACGCCGACCGCCTCGACACCTACAGCCACGACCACAACGACATTGTCGACGCTATCGAAAACCGTGATCCGATCAAGGCCGCCACGGCCATGCGTGGCCATTTGCGCGCGCTGCAACAGGCGCTGGACAACGTCATCAATCAAGATCTGGAGGCAAGTTTATGAGCACCACAACTCAGGCCACCGACACGGTATTGAGTGTCAGCAACTTGACCGTGTGCTTTGCAGGTGCACCCGCCAATGTCGTGGACGGCGTCTCGTTCTCGGTCCAGCGCGGCAAGACCCTGGCCATCGTCGGAGAGTCCGGATGTGGTAAAAGCGTTACGTCCATGGCGCTGATGGGCTTGCTGCCCGACACCGCCAAGATCGCCGCCCGTACGTCCGCCCTGCTCGATGAAGCCTTGCTGGGCATGCCCGACGAGCGCTTGCTGGATGTGCGCGGCAACCGCATGGCGATGATTTTCCAGGAGCCCATGACCTCCTTGAACCCGGTCTTCACCATTGGCGAGCAGATCGCCGAAAGCGTGATCCGCCATCAGGGTCTGTCGGCCAAGGACGCCCGTCAGCGCGCCCTGCAAATGCTCGAAAAGGTCCGCGTGCCTGACGCCGCGCAACGCCTGGACGCCTACCCCCATGAACTGTCCGGCGGCATGCGGCAGCGGGCAATGATTGCCATGGCCCTGGCCAACGATCCGGCGCTGATCATTGCCGACGAACCCACCACCGCTCTGGACGTAACCATTCAGGCGCAGATCCTGTCGCTGATCGCCAATCTGCAGGCTGAAACCGGCACGGCCATGATCCTGATCACCCATGATCTGGGCGTGGTCGCCGAAGTCGCTGACGACGTGATGGTGATGTACGCCGGGCGAGTGGTGGAAAGCGGCCCGGTAAAAACCCTGTTCGATGACCCGCAGCACCCGTACACCATCGGCCTGATGGGTTCGATGCCATCGATTGGCCCGCGTGAAGGTCGTCTGGCAACCATCAATGGTCGCGTCCCGACGCCTGCGCAAATGCCCACCGGCTGCCGATTCGCCGGGCGCTGCCCTTTTGTGATTCAGGCATGTCGCGAGGCGCGCCCGCCGCTGCTTGAGCTTTCCCCCGGACATTTCGCCGCGTGCATTCGTGCGCCACTGGAACAGCATACGGGAGCCAGCGCGTGAGCCTTTCTGAACGCCAAATAATTGAGCGTGCAAGCCCTGAGATCATTCTCGAAAGCATCGACCTGAGCAAACACTTCGGGGTGGAAAGCGGCTTGTTCCAGCGCAAGAAGCCACCGGTGCAAGCGGTCAATCAGGTCAATCTGTCGGTGCGCAAAGGGGAGACCCTGGCGCTGGTGGGCGAGTCCGGCTCGGGCAAATCAACCCTCGGCCGCCTGCTGCTCAACCTGCTCAGACCTACGGCGGGCGACGTCATTTATGAAGGCCGTAACCTGGCCAATCTGACCCCGGAAAAGCTGCGCCAGGTGCGGCGTGATTTGCAGATCATCTTTCAGGATCCGTTTGCCTCGCTCAATCCGCGCATGACTGTGGAATCCATCGTCGGTGAGCCTATCTGGCTGCACAGCGATGCCAGCCGCAGCGACCGCCAGGCCAAAGTCGCCGAGTTGCTGCGCACCGTGGGCCTGGCGCCCGAGCACGGCGGCCGCCACCCTCACGAGTTCTCCGGTGGCCAGCGTCAGCGCATCGGCATTGCGAGGGCCCTGGCGTCCGACCCGCGTTTGATTCTGGGTGACGAACCCGTGTCCGCGCTGGACGTTTCGGTGCAGGCGCAAGTCGTCAACCTGCTGGAAGACCTCAAGCATCAATTCGGTCTGACCCTGGTGATTGTCGCCCACGGCCTGGCCGTGATCCGCCACATGAGCGACCGGGTAGCCGTGATGTACTTGGGGGAAATCGTCGAACTGGCGCCGGTCAACGGCCTGTTTGAAACCCCTCTGCACCCTTACACCCAGGCGCTTATGGCCGCCGTGCCGGTCAGCCACCCGGACCTGCGCCGGCCGCGCCCATTGCTGGGCGGCGACATGCCGAGCCCGAGTCGCCCACCATCGTGTTGCCGCTTCCATACCCGCTGCCCGCACGCCCGAGCGCTGTGCAAAGAAGTGGTGCCGGTAATGGAAACCGTCGAGGCCGAGCGTCAGGTGGCGTGCCACTTCTGGCGTGAAATCGCCAATGCCGGTGCAGGCACCCTGATTTTGCCGACACCCAGCGCTGCCTACACCCAGCGCCTGAATCTGTTCAAGAACCATCAATCCCTTGCAGTGGAGAGCCAGCCATGAAAATTGCACGCGTCATGACAGGAACCTTGTTATTGCTGGCCGCCAACGCCGCCTTTGCCGAATCCACCCTGCGCATCGGCATTCAGGACGATCCTGATGGGCTCGACCCGCATCGTTCGCGTACCTATTCGGGCCGTCTGGTCTATACCGCACTGTGCGACAAGCTGGTGGATGTGAACCCGGACCTGACCTACGCCCCACAACTGGCCACTGCCTGGAACTGGAGCGAAGGCGGCAAGACCCTGACCATGACTCTGCGCGAAGGCGTGACTTACCACGACGGCGAAGCGTTCGATGCTGCCTCGGTGAAGTTCAACCTGGACCGTGCTCGCACCCTGCCCGACTCCCTGCGCAAGAGCGAGCTGGCCTCGGTGGACAGCGTTGAAGTGATCGACGCCAAAACCGTTGCCATCAAACTCAAGCAAGCGGACGCCACCCTGGTCTCCCAACTCTCGGACCGCGCCGGAATGATGCTTGCGCCGAAGGCCGCCCAGGGTGAGTTCGCCTCCAAACCGGTGTGCTCCGGCCCTTACAAATTCGTCCAGCGCGTGCAGCAGGATCGCATTGTGCTGGAGCGCTTCGACAACTACTGGAACAAGCAGGCTTATCACTTCGACAAGGTGATTTTCCTGCCGATTCCGGACACCTCGGTGCGTCTGGCCAACCTGCGTTCCGGCGACCTGGACATCATCGAACGGGTTGCTCCCACCGACGTGAAAACCGCCAAGGCGGACAGCAAGCTGGCGATCTATAACACGCCAGGGCTTGGCTACATGCAGTTGATGTTCAACATTAACAACGGCGAAAAGGCCAACTCGCCGATGGGCAAAGACAAGCGCGTGCGCAAGGCATTCGAGCTGTCCATCGACCGTGATGCGATCAACCAGGTGGTGTTCGAAGGCCTGTATGCGCCGAGCGCCCAGCCGTTTCCGAAAAACAGCCCGTACTACGACAAGGATCTGCCGATCCCGACCCGCGATGTGGAAAAGAGCAAGGCCTTGCTGGCCGAAGCAGGCGTGAAGCTGCCACTGGCAGTGGACCTGAAAGTCGCCAACAACCCTATCGCACAACAGGTCGGGCAGATCATTCAGGCCATGGCTGAAGAAGCGGGTTTCAAGGTCAATCTGATTGCCACTGAATACGCCACCATGCTTAGCGAACAGCAAAGCGGCAACTTCCAGATCGGCATGAGCGCCTGGTCGGGCCGTCCTGATCCGGATGGCGACATTCACCAGTTCGTGACCTGCAAGGGCGGCCAGAACGACGGCAAATACTGCAACGCCAAACTCGACGAGCTGTTGAACAAGGCCCGCACTGTCAACGATGTTGCCCAGCGCCAGGCCCTGTACAACGAAGCCCTGCGTTTGCTGGCTGACGAAGTGCCGACCGCGTACCTGTATTTCGATCCGCGAATCATGGCCATGCGTAACAACGTGACTGGTTTCGTGCCAAACCCGGATGGCCTGATTCGTCTGAACAACGTCGCGTTCAAGCCATGACTGTGAATGATCGCCGCAAAAACGAGGGGCCGGTATGCTGATGTTTATCCTGCGACGCCTGCTTAGTGCGATCCCGACACTGATCCTGGTTTCGCTCTTCGTCTTCACCCTGCAGAAACTGTTGCCGGGTGACCCGGTGCTGGCCATGGCCGGTGAAGAGCGCGATCCGGCGGTGATGGAATACCTGCGCGACAAGTATCGACTCAACGACCCGATTCCCGTGCAGTACCTGAACTGGGTCGGCAATGTGCTGACCGGCGACTTCGGCACTTCGCTGCGCACCGAACAACCGGTGACCACACTGTTGGCGTCCAAGTTGCCGGTGACCCTGGAGCTGGCAGTGCTGGCCTTGTTGATCGCACTGCTGATCGGCATTCCCACTGGAATTATCTCGGCCGTACGCAAAGGCACCGTCGTGGATTACGGGGCCAATGTCATCGCGCTGTCGGGGATCTCGATTCCGCACTTCTGGCTGGGGATCCTGCTGATCATGGTCTTCGCCGTGAAACTGCAATGGCTGCCGGCCTCGGGTTTCGTGCCCATGGGCGAGGACTTCGGGCAAAACCTGAAGACCTTGATCCTGCCGGCCTTCGTGCTCGGTGCAGGGTTGTCGGGGATTCTCATGCGCCATACCCGCAGCGCCATGCTTGAAGTGTTGCGCACCGACTACGTGCGCACCGCCCGGGCCAAGGGCCTGCGCCCGCGCACGGTGGTCCTCAAGCATGCCCTGCGCAATGCATTGATGCCTATTGTGACCCTGACAACCCTGCTGTTTGGTGAACTGCTCGGCGGCGCGGTGCTGACCGAGCAAGTCTTCAGCATACCTGGCTTCGGCAAGATGATTGTCGACGCCGTGTTCAATCGTGATTACGCCGTGGTGCAAGGCGTGGTGCTGTGCATCGCAATTGGCTTCCTGCTGCTAAACCTGCTCGCCGATGTGCTGTACCGGATGATTAATCCGCGTCTGAGGACTGCTTCATGACCGCTATTTTCAGCCTCCCTCATAGCGCGATCGCCCCCCGCAGCCGCTCGCCGTTCGTGAAGAAATTCCTCGCCAACAAAGGCGCGGTACTCGGCGCGGCGGTGTTGCTGCTGTTTATCCTGGCGGCCTTGCTGGCGCCCTGGATTGCGCCCCATGACCCACTGAAAGCCAACTTTCTCGCGGTCCGCAAGGCACCATCGATGATCTACTGGATGGGCACTGACGAACTGGGTCGCGATCTGTTTTCCCGTCTGCTCTGGGGCGCACGCAGTTCGTTGCTGGCCGGTGGTGTTTCGGTGGTCATCGCCATGGCCATCGGTGTGCCTTTGGGCCTGTTGGGCGGCTATTTCGGCGGCAAACTCGAAGCGGTGATATCCCGTGTCATGGAAGCGCTGTTGTCCTGCCCGTTTCTGGTATTGGCGATTGCGCTGGGCGCCTTCCTCGGCCCGAGCCTGACCAACGCAATGATCGCTATCGGCCTGTCAGCCATGCCGATCTTTGCCCGACTGACCCGTGGTCAGGTGCTGACCATCAAACACGAAGATTACCTGGAAGGTGCTCGTGCCATTGGCTTGCAGGATCGCTGGATCATCCTGCGCTACGTGCTGCCCAACGTGATGTCGCCATTGGTTGTGCAAGCCACCTTGACCATCGCCTCGGCGATTCTGGCTGAAGCCAGTCTGTCGTTCCTCGGTCTGGGCCAGCAACCGCCCTCGCCTTCCTGGGGATCGATGCTCAACACCGCGAAAAACTTTATGGAGCAGGCACCCTGGATGTCGATTGCGCCTGGCGTGGCGATCTACATCACGGTCCTGTGTTTCAACCTGCTGGGGGATGGTTTGCGTGATGCGCTGGACCCCAAGGGCTAACTTTTTCTGCCAAAGAGAAACGCTAATGTTTGATGATCTGGATTACAGCCAACCCTACGCTTCGGCACGCTCGCCAGTGATGGGCAGTAACATGGTCGCCTGCTCCCAGCCATTGGCCGCCCAGGCCGGGCTGGACATGCTGCGCAAGGGCGGCAACGCCGTCGACGCGGCCATCGCAGCCGCCATGGTCCTGACCGTGGTCGAGCCCACCGGTTGCGGGATCGGCAGCGACGCTTTCGCTATCGTCTGGGACGGCAGCAAGTTGCAGGGCCTGAATGCTTCCGGTCGCGCACCGCAAGCCTGGACCCCTGAGTTTTTCGCCGGGCAGAGCAAAATGCCCCAGCGCGGCTGGCCAGCGGTGACGGTGCCGGGCGCGGTTTCGGCCTGGGTCGAGCTGTCCGAGCGTTACGGAAAACTGCCTTTCGCCACCCTGGCTGAACCGGCCATCGGCTATGCTCGGGATGGCTACCAAGTCACCCCGATCATAGCCCAGCTGTGGAAGCTCGGCGCTGAACTGCTCAAGGATCAGCCGGGTTTTGCCGAGTGCTTCCTGCCCGACGGCCAAGCACCACAGGCCGGGGAGAAAATCCGGCTCAAGGATCACGCCCGCACCCTGGAGCTGATCGCCCAAACCAAAGGCGAAGCGTTCTATCGCGGCGAACTGGCCCAAGCCATTATCGCCCATGCCAACGCCAATGGCAGCGTCATGAGCCTCGACGATCTGGCGACCCACACTGTGGACTGGATCGACACCCTGTCGGTGCCCTACGCCGGCGCCGTGGTTCATGAATTGCCACCTAATGGCCAGGGCATCGCTACCCTGTCCGGCCTGACTATGCTCGAAGCATTGGGCGTCGGCGAGCATCCAGTGGACAGCCTGGAAACCGTACACCCAGTGTTGGAAGCCATGAAGCTGGCCCTTGCCGACCTGAACGAACACGTGGCGGATAACGACCACATGCGCGTGCCTTCCGAGCATCTGCTGGACAAAACCTACCTGATGGAGCGCGCCGGTCTCGTCACCGACAAGGCCGCCAATCCGGGGCATGGTTCGCCTAAACCGGGCGGCACCGTTTACCTGTCGGCGGCCGATGAAAGCGGCATGATGATCTCGTTCATCCAGTCCAATTATATGGGCTTCGGCTCAGGTGTCGTGGTGCCTGGCACCGGCATCAGCCTGCAAAACCGTGGCGCGGCCTTCTCCTTGGATCCGCAGCACGTCAACTACGTTACACCGCGCAAACGTCCGTTCCACACCATCATCCCCGGCTTTGTGATGAACGCCGACGGCACGCCGTTGATGTCCTTCGGCCTGATGGGCGGCCCGATGCAGGCACAGGGTCACTTGCAGATGATGATGCGCATCCTGCGCTACAAACAGAATCCGCAAGCCGCCGCAAACGCACCGCGCTGGAGGCTCGAATCTGGCCTGAAAGTCGCAGTGGAACGTGCATTCGACCCACAGGTGGTCGAAGCCTTACGTGCCAAAGGCCACGACATAGACGTAGAAGAACCTGACGGCGTATTCGCCTTTGGCGGCGCGCAGATTATCCAGCGCACCACTCATGGTTATGTGGGTGGCACTGATCCCCGGAAGGATGGTCTGGTAGCCGCGTACTGAAAGTCCGAAGATCCTACGCGTAACTTAGTTGCGCGTAGGATTATTCTCTTAAAACCGCTAACTCTCATCCCACCGCAAGCTATTGCCAACATGCTTTCTCGCCTGGGACTCAGAACTGTGGCGAGCCTGCATTGGGTCTTGCAGCTAACCCTTCTAAGGCACAAAAAAAAGCCACTCATCTGAGTGGCTTTTTTCTGAATCTTGGAGCGGGAAACGAGACTCGCATCTAGCGTCCTACTCATTGAAATTTAAGGGGTTTCTGTGATTCATGAAACATGAATGGACTTGATTATTGACTTGTTTTGAAGCTGTATCAAGAGCAAAAGAAGTAGCAATTCCAAGCCACGCTATCAAGTTCTATCGACAGTCAATCGGGCCACGGTTTTTCCGTTGCTCCGTTTTATGTCGGGCAGCAAATCAGCCTGCACCCGCTTTCGGACTTGATACGGAGATCCATGTTCTTTGTTCCCGCCGTTACCGATTTTCTGTTGCTCCATCTGTAACAGGAAGAACACAAACGCATCCCCAAATCAATCATGGTCACCGTAGCGCCGGAGCTGTGGCTAAGCCTGGAGTCCGCGGCGCTACTTGGCATTCACCGGAATCGGTTCGCTCTTGTCGGCCAGTTGGATGATCGTGAAGCTTTCAAACAGACTGCACACACCGCCGAACGACGCAAAGTCGATATCTGAGTTGAGGACAGCAACGGTGAGGCACCGTCGAAGGCTATCGAATTTAAGATCGTTCACAACAACAAGAACGCGTATGAGAAAATCAAGGGCATTCGTCAAGACCTGATCAAGCCTATTCCCTCGACCACGCCCAACAACGCCAGGGAAAATGTTTGGGGGGCGGTAGCGCTCATCTATGACTCTTCTTGTGTCGAGGCATTTATCCTACGATACCGAGCCAGCCGGGCCAGTCCCCGTTCCCAGCGGTCATTACGGCGGGAACTCTAACTTTCTCTTGGCAATAAATACCGCCAAACCGTCCTTCCGAAGAGCCTAGGGAATTCATACTCGCATCACCCGTGGCGTCGCTAGTCGAGCCTTCCACCCTGTTCTCGTGCGCGCTTGATGTCTCTCGAGGGAGGCGCTCCGAAGCGCCGGGCATATTCGCGGCTGAATTGAGCGACGCTTTCATAGCCTACTCGCAACGCGGCGGTGTTCACGTCTATCCGCTCGGTCAACATAAGGCTACGCGCGGCTTGCAGTCGTAGCGATTTTTGATACTGAATGGGGCTCGTGCCTGTCAGCTTGCGAAAGCGGTGATGCAGCGTAGAGCTGGCCATGCCGGATCGTTCGGCGAGGTCGGCCACCTGCAACGGTTTATCGTAGTGATATTTTAGCCATTCAACGGCTCTCACGATGCCGTTATCCCGGTAACCATCGCGAGTGACGCTGCGCAACAAATGCCCCGCTTCACTGAGCAGCAGCCTGCCGTATATCTCCCGCTTGATAAGGCCCGACATCAAGCCTGCTTCAAGCGGCCGTTCGATCAGCGTGGCGAGTCGAGCGAACGCATCGAGCATCTCGCTCGTCGCCACACCGGATACGAAGCCCCGCGCCTCACCAGCCATTTCCTGCTTTGGCGGCTCGAGGGCCAGGATCACCTCATTGAGCATGGAAAAATCGAGCTTCAACACAACGGATAAATAGGGGGTTTGCCCGTTAGCCGCGGTAACGCGAGCCAGTGTGGGGATATCGACCGATGTAACGAAGAACGCCCCTTGCCCGAACTCACAGGCTTCCTCGCCGAACGAGATCTCCTTCGCGCCCTGCAGAATAATGGCCACGCAAGGTTCATAGATGCAGTACGTGGGCGTACCTAGCTCGGCCACTCGATAAAAGCTCAAGCCTGGAATCGACGTCGTGCAAGCCTCGTTCAAGCCAATTTGCAGGGTGACTTTTTCGATAAGCCGTTTGAGCGCCTGGGAACGTTCGGTGGGCTGCACGGGATCGCGCAAGGTCAGGGAATGCACACGGCTGAAACCGAACTGCGAGAAGGAACCGCTCGTCATCACATGCCCCCCAATTTACGGAATGCTCGAGTCTGCTGAGAGCGGGTGACCAGCACAAGAGCATCGGCAGGATTGTGCAAAAGATATGGCGCATTAGGGTCACTCGGCTAACCCTCGCTGTTCTAACTTCTAGTACATGTACCGGCTTCGATGAGCCCGTGAAACCTTGGTCGCGAAAGGAAAATTGGATGGACAGACGAGATTTTCTTACCTATTCGGCAGTGGGTACTGTTGCAGCCGGTTTGCTGCCCGCATCGAGCATCGCAAGTTCGCTGGCTACGGCCCCCGTGCCCTCTTCGCTGACGGAGCCCGGAAGCGTGATGCGTACCGAAGGACGGATCGTGCGCGCAGACCTGCCCGTCAATTTACCCTCGCATGCAATGAGATACATGACGCCTCAACGCTTTGGTATGGGCGGGACGCAGATCGGCAATATCTTTGCGCCGATCAGCGACGAGCAGGCGGGCTTGGTTCTGCAGGCTGCTTGGGAGGCAGGTGTAAGGCTTTACGACACCTCGCCGTTCTACGGGTTTGGCTTGAGTGAATATCGTCTAGGCCGCTTCCTGCGCGGTAAAAATCCAGACGACTATGTGGTGTCCACCAAGGTCGGCCGCGTATTGACGGCCGCTGGTAGCCAGCGCGCGGACCATGCTATCTGGAAGTCGCCGGCGCCCTTCAACTACCGATATGACTACACCGCGGCGGGCGCGCGTCGTTCCGTGGAAGACAGCCTGCAGCGCTTGGGGCTGCCGCGTATCGATATCGTCTATATCCATGACATCTCGCCAGATAACACCGAGCTGGAAGGCGGCTGGGAAGCGGCGTATCGAATTGCGCGCACAGGGGCGATGGTCGAGCTGGAAAAAATGCGCGATGAGGGGCTCATCAAGGCATGGGGTTTCGGAGTCAATACGCCGAATGCCGTGGTTCGGTCGGTAGCCGGTTATGACCCGACTCCCGACATCGTGTTGCTTGCCTGCCAGTATTCCCTCCTTGACCACGGCGATGCATTGCGCAACACCTTTCCGGCGTTGAGCAGGAAGGGCACCAGCGCCGTGGTTGGAACACCACTGAATGATGGATTTCTGGGGGGGCGCAGCCGATACAACTTCAGCCCGGATCTGCCTGCCGGAGCGGTGGAAAAGCGCGCGCGAATCATGGCGGTTGCCAGCCAACATGGCATCGATATTCATACTGCCGCCCTGCAGTTCGCGGCAGCACATCCGCAAGTGTCCGCGATCATTCCGGGGGCGCGTTCGCCGGGGCAGATAGTTTCCAATGCACAGGCGATGAAGGTCGGTATCCCAGCAGCCTTTTGGGAAGAGCTGAAGAGCCAGAACTTGATCGATGCTCAAGCACCGGTTCCTTCCTGAGGGGCTACGCCCGTGCTACCTGCTGATGTGACGCTACCGTCGCTAGCCGCATTCAACCCGAGGTGGGTTTCAAACTTATCCTCTTGGTTGCAGCAGCGAAGCAGAGAGCAACCAGCCTTACTAGAGCTTTATCGAAGCCAGCTTGAACGTCTTACTCACGGCAATCACTTACATCCATAACATTGAGAATTAAAGGACCTTATTCTCCAGCAAACAAACTGCGCACGCGTTCAAATAAGAACGCGGGCCTAAGGTCGTAATAAATGAACATACGAACGTCTCTCATGATTGTCGGCGGCCTACTTGCGTTCTCCAGCAGTGCTCACTTATTCGCGGACACACTTGCGTTTAGCGTTCCATTGCCTGAGCCATTCCCACAGCTAAAGGTTCTGACGGTCCTTATCGGTATACATCTGCTCGGTATGTGCTTCGGTCTCGGCGGGGCGACGATGCTGGACCTCTGGATTTTGCGTTGGATGCGCAGGGGCAGCCTCCCCGTTGAAATCGGACGCACTTTTCACTTCATCAGCGACGCGGTCACTCTTGGACTATGCCTCCTGTGGCTCTCAGGCCTTGGTTTCCTTGCCCTTTACGCGATAGAGTCACCGGAAAAGTTTGAAAACCCTAAACTCTGGGCGAAGGTCATTGTGGTGACCGTCTTGACCCTCAATGGAATCATCATCCACACGTTTGTGTTGCCAGAGGCACTACGCGACATGAGTCGGCCCCTGCTCTTTGGAGTGTCCCGCAAAAAAGCGGCTTTGTTTCTCGCATCCGGTGCCGTTTCGGGTGTGTCTTGGTACACAGCTTTTGCCTTCGGCATTTTTCGTGAGTTAAACAACAGTGTCACACTCTCTCTGTTGGTCATCATGTGGCTTACGCTGATAGTAGCCGCCGCGCTTGCAGTCATTCTGCTCTATACCCTTCTGAAGCCGTTGTTAGAAGTTAGAACCCAATGGAAAGCAGATAGCGATTTAGGCGAACTTTAATTCGTTAGTTCGATGATGTCATGCCGTCAGAGACCATGGACAAGACGGTTGAAACCCTGAACAAGAAGGTCAACCGCGATCAAACAACGCAATCCCCCCAGGACAGCCACGGATGCTACGAGCATCCTGACGCTCAGCCTTTCGCCAAGAAAGACGATATGGACGCGCTATCCGGGATGCTCGCCATGCTTCCCCGGTGGGCCGGCCAAGTCTTCGCCCCGGCACTTTTCGGCCCGGTACGCTCCGCCTTCACCGATCCGAATCACGCCATCGCCGCCGCCGTGACAGGCGCGGTCGTCGTGCAGGTGCTGGCCATTTTTGTCGTCCTATCGGGGCGTATCCGCTCGCTCCTTCAAGAAAACCGTTTCTGACTGCGGCTCTGACTCAATAAAGGGGAACGCATAACGTTCGCGTATTGCTCCAACAGCCAAGCCAAGTCTCGGTAACAGATCGCTAAATGATATGTCCCGAGCCTGGCCGGCGCTGATCGCCGGATGATGAGCATATCAAGCAATCCGCCGGACCCCGCGCTGTCTGCGCAATACCACGCTACGGCAATGACCCGGCAATTTGAAACGCTAATAGCCGAACAGCGACTTGATCCCCAGGTACTCGTCAAACCCCAGCACATTTCTTAACTCGTGGGGTGCGCGACCAGCCGCTCCGAGGTGGACGTCGTCGGCCCCGCGCCGCAAGCCAGCACCTCAGGCCAAGGGCTGCAGGTGTATATCAGTGCTCTGCCGACAGTCACCCAGTTGTCCTCGGGCTTTTACGATTTGGTGTCAAGGACATGGTTCATTACGGTCAATGTCGTGGCCAGCACCCAATAGTTTAGAAATCTCTGAACTATCTTTTTGCGCTTCCCTATTCTTTCCGCCAACCGCCCCTCCCTACTATTGACGGCAACAAAGGAGCCTTTCCATAGAGATGCGGCCCGAAGATTGCCTTTTCTGATTGTCACTGCCGTTCGTTGTGCGTTTCGGTTAACGCCGCAACGTCGCTGTGTCAATCATGCGAAGGAACCTTTGGAGCAGATCGATGAAGCTGGAAATATTCCGAACGTTGTGGGGCTACACCGCGAGCAAGGCACAAGCGCTCGATGAGTTGCTTGAAGCCGGGTTCGATGGCATGGAAGCCCGCCTGCCCATGACCGCCAGCGAACGCGCCGAGTTCGCAGCCTTTCTACGCATCAACAAAGTCAGCTATATCAGCACCGTCTTCAGCGCCTACGACGTTCTGCCGGAACAGTCGGCAACCCTCGACGAACACCTTCTGGACCTCGATAAGAAACTCGGTTGGGCGGCAGAGTTGTCGCCGCGCTTCGTCAATCTGCTGGCAGGCAACGACCGCTGGCCACTGGCACAACAAGTCGATTTCTTTGGCCACGCGATGGACGTCGCGCGCAAGCATGGCCAGGTGTGCTCCTTTGAAACCCATCGTGCTCGCTCATTATTCAACCCCTGGGTCACCCTCGAGCTGATTCGTCAACTGCCAGACCTGCGCTTCACCAGCGACATCAGTCATTGGGTCGTCACCTGCGAGCGCCTGCTCAACGATCCGGAAGACGACCTCAGCGCCTTCGTCGAACGCGTTCACCATATTCAAGCCCGAGTCGGTTATGACCAGGGACCGCAAGTGCCTCACCCCGCCGCCCCCGAGTACAGCCAAGCGCTTGCCTTCCATCAGCAACATTGGGAGGCCATCTGGCGATCCCAGGAAAAACGCGGGTATCAGGTCAGCACGCTGACACCGGAGTTCGGCGCCGACGGCTATCTGCATCACCTGCCCTTCACCAACGTGCCGGTGGCTGATCTGTGGTCGCTGAACGTGTGGATGGCAAATACCGAGCGCGAGCATTTTCGGCGTTTCGCCTGCACCTCTACTCGATAAGGAGCGTTCCCTCATGCCTGACAAAATGCCAACGACCGCCAACTTCAATCGCATTCCGGTGGTGGATATCGCCGGGCTGTACAGCGACGACATCACCCAGCGCCAGGCAGTGGCCGAAGAACTGGGTAACGCCGCCCGCGCAGTCGGTTTTTTGTACATCAAGAACCACGGCATCGAGTCGTCACTGATCGACGGTTTGCGTCAAGCGTCGAAGGACCTGTTTGCACAATCGCTTGAGTACAAAATGCAGCATTACATCGGTACGTCACGCAGCCACAAGGGTTTTGTACCTGAAGGTGAGGAGGTCTATGCCAAAGGCAAACCGGATCACAAGGAGGCTTTCGATATCGGTTTCGAAGTGAGCGAAGACGATCCGCTGGTCATTGCCGGGACGCCATTGATCGGGGCCAACGAATGGCCAGACCTGCCGGGTTTCCGTCCCGCCGTCGAAACTTATTACGCCGCGGTGTTTGCATTAGGTCGTCGCTTGTTCAAGGGCTTCGCGCTTGCATTGGGCCTGGAGGAAGACTATTTCGAGGCACTGGTGACTCGCCCACCGTCGAAGCTGCGCCTGATCCATTACCCATTTGATATGACTGCTCAAGACGCGCCCGGCATTGGCGCGCATACCGACTATGAGTGCTTCACCATTCTGCTTGCCGACAAGCCAGGCCTCGAGGTGATGAACGATCAGGGGCAATGGATTGATGCGCCGCCCGTAGACGGTACTTTTGTGGTCAACATCGGCGACATGCTGGAGGTCATGACCGCGGGCACGTTCGTCGCTACGGCTCACCGAGTGCGAACCGTCAGCGAAGAGCGCTACTCGTTCCCACTCTTCTACGCGTGTGACTTCCATACGCAGATCAAGCCACTGCCGCAGTTTCTTGAAGGCGGTAAGGATTACGAGGAGATCACCATCGGTGAGCACATGTTTGGTCAAGCGTTGCAAACCTATCAATACCTGCGCCGCAAAGTCGAACGCGGCGAACTCAAGCTGTACGAGCGAGCGCGCAAGCCATCGAGCTTCGGTCACTTGAAGAACCAGACGCAGGAAGCGTCCTGATGCAACCCCCGACCCGTTCCAAAACAGTCCTGTTTCAAAACCAGCCCAATCCTACTTTTTCGACGTGGAGTCACCGATGATGCGCAATCCAATGAATATTGTTGTCCGCTTGTCCCTGCTGGCCTTCGCGATCCTCGGTGCGGCAGGAGCCCACGCAGCGACGACGGTGACACCCGGCGTCCTCAAGGTCGGCATGGAAATCACCTATCCGCCCTTCGAATCATACGACGAACAAAAAAATGTCGTCGGCTCCGACCCCGAACTGGCGCGATTACTCGCCAAACATCTGGACCTCAAGGCTGACTTCGTTGACACCAAATTTTCCAACCTGCTTCTGAGCCTGAACGCCGGTCACTATGACGCGATCATCTCGGGCATGTACATCACTCCCCAACGGCAGACTCAAGCGCAAACCATCGCATACGCCAAGACCGGCGCAGCGATCATGGTGCTGAAGGACAGCCCGCTGAAACCGAAAGTACCGGAAGACCTCTGCGGCCTGAAAGTCGGCCTGGAAAAAGGCACCACTTGGGTGACGCAATTCAACAAACTCTCGACCGATTACTGCGTCCCGAATAACAAGGGCGCGATCATGGTCAGCGAATTCCCGTCCGCCCCTGAAGTGACCCAAGCGCTGCTCTCCGGCAACGTGCAGGCTCAGGTGGAGATCGACGGCGCCGCAGGCATGATCGCAGAACGTACCAAAGGCCGCGTAGTGATCAGCACCGAGCACTCGATCTATCAACAGACACTGGGTATTTACGTGAAAAAAGACAACGACGCGCTCTATCAGGCGCTGCTCAAGGCCTTTGATGCGACGAAAGCGTCGGGGGAATACGCCGCCCTGTTGAAGAAATACAACCTGGAAGAACCGACTAACTGACTCAGTGCAGCCCTGTGGGAGCGAGGCCGCTCCCACAGTCGGCGGCGTTCGCTTGACTGCCCGGCATAGGTGAAGCCTCCGTCGACGCCAGCAGTTGGAGGTACACATGCAATTTGAATGGCCCTACTTTTTTTCTCTGTTTTCGGTCTCGGACTTCTGGAAAGCCTGCATTACGGTGGTGGAACTCAGCACGCTGGCCTGGTTCATCGGCATGCTGCTGGGCTTCATGCTGGCTTCGGCCAAGCTTTCGGCCACGCGTTGGGTCAGCGTACCGGCGTCGGTTTATATCTGGTTCTTTCGCAGCGTGCCGCTGCTGGTACTGGTGGTGTTCGTCTATAACCTGCCGCAGATGCTCCCGGTCACCCGTGGAGTACTGTCCAACCCTTTCTATTCCGGCCTGCTGGCACTGGTGGTCACCGAGGCGGCGTACATGGCGGAAATTCATCGTGGCGGCTTGATCTCCGTTGCCAAAGGCCAGAAAGAAGCCGGCCGTGCGCTGGGCATCGGCCTGATCGGTCTGCAGCGCCTGATCGTCATCCCACAGGCGTTCCGCATTTCCCTGCCGACACTGATCAACGAATACATCACAGTGGTGAAACTGACCTCGCTGGTCTCGGTGATTTCCCTGACCGAACTGTTGACCGTGGGCCAGCGCCTTTACGCGCAAAACTTCCTGGTCATGGAAACCCTGTCGGCTGTGGCGGTGTATTACGTGCTGATCGTGACCGTGCTCGGCTGGCTGTTCCATTGGCTGGAGCAACACTTGGAACTCAACAACCGCAAACCACAAACGCTGGATGACATCAGCGTGCGGCGTCTACGCGCGTCACGGGCGGCGCCCTCTTCTGCAGACGCTCGTACAACGCCAGGGCCTGGCTCGGCACCCGCCCTGCAACTGGTCAACATTCACAAGCGCTACGGCCAGCACGCCGTGCTCAAGGGCATCAACCTTGATGTCAACGTGGGTCAGGTGATCTCCATTATCGGTCCGTCGGGATCGGGAAAAACCTCGCTGATTCGGACCATCAACGCTTTGGAAAGCATCGACCAGGGCGAGATCATTCTGTTCGGCGAAAGCTATATCCACGCCGGTGACAACACCAACACGCAACAAGTACGCCACGGGATACAGCGCATCGGCATGGTGTTTCAGAGCTTCAACCTGTTTCCTCATCGCACCATTCTCGACAACGTCACCCTCGCGCCGCGCTATCACGGCCGCGACAAGTCCATCAGCGAGCAGCGCGCCTACGCCCTGTTGGACAAGGTCGGGCTGCTGGCTCACGCGCAAAAGTATCCGCATCAGTTGTCAGGCGGTCAGCAACAACGCGTGGCAATCGCCCGCGCATTGGCGATGGATCCCCAAATCATGCTGTTCGATGAACCTACTTCAGCCCTTGACCCGGAACTGGTCGGCGATGTGCTCAAGGTGATCAGCGACCTGGCAAAAGAAGGCATGACCATGTTGATCGTGACCCATGAAATGGACTTCGCCATGTCAATTTCCGACAGGGTAGTTTTCATGGAGGACGGCCTGGTCAAACTGGATGCGGAGCCTGGGATGATCCGAGCTGATCAGTGCGGCGAGAGAATCAAACAATTCATGAGGGTTTAAACTCGGTGTCATTTCGTCCTGACACTCAAGATAAATACTTCGGTCAAGCAAGCTGGTTTTCCCACCCAACGTTATGCGTTGCGAAGCTACTGGCGAGTCATTCTGATGGGGACTCATCAAGATCGTCGTTAAGGCTCGCAATGCACGCGTCGAGCAATTCGTGCAGTACAGCCACGCACTCCACGCCGAGTAGACCATTGAGTGCCCGCTGTGCCTCCTTCCAGGCGCGCTGGCCTTCGGCTTGCTTTACGCGTCCAGCCTCGGTCGCTTCGACAAGGCGACTTCGGGCATCGCCTCCTGCACCAATCTTCAGCCACCCCTGAGCGGTCAGGGACTGCATGTTTCGAGTCAGGGTCGAATTATCCATCTGCATTTGCCTGGCCAGATCACTCGGCCGAATAGGCCCCAGCCTGACGACATGCGACAACAGTGCGTACTGCGTGTTCTTCAGGCCGGACTCGGCGACGTAGCGGTCGTAGTGACGCGTCACCATGCGATTTAGCTGGCGGAGCTTCAGGTTGGTGCAGCCCTGTGGCTTGATAGCATTTTTCATGGGGTATATTGTACCTGCAATATTTGCATATACAATTCTCTAGAGGGAAGGAAATGCCGATGGAAGTCGATCAGGTCATTGCTCACTGGAACGCGGAGGAAAAATCGGTTCGTGCGCGCTTGCTCGTCGCCGATACCGCGCCGCAGGATCAGATCGCCAGTCGAACAGGCATGGAAGTGTTCGAGGCAATCTTTGCTGGAGAACTGCCTCCCCCACCCATCGGCGACACGCTCGATTTCGTGCCGATTCACATGGCGCCCGGCATTGCCGTTTTTCAAGGTCGACCACAGCGTAGGCACTACAACCCACTGGGCACCGTCCACGGTGGGTGGTTCGCCACGCTGCTCGACTCGGCTGTAGGTTGCGCCGTGCACTCGACCTTGCCCGCAGGCCAGGGCTACACCACGCTGGAGCTGAAGGTCAACATGGTGCGCCCCTTGAGCGACCAAGTCTCGTTGGTGCGGGCCGAGGGCAAGGTCATCCATGCGGGGCGTAAAGTGGCTACGGCCGAGGGTCGGATCATTGGCCCCGACGGCAAACTGTATGCGCACGCGACGACCACCTGCCTGATCTTCGATCACCCCTCAGCCACGCAGGGGAACTTTCATGGCCAAGACTGAGACCGATCTTGGCGCACCCGTTATCCGCTAAACACCGCGACACAGGGCTTTGCGCCGACACTATCTGAAAATATCGTCACGACTTGATCAATGGTGAAAACATGAAATATGCATCCTTCGGCAAAACAGGAATGAGCGTGTCTCAGGTCGCGCTCGGGACGGGCAACTTTGGCACAGGCTGGGGCTACGGCGCGGATCCCGAGGTCAGCAAGGCAATCTTTAACGCCTACGCGGAGGCCGGCGGCAACTTCATCGATGGGGCAGATGTCTACCAGTTCGGAGAGTCCGAGGAGCTGCTCGGTACCCTTCTGAAGGGCCGACGCGAGAATTTCGTCCTGGCGACCAAGTACACCAAAGGCGCGCAGCCAAATGCCGATCGCCTCGTCACTGGCAATAGTCGTAAAGCCATGGTGGCCTCGGTAGAGGCGAGCCTGAAGCGACTCAGAACCGATCGCATCGATCTCTACTGGGCGCATTGGCCGGACAATGTCACGCCCGCCGAAGAAATTGTCCGTGGGTTCGAAGATCTCGCCCGCGCGGGTAAGATTCTTTATGCCGGCCTCTCCAACTTCCCTGCTTGGCGCCTATCGCGCGCAGTCACCCTCGCCGAGCTCACCCACTCGGTGCCGATCGCTGCGGCGCAATTCGAGCACAGCCTAGTCCACCGCGAGCCCGAGGTTGATCTGTTCCCGGCTTCGTATGCCTTGGGATTGGGTATCGTCACTTGGTCGCCGCTCGGCGGAGGCATGCTGACCGGTAAGTACCGCAAGGGCGAAAAAGGACGCGCCGAGGGCCTCGGTGGCAAGGTGTTCCAATCAGAGAATAGCGAGCAGCGTACACAGGTCCTCGACACAGTTATCGCCATCGCCAACGAACTGGGCGTCAGCCCCGGTCAGATCGCCATCGCCTGGTCCGGCACGCACGGGTCATTGCCCATCATCGGCCCGCGCTCGGTTGAGCAACTGGTCGACAACCTCGCAGCCCTGTCGGTTGAACTGTCAGCCGAGCAGATTCATCGGCTCGACACCGTTAGCCGCTTGTCACCTTCGATGCCAGCAAGGACCGCGACCCCTTGGGCTTGCGGAGCAGCACAGATCGTGGCTTGAACGTGAACGGCGCAAGTGCAGTAGCGATCATGTTTCCTACGCCACGGGAGCCGGTATGAAGCATCACTCACACATGGTCGGCTTCGTCCAGGCACACCTCGACGAAGTGGTTCCCTGTACCCAGCGTTCCGAGATGCTTGCGGTTGTCAGACTTTTCAAGGCCAGGTGCTTGTCGGTGATGAGGTTGAAGCGCCCCTCAAGCGCTGACCAAAGGGGACGCCTTCAATGTCTTTCGCTTCAGAAGCGATAAAGACCACCCCTTTCACTCTCGCCGCAGGAGAGTATGGGGAGCCATGCCAAAGGCCTTGCGAAAAGCGTGGCTGAAATGAGAGAAGTCGGAGAAACCGAAATCCAGCGCCGCCTGAGAAATACTGCGAACTTGACCGCGTTCAATGGCGTCGCGGCTGGCGAACAATCGCGCCTTCCAGATTTCCGCAACCGGCGATTTCTGATGACGGGCAAAAGCGCGCGTCACAGTGCGCGTGGAGACATGGTGAGCTTGAGCAATGCGTTCGAGCGACAGGTCCGCCTCGGTCAAATACTGATGAATGTAATTCATGATCCGGCCGTATAGGTCCAACTCATCATGAGTCTGCTTTAAATCCTGGAGTTCCAGGCTGACCACCAGAAGGTCAAGCAACGTGCTGGAGTAACGACTGGAGACTCCTGTGTTCTGGAAGCCCGAAGGCATACTCGCGGCTTGGCGTAACATCTCGCGTAACGGAATCACCCCTGGACGACGGTCATCCAGAACCACAGCGGTGCAATCCGCTATGCCGGGCAGCCGCTGGCTGAGCAGTTGTCGCGGAATGCGAACAAGGTGGTTATCAGTACCACCGAAGCTGAATCTGAACGGCTGGGATGCGTCATAAAGAAACAGATCGTCCGCCGCCAGCTTCGTCCGTCGGTCAGCCTGCTCCAGTTCGCCATAACCGCTCCGGGTAAAACCCAACCACAAATCGTCATTAGGATCACTGCGCAGGTGCTGGGCAGATCGCTCCCAATAGTGCAAGGGTGCGGACAAGGTGCAGATGTCCAATGCGCCCATGCCATGCACCTCCAGCGCCCCGTCAAAATCGCTCTGCGCCAGTCGTTTGCTGTCTGCGTCCAGGCAGTGGTGACAAACCACCTCCTTCCAGTAATCGAACCGGAGGGGGGCCGTAACGGCAAGCGTTGAATACTGACATGTCTGGCTCATTGCATTCACCTCGCGGCGGCGCTTCAACAAAAAAAGCGGGGTAACGTTTTTGCGAGCCAAGCAATTAGCAGGCCATCTCCACCACCTCATTCCCGCTGTCAGACACCTTGGAAGATAGCCGCCTGCGCGTTACATCGGCCGATCTTTCCAACACTCCCCATGCCACTTCTCGGGGCACCTCGCCCCCTTGATTCACAAGCCCCGCACCATTGCTGCGCGCTGACATGCCGGCCTTTTTTGCCTGTCCTTTTTAACCAAACGGTTGTCCATTCGAGCCAAGCATGCTTCATCGCCCCTCGATAATTTTCACTCCATGCCGTGTCCCTACAAGCACCAATGATGAGGTGTCTGATGCATCCACAAGAACAGCAGCGACTGTCCGATTCATCCTGGTTTTTACAGCGATGGGACATGGCACCCGAGGAGTTTGCTACTTACCTGGTACAGCTCGGGACCTTGGCGCTGCAACGCCGATGGAGTGGTACCCACCGCAAAACCCCCACATCCACTGGGATGTAGAACAGCGAACCGTCCGTTTGAGACGGGAATAAAGGAGCCCCCATGGAATCTGCAATCGATAAACATCTCAAATGTCCCCGGACGTTGTCCCGTCGTGTTCACGACGATTACCAGCCACCCTTCCCGATGTTTGTCGGGCGAGCTGACGAAAACGTGAAGCAAGTCGTGATGGCTTACCTCGGGGTGCAATTTCGCGACGAGCAACGCGCCGCCGCCCTGCAGGCCATGCGCCACATTGACGCCAGCTTTGCCCTCGCCGATGGCCCTGGGAATCACGACCTGACCTACCACCTCGACAATCAGGGGTATGGAAACTTCATCGCCGTGGGTTACTGGCGTGATCCTGCTGCCTATCAGCGATGGTTACTTTCAGCGCCTGTGGCCGATTGGTGGGGCGACGAGGCACGCCTGAACGAAGGGTTGGGGTATTTCCGCGAAGTCATCGCACCGCGCGCCGAGCAGTTCGAGACGCTGTATGCATTCAAGGACGATTTGCCAGGTGTCGGTGCGGTCATGGACGGCATCAGCGGCGAGATTGAAGAGCACGGCTACTGGGGCTCGGCACGCGACCGCTTTGCTATCTCACAGACCGACTGGATGCAGCCGACCAGCGAACTGCAAGTCATTTCCGGCGATCCCGCCAAGGGCGGCAGGGTTGTGGTGCGCGGCCACGACAACCTGACGCTGATCCGCTCCGGACAAGACTGGGTCGAAGCCGGCGACGAAGAGCGCGCACTCTATTTCAACGAGATGCTACCGCCACTGCAAGACGGCATGAACTTTCTGCGTGACGAGGGGCAGGCGCTGGGCTGCTACAGCAACCGTTTCGTACGCAATGTCGACCTGGATGGCAATTTGCTCGATATCGCCTATGACATCGGTCACTGGCGATCACTCGACAAACTGGAGCGCTGGGCAGAATCCCATCCCACTCACTTGCGCATTTTCACCACGTTCTTTCGCGTGATCGGGGGCCTTTCAAAGCTGCGGCTGTATCACGAGGTCTCGGTAGCGGATGGAAGCCAGCAACTGTTCGAGTACATCAACTGCCATCCGCAGACCGGGATGATGCGCGACGCGCAAGTGTCGCCCGCCTGACTCCATCGCTGACTCCACTTTTAGCCCTGCGTGTCGCCTGATGGGCGCTAGCGGGGCTCTTTTTGCCCGAAAAAAGGATCTTCGATTATGAAACAGTTCCGCTACCTGTCGCTTGCAGCCCTCCTCCCCAGCCTTTCCTCCCACGCGCTCGAGGTGGATCCTGGCGATTACGAGCCGCTCCCCGTGGGGGCGACCATCGGCGTGGTCTACTACCAGCACGCCACCACGGACAGTGCCTATGCCCAGGGTCACAAGACCAGTTCCGATTTCAACCTGACTTCCGATGTCGGCATTCTGCGTCTGCTGCACGTCTACCAGTTGAGCGAGCGACTGACCATCGAGCCTCAATTCCTATTGCCCTTCGGTCATGTCTCAGGCGGTGGTGACGCTTCTGCTTTAGGCGACGCCAGCGGCCTCGGCGACCTCATTCTCACTGCGCCGCTCAAGTACCGCCTCAACGACGCCAACGACACCCTCGGTGCGACCGCTTACTTGTACGTACCGACTGGCGACTATGACAAAGACGACGCGCTCAACCTTGGCGAGAACCGTTGGAAGGTTGATCTCCAGGCCGCTTACGTCAAGCACTTCACGGAGAAGTGGGCCATCGACCTCGTCGGTGACGCCATCTGGTACGCAGACAACAACGACTTCGGCGCCAGCTCCGCCGGCCGGGAGCAGGACGTTTCCTACGGCGCTCAGTTAATGGGGCGCTACATGCCCGACGAGACCACGGCGCTGGCTATCGGCTTCGGCCACAGTTGGGGCGGGGAAAACCAGATCGATGGTGTCAACCAGGACGACAGGATGGAAACCACCAACTTCCGTGTCACGGCCAGGAAGTTTTTCACCGCCAAGGACCAACTCCAAGTGCAACTTGGACGCGACCTTGCGGTGGAGAACGGCCCCAAAGAGGACTTTCGCATGAACCTGCGCTACGTCAGGGTTTTTTAGACCCGCCCGTCTCTATCAGCCGTTGTCCTTATCAACCAAGCGTGTGCCCAACGACGAATTCAACTTGGCTCCATCGCAAGACTTCGCAACCCGTAGCAATCGTGCCAACGCGACAGTTGGCTAATGAGATGCCTCTCACCCGAAACGGAGTAACCAGACAATGACCGACCAGCAACCCACCATGGAACAACAACCCTCCCTCTACACTCGTCTTGGCGGCTATGACGTTATTTATCAGTTCGCAGGCGCCGTGTTGAGAAAGACAATGGGACACCCCGCCATCGGGCACATCTGGGCCCATATGTCGGAATCGACGTTCCAAAAGGAACACATCAATTTTGTCGATTTCCTTTCCGAGCACTGGGGTGGAAGCGCCAAATACAGGGGTAGAGACATGGTCACCGCGCATCGCGGGATGGGCCTGACCGAGGTGCACTGGCAAGCGGTGCTCGATTGTCTCGAGGCGTGCTACGACGATTACGGTCTGGCCCCGGATCTGCGCAAAGAGGTCAATGACTTCCTCATCAAGTTCAAACCAGCGGTGATCGGGAGCCCCTCCTATCGGGACGTCGTACTCGCACACCCGGAAATGGACCCCGCCAAAGGCATGAGAAGCGTTGGGGTTGTCTGGCCAAAACCAGGGAAGTCATCTCAGAAACAGGCCACGCCGGAATCCAAAGACTAATACGCGCGGCATAAGCCTACGGCTGCCGGGGCTCGCTCTGGCCGCCGACAGCTACCGTGGCGTGGCTATAAAAACAGGGGCAAGCGAGTCCCGCTCAACCAAGCGACTGTCCTCCTCAGCCAAGCGCTGCTCAATCTGTGGAGATAGCTTGATACCAGCCCCGAGAACGGCTCGCCAAGAGTGCGCAACGTGCCCGGGCATCCCCGAGATGACGTTTGAACAGACATTGCCAGCCCCTACGGGTTGGCACAGGACACAGGACACCCCATGGCCATCATCCGCCCGACTCTCGAACAAGTGCAGGATCTCGCCAGCCGCCTGCACATACAGCTGACACCCGAGCAAGCCAGCGAATACCTGGCGCTTATGCAATCCAGTTTCGATGCCTACGACCTGGTCGATGAGTTGCCAGATTTCATCCCTCCAGTGCGCTACGAGCGCAGTGCTGGTTACCGCCCTTCAAGCACGGATAATCCGCTGAACGCCTGGTACTACAGAACTGAGGTGATGGGCGCCAGTTCGGGCAAGCTTTCTGGCAAGACGGTCGCGCTCAAGGACAATATCTCTCTGGCCGGTGTCCCGATGATGAACGGCGCCGCGCCACTGGAGGGTTTCGTACCGTCGTTTGACGCCACCGTGGTGACGCGTTTGCTCGACGCAGGAGCGACGATCCTCGGCAAAGCCACCTGTGAACATTACTGCCTCTCCGGCGGTAGCCATACCTCGGACCCAGCTCCCGTGCACAACCCTTTTCGCCATGGTTATACGACGGGCGGTTCGTCTTCGGGCAGCGCGGCGCTTGTGGCGACGGGCGCGGTTGACCTGGCTATCGGTGGCGACCAAGGCGGTTCCATCCGCATTCCTGCCGCATGGTGCGGTATTTATGGAATGAAACCTACCTGGGGTCTAGTGCCTTACACCGGGGTGATGGCGATCGAGTCCACTTTCGACCATGTCGGCCCCATGACGAGCAACGTACGCGATAACGCGCTCATGCTCGAAGTGATGGCCGGCGCCGATGGGCTCGACCCTCGCCAGGCCGCCCCCAAGGTCGATGCCTATTGCGATTATCTGGAACGAGGCGTGACCGGACTTCGGATCGGGGTTCTCCAGGAAGGCTTCCAACTCGCGAATCAAGATCCACGTATCGCAGAAAAGGTACGCAGTGCTATCGCCCGGCTCGAGGCTTTGGGCGCGCGGGTCGAGGAGGTATCGGTTCCCGAACACAACCTGGCGGGGTCGTTATGGAGCCCTATCGGTTGTGAAGGCCTGACCATGCAAATGATGCACGGCAATGGCGCGGGTTTTAACTGGAAGGGGCTGTACGACGTGGGCCTGCTGGACAAACAGGCCGGTTGGCGCGATCAGGCAAACGCATTGTCGCCGTCACTCAAGCTTTGCATGTTCGTCGGCCAGTTCGGTCTGGAGCGCTACAACGGTCGCTACTACGCCAAGGCCCAGAACATTGCGCGCTTTGCCCGAGCGGCCTATGACAAGGCACTGGACACCTATGACCTGCTCGTCATGCCGACAGTGCCAATCACCGCTCAGCCGCTCCCGGAACCGGGTTCTTCAATCACCGAGACCGTCACGCGTGCGTTGGAGATGCTTGGCAATACGGCCGCTCAAGACATTACGGGGCACCCCGCCATGTCGATCCCGTGTGGCCTGGTGGACGGACTGCCCGTGGGGCTGATGCTTGTCGGAAGACATTATGCCGAAGGCACCCTCTATCAAGCGGCAGCCGCATTCGAGGCCTCTGTGGATTGGCGGACGTTGTAGACCTGCGCATCGCATTGGCGAACGAACACCGGCAAGTAGCACTGAAAGTGAGTATCAACTTCAGAGGAGCCAAGACATGAGCCATACCCACGAACATCATCACGATCACGATCACACCGCCCCCCCCGAGGCCATCGCCTTGCGTGTCAAGGCGCTCGAATCCCTGTTGATCGAAAAGGGTTTGGTCGACCCAACCGCGATGGATGCTCTGGTGGACACTTACCAACACAAGGTCGGCCCGCGCAACGGCGCTCAGGTGGTCGCCAAGGCCTGGTTCGATCCCGATTACAAACATCGGCTGCTGGAAGATGCCACCGCGGCCATTGCTGAACTGGGTTTTTCCGGCGTGCAGGGCGAAGACATGGTGGTGGTGGAGAACACCGCGACCGTGCACAACGTGACGGTCTGCACGCTGTGCTCCTGCTACCCCTGGCCGACGCTGGGTCTGCCACCCGTCTGGTACAAATCCGCGCCCTATCGGTCACGGATAGTCATCGATCCGCGCAGCGTGCTGGCCGAATTCGGTTTGATTATTCCCGATGACAAGGAAGTTCGCGTCTGGGACAGCAGTGCTGAGTTGCGCTACCTGGTACTGCCGGAACGCCCGGCCGGTACTGACGGCTGGAGTGAGGAACGACTGGTCGAGCTGGTGACGCGTGACGCCATGATCGGCACCGGCCTGGCCAAGACGCCGGGCGACGAAGCCTGAACCCGAGGAGGAGAAAACCATGAACGGTGTACACGACTTAGGCGGTATGCACGGTTTTGGCCCAGTGCTCACCGAGGAAAATGAACCCATTTTTCATCACGACTGGGAACGCAGCGTCTTTCCGCTGTTCGCCTCGCTCTTCGTCGGCGGACACTTCAATGTCGACGAATTCCGACATTCCATTGAACGCATGGAACCGGCTGAATACTTGCAGTCCAGTTACTACGAGCATTGGCTGCATGCCTTCGAGAACCTGCTGCTGGAAAAAGGCGTGATCAGCCCTGCCGAACTGCACGGTACGGCCAAACCAACCCCACCGACACAGCCAGTCACGGTTTTAACACCGGACATCGTCGAGGCCGTAGTGCTCGGCGGCGCCTCTTCCCGGGCAAAGGAGCCCGTCTCCGGCCGCTTCCGGGTCGGTGACCGGGTGCGGACGAAGAACCTCAACCCAACCACCCACACCCGACTGCCCCGCTACGCGCGCGGCAAGGTCGGGACCATTGAGATTGCACACGGCGCGTTTGCCACCCCGGACACGATGGCCCACGGTCTAGGCGAACAGCCCCAACAGGTCTATGCCGTTCGCTTCAGTGCGACAGAACTGTGGGGAGTGGCGCGACCGGACAGTGTTTGCATTGATCTGTGGGACAACTATCTGGAGGCCGTATGAGCGCCAGCATGCGTCACATCCCCCCAATAGCCGGCCT
The DNA here is from genome assembly GCF_900113505.1 of Pseudomonas sp. NFACC45. Classification (NCBI taxonomy): domain Bacteria; kingdom Pseudomonadati; phylum Pseudomonadota; class Gammaproteobacteria; order Pseudomonadales; family Pseudomonadaceae; genus Pseudomonas; species Pseudomonas sp. NFACC45. Next base: position 387,437 of record NZ_FOPO01000004.1, read on the forward strand.
GTCTCTCGACGATGAAGGCCCGGTATTCGACAAACCTTGGCAGGCCCAGGCTTTTTCCCTGCTGGTACACCTGCACCAGATCGGTCTATTCCCCTGGGAGGACTGGGTGCAGGTATTCAGCGACGAGATCAAGGCTGCCCCGGCGCAACCCGGAGAAAGCGTCAACGACACTTACTACCGGCAGTGGATCACAGCGTTGGAAAGAATGGTCACCACACTCGGTTTAACGGGTATGGAAGATATCAGCCGGCGCACCGAGGAATGGCAGCAGGCTTACTTGAATACCCCCCACGGACAGCCGGTGACGCTGCTCAATGCGAGTTGCCCACCGGCCCATGGAAACGGCCACGAACACCTGCCGCGGCACGAGCCGGTGGCGATCAGCCGGGCCACCAGCTGAGCCCGGAGTCGTCCTTTTTTTTACTTTCGAGGTCGCGTAGCGGCCAAGGGGCAATCGTCATGCATATCGAACCCAACCTGGTGGAAGCTGGAAAACTCTGGCTGAGCTATGTCACTGCCGCAGGTGCCGGCGCCTACACCCTCAAACTCGCTGCCCAAGCCATGGGCGAGCGTGGTGTCTTCTCGCTGCTGGCTCGCACTGTCACTGCCACGGCCCTGGTATTCAGCTTCTTCGAGCTACTACCGCACCATCCAGTCGGCGTCTCCGAAGTCCATCTCATCCTGGGGTCAACGCTGTTTCTGCTGCTCGGCGCCGCACCTGCGGCAGCGGGCCTGGCCCTGGGACTACTGATCCAGAGTCTGTTCTTCGCGCCATTCGACCTGCCGCAATACGGCATGAACGTCACCACCCTTTTGGTACCGCTGTTCGCAGTCGCTGCCCTGGCGAAACGCATCATCGCGCCAAACACGCCGTATGTGGAACTGAGCTATAGACAAGCCCTGGGGCTGTCGACCGCCTTCCAGGCCGGCATCGTCGCCTGGGTTGCCTTCTGGGCCTTCTACGGACAAGGCTTCACAGCAGGAAACGCCCTGTCAATTCTGACCTTCGGCAGTGCCTACATGACCGTCGTCACCCTCGAACCGCTGTTGGACCTGGCCGTGCTGGCCGGTGCCAAGGCAACACATCGCCTGCGTGGCAGCGCGCTGATCGAGCGCCGCCTGTACCAGTCCGCCTGACTCGGCGTATTCCAGTCCAAGTCAGACTGTCCCCGAGCATTCGAAGACCGTAATGCTCGGGGCATCAAGAACCAGAACCACCCCGAAACCTCGTGAGCAAAACCAGAGGTACTTGATGTTTTTCAGAAATAGCACCCGCAAGGAATTGAAGCTGCTCGGCGAACGGCTGGAACAACCCGACGGCGAGGGAGTATCGATAGCGGAGAAGGATTCGTCACTGCGACGGGTACTGGCCGGCATCGAACGCCTGCTCGCCGATCGCACGGCGCTCCGCACCAGCGTGGTCGACCTTGATGCTGAACTGCAACGCCTCAAACTTCAGTTGGGTGAGTACGAAACGCAGTTGCACAATCAAGCACAACTTTGGCAATTGCTGGCCTGCGGGTCGGGTGATTTGCTCTGGAAATTGCAGCTCAATGGCAGCCTACAGCCCGCCCGCGATGCAGTACTGCAATGGTTCGGCAACCTCCCTACCAGGTGGAGGTGCGCCTCGCGAGCCACTCGGGAGAATACCGCTGGGTCCGGATCTCCGGCGAAACGCTCCGTGACGAACGGGGGCTGCCGCAGATCAGTGTCGGTATGCTGCGTGAGGTCCACAAACAGCGCTTGCGAGGCAAAGAATTCGCGATGCTATCGGCCCGCTACGATATTTCCCGCGAATGCGTCCAGGACGCACTCTGGGATATCAATATCATCGCAGACGATCCAGCCAATCCGCATAACGTCATCTGGTTCTCGTCACAGATGCGCCGACTGCTCCGGCCAAACACCCTTCGATGTGATCTACTGCATCAGGTACCGCAACGACGAGTACCGTTGGTTCAGAGGCAGAGTTCAGACCCAGCGAAGCAAAGACGGCACGCCTATACGTACAGTGGGGGCGATCACAGACGTACACTCCCATCGCGCGAAAAGCCAGTTGCGCCAGACTCAGGAACGTCAGCATCAAGCGATGCAGGAAAACCACGCCAAGCTGACGCAGATAGTCGCCGCCATCCAAAGCATAGCCAAACAGGCCAATCTACTGGCCTTGAACGCGGCCTTGAACGCGGCCATAAAGGCGGCCAGAGCCGGTGAGGCTGGAAGGGGTATCGCAGTGGTCGCCGACGAGGTTCGCAAGCTGGCCACCCGGAACAGCCAGGCCACCCAGCAGGCGGCCGACATGATCGAGAGGTACTGAGTTCAAGCTGGGCATCCATCCTACTCGCCCGACTTCTCGTACAGAACGCAGACGCTCCTGGGTTTTCGCGAGTGTGTCAGCGCTTATGGGGGGTTAGCGAATGGCATTACATTGAAATGTGTGGCCTGCGCGTAAATGCCCGAGCCACACCCGCTTCCTGTTCGTCAGGCCAACATTTTGCCCCGAGCTTCCTTCAGATTCGCAGTCACCCGCGACACCTTTGCCTTCGGCTAACACTTCCCCTCGCCGGGGGTGTGTAGAGGGCTTTCACCTCCAAGTCACCAGCGAGGCCCCCACAGCCAAGCTGGTTGCGCTTACGCGCAACGCGCCATGCCTGGCGCACGCACAAAAAAAAGCCACTCATCTGAGTGGCTTTTTTCTGAATCTTGGAGCGGGAAACGAGACTCGCATCTAGCGTCCGACCCATTGAAATCTAAAGGTTTTTAAATATCCCCTCGGTGGGAATGGACTCATTTTTGGACTTGTTCGGAGGGCATGTCAAGAACAGGAAGAACATCACTCCAAACCGTACTATCGAGTGCTTTCTACATCCAGCCGCAGAAGCAACCATCAGGCTGACGGAATCAACTCCCGCGTAAGCCACGTTGCCAGCCGCGAAATCATCAGCATCCCGTGAGGTCGGCAAGCCAGTCAAACATTGTGTCGATCAGGGCTTGATGTTCTTCAGCTTACTGAGCAGCTCCAGCAACTGTTGAAGCTGCTCCTCACCGAACTGCTCCTGAATCTTCAGGTAATTGCTTTCCATCCCCGCACTCATGTCGACAAAACACTGCTGCCCCTGCTCGGTGAGAGCGACGAACATCCGGCGCTGATCTTCCGACGACTTCCTGCGACGGACGATACCGTCGCGCTCCAGCCGGGAAAGAACACCGGTCATGCTCGGCTTGAGGATGCACGCCAGGTGAGCCAGCTGATGGCTTTCCAGTTCGCCGTGCTGGCGCAGGATACGAATCACCCGCCACTGCTGCTCAGTCAGATCATGTTCATTGAGCAACGGCCGGAAAAATGCCATGGCTGCTTCGCGGGCCTGCAACAAGGTGAGCGTAAGGGACGGTCTGGGGGTCGGCATGGTTCACGCAGAAAAAGAGGTCGAAGCGTCAAAGCTTAGAGTCGGCACAGAGTGCACGCAACTATCCAGGAGAGCAAAGCCAGCTTGGCCTTGTGGTGACCCGTCATGAAAAGTGCAATCGGTTCCCTGTAAAAGCCATTTTTCCGGGTGCTGGCTACCGCCATGATTGCTCCACAGACACTCGACGCCTATCGAGAAGCAAACATGGCTACCTCAGCGCAAACCCGACTTTCGCAGTCGATACTCCCCAGGGGTCACCTGCGCATAACGTTGGAAGAATCGACTGAAATAGGCCGGGTCCTTGAAGCCCAGCTGGTAGCAAATCTCATTGGCCGAACCGCCGGTGAACAGCAACAGGCGCTTGGCTTCCTGCATCAGTCGTTCGAGGATCAGCCGTTTCGACGGCAAGTCGGCAATGCGTCGGCAGACGTCATTGAGCCGTGCCTCGGTAACACCAATACCGTCGGCATAGCGCGACAATGGCCAGTGCTGCAGGTAATGGTCTTCGATCAACTCGTTGAAGCGGTGGAAGATGCGCAAGTCTTCATGGCGCGCCGGGCGGGCTTCCAGGGAGTTGGCGCACAGCCTGAGCAGACTGATCATGATCAATCGCGTCAGGCTGTCCAACGCCGAACCCCGCCCCGGCCCATCGCCGTTGATCTCGCTGCACAGTTCCTCGAACAGAAACTCCAGGCGCCTGACCTCGGATTGGAATTGCGGTGCCAGCCGCGCCAGCGCCACGCAGGCCGCCGGCAACTGCGCGCCGGGCGCCAGGCAGGGGTCGGCATCGATCAACTGCCAGACCAATTGCTGGCGCACCGTCAGCACGTGCCCGTCGGCGTCCGCTTCGGTGACGAAGGAATGGGCCACCGTCGGTGGCGTGAGGAAAAACATCGGTCCCGACTCGAGGTATTGCTGGTCATCCAGATAGACCCGCACCGCGCCGCTCTTCACGTAATGCACCTGGAAGAACCGGTCGTGTCGGTGCACGGGCATGTTGCGGCCGAAGAATTCCGCCAGGTTGCCGAGTTTGTCGTAGTGCACTTCAGCATCACTGTAGCGCTGGTCGTAGACCTGACCGATGTTGATATTGGGGATCGGCTGACGATCGATCATCGCTCGCTCTCTTTCTTGTTTGGGTGTTGGCAGTGCAAGGACCTTCATCCTGCGCCGGTTTCAGGCGGCTAACCACTGCCGGAAGATTTTGCCACGCTTGACGATTGTTAACATATTAATTATAACGTTAACAGGTTAACGAATATTTTGCGGGGCTATCACTGCTCCGCCACTGCCAGGAGAAAAGCATGAGCCGTGCCCTGCATGATGTTGCGAACGGCACCCTGTTCGGCGTTGCGCTGAACTATCAAGGGTTGCTGAACCAACGAATCGCCGAATTTGAGCAAGCGCCTTACCAGAATCCGCCGGTCAAGCCGGTGCTGTTCATCAAGACTCCCAATACCCGAAATGGCCATGACCGCGCCGTGATTCATCCGCAAGGTGAACGCCTGCAACCGGGCCCTGCACTGGGTGTGGTGATCGGCAAAAGCGCCAGCCGGGTCAGCATCGAGAATGCGCTGGAGCATGTGGCCGGCTACACCATCGTCAACGAGTTCAGCCTGCCGGAAGACAGCTACTACCGTCCGGCGGTCAAGGCCAAGTGCCGTGACGGCTTCTGCTCGCTGGGCCCGGAACTGGTGGCCCGTGATCAGGTCGCCAACCCGCATCAGTTAAGCCTGAAACTGTTCGTCAACGGTGAACTGCGCCAGGAAAACTCCACGGCCAACTTCGTGCGCAGCATTCCCCAGCTGATCGCCGAGATCAGCGAGTTCATGACCCTCCACGAAGGCGATGTACTAATCACCGGCACCCCAGAAGGCCGTGTCGATGTCCAGCCCGGCGACACCGTCGAAGTCGAAATCAGCGGCCTGGGCCGCCTCGTCAACCACATCGTGGCCGAGTAACAGGAGCTTCCATGAAACACGCCCGTATCCGTTTTGAAGGCGAAGTCCACCTCGCCCATGTCGAAGAACACAACGCTCTGCGCCTGGCCGATGGCCGCCTGCTGGCCGAGAGTCAGGTTGAGTGGTTGCCACCGGCCACCGGCAGCATGTTCGCCTTGGGCCTGAACTACGCCGACCACGCCGCCGAACTGGCCTTCAAGCCGCCGACCGAGCCCCTGGCGTTTATCAAGTCCCCTGGCACCTACACCGGCCACAACCAGACCACCTGGCGTCCGGACAACGTCGCCTACATGCACTACGAATGTGAACTGGTGGCCGTCATCGGCAAGCCGGCGCGCAACGTCAAGCGTGAAGACGCCCTCGAGTACCTGGCCGGCTACACAGTGTGCAACGACTACGCGATCCGTGACTATCTGGAAAATTATTACCGGCCCAACCTGCGGGTAAAAAACCGTGATGCCACGACGCCCGTCGGCCCGTGGATCGTTGACGTCGCCGACGTGCCAGACCCAGGCAACCTGAAACTGCGCACCTGGATCAACGGTGAATTGCGTCAGGAAGGCTCGACCTGCGACATGATTTTCGACATCCCTTACCTGATCGAATACCTGTCCAGCTTCATGACCTTGCAACCCGGCGACATGATCGCCACGGGTACGCCGGAAGGCTTGGCCGATGTGGTGCCAGGTGATGAAGTGATTGTGGAAGTGGAAGGCGTGGGTCGCCTGGTCAATCGAATTGTCAGCGAAGCGGAATTCTTCTCCGCCCGTAACGAGGCTTGAGCAACATGATCAAACACTGGATCAACGGCCGCGAGGTCGAAAGCAAAGACACCTTCGTCAATTACAACCCGGCTACCGGTGAAGCCATTGGTGAAGTCGCCAGCGGCGGCGCCGAGGAAGTGTCTCAGGCAGTGGCCGCCGCCAAGGAAGCCTTCCCGAAATGGGCAGCGACCCCGGCCAAGGAGCGCGCAAAGCTGATGCGCAAGCTCGGCGAACTGATCGAGCAGAATGTCCCGCGTCTGGCCGAACTGGAAACCCTCGATACTGGTCTGCCGATCCATCAGACCAAGAACGTGTTGATTCCACGGGCCTCGCACAACTTCGATTTCTTCGCTGAAGTCTGCACCCGCATGGACGGGCACAGCTACCCGGTCGATGACCAGATGCTCAACTACACCCTGTATCAGCCGGTAGGAGTCTGCGCCCTGGTGTCGCCATGGAACGTACCGTTCATGACCGCCACCTGGAAGACCGCGCCATGCCTGGCGTTGGGTAATACTGCGGTGCTGAAGATGTCCGAGCTGTCGCCGCTGACCGCCAATGAACTGGGCCGCCTGGCCGTCGAAGCCGGCATTCCCAAGGGCGTGCTCAATGTCATCCAGGGCTACGGCGCCACCGCCGGTGACGCGCTGGTTCGCCACCCGGATGTACGTGCGATTTCCTTCACTGGCGGTACCGCCACCGGCAAGAAAATCATGCAGACCGCCGGCCTGAAAAAGTACTCCATGGAACTGGGCGGCAAGTCGCCGGTGCTGATCTTCGAAGACGCGGATCTTGAGCGGGCCCTCGACGCGGCGTTGTTCACCATCTTCTCACTCAACGGTGAACGCTGCACCGCTGGCAGCCGGATCTTCATCCAGGAAAGCGTTTACCCACAGTTTGTCGCCGAATTTGCCGCTCGTGCCAAACGCCTGATTGTCGGCGATCCGCAAGACCCGAAAACCCAGGTCGGCTCGATGATTACTCAAGCCCACTACGATAAGGTCACCGGTTACATCAAGATCGGTATCGAAGAAGGCGCCACCCTCCTCGCCGGTGGCCTGGAACGTCCGGCCAACCTGCCGGCACACCTGAGCCGCGGTCAGTTCATCCAGCCGACGGTGTTCGCCGACGTGAACAACAAGATGCGCATCGCCCAGGAAGAAATCTTCGGCCCGGTGGTCTGCCTGATCCCGTTCAAGGACGAAGCCGAAGCCCTGCAACTGGCCAACGATACCGAGTACGGCCTGGCGTCTTACATCTGGACCCAGGACATCGGCAAAGCGCATCGACTGGCCTATGGCATCGAAGCCGGCATGGTGTTCATCAACAGCCAGAACGTGCGCGACCTGCGTCAGCCGTTCGGCGGTGTGAAAGGCTCCGGTACCGGTCGTGAAGGCGGCCAGTACAGCTTCGAAGTGTTCGCCGAAATCAAGAACGTTTGCATCTCCATGGGCAGTCATCACATTCCGCGTTGGGGCATCTAGACCGCCGGTAAGGGTTGTCGAAGGCTGTGATGGGTCGCGCATCGGCCCATCGCAGCAGTCGACATCCACCTGACTGAATCAAACAACAACTTCAGGAGAATCATCATGGGCGAAGTCGTCCTGGCCGCGAAGATCTGCCACGTACCTTCAATGTACCTGTCGGAACTGCCCGGCAAGCATCACGGGTGTCGCGAAGCGGCGATTGCCGGGCACAAAGAAATCGGACGTCGAGCCCGCGAACTGGGTGCCGATACCGCCGTGGTGTTTGACGTGCACTGGCTGGTCAACAGCGGCTATCACATCAACTGCGGCGAACATTTCAAGGGCATCTACACCAGTAACGAACTGCCGCACTTCATCAAGAACATGGAGTACGAGTACCCGGGTTGCCCAGAGTTGGGCGAGCTGATCGCCGCCGAGGCCAATCAGGCGGGCGTGCGCACCATGGCCCACAACATCCCGAGTCTGGAGCTGGAATACGGCACCTTGGTCCCGATGCGCTACATGCACATGGGCGTACCAGACGAGCAGAAGTTCGACGTGATCTCCATCGCCGCCTGGTGCGCCTGGCATCGTCTGGAAGATAGCTTTGCCTTCGGTGCTGCGGTGCGGCGGGCTATTGAGAAGAGCGACCGCAAGGTGCTGGTGCTGGCTTCGGGCTCGCTGTCCCACCGTTTCTCGGATGATCGCGAAGCCGAAGCCAACATCCACAACTGGACCCGCGAGTTCGACAAGCAGATGGACCTGCACGTGGTCGAGATGTGGAAGCAAGGCCGCTTCAAGGAGTTCTGCGCAATGCTCCCGGACTACGCCGAGCATTGCTTCGGCGAAGGCAAGATGCACGACACCGCGATGCTCCTTGGACTGCTGGGCGGGCCTGAATACAACAAACCTGCCGAGATCATCACTCAGCCGTTCGGCAGTTCCGGCACTGGCCAGATCAACGCCATTTTCCCCCTCTGACACTCGCTCGCGGGCAACCCAAGGGTTGCTCACGGCCCGGGAGACTCACATGCCGCATTTCATCGCCGAGTACACCGACAACATCGAACAGCAGGCGAACTTGCCCGCGCTGTTCGAAAAGGTCCACGCCGTCCTGGGAGACAGCGGCGTGTTCCCCCTGGGCGGCATCCGCAGTCGCGGTGTGCGCCTGGATACCTGGCGCATGGCTGACGGCAAGCACGATTACGCCTTCGTCCACATGACCCTCAAGGTCGGTCACGGACGGGATCTGCCGACCCAACAGACCGTCGCCGAAACACTGTTCAACGTGATCACCGAACACTTCGCCGAGCTGCAATCGCAACGCTTGCTGGCGCTGTCGTTCGAGATGATCGAACTGCACCCGGAACTGAACTTCAAGCAGAACAACGTGCATGCCTTCTTGAAGAACCAGGCGAGCTGATCTGCGCCCACCTTCCGCCAACGGCCACTCTGACAAAAAGTACAACATCATGAGCACAGCCAATACCGCCGACAGCATCACCCTTGCCGAGCATGATCGAACCCACAGCACCGTGACCCGGCGCCTGATGCCCTTGCTGCTGATTTGTTACCTGTTCGCCCACCTGGACCGGATTAACATCGGTTTCGCCAAGATGCAGATGAGTACTGACCTGCAGTTCAGCGATACGGTCTACGGCCTCGGCGCCGGGCTGTTCTTCATTGCCTACGCGCTGTTCGGCGTACCGAGCAACATGGCGCTGGATCGGGTCGGACCACGGCGCTGGATTGCCAGCCTGATGGTGGTCTGGGGCGTACTTTCCACCGGCATGTTGTGGATCGAAAGCGCCAACGGTTTCTATGTCCTGCGCTTTCTGCTGGGTATGGCCGAAGCCGGTTTCTTTCCCGGGATCCTGGTATTTCTCAATCGCTGGTACCCGGCCCGTCGCCGGGCGCAAGTCACGGCCCTGTTTGCCATTGCCGTGCCCATGGCCGGCGTCATCGGCGGACCGTTGTCCGGCGCCATCCTGGAAAATTTCCATGACTTCGGTGGGCTGCGAGGTTGGCAGTGGATGTTCCTGATCGAAGGGGCGCCGGTGGTCCTCCTCGGCCTGGTGGTGCTCAAATGCCTGCCGGATAGCTTCGAAACGGTGAAGTGGCTCAACCCGATGCAGAAACAACAACTGCGAGCGCAATTGAGCCATGAAGAACAACGCAAATCCATCACCTCCTTCGGTGGCATTGTTCGTGATCCCCAGGTCTGGTTGCTGGTCGCGATTTATTTCGCGGTGATGCTGGCGGTTAACACCCTGGCGTTCTGGATGCCGACGCTGATCCACGGTGCCGGTATTGGTCGCGACAGCCAGGTCGGCCTGCTCAGTGCCGTGCCTTATCTGGCCGGTTGCTGCTTCATGATCGGTTGCGGACGCTCGTCGGACCGTAACCGGGAACGCCGCTGGCACCTCTGTGTGCCGCTGCTGATGTCCGCCGCCGGCATTGCCGTCACGGGCCTGGCGCCGGGCAATCCGCTGCTGGTGCTGGGTGGTCTGATCATCGCCGGAATGGGTGCCAGTGCCGCCTTGCCGATGTTCTGGCAACTGCCGCCGGCCTTTCTCTCCAATGGCACTCAAGCCGCCGGCATCGCGTTGATCAGTTCGTTCGGCAGCATCGCTTCGTTCCTCGCGCCCTACCTGATCGGCTGGATGCGCGACACCACTCAAAGCGCCAGTCTGGCCCTGTATGTGCTGGCGCTGTTTATCGCCCTTGGCGGCTTCCTGGTCCTGCGCACCAATGCAGCCATCGTCAACCCACAGTAAGAGATCTTCGTCATGCTAGATCAACAGCAAATCCTGCAAGCCGCCGCACAACTGGACCGGGCCGAACGCTCCAGGGAGCAGATCCGGCAATTTTCTCTCAACCACCCGGCTATCACGATCGAAGACGCCTATGCCATCCAGCGCGCGTGGGTTGCACAGAAAATCAAGGACGGGCGCAAGCTGGTTGGGCACAAGATCGGTCTTACCTCACGGGCCATGCAAGTGTCCTCGAACATCACCGAGCCGGATTTTGGTGCGCTGCTCGATGACATGTTCTTCGACGAGGGCACTGACATTCCTTTCGAACGCTTTATCGTGCCACGGGTGGAAGTGGAGCTGGCGTTCATCCTTGGTAAGCCGCTCAAAGGCCCGAACTGCACGATCTTCGACGTGCTCGACGCCACTGAATGGGTGATCCCGGCATTGGAGATCATCGACGCCCGCATTCAGCAAGTCGACCCGCAGACCAAAGCGACACGCAAGGTGTTCGACACCATTTCGGACAATGCCGCCAACGCCGGTGTGGTCATGGGCGGTCGCGCCGTTCGGCCGACCGAGATCGACCTACGTAAGGTGCCCGCCGTGCTCTACCGTAACGGCGTGATCGAAGAGTCCGGGGTTTCGGCCGCAGTGCTCAACCACCCGGCCAAAGGCGTGGCCTGGCTGGCGAACAAGCTGGCCGCATACGACGTCACCCTTGAAGCGGGGCAGATCATTCTTGGTGGTTCCTTTACTCGTCCGGTGGCGGCCAACCCCGGCGATACCTTCCATGTCGATTACGACATGCTGGGTTCCATCTCCTGCCGCTTCATCTGATCCCTGGAGGACTGTTCTATGGACATGCCCATCAACCGTTTCAAACAACGTCTGAAAAGCGGCGAAGCACAGATCGGTCTCTGGCTCGGTCTGGCCGATGCCTATTGCGCCGAGCTGGCGGCGAATGCCGGTTTCGATTGGCTACTGATCGATGGCGAACATGCTCCCAATGACCTGCGCGGCATGCTCAGCCAGTTGCAAGCTGTCGCGCCCTACTCAAGCCAGGCAATCATCCGCCCGGTGATCGGCGATACCGCGCTGATCAAACAGATGCTGGATATCGGCGCCCAGACCCTGCTGGTTCCGATGGTCGAAAATGCTGAGCAGGCACGAGAACTGGTGCGCGCGATTCACTACCCGCCCCAGGGCATACGCGGTGTCGGCAGTGCGCTCGCCCGTGCTTCGCGCTGGAACAGCATTCCCGGTTACCTGGATCAGGCCGATGCGCAGATGTGCCTGCTGGTGCAGATCGAGAATCGCGAAGGCCTGGCCAACCTGGAGGCCATTGCGGCGGTCGAGGGCGTCGACGGGGTGTTTATCGGCCCAGCGGATTTGAGCGCGTCCATGGGTCATCGCGGCAATCCGGGACATCCCGAGGTGCAGGCGGCCATCGAGGACGCCATTGTGCGGATTCAGAAGGCCGGCAAGGCCGCAGGCATTCTCAGCGCCGACGAAAAACTCGCCCGGCGCTATATCGAGCTGGGCGCGGCCTTCGTTGCTGTCGGCGTCGACACCACCGTGCTGATGCGCGGTCTGCAAACCCTCGCTGCCAAATTCAAAGATGCTCCGGCGCCCACCAGCTCCGGCGGCGTGTACTGATTTTTTTGAGAAGTCCGATGAAACTTAACGATTTGAAACTGCTACGCGAGCAGGCTTACATCAATGGCCAATGGATCGACGCCGATGACGGCACCCGTTTCACGGTGACCAACCCGGCGGATGGCGAAACCATCACCCAAGTCAGCTCCCTCAGCCAGGCCGAAACCGCTCGCGCCATCTCTGCTGCTCAGGTTGCCCTGCCCGCCTGGCGCGGAAAGACCGCCAAGGAACGCAGCAACGTGCTGCGAACATGGTTCGAGTTGATCATGGCCAATCAGGAAGACTTGGCCCGCCTGCTCAGTTGGGAACAAGGCAAGCCATTGGCCGAGAGTCGCGGCGAAATTGCTTATGGCGCGAGCTTTATCGAGTGGTTCGCCGAAGAAGCCAAGCGGGTCTACGGCGATGTGATTCCTCACGACAAGCAAGGCCGGCGGCTGGTGGTAATCAAACAGGCTATCGGGGTGGTTGCAGCCATCACGCCATGGAATTTCCCCAATGCGATGATCACCCGCAAGGTCGGGCCGGCGCTGGCCGCCGGTTGCACCGTGGTGCTCAAACCGGCGTCGGAAACGCCATTGTCGGCCCTGGCTCTGGCTGAACTCGGCGAACGCGCCGGAATTCCGGCCGGCGTGCTGAACGTGGTCACCGGCACCCGCTCCCGGGAAATCGGTGCCGAGCTGACGGGTAACCCAGCGGTGCAAAAACTCTCGTTCACCGGTTCCACAGGCATCGGAAGATTGCTGATGGCCCAGTGTGCGCAAACCATCAAGAAAGTCAGCCTGGAACTGGGCGGCAACGCGCCCTTTATCGTCTTCGAAGACGCCGACCTTGATGCCGCGGTGGAAGGTGCGATCGGCTCTAAATTCCGTAACAGTGGCCAGACCTGTGTCTGCACCAACCGCTTGCTGGTGCAGAACAGTGTCTATGACGAGTTCTCCCGACGCCTGGTGCTGGCTGTCAACGCCCTCAAGGTCGCCCGGGCCGAGACCGAAGGCGCGCAACAAGGACCGCTGATCAATGCCAAAGCCGTGGCCAAGGTCGAAGAACACATCAGCGACGCTCTGGTCAAGGGCGCCACGCTGCTGGCCGGCGGCAACCCCCACGCGCTGGGCGGCAACTTCTTCGAGCCCACGGTGCTCGGCGACGTCACCCCGGCCATGCTGGTGGCCCGGGATGAGACCTTCGGCCCGCTGGCACCACTGTTTCGCTTCGACACCGAAGCCGAGGCAATCGCTATGGCCAACGATACGGAGTTCGGTCTGGCGTCCTATGTCTACACCCGCGACCTAGGCCGCGCCTGGCGCGTCAGCGAAGCGCTGGAGTACGGCATGGTCGGGGTCAACGAAGGACTGATCTCCACCGAAGTGGCGCCGTTCGGCGGGATCAAGCAGTCAGGATTGGGCCGCGAAGGTTCGAAGTACGGGATCGATGACTACATCGAGCAGAAGTACATGTGCATGAGTATCAAATAGGTCGGCTGATCGGCTTCCGATTGAGGGCCAACAAGCAGCAAGGTCTTGTGCGGGCCTTCTGGGAGCCGGGCTTGCTCGCGATGAGCGATGAAGCGGTTGGCCTGGCGCACCGCGGCGCCTGCATCGCGAGCAAGCTCGGCTCCTACAAGCGCCTGATGGTTTTCAGCTCATCGAGCAGCCCGAGCAACGTCTGCAATTTCTCTTCGCCCAGCTGCGCCTGCAACCGTTGGTAGTTCTCTTCCATGCACTGGCTCATGGACGCAAAACACGCCTCGCCCTTTTCGGCCAGAGTCACCAACACCCGCCGCTGATCCTGCTCGGCCTTGCGCCGATGGACCATACCGGCCGCCTCCATGCGCACCAGTACACCGGTCATACTCGGTTTGAGAATGCAGGCCAGTTCCGCCAGTTGGTAGATTTCCAGTTCCTCATGCTGACTGAGGATGCGGATGACCCGCCACTGTTGTTCAGTCAGGCCATGCTGGTTGAGCGAGGGCCGAAAAAAGCTCATGGCCGCTTCACGGGCCTGCAATAGGGTCAAGGTCAGGGATTGCCGGGGTTTATGCATGGAAGTCAGAATCACGCTTGATTTAGTTAATAGTTTAACGAAACTCTACCACTGTCCAACTCATAAAACGCTATAACTTGTTTGGCTCCCGGAGGCTCTGGCGCGCTGAATCAAAAATCCCGGCACAGAGAATCAAGACATCCATTGCGCCAGGGCTCTTAATAAGAGTCATCCGGTACAGAGCTTCTCGAAGTCCCGAGCGCTTGAGTTTTCCTTCACTTTTTCAGGCTGCGCCATGATCAATATCGAAACGCCCACCTATTACACGGCCACCAAAAAATACAACCTCAGTTTCCCGACCCTGGAACAGGATGTGGAAGCTGACGTTGTGGTCATTGGCGGTGGTTTCTCCGGCATCAACACTGCACTTGAGCTGGCCGAAAAAGGCATCACCAATATTGTCGTGCTGGAGGCGCGTTACCTGGGTTTTGGCGGCACCGGACGCAATGGCGGGCAGATCATGGCCGGCATCGGTCACGACCTGGAGAAGATCAAGAAGGACGTGGGTGAAGACGGCCTGCGCCAGGTCTTCGAGATCAGCGACCTGGGCGCCGACATCATCAAGGACCGCATCGCCAAGTACGACATCGACGCCGACTTCTGCCACGGCTACGGTTACATGGGTTTCAACGCCCGCCAGGAAAAGACCCTGCGCGCCTGGGAAAAAGACTTCAAATCGATTAATACCAAGCACGAAATCCGCTTTCTCGGCGGCTCGGACGTCAAGCAAATCATCGGTTCCGATGCCTATAGCAGTGCCCTGTTGCACATGGGCGGCGGTCACGTCCATTCGCTGAACCTGCTGCTCGGTGAAGCCAAGGCGCTGGCGAGTCACGGCGTGCGGATTTTTGAGAACAGCCCGGCCCTGGAAGTCAGTTACGGCGAGCGCATCACCGTGCGCACCGGGCGCGGCTCGGTCAAGGCCAGCAAGCTGTTATGGGCCTGCGACAGTTTCCTCAACAAACTGGAACCCGAACTGCACCGTTCGACCATCAACACCTATGCCTTCCAGATGATGACCGAGCCATTGTCAGACGAGCTGATCAACCGCATCAGCCCGATTCGCGGCGCCTACAGCGATATTCGCCCGGTAATCGACTACTACCGTGTCACCAACGAAAACCGTCTGTTGTTCGGCGCGGCCACGCCGCTGGTCGAGCACATCCCCCTGGATCTGAAGGCCTGGAATCGCCGCTTGATGCTGAAGATTTTTCCCTACCTCAAGGACGTGAAAATCGACCTGGCCTGGGGCGGTCCAATGGCCTGCAGCCCGAACCTGTTCCCGCAAATCGGCACCCTACCCGGTCGCAGTAACGCCTTCTTTGTCCAAGGCTATTCAGGCTTCGGCGTGACCCCAAGTCACATTATCTGCAAGGTGTTGGCGGAGGGGATGAGTGAAGGTTCGGCGCGCTATGACCTGGTCAGCTCGATCCACCGTCCAACCATCCTAGGCAAAGATGCGTTTCGCCCACTGTTGCTGACCGCCGGCAAGTCCTGGCACCAGCTATCGGGTTACTGGAACGGGCGCCGGTAACGGCCGAGGCGCTCTTCCCCTTCCTCTTTTTTACTCATCAGGAGCAACTGCCATGACCCTTGTTACCCTCAAGAAAGACATCCAGCTGTCCGAACTGGACGCCTGGGGTACCGTCGCCGACCTCGGCTCGGAAATCCTCGAAGGTGAAGTCAAAGCCTTCGGTAAAATGACCTTCGGCGCACCGACCGACCCGGTCAGCAGTGCCTACTTCGGCACCACCCAAGGAAAATTCCGGATGGTCTATCCGTTCGCAGAACAAGCCACCGTGGTCACCGGCGAAGTGGTCCTGACCGACGAATCCACCGGCCAGAGCACTCGCTACAAGGCCGGCGACAGCTGGTTCGTGACCAAGGGCACGCCTGTTCTCTGGGAAGTCGTCAGTGAAAGCTTTGTGAAGCATTATTTCGCTGTCGTCTGATCGATCCTGGCTGCCGACTCCTACCGGCAGCCTTTTCTGGCGAAGGTTACTGACCATGAACGCCATACCCCCCCAGGACGTCGCCGTCCATTGCCTGCAGGCTTTCACTCAACTCGTTCCTGCCAGTCAGGCGGCGTTCTACTGTGTCGACCGGCAACTGCAAGCCCGTGATTTCCACTTGCATTGCATGAGCACTGAGATGCATCGCGACTACCTGGACAACTACTGTCAGTTCGACCCGCTGCAACCACGCAACTGCCTGTCCAGCGGGCTGGCCGTGGTGCCGCTGGGCCTGGCCATGGCCCGACAGCCGACTCGGGACAGTCGGCGCTATCGAGATTTTCTGCAGCGCTACGGCGTCGTCGATGTGGTGGAGATCCTCGCTCATCGCGCCGGCCAGCCTCAGGCCGCCATCTCATTGCTGCGCACCGCCGAACAAGGCACCTTCACCACCGATCAGCTGGCCCAGCTCAATGCCTTGCAGTCTCTGCTGCAACTGGCCGTGGCGAACATGCCGCCCTGCGAAGATCCGCTGATCGGCCTGACGCCCAAGGAGCGGCAGATTGCCTTGTTGTTGCGCCAGGGCGCCAGCAACAAGCAATTGGCCCGTGAATTGGAAGTCGGTCTGCCAACCATCAAGACCCACCTGATCAACCTGTTTCGCAAGACCGGCGTCAGCAGCCGCACCGAGTTGGTAGGAACGCTGTTTCTCTAACCCGGTTCAACCATCCGGTTGATAGGCGAGCTTGTCTGCGAACCGCATGCTCCAAGTTGTTATTTCATACAACCGGAGCATTGCAATGACGACATCATCCGACTGGATCACCGTTGGCGCCCTGGCCGATGGCTTTGCCCCAGAAGCCTTCATTCTGCCGAACCTGGCCGACCTGAACGGCAAGACCTTCACGCTGTACTTCGTCAATGGCTGGCAGATCGAACATCGTTTCGACACCGCAACGGTGTCTTGGACCACTGCCGACGGCCACTCCAACGGCGCCGCGGTGTATCGGGCAACTTCGGTGCGCCCCGGTCTGTACCTGGTGGATTTCATCAAGCGCGAAAGCGCTCAAGACTGGTCGGTGAGTCTGGTACTCGACACCGCCAGCGCTGCGTTCACCGCCGTGATCGGTCGCATGCCGACCCAGGAGCAAACTCGTGAAGGCCTCTACAGCCGTGCGCTGGCCGGCAAGAACCTGACCTCGGTCGAGGTGGATTTCCTGCATGGCAGCCTCGATCGTCCGTGGCAGGAAGGCCAATGCCCTCACGCACCAACAAGCGAACTGACCGGCCTGCGCAACCTGTATCGCTACAGTCCGAGCGAAGTCTACGAGCACATCTACCTCAACGATCAATTCTATTCCTGGCAGTGTCTGAAGGGTGTAGAGCAAGGCCTGTGCGACACCGACCGTTGCCACTACTACAAGATCGCCGATCAGCTGTACCTGTTCGTCTGGCGCGAGAAGATCATTCCGACCCTCGGTGTGCTGCTGATCGACATGCAACAGCACCGCAGCGACGGCAAGATTTTCGGTTATGCCGAGTCGTCCTTCGATGAGCTGTCGAACTTTCCGGTCGCCTCTTACTGCCAGGTTCTCAACCAGACGGAATATCCCCATGACTGAGCCACGTATCGTTGCAATCACCGGAGCCGGGACTGGCATCGGTGCCGCCTGCGCTCGGCTGTACGCAGCCGAAGGCGCCAATCTGGTGCTGATCGGCCGCCGCCGCGAGCCTCTGGAGCAGATCGCCCGGGAAACCGGAGGTCTGGTCCTGGTCGGTGATGCCGCTTGTCCGGACACTTGGGAAGGTTTCGTCGCACAGATTCGTCAGCGTTATGGTCGGCTCGATGTGCTGTTGGCCTGTGCCGGTGGTCATGGTCTGGGCAGCGTCACTCAGACCAGCCCGAAGACCTGGGAAGCGGCGCTGCGCAGCAACCTGAACAGCGCTTTCTACAGTGCCCGGGCCTGTCTGCCGCTGCTGCTGGAAAGTACTGGCATCATCGTGCTGATCGGTTCCGTTGCCTCACTGGTGGCAGGGCCTGAAGTCTGCGGCTACACCACGGCCAAGCATGCGCTGCTCGGTCTCAACCGCTCACTGGCCAGAGATTACGGTCCGCACGGCGTGCGGGTGAACGCCATCTGCCCGGGCTGGGTACGCACGCCCATGGCCGATCAGGAGATGCAGCCGCTGATGGATTTTTATGGCGAAACGCTGCAGCAAGCCTATGACCGAGTCTGCGCCGACGTGCCATTGCGCCGACCGGCCAGTGCCGAAGAAATAGCCAGGGTGTGTCGCTTCCTGGCGTCCAGCGAGGCTTCAATCATCACCGGCGCAACCCTGGTGGCCGACGGCGGATCGAGCATCGTCGATGTGCCAACCCTGGCCTATACCCATATGGAGCAACCTCATGTCTGAAAACCTGGACTTCAGCGGTAAAACCGTACTGGTGACCGGCGGGGCCCAGGGTATTGGCCGTGCGATCGTCGAAGCCTTCGCCTTGCGCGGCGCACGCGTGGTGATCGCTGACCTGCAACTGCCCCAGGCTCAGGCGCTGGCCGCCGAGTTGTCCGGGCAGGCATGTCAGGTCGAAGCGGTGCCCGTCGACCTGGTCGAGTCCACGGTGGTGCTCGAACTGGTTCAGAGTCTGGAGCAGCGTATGGGTCGGTTGGATATCCTGGTGCACAACGCCGGGTACTTTCCGCTGACGCCCTTCGCCGAGATCACCCCATCCATTCTCGACCGTACCCTGGCCGTCAATCTCTCGGCACTGTTCTGGCTGACTCAAGCGGCCTTGCCGATGTTCCGTCGTCAGGGTCAGGGTTGCGTGCTGGCGACCTCATCGGTCACTGGTCCACGGGTGGCCTACCCGGGGCTGAGTCACTATGCGGCGTCCAAGGCAGGGGTCAACGGTTTCATTCGCAATGCCGCACTGGAGCTGGCTGGCTACAACGTGCGGGTCAATGGCGTTGAACCCGGCATGATCGCGACGCCGGCCCTGGGCAACCTGGGTGGCGATCAGGTCACCGACAATATCGCCAGCCGTGTGCCTTTGGGACGATTAGGCGTTGCGTCCGATATCGCCGGAGCCATGCTGTTTCTGGCGTCGGATCTGGCGAGCTACATTACTGGACAGACGCTGGTGGTCGATGGGGGGTCGACCTTGCCAGAGGTTTGATAACGCTTGTCCATACAGAAAAGGGGGCGATGAAAAGCTCCTTTTTTCGTCCATTCAAATACTAACGCCCCCCTCCACCGTTTGCTGCAAATGACAGGAACGAAAATCCTTAGGGGATAGCTCGAACTGCTTCTTGAACGAGCGGCTGAAATGCGCCGAATCGGTGAACCCCCACTTGTACGCAATCGAGGTGATCGATTCGGTCCTCAGGAACGGGTTGGTCAGGTCATCGGCGCTGCGTTTGAGCCGCGCCCGTTGAATGTAGCGGCATACGCTATCGTCCTGCTCTTCGAACAACCGATACAAATGCCGCACTGAAATATTCAGTCGACTCGCCAGGCCCACCGGGCTCAGGCCGGGCTGAGTCAGGGATTCATCGATGACTTTCTGCACATAGCTGCGTAGGTTATTGCCCTGCAACGAGGCACTGTCATCCCGTGAGTCAGGGTCCTGCTCGAATGCCGAGCCTAGCAGCGAAACAAAAGCACACTGCAGGGCCTCGCCCTCGCCCGCGGCGCCGTCACCTTCCAAGCTGTCTTTGCACAGCTGATCCATCAGCACGTGCAACATCCGCCCACAGGCCTTGCTCGAGGAAATCTTGCCGAAGGTCCTGGGCTGGCTGCCGAGCTGCTTGCACACGTCATTGCGAGACAATGACAGGGAAGCATGTTCGATCAGGCCAAAGGGGGTGATTTCGATTGAGCCCGCCGAATCCATTAGCAACAAATCCCCTGGGGCAAGCTGGATGCTCAGGCCATTCTGAGTAATCTGGGCGTATCCGCTGCGCTGGCTGACCAGGAAACAATGCTGATCGTCGTCGTGATCAGGGTTGTTCCTTGAGCGCTTGATGAGGCCCGCATTGGTGCGCAGGTTGGCCAGCGGCAGACCGCCTCGGGAGAACTTGGACACCTCACCGATGAACAGCGCGCGGTTGAAGGCAAGTTCTGTGTCGAAGTGACCGCAAACAGCTCGCAGATCCCGGGTCCAGGTTTCCAGCCCGCCTTGCACAATCTGTTGGACGCTCATGGGTATCTCCACAATGGCTTTTTGTTTTTGTAGCGCAATAGTTAACATGTTATCTATATGTGCGCAACAAGTACTGGTTGCCGTATGTGAAAGCACTAATGATGCCAACCTCAAAGCGCGCGCAGTACTCGCTGAAAACCACTCAAGGCACCGAGCAGCCAATCGCGCTGCTCACGGTTCAAGGCGATGTAGCGACGAAAAGCCGGCATCCGGTTGACCACTTCACTCCCGCCCATATGCTCCAGCCGCAAGCACCATTGACGCGCTTGCAGATCGATACGCAAGCGTTTGAAATCCAGCGGCATCAGAGCCTGCTGCAGCCCACTGTCCGCCTCTAATCCTGCTTGCAAACCGGCCAACAGTGCCGCGTCTCCAACACGTTGCCGACAGCGGATTCCAGTCCGTCGAACCGACCCGGTATGGTGCAGTTCGAAGCTCGCCACGCCCTCTCTTGTAGCAGGCACCCGCAGCACGAATTCAGTCATGACCAGGTGCATCAACAGTTGCGACTCGGTGCGCTCGACGATCTCCAATTGCAGGCCGCCATCATCCAGCGAAACGCGGGCCGCTGTCGGCGCTGTCTGCTCGAAACTGGCCAAACCGAGGTTGCGCCGAAGGTGCTCGAGCGTCACCCCCGGTCGGTAACCAGCCGGGGCGCGCCTGGGACTGAACAGCTCAGACAGTTTTTGCAGCATGGTCGATATACCCGTTGTGAGGGTGTCCTGGCTCATTCGCGAACTCCTTGGCCAACACTTCTTCCACCGAAGCCGGTTTGAACGGATTGACCTTCTGCACGACCAGCGTCCAGAACAGCGCGTACAGCGCGGTGCCACCAAGCATGACCGCGAACGGGACATAGATGTCTGCAGGGCTCATGCCGGGCGGCGTGATGAACCACATGCCCAACAGGATGCCGATACTGGAGACAACCTGCGGCAGCGGGAAGAACGGCGAACGATAGGCCCGTGGCAGATCGGGACGGCGGATCCGCAGAATCACCACTGACAGCGTCACCAGCAGATAAGCGAAACTCCAGGCACAGACGGCCGCCAGAACCAGAGGCATGATGTTGTCGGCGTTGCCGCCCAGATACAGTGCATGCAGACAAGGAATCAGCATCACTACCAGAATGCACAGAATCGGCGTCTTGAAGCGCGGGTGCAGGTAGGTGAATACTTTGGGCAACGCGCCGTCAACCGCCATGCCGTAGAGAATCCGTGGCACCCCGGCCATCAGTGTATTGATGGTCGCCGCACCGGCAAACAGAAAGCCGATTCCCAGCCACATCGGACCAATGTCGCCCATCACCTGCTCAGCGAACTTTGGAATGGCCATCGGCGTATCGAGCAGATGCGCGCCGCTGGCGGTATCGAGCAACACGTTCTCCACCTGACGTTTCATCGCCGCGCCGTAGATGAACATGCACGTCGCCACGCTCAACAAACCGAGAATCATCGCCTTGGGCATGACCTTGGCCGAATTGCGCAGGTCCGGAGCCAGCGGGGTGACGAACTCGCAACCGACAAACATGAACATGGCCATGCCCACCAGCGACAGGATGGTAATCAGGTCAGTCCCGACCATCGACTCCCCGAACCAGCCATCCAGTTGCACGGCGGGTGCGGCAATCAAACCCAATACTCCAAACACCATCAAGGTGGTCCACATACCGAAGGTGAGGATGATCTCGGCCCTGCCAAAAGCACTGACGCCGAAGGCATTGAGAACCCCGAATACGACGACGAAGCCCACCCCCAGCAACCATGAACCGCCGGCCGATTCGGCCAGGGTATTGAGGTGCTCGAAGTTCACCAGCGCCATGACTCCGGAAAGAATGGTTTCCGCGGTTCCAGCGAACACATGGACAATCAGGTAGGCCGACAACGTACCGGTGATCGCAAAGAAACGGCCCATGCCGCAATTGATGTAATCGTAGACCGAACCAGTGGTCGGCAGGATCGACGCCGCTTCAGCGAAGGTGGTCGCCTGAGCCAGCATCATCACCACGGCGATCAACATGGCCACGGCGAAGGCACTGCCGCCGATGCCGAACCCCATGGTCGCAGTGAGAATCACCGGGCTGGCCATGATCAGACCAATGGTGCTGGCGAGCGCAGTGGGGAAACCTACCGTACCCCGGTTCAAATGCTCGGTGAGTCTGTCATTGATCGACATAGTGCAGATCCTCGAAAGCGGATTTTTATAATGGATGTAGCGATCCGCTCAAGGAACTGGCGATAACGCCCTCCCCAGCCAGTCCCTGATCGAAACGCCGCCGTATACAGAGTCACTTTGCGCCTCTGCCGCCCTGATCGTCTTGCCCGTGTCTGCCGCCGGTTTTGTTGCTGTCTGCCAAGGTCCACTGCTTGGCCCACAAGATCAATTATAGGGTACGCAGGTGAAAAATTTCCCCCGGCCCCAGGCGTCCCAAGGGGTGCTCAATCTAATCACTGTCCAACCATGCTGGGAAAAAACAACGGCGGCAACCAGGTCGCGGCGATGGCACCAACTTTACAGCCAACTGAGAGTGGCCGCCCTTTTCCGATCCAGTTCAGAACCTGCCTTTTGCAACTCCTGAAACCGGGTTACTGCTTGTGCTGGTGCAACATCGTCTGAATCTTATGAGTCGCCTGGCGGGTATTTTCTGCCAGTTTGCGCACTTCATCGGCCACCACTGAAAACCCGCGCCCGACCTCTCCCGCCCTGGCTGCTTCGATCGCGGCGTTCAAAGCCAATAGATTGGTCTGGTCGGCGATGCCCTTGATGACTCCCACTACCGTCGCAATCTGGCCGTAGGTAGCCTGATTTTGTTCAAGCATTTGTTGATGGGTGGCCTTGGCTGAACGCTCATCGCTGATGTCGCGTACCGCGCCGATCACACGGACTAAACGCCCCTGTGCATCACGGACCGCACGACCTCTCTCGCGACACCAGATATAGTCACGGGTCTTGTGACGCATCCGATATTCAATGACGTACTCGCCGCTGCCGTGGATGGCGAGGACTTCCTGATTGAAGATCGCCATGATCGTCGGCAGATCGTCAGGATGAGTAATGCTGACCTGAGCATCCCAGCCGTCGTGCAGCTCATGCAGGGCGTAGCCCATGAGGATGCGAAATTGATTAGAAAACCGCATACAGCTGGCTGGATCCTGCACATCGCCGTTGACCACGGTGATGTCCCAGCAGCCTTCGGTCAGTGTCGACTGCAGCAATTCCCAGATCTGTTCCTCCTGCCGATGCTGGCGGGATAGCTGCACGTGCCGGCCTAACTCGACTTCGAGCGTCTGCTCGCGGCTCCGGGCCTGTTCCAACTGCTGGCGGAGGGTTTCAAGCGTCTGCTCGCTTCGCTCCAATTGGCCGGCCTGGTTGTTGACCAGGTCCTCGGCCGCTCGCAATCGCTGCTCGATCAGGGCTTTTTCTTGCGTGAGTTGTTCCAGCTGCACGGATTCAGCGAGCGCCTGTAGCCGTTTATGTTTCTTGAAGAACATCAGCCTGTCCTTTGTTCGTCGAGTCGAAACACTGGATCTGATAGCAAACTGAAGGTGATTGCTTGTACGAGGCTGCTGAGGCGTTTGCTCCTGCCTGCCATCAATAAAAACGGCGCCCGAAGGCGCCATAAGAAATTTGATTGGAGATCAGCAGCTACTGATCAGTCTCTTCAACACCGTCTTGAAGGTATCGATCTGTTCTTCACTGAAATCGGAAAACACCTTGTCCTGCTGCTCTCGAGCGATGGCCCACAGGCCTTCGGTCTGCTCGATACCGGCGGCGGTCAGACGCACGCGGCTGTCATCGTCGCTGACCAACCCTTTTCGCTTGAGGTTGGCCACCGCCTCATCGATTTCCCGCACCGGCATCGCCACTTCCCGCAACAGATCGTTCAGGCTCAGACCGGCGTCACTCTCCAACACCATCAACATCCGCGCCTCGCTCGTGCGCAGCCCGGTGGACAGTTGCCGTGGCTGGTAGCTGGACTGGTAAGCCCGTACCGCCTGGGTCATCAGGTAGTACAGATTGTGGCTGAGGCGCCCCTGGAAATGGCTGCTCGGAGGCTGGCTTTCATCGCGTTTGGTCATACGGGTATGGGGCAGCACCATGGAGTAGGCACCTTGGTGATAGAGCAACGGCGAGCGGCCGAAGTCGTCGAAGGCCACCACCTTGCCGATCATGATCCAGTGATCGCCACCGTCCACTTGCTGGTACTTCTCACAGTGAAAACGCGCCGCGCAATCAGTGAATACCGGCGCGCCGCCTTCGCCAGGTTCGAACTCGATGTCGGCGAAGCGATCTTCCTTGGGGCGGGCGAAATTGTTGGAAAGGTCGATCTGGTCCGCCGCCAGTACATTGACCGCAAAATGGCTGGCCTCTTTGAACACCTCGTGGCTGTTGGAACGCTTGTCGATGCTCCACAGTACCAGAGGCGGATCGAGAGAAACGGAGTTGAAACTGTTGGCGGTTACCCCGGCTTTGCGCCCGGATGCGGTGGCGGCGGTCACCACGGTCACGCCGGTGGCGAAATTGCCCAGAGCCCGACGAAAGGCCCGCGGGTCGAAGGTCGTTTCAGTGGCTGCACAAACGCTGTTATCAGACATGCAAGACTCCCAGACTGCTTTGAGAAGCAATCCTGATTGTTGTTATGGACGGTCCGGGCTCAGATCATGCTCGGATCGGGTTCCAGGCCCATCAGCTCGCGGCCGAGGATTTGAGCGCAGACGTCGTAGTCGGTGTAGGCATGGGCCCCGGTCATGTGTGAGTCGCGGAACAGGCGCTGCATCTCGTTGTGCTCGAACCAGGCGTTACCACCGGCAGCCTCGAAAAGACGGTCCACCGCCTGGATGCACATCTTGGTGGCGTAGGCTTGATTGGTGCGCCAGAACGCCAGGGTTTCGCGGCTTGGATAACGCTGCTGTTCACTATGTTCGGCGTGCTCTTCCCAGGTTTTCTCGAGAAAGGCTCGGGCTGCTGCCACCTGATGAGTTGACTCGGCCAGGCGCATCAACGCCGGGGTCGCAGCACCGACTGCAGCACCGGTGTAGGCACGCACGCGGGATTTGGTTTTTTCGCGGAACACCTCGAGCATCCGCTCGGCAACACCCAGGCTCACGGTGGAGAAACCGCTGGCAAAGTAAGGACGGTACGGCGAGTAGAAGATCTTGCTGTCCGGGTACAGACCGAAACCGGCGGACTTCCCCTCCATCATGTCCTTGGCTTTCTGGATGCGGTGTTCCGGTACCAGCACACTGTCGATGATCAAGGTCTTGGTGCCACTGCCCTTCATGCCGGCGGCAAACCAGTCGTCACGGATCTGATAGTCGCTGCGCGGCAGCACCGCGAAGCAGTAGTCCTGGGTACCCTCGGCATTTTTGCGGCGGAAACCTACAATCGCCCACTCGGCATGGTCGCAGCCGCTGCTCCAGCCCATTTCACCGCTAAACAGCACACCGCCTTCGGTCTCTTCGGTACGGCCGAACGGCGCGATGCTGCTGCTGGCGGTGGCGTCCGGATCAGTACCCCAGACTTCCTGCTGCAATTTGGCCGAGAACATCGCTAGTTGATGGCTATGGGTACAGAGCAGGCTCATGGCCCATGCCGTGCTGGCACAAGAACCAGCGAGCAAGGCAATGCAGTCGGCGAATTGTGGCAGCGATATTTCCATGCCCCCGAACTTCTTCGGCTGAAAGGCACGGTGCATACCGATGCTTTTGAGCAGCGCAATGTTCTCGTCGGGGACCTTGCGGTCCTTCTCGGCCTGAAAGGCATTGGCAGCAATGACCGGAAGAATGGACTTGAGGTCTTCGATGAGCGGGTTTGGCTTTTTCATGGATGGCCCTGCTTATTATTGGATGTCCGGCCGGCTTCAAAAATCGAGCTGCGGCGTCGGATGCAGGGCCAGTATGGAACCCGTCACAGCGGTAGAAAATGCACCTTCCAGAGCCAAGATTGTACTTTTCAAAGGTAACAGCCCAAATCACGTACCGGATTTGTAACAGCGCTGGCAGCCACAGACATGTCTCCCGGCAGGCACAGTCAAGCCACCCCGCCCCCCATGGAATAACCTCGGGCTTTTCTCAAGTTCGCGACCAGGAAAACCCCATGAGCGATATTCCACTGCTGCCTCAAGTTGAAGCCTTCCTCAGCCGAAGCCATGGACTGTTTATCGACGGCGACTACGTCCAGAGCCACTCCAGCCAGACGCTGGAGGTGATCAATCCAGCCACCGGCCAGGTCATCGCCCGCGTCGCCGACGCTGATCCAGTCGATATCGATGCGGCAGTGGAATCGGCCAACCGTGGCTTCAAGTATTGGTCCCAGGTCGCACCGGCGACACGTGGCAACGTGCTACTGAAACTGGCGGACCTGCTGGAGCGAAATCGCGAAGAACTGGCGCAAATCGAAACCTGCCAGTCGGGCAAGATCATCCAGATTGCCCGGGCTTTCGAAGTCGACCAGGCTGCTCACTTCCTGCGTTATTACGCCGGCTGGGCGACCAAGATCAGCGGTCAGACCATCACCCCGTCACTGCCCTCCTTCGCTGGCGAACGCTATACCGCTTTCACCCTGCGCGAACCGGTCGGCGTGGTGGTGGGCATTGTGCCGTGGAATTTTTCGACCATGATCGCCATCTGGAAACTCGCCTCGGCGCTCGTAACCGGATGTAGCATCATCATCAAACCCAGCGAATTCACCCCCCTGACAATTCTTCGAATCGCAGAATTGGCCATTGAAGCCGGTCTTCCGGCCGGCGCATTGAACGTATTGACTGGCGGTGGGCTGGTTGGCAAAGGGTTGATCGAGCACCCCGGCACCGACAAAGTCTCGTTCACAGGCTCGGTGCCGACCGGCATCGCTGTCGGTCGCAGTGCCATGGGCGCCGGGTTGACCCGAGCCACCCTGGAACTGGGCGGCAAAAACTCGGCGGGTTTCCTGCGCGATGTCGATCTGGACAAGGCAGTCAACGGCATCATCGAAGCCGGCTTTCTGCACTCCGGACAAATCTGTGCCGCTGCCGAGCGCTTCTTCGCCCATCGCTCGCAGATCGAGCCGATCATGGACAAGTTGGCCCTACGCCTGAGCAAGTTGAACATCGGCTCGCCCCTGGATGAACGCACCGAGTTCGGCCCGGTCACCAACCGCCAGCATCAACTCAAGCTCGAAGGTTTTTTCGCCAAGGCCCGTGCCGAAAACAACACCATTATCCACGGCGGCAAGCTGATCGACCGGCCCGGCTGTTATGTCGAACCGACAGTGATCCTCGCCAACACCATCGACGACACCCTGCTCAACGAAGAAACCTTCGGCCCGATAGCCACCTTCTTCCCCTACGACACCGAAGAAGAACTGCTGGAACTGATGAACAACACGCCCTATGGCCTGAGTGCCAGCCTCTGGACCAATGACCTGAGCAAAGCCCTGCGCATGGTGCCCGCGATCAAGGCCGGCACCGTGTGGGTGAACATGCACACTATGCTTGATCCGGCGGTGCCGTTCGGTGGCAACAAGTCCTCGGGGGTGGGGCGGGAGTTTGGCAGTGCATTTATCGATGATTACACCGAGCTCAAGTCGGTGATGATTCGTTACTGATAGTGGTTGCACCGTGTTCGCTTATCAGTCCCGAGCCTGTCTATGCCGGGGACTTGATTGAGCAGACCATGATCCTGCGCTCCAAGGAGGCGATGAAGGGATGAGAAAAGAGAACGATCTATCTGAGGGAACATTAGAGGAAATATCAGCGTCCGGCTAAGTTACCTGCAGAACTCCACCATCGCCCTTAATACTGGAGTTCGTTAGGTGACTTAGCCGGACGCCTACAGCGCTTCGACTTCCTCGTCAACAATGCAGGCAATGGCATCTTCACGAACTTTATTGACGCGACCGAAGACCAATTTGCCTCACTTGTCGCCACGCACCTTCGCGGCCCGATTTTCCTGACTCGGAAGCTGTTACCGCGCCTCCAAGACGGTGGTCGTATCCTGAACGTTTCGTCCGGATTTGTACGTTTCACATTGCCGAGGTACAGCGTTTACGCGGCGGTCAAGGCCGCAGTTGAAGTGCTCACCCGTTACAGGGCCATAGAACTACTGAACGTTCATTGTCCACGGGACTTTATCGCATCGGATAGCCGCCGACATCTCATGTCGTTAGAACCTTCGCAATATTTAAGCGCATCATCCAACTCGTTATTTTGCGCACTCAGGTAAGCTAGCGTGTAGCGCAGATCCTGATTAGCGGGATCCTGCTCCAAACCTCTTAATAATGAGATTTTCGCCTCCTTCTGACGCCCCATCCGGCTCAAAAGCAGACCGAGGTTGTAATGCGCTCGTGGAGTGTCAACACGCTGCAGCCATTCTATCGCCTCCGGAGCATTACCCTGCTGTGCGAGCAAAAGCCCAAGCGTTAAGACAAGCTCCTGCTGCTGGGGCTGTAACGCCAGTCCTGCGCGAAGTAACTGTTCAGCTTCAACGGTCTGACCTTGAATGACCAGTAGACGCACAAGACCCGTACGGGCCGGTACGAAACGTGCATCCTGCACAAGAGCCTGGCGGTAGTTGTGCTTTGCGTCTTCAGGTCGATGCAGACGCTCCTGCAGTATCGCCAAGTTCACTCTTGTCACAGGCAGATCAGCGTCGCGCGCCAAGCGTTGCTCATGGTCGGCGAGCTGAGAGGAAAGCAGGTCCTGTAACGGCGGCTGCAAGCCAGTATTGTAATAGTCGGCGAGCCCCCGAGCCGCCTGATCACGGACCGCCAGGATCGGATCACGCAACAATGGCAGCAGATACTCCAAACGCTGTGTGGGTGAATGCGCCTCCACACTACGTGCTGCTTGCAGCCGAACCTCTGGACTGTCGTCTTTTAGTGCTTCGATAAAACTGCGATCTAAAGCCGAGCCGTAACTTGCGCCAAGCTCAACCGCGGTAGCCCGGACGATGGCAGGCTGCGTAGTGTCGGTGATGAGCTTCGCTAATTGAGGGAGGACCTCAGGATCGTTGCGACGAGCTGCAGCGAAGACTTCGCCGTAGTGCTTAACAAGGGGAGGTCGGAAATTCCATCCTGCGAGCGCTTGTGCCGCCCAGGCCGGGGTTGCTCCTGTATGGCAGCCAGTACAGGCGTCGGGCGATCCGGTCTCTGCATCCAAATCCGGG
Source organism: Pseudomonas sp. NFACC45 (assembly GCF_900113505.1). Classification (NCBI taxonomy): domain Bacteria; kingdom Pseudomonadati; phylum Pseudomonadota; class Gammaproteobacteria; order Pseudomonadales; family Pseudomonadaceae; genus Pseudomonas; species Pseudomonas sp. NFACC45. Next base: position 416,783 of record NZ_FOPO01000004.1, read on the forward strand.
CGAGGTATGCGCAAAGCGTGGTCGCGTCGCTCATCTACACCCATATAAGTACGAGTCGGCATATGGCAGTTGACGCACTGCGCGCCTTGAGAGCCAGGCACGTGATGATGATGTGCTGGATTATCGTAATTTTTAGGTATCAGACTGGGAAATAGTGGATTGCCTGCCGGATTGTGGCATGCCTTGCAAAGGTCGTTGCCTTCAGCACGCAGCTTCGTTGTGTGGGGCTCATGGCAATTGCTGCAGGTCACGCCTTTGTTAAACATTTTGCTCTGAGTGAATGAGCCATACTCAAAGACTTCATCGAGGATTTGCCCATCGGCATGATAGAGCCCTGCTGAAAGCACCGCTGGGCGCATCGCATCAAGCAGTGGTTTGCCGGGCTGACCACCATTACCAAGGGGTTGGCGACGGCTATGGCAGCGAGCGCATTGCTCAACCAGGTAACCTTTCTGAGAGTTATGGAAGTCGACGGCGAGCCCTTTCTCATCCGGACCGGAACGCTCAGTTTCTTGGGCGCTCTTTGTTGCCCAGTCGATATGCCATTGACCTGGACCATGGCAGCTTTGGCACCCCACCGCCATTTCGCTCCAGGTAGTTTGGTAGGTATCCGCAGCAGCATCGTAACCTTTGCGCAAATTGCCAGAATGACAGTCTGCACACATGGCGTTCCAATTCTGGTAGCGACCCGTCCAGTGCAGTGCGTCATTGGGGCTGAACCGTTGCCCAGGATACAGTGAAAACCATCGCTGCCCGCCCGCCATCTGCGGACGACTATCCCAGGCTACGGTCAGGCTCTGCAAGCGCCCGCCAGGGCGCTCTATCAAGTATTGTTGTAGTGGATAGAAACCAAAGGTGTACGCGATCACAAAGTCGGTGAGTTTACCCTGCTCGTCCTCAGCATTAACGTAAACGCGGTCACCACGCCTGAAAAACCGAAGCTCAATGCCATTGCCATCATTGAAAATGACGTCATTAAAGTCCCCTAAAACGTTACCCTCACGAGCTTCCCGCAGGGACCAACTGTGATGGGAACCTGCCCATGCATTTGCCTCGGCCTGATGACAGCCGGAGCAACTCTCTTGAGCGACATAACCGTCCGAAAAGGCTTGTGCGGGAGGAGACGAAGCTGCCATACCGGGCGTCGACAACAAAATTTGCAACAAGCACAAGCATTTTAGAACGGCCCGGTAAGGCATTGATCAATCTCTTATCGAGTAGAAGCCGCGAAGATCCGCCGCTGGTTCCGCTTAGGCGTAAATCAATAGCCGCTGACCTGATCCGGCAGGACCACTTGATTTTGCTGCGCGTACTGGTCCCACGTCTTTTTTAGTTCTGCCACTCTAGCTGGCTCTTTTGCGCTGAGATCGTGCGCCTCAGCCAGATCCGTATGAAGGTTGAACAACTGCCACTCACCATTACCCCATGGCTTGGGCATATGCACCAGCTTCCAGTCGCCTTTACGTACGAAGCGCTTACCGAACAATTCACCGGCCTCCGTTCGCTCAGCCACATTCTGCCCCTTGAGCAGCGGTATGATCGAGGTCCCCGTCATCGGTGCAACTTCACGGCCTTGGTACTGCACTCCAGGACGTTTGACACCTGCCAGCTCTAACAATGTTGGCGCGAAATCTTTGACGCTGACCAGCTTGTCGAGCTTTTTACCGTGCGATTCAATACCCGGAATGCGGATGATACCCGCAGTACGGGTGCCTCCCTCGGTCGGAAAACCTTTAAAAAGGCTAAAGGTCGGGGATGACACACGAGCCCAGTTAGGACCAAGGAATGTGTAGGAACCAGGCTTACCCATGCGTTCGAAACTGAAGTCGTTAGTCTCGTCGATTACCTTGCGGATCTTTGGAAATTTGTCGCCTGGCCATGTATCGTCCAGGTCGTGGCCTTCCGCGCCGTTATCAGAAATGAAGATAACGACCGTATTGTCGTACAGACCATTTTTGCGCAGATAGTCGAAGACACGCCCCGTGTTTACGTCCATTTGATCCACCATCGCCGCATAGATTTCCATTGCACGGGCTTCACGCTTACGTTCTTCGTCGGTGAGGCTATTCCATGGCCGACCTTTAGGGGAACGGGCTGCCGGTTCGGCACCCGCCGGCACCAGACCCAAGGCTTTTTGCTTACTCAGCCTGGCTTCGAGCAATGCATCATAACCAGCGTCGTAGCGACCTCGATATTTGGCCACAGCCTCATCTGGCGCTTGCAACGGCCAATGCGGCGCAGTGAAGGCCATCATGCCGAAGAATGGACGCCCACTGTCCTTATCTGCGGCTATATAGTCGATCATCCTATCCGCGTAGTACTGGCTGGAATAGGTAAATTGCGCGGGCAATGTTTTAAGTATTTTGCCGTCCTCCGCGTAGGGTGCCCTAGCTTCCGGCGTAGGTGCATAGGCAGGCTTCATATCCGGGAAGTGACTGGCACCACCGCTAAGCATACTGAAGGAATGCTCAAAGCCGCGCTGGTTCGGAGTGGTTTGCTCAGTACTTCCAAGATGCCATTTACCTGCCAGGTACGTGTCATAGCCTGAATCGCGCAATAGGGAGGCGATCGTGACTGCCCGATCATTCAGATACCCTTCGTAACCCTTTTTGCCTTCCTGGTTAGGTGCTGTTTCTTCAGCCATATTGCCCAAGCCGACCTGATGGGGGTCCGCCCCGGTCAGCAGCGCGGCACGGGTTGGAGAGCAGGCAGGCATAGCCTGGAAGTTGGTCAGTTGCACCCCGGACGCTGCCAGGGAATCAAGGTTCGGGGTTTCTATCTCACCTCCGAAACTACCAAGATCGGAGTAGCCCATGTCATCGGCAACGACAACTAGAATATTTGGCTTGGTAGGGTCGCTGGAGGCGGCCAGCGCGCACGAGACGCTGAGTGAAGCAGCTATACCGACTGTCGCAGCCAGCGCGGAGCGAAAAAAGGGAGCACGCATCGGATATATCCTATTCGTAATGTATTTATGGTTTAACGTCTTTACGGCAGGAGACGATCACTAAAATGCAAATGAGATGACCAACTGGCTGTAAAGGTTAAGGTCATCGCTACCCTGTTGCGACCCACCCTCTTCTGCGCTCTTCTTCGGCTTATACAAGCCTACTAGCGGGCTGACCGTGAACTGTCCCAAGGTCCAATCGAGGTAAAGATCCAACTCTTTAGCGTCGAGGTTGCCTTGAGCAGGGTCGAGGGTGTTGAAATCGAAGAGAAGTACACCCATCGCTACATCAGGATGCGGTGTCAGGCCAAGGCTGACCATCTGAATGGCGGCATTCCGCTGAAATGGACCTGAGTAATTACCCGCCACCTCGCCCTGGAACCAGGTTCCATAACCCCGACTGAAGCCACTGAACAGCGGATCGTAGTTTTCCGAATAGCGGCTGTAGCGGTAACCGAGACGTGGCTGCCAAGGTGCAGCGGAGAACGTCCAGCCCGCCTCGGCATACCAAGCATGTTCATCACCCAGACTTTTCTCTTCATGGGCATACTCGAAGGACAGGAACAAGTCTTTAACCCCAGCGTTACCCTGGGCACGCAAGCTGGTGACCTTCAAACCGTCGCGCTGCCTGCTGAAAGCATTCGCCAGTTTGTCATCAACGCCTAACCCTTTGATATACGTCAGACCTACCGTACCCTCAGGCGCTACATGCTCAAGCACACCGATACCGAGCTCAGGCTTGGCCTTGATTTCATTATCTGACTTCAACCAGATCAAATCCCCGCGCCAACCCTCCTGTCCACCGAGGCGCAACCAGGCTGTCCGATCGAAGGCATTGCGAGCGGTCAGATAGTAGGCCCCTCCGCGATCAAGGCTACCGTCGGCGAAGTTATTACCCACACTCAGACCATCACCGTTGATGATGAACCCATCACCAATCTTGACCTTCTGGCTGCCGGCGGAGAAGTCTACGCCGTCCTTGCCCAAGGCCGGAAACAGATCCCCGGAGCGCCAGCCAATGTAGGCACGGTCAACAGCCGTACGACGCTCCGTTCCATCGGTATAGCCAGCTGCGTCACCCTCACCCCAGGTAGCATTGCTGACCAAGTTGAATTCTCCATACAGCGAAGTGTTTGCAGAACCTGGAAAGACCTGAGTTCCGCTCATCCCGTAGCGTACAAAACCCTCTTGCCATGCCACTGAACCTGGTTTTATCGGGCCACCCTGATTGTAACTTTCGTCGCTATGAAAGAAACCCACAGCCCCTTGAACATTCAATTTCAATGTAGTGTCAGAATCGGAGTATAACTCGTAGGCCCAAGCACCTGAGTTCATGGTACTCAGGGCGGAGAGCAACAACACGCTACGGTGAAACTTGCACATATCGAACCCTCTTTATGCTTATGTGTTGTGAAAGGCAGAATGTTTTGCATATAACCATCTCACCACAAAAAAATTAGAGGGTCTTGACGATAGCAGCCATGCAACTTGTACCAGCCTGCCAGCCCGAGGGGTCAGTACGCTGCTATCGGGCAGCTTTATGTACAAAGAAATTGATGGTCGAGCGAACAGCGACTCAGAGCAGTGGCTGAGTGAATCGGGTCAGAAGTAGTCTACGGGCGGCGGCAAACCTCGAGAGCAGCACCCAGCCAATCCGGTACAGAGTGTCCATGCTTAATCATGAACTCAGTATCAAAAGACGTATCACGCGTCCAACGTCACAAGAGTCGGGATCTGAGGCAACGATCCATTGCCAAGATGCTTGATGCCTATGGCGCACCCGTCCTCAATGTTCTTCGATCAAGTTCAACGCCGCCTGCTGTGCTGGAATAGCCCCCCTCCAGCCAAGACCAACAGCAAGTCCCATGAGCCGGCTGATCTTTTCCGATATCGAGTACCCCGGAAAACTTACGGACCCGTCGCGAGCGCCTCCTGGCCGAGATGGCCCTGGCGCAGTGGGCGGGTCAAACCGGCGTGCAGCTTCAGCCGCTGGTCGATGCGCTGCGCGAAGCGATGATCGTCCGACCTGGGGATTGTCGAAAGACGGCGTCACCGCAGCGGCCGTCACGGTCCTGATTGCCGCCTGGAAAGCGCGTATGGTCCTGCTCCATTTCATGGAGCTGGATCACGCCCTTGGGGGTACGGCTCTTGTTCGAGGGCTGGACGGTGCTTGTGGCCGTCGTCATCCTTGCCTCCTATTTCCTTGCTCCGATGTTGTCGTGACGCGCCAATGCCCGCCCTGATATTTGAGCAGATAGAACGAAGGGCCTGGACGACGGCTTCGACCATGCTGCCCGGAGCAATGAAATGGTTATCCGCCCGCGTGGTTGTTGCCACCGTGCGAGGCAATAAAAACATCGCGACGGCCGACCGGCAATAGGATTCGATTTCGTTGGCGTCCTCTGCTCTCGCTTCATCAAAGCGCGCGATAATCAAAAGATCGGACCCTTTGATCAGCGCGGCAAACAAACGGGCAGACTGGCGAGAATCGGGCACGTTCAGAACCGCCTTCGCGTGCAGCTGACGCAACAGGGCCTCGATTTGCGCGATGACATGGGCGGGGCCGGCTTCGTATTGGCGCTTGCTTAACGACTTTTGATTCGTCTTGTCGGCCATGATCATGGCTTCGACACTGCGCACGTCCGGACTCAACAGCGTGCGAAGCAGGGTTGTTCCCACCGCCGTGAGCTGATCTTCGGCCGAACCGTCGACGCCTGCAAAAAGGGCCTTTGGTGCCAACTGCTGGCAGTGGGCCGCAATGGCCGCGCTGAACAGCGCCTCCTTATTCTCGAAATGACGATAGATGCTTAGCTTGGATATCTTCGCCCGCTGGGCGACCTGTCCATGGTCGTCGCTTGAAAACCCAACTCAAAAAGTTCGCACGCGGCGTCGACTATAGTTTGGCCAAGCGTCTCGTTGACGGGTCGGCCGCGCCGGCCATGGCTATTTTTGGTCATAAGGACCCAGTACTTGACAGTATTGTAATTCCTTGATTAGGGTACTTTAAAGTATCTTAAATGCACAAGCCAATGGGTAGGTTTCAACCTGTTTTCCAAACCCCTGCTCGCAGCCCCTCCCGAGCGAGTATTAGTGGACGATATTGCGAACCAGGCCCAGCCATCCACTTCATCCGGAACACGGAGTTCATCACTATGAATGACGTCATCATCATCGGCGGGAGCTTTGCCGGCCTCGCTGCCGCCCTGCAGCTCGGCCGTGCCCGTCGCAAGGCGACGGCTTTGAAGTCGCCGGCCAGCATTGGGGCCTCGTCTGGTTCCGCCCGCAGTCGCACATTCAGGTCAAGCTGTATCAGGATTGGACCGACAGGTTGACGGTCTTCGCCGATGGTCACGACATTGCACCCGATCTCCGGGCCGATCTGGCCCACCGCAACATACCTGTCGTTGATGGCCGGATCACCGGGATCGCCCGTCACGGGGGCCATAGCGCCACCGTCAAGCTCGATACCGGCCCCGATGTCGCAGTCGACATTCTGTTCGCGCATCCGCCCACTAAGCCATCCGCAAGCCTTCATGACTCATTGGGACTCGCCACGGTCGATACGCCTCTCGGCATCGTCCTCAAGGTCGACGAGCGCCGCGAAACCAGCATACCCGGCATCTATGCCGCCGGCGATCTCGCCACCCCCGGAATGCCCTCGGTCACTACGGCATCATGGCAAGGTGCAATGGCGGGTATCTTCGCCCAGCAGTCGATGCTGGCTTGAGAGCACAAATTGGAGATGAGTATGACCGTCGAGCCGCACAACGCGGGTGTGCGCTTCCCTCCACCCTTACTCTATCTGGGAGCGCTGCTGTTGGGGCTGGCGGCGGAGCGGTTTGTCACCCTGCGCTCTTTCGGCATCGACTGCCGGTTGCTGGGCGCGACGGGCGCACTGCTGTTCGTTGCTGGGGCGGCGATGATGCTTGCGGCGGCGGGGCTGTTCCGCCGGCTTGGCACCAACGCTCCACCGTCGCGGCCAACGACCCTCATCGTAACAACCGGTCCCTATCGGTGGACCCGCAACCCTATGTATCTCGGCATGGCGCTTATCTATGCTGGCCTTGCGATCAGCTTCGACGGGCCGATCGCCTTCGCCTTGCTCCCGTTGGTACTGATCGCGATTCAGACGCAGGTGATCGCCCGCGAGGAGCGCTATCTCGAAGCGAAGTTCGGCGACGACTACCGCCGCTACAAGGTCGAGGTTCGCCGCTGGCTCTGACTATTCCGCTCCGCCGCTCCGCCGCTGCGGACTGCGGAACCGCGGAACCGCGGAACCGCGAAACCGCGAAACCGCGAAACCGCGAAACCGCGAAACCAGCATGCCCGGCATGGCCGCGGGTCATCCTGAAGGTTGCGGGCCTGTGTCACGACCAATCGACTGGCCGGCTGACCTCTCAGTCCACCCGCGCGCGGGAGCAGGCGCACATGTCCAAGACCAGAAACACCGAAGCCAGCATCAGCATTTCTCGCCCGACCATTTTTGAAAAAGGCTGACACACATGGAGTTCGAACACGTCACTTTCGACCTGCCACACGGCACCTTTCATGCGCTGAAGGGGGGGGATCCCAATGGTCAACCGACGATCGTCTTGCACGGCTTCCCAGATCATCCGCCGACCGCGAAGCCCTTCCTTGCCGAGCTCGGCCGCCGTGGCCGCCACGTCGTCGCACCCTGGCTTCGCGGTTACGCGCCGTCCCCGACCGCGGGTCCGTTCGACTTCGCAGCCCTCACCAGCGACGTGCTCGCGCTGATCGACCGCTGGTCTCCGGGACGCCCCGTGGAGTTGATTGGCCACGATTGGGGCGCCCTGATCACCTATGATGCCTGCGTCACCGCACCGGAGCGGATCGAACGCGCGGTCGCGCTCGCAATCCCTCATCCACTCACGTTCATGAGCCGGCTGACGCACCTCGCTCAACTGCGCCGGAGCTCGTACATGGGGCTCTTTCAACTGCCTGGAAGCGGCTGGATCGCCACCGCCCGCGATCTTGCCTTCATCGACCGCCTCTGGCGTCAGTGGTCGCCCGGCTTCTCGCTCGATCCTGCTCTCAAGGCAGAGCTACACGAGCATCTGCGCAAGAGCATGCCCGCGCCCCTAAAGTATTACCGGGCGATGCTGCGCCCCGGCATGATTGGTGCGACGCGCCGCATGTCTCAGCCGATCACGGTGCCCCTGTTGCAGCTTCACGGTGCCAACGACGGCTGCATCCTCCCCGCGCAGGTCGACGACCGACATCGGTTCACCGCCCCGCACGCGATGGAGGTCGTCCCCGGCGTCGGTCACTTCCTGCACATCGAGGCCCCTGAGGCGATCGCGGAACGGATCGCGGCATGGGCCAAGTAGCGTCCTTCCCCCCCTTGCCTTGATTGTATAGACCGGGGACATAGCTGACAGGTGTACGGGGACGTGGTTGACACTTCTCGGTGAGACGAGCTTGCCGTGCGAGGAAATTCAGCAGGCAAAGCGGTTCGTTTGGGCTGCTGACGGATTGACGATGACACTGGCTTTCAGATTCTGACTAAACAGGGCTGGACCGCGGCGCAGATCGAGACTCTGCATTCGCAGGGCATGATCTGGAGAATGGGTCAAACTTCCTGAGCAGTGCGGGCATTGGCACGCGTCACGACAACAGCGGAGCAAGGAAATAGGGAGCGAGGATGACGGCGGCCACCAGCACCGTCCAGCTCTCGAACAAGAACCGCACCCCCCAGGGGGCGTGGTCCAGCTCCATGAAATTGAGCAGGACCATACGCACCTTCCAGGCGGCAATCAATATCGTCGCGATCGTGGCGGTCGCTGCGGTGACGCCGTCTTTCGACAAGCCCCAGGTCGTGACGATCGTCGCGATGCTCAGCAACAACCACACGCTGGTCACCCATCGTTGTGCGCGGTCCATGTATTACCTCATGAGATAAAGTAGCGGGAAAAGGATGATCCAAAGCAAATCGACCATGTGCCAGTAGATTCCCATGCTCTCGATACCTACCAGGCTGCTGTCTCTGGCGTATGTCCCCGCCCGAGCGTGTGCCCAAAATACGGCAAGCGCTACGCAGCCAGCGACGACATGCAGGAGGTGGATGCCGGTCAGCGCGAAATAGAACATGAAGAAGTCGTTGGTCAGCATGGTGTAGCCGGCCTGAATCTTCCCCATGTATTCAACGACTTTCGAAATGCCAAACGCGATGCCGCCGGCGAGGGCGGCCGCCAGCCACGGGCCGACCGCGGCGCGCCGGCGCGCCGCCTGGACGGCGCGAACCATGCACCAGGAACTGGTCAATAAGATCAGCGTGTTGCCTCCTCCAAAGTGGAGGTTTAGAGCCTGACGTGAAGCCTCGAAGGTGTCGGGATTCTTTAGACGCTCGACCATGAATGAGCCGAACAGCAGCGCGAAGATCATCATGTCCAGGCCGACGAATACCCAGATACCTTCCAAACCCGGCAGGCGACGGACTTGTGGCGTGCACATGGGGGGCAAGAGGGGCCTGGCGGTAACACGCTGCCGTGACGGAATTAACTTCAATTCCTCCCCCGATCTTCCGCTTCGAGTCGCAGCAAAGCCTTCCGGGTCAACGGCACAAGGCAAAAGAGGTAGATGAAGAACGTCACGAACACGAGCCAGAAGGTGATCAGGCCGTGCCATGCAAAAATGCCGGTGGTCAGGAAAGGAATCAGTAGGACCGAGATGAAAGTTGCGCAGGTGAAGAAACCCAACCAGGCGATCCAGGATGGGAATAGGGGCTGCTCCCGCTTGTCCATCAGCATGCAGATGCCAATGGCGCACCACTCGATCGCAAAGATCACAAAGGGTGGATCGAACATGAACCAGCCTAGGTCGTAGAGCATCTGGATCTCCCCATCGGAGCGGCTGTCGGGCCGAAAGGCGGCGGTCATCCAGTAGAGTGCAGGCAGCATCAAGGTCAACATGGCAGCTACGCCGCTAGTACGCACCACCTGCGAGAGAACGCTCATGGAGTCCGTCAGGATGCGTTCCATGATTTTGGCCATGACCGCAGTCCAGGTCAGGTAGAAGGGCATACAGACGAACATGACCATCATGCCCACTCGAATACCGAAACTATTATCTCGGAAATAGCTGCTGATTTCGCTTGCGCTGAGGTAGGCCGGAGGCGGTGGCCAGAAGCCCGCGAATACAGCAAACCCAAGTAGTCCACCAAGCGCGACGATCAGAACAGAGTAGTTGCACAGATGCAGGATTCGGTAACTTGCCGAGCGTTCGGTCGTCATTGCGACAGGTCCTTTTTTATGGCGAATAGTCAGTTCTTCTTGTGTTGGCGAAAGCATCGTAGAGTTCGTTCGATCAATTTCTCGAGGGGTTCGTTGGTTTATGTGTAGGTCGGCCCGATGAGTGCGATTCCGCTGCGTGGCCAATCGTCGGTTACGACGATTTGGTGTACAGCGCTGGATTGTTTGCTGATAGTTCGAACATATGCGGCGCCAACACAGGTGGTTGACACGGTATCTGCTAACTACCCATGAAAAACCCACTATCCAGCGCTGGTAAGCATCCCCTTGTTGGGTGATCCCGCAGTTACGTGCAAAACTCTATTTACAGCTCTGGTTCTTAGCTTTCGCTTTGACGCAGATAATCAAGATAAGCCTTCGACCACCCCATTTCGACGTGACCTACACCTGGTTCACCGTCAATCTCCACAATCATCGAACCCTCGTTAAGGGTGTACAGAGGGCTGACTTCGAACTCAAACAAGGCAAATAGCTTGGTACGCACAGTGGTGACGCGTCCGGCTGCATCTTCGATAACAAACGCCATCTCGGTGTGATAAAACATTGGGTCTAGCGTGAAGTCGACCCGCACGTCCGTCACCTGCTCAATGCGTCCCTCTTTCTGGATGTATCCCATGAAGCCAGTGCGGCCAACAGCCATGTACTGAAAGACATTCAAGGCCACATCGGGGCCCGCCTGAGCTTCGAGCCACTTCGACTGCTGCACTTGCCCCCAATCACGCGTCCCCCACGAGTGGTCACGATGACCAAACGTCTCGAAGGGAATCGTGCGCTCGCCAAGGCGAAGCACGCCCTTTACGCGCCCACTTTGCTCAAAACGGTCTGTCGCCATCCAGGTCGGACATCCTTCCGGGCTGGAGCCGTAGTTGTAGGCTGGGTGCATCGCTTCGAACTGGTATTCGATACTGGCTTTCTGGCCGGAGTAGTGAACTTCCGCAGACTCAAGCGGTAAGCGATGGCGGACTTGGACATCACCCACGTGCCAATCGTCAAAATCCATATCACTGGGTACAAGAATACCGTCGCAAATCTCAAATATGGGCTCTTTGCCCACGCCGGAACCGTAAACGCTCAAGGCGGCGCCTGCTTTATTGTCCCCGCTCACCCAGGTGTAAATGAAAGCGGCGATGTTTTCTTCGGCAAGCTGCAACATGAAAACCAGCGACTCGCGCGCATGGGATTCGTTACCTAATTTATGACGGAGGTCGTGTTCCGGTCCTAGGGAAAATGCTGCTGTTGAAGACTTATTACCTACCTTGTTCATGTCCACTCCTGATTATTATCGTATTTATAGGGCAGCGCCTTGCTACAGAGTGCTGTCTGTCCGGACGTATGACGCAGTTCTCGACGGATGCTAACTTCAGTTTTAGTTGAAGAGTGCTTCTGCATTCAGCTCGAGAACATGCGCGCCGTGACGCTCCAGCGAAGCTTTGTACATCGCTAAGCCGCGCTCATTTTGTTGAACTAGCATGGAAGTACCCACCGCCATGAAAAAGCCATACAGGGCATGCAGGCGATAGCCATCCCAACAGGCTTGCCAAGAAAAGTCCCTTACTCCCATGGCAAGCAGCTGTTCGTGATAGTCACGGATTAACTCTTGCTCATGGTGCTGGCGGAGTTTCGTGGAGAGGCCGGCTCCGAGATAAAACGCGGCGTCGACCATCGGCGACCCTAAGCGCACCGTCTGCCAGTCAACAACTATCAATGGCGAATGCTCGCTATCGTGACCGAAGAGCATATTGTCGAGCCTGTAATCACCATGCTGTATGACTCGGGGGCCGTCCAACCTACTAATGTATTCGACTGAGCGAGGCACTACGCGCTCCGCCAGGCGAATCAGTTCGGGGTCGATAAGGGGCGCGAAGGTTTTGGAAAACCCATCCAGAGCACCAGGGAAGAGAGAGAACAAGCCCACGGTGCGTCGCTGGTCAGCGAGCCATGGCAGATCCAGGAGCGATGGGTCGTTCCAGCGCGGTTCCTGTAACCTGACAAGTTGTTGTAGCGCGAGACGTGCTTGCTCGACGGTTCCTCCCTCAATGACATTGCCCACACTGTAGGTACCAAGATCTTCGAACAGCAAAGTGAACCAGCCTTCGGTCGGGTCGAACTCTGCGAACCAGCAGCGTGGCGTTCTGATTTCAACGGTGCGACTGATTTGCTGATAAAAGCGTACTTCGGCTTCATACACTCCCATGGCAACGCCCGTTTGACGACTGGTCTCACTTACGGAAGCCAGTTTGGCAATAATGGTATTGGGGGCAAATTCATCGGCTCCCTCATAAGTAGGCGTCAGGCGTACGACAGAGCCCAATTGCCCTGTGCCAACGGTCTCCACCGTAAGATTGGAGACATGTCCTTTTGTAAGCGCACCGGCCTTGGTAAGGGTGTCCGTTAACCAGGCTGGGGTAAACTCTGCAGGATTGCGAATGATAGGTTTCATGTTGCCCCTTCAATTTGTGCGTGATCGGTTGGGTCGGTGAGGCGTATAAATAAACGCTTTGGATTGCATTTTTTACTGGGTTGCTGGAAGTGAAGTGTTTAATCTTGGCCTAGTCTGAGTCCAATAAATATGATTGTGGAAACAAGAAGCAGCCAGCCATCAAACGCTAATTTCCATGGCAGTGCCATGTTCTTGATCTGCATGAATTCCCGCATGACTAGCCTGCATTTAAATGCTGCAATAGCGATCATGATCAGGCGGCTCTCACTACTGGTGATCGCACTGCCAAGCGTGCTGCCCGAGAAATAAAAAGTTACTAGCGTGGCCATTATCAGAAGCAGCCAGACAAAAGTTTCGCGAGATGTGAATGAGTAAGTCATCTTTCTATCTCATGATGTAGAGCAGGGGGAAGATTATAATCCACAGTAAATCCACCATGTGCCAGAAGGTGGCGGAGCTTTCAAGTCCGTGAACGCCCGATGAGCCATTTTTTATGCGAAACAACATGACGATTAGAACAATTGATCCAATGAGTACATGCATAAAATGCAGGCCGGTAATCATGTAGTAAAACATGAAAAAGTCGTTGGTGAGCATGCTTATGCCGGCAGACAGTTTTTCTTTGTACTCTAGGATCTTTGAAATCGTGAAAGCCAAGCTGCACGCTAGAGTCAGGAGAATAAACACCATGCAGGTGCGCCGGTTCAGCTTGGATAGGCTACGTATGGCCAATACGATAAACCATGAGCTGGTTAAGAGAATGAGCGTGTTGAAAATTCCCGCATTTACGGATAACGACGATTGAGATTGAATGAAGCTGTCAGGATTTTTGGCTCTTTCATAAAAGTAAGAGCAGAAAATAATCATAAATAACATCATGTCCATCATGACAAGGATGAACACTCCTTCCTCGCCAGGGGCGTGCTTGTTTTCTGTTCGAGTAGGAATAGTTTCATGTTGCTCTGGGCGAGAGCTGTGTAGTGCTCCGAGCGGGTAGTTGGACTGTCTGTTTTTTACTTTCTCAATGCTGGCAACCATTTCAAATCGCTCTATTATGGAAGTTTGAAGCCCAATTGCACGCCCGCGAGTGTGCAATAGGACGGTCGCTCTATCATTTTTTGCAGGGAATCAATGGTGCTCGGTAAACAAGTGCTGTCAAGCGATGCCAATAGAATCCTGCTCGATGCGCTTAATGGCTTTCAGTACATAGTGAGTGGCGATGATGATCCATATAAAGAAATCAAACAGGCCAACGTAGTAGCAAAGAAGACCGTTCCACGCGAATGGGCCTGTCCGGAAGAACGGAATTAATACCGCCATAAGGAACGATAGGCCCATGGCAATCGAGAACCATCCCAGCCATTTGGGGAATAGCGGTCTTGGGTTTTTATCAATTAGGCACAGGCAGCCAAATGAAACAAACTGGGTGACGGATACCATGACTGTGGTGTCAAACCACAACCAAGAGTAATCGGCCAGCAATTTTATGTCTTGTGCTGTCTTCAGTTCGGGGTCATAGGCGGATGCCTCCCAGCCTACGCATGAGGCCCAGGTCGCCACTACAGTGCCGAAAGCCCCCATTAATTGTATGAGGGAAAGCGTGCCATTCGGGCCTTCGACATATTGCATGGTTCTAGAAACTGCACTGCCCCATATGTAATAGAGGGGGGTGGATAGAAGTATAATTAACATGCCGATTCGGATGCGGAGGCTGTTGTCAATATAATATTGATGGGTTTCATCTACGCTAAGGCTCTGTGCGGGAGGCGGTAAAAAGCCCGCAACTCCAGCCCAGGCTATAAGGATGATAATGCAGTATAGGTAACCTGCCCAGCCGCACCAGCGCCAACTTGTGAAGTGGGGGCGTTGGGGGATGTTATATATGGATTTCATGGTTTTTCTCCAATGGCTATGCGTTTGTTGTATTTGTGTCATGAAATTCAGTATGCGGCCTGTCTGGGCGAATATAGTTTCGCGAAACTTTCGTCGGTCGGAAGACGGTCTGCATCGTCAAAAAGTCCAGGCAACGAGGTCGGCGCATTTCACTAGATTCGGTAAGTCTTCTTCAGGCATTCCCTGAGCGATGAATCGCGAACACTGTTATTTAGGTATTATCCTCTCCCCCTGACGTCCACCCGACGTCGTCGAAATCGACGAATTAATGGAGGTCAGACCTTGAACTGATTAATGGCCTGGCGCAGGTCAGCAGCGGCGCCGTCCAAACTGCGGGAGACCGCCGCGGCGTGCTCGCCGGTGCTGCAATTTTCCTGGCTCATCTGCGCCACCGCCTCGATCCGTTGGGCGATTATCTGGGTGGTACGGTCCTGCTCGATCAGTGCCTGGGAAACCGCGCTGATTCCCTCCGATACCAGGCTGGCACTTTGCAGGATCTCGTTCATGCTGGCCGCCGCGTTTTCCGATAGCGCTTGGCTTTCGCGAGTGCGGCTGGTCACTATGGCCATTTCCACGACGGCCTGGCGGGCGGAGGCCTGCATGGAACTGACCATATCGCGGATCTCCTCGGCCGAAGTGCGCGTGCGCTCGGCCAACTGGCGTACCTCGTCGGCTACCACGGCGAAGCCACGGCCCTGCTCGCCGGCCCTTGCTGCTTCGATGGCGGCGTTAAGGGCGAGCAGGTTGGTCTGTTCGGCAACCGCCTTGATCACCTCGACGATGGTGGTGATGCGATCCGTTTCGTTGCCCAGTGCGCTGATAGTCTCGCTCGCTCGGCCGACCTGGCGCGTCACCTGGTCGGTTTCCTCTGCTGTGCGGCTGATTGCCTGCGCGCCGCAACCGGCGGCGTCCGCAGCATCCTGGGCTCGGGCGTGAGCATCGCGGGTACTGGCATTGATCTGGCCGATGGACGCGCTCATCTGTTCGATGGCGCTGGCGATATCTGTGGCAGCTTCGTTCTGCTGCACCGAACTCTTGGCCACCTGTTTAGCCATGGTGCTGGTCTGTTGGGCCGTTTGGTCGATGCGATTGGCGCCGACCATCACTTCGAGCAAGGCAGTCTGCACCCGTTCGAGCAAGGCGTTGAATGCGCTGGCGGCTTGCGCCACCTCGTCGCGGCCATGGTTAAGTGCACGGAGGGAAAAATCGTTGCTGCTGCGCACCTGTTCGAAGGTCGAGCGCAACTGATGCAGCGGATTGACAACGCTGCGTACGATCAGGGCGGCGAGAATACCGAGGATCAGCATGGTGGCCCCTAGTACGCTGGCGATCAGGCTGTTGGCGGTGGCGATTACCGACTCGCCGCCAGCCTGCGCCTGCGCGGCATCGGCGACTCCGAGCTTGAGCAGTTTCTCCAGCGGCTCACTGGAGGCGTGGATCGCCGCTGCCCAGGGTAGGGTGTTAGTTACCAGCTCCAACGAGCGAATATGTACGTCGTCCCAGCTCTTCGCTTGAGCGAGGGCCTCGCAGATTTCGGTCTGCACTTGGTCGGCGCTCTGGAATTCGTTCCACAGCGCGCTGAATTCCTGCCACAGGGCCTGCTCTTCACGGCTTTTGGTCTGGGTATCGTAGGCTTTGAACGCCAGCTCGGCCTGCGTCAAGGCTTCGCGGTGGCGCGTGAGGATGTCGTTGAACAGGTCGTGGGCTTCGGCCAGTGCGTCGCTCTTGTCGCTCATCGAGTCGAACGCCTCGGGGCGCCAACTGGCGCCCTCCTGCATGGCGGCGATGGAGATCAGTCGCGCGTGACGCAGAGATGCCAAGGCATCAACGGCACTTAGCGCGCCGCTGACCTCTTCCATGCTGTGGCCGGCATTGTGGATACCGAGCCGGCTGGCGGTTCCTACGACGGCGAGGCTGGTGATGAAGCAGAACATCAGGAAGTACAGCTTTGTACGCACGGATAGATTGCGCATATGACGCTCCTTGGCTTCTGGCGGATGCTTCTGGGCAGCTTGGAGGGCGTAGGGGAGTCTCATTCAACGCATTTATGCAGGTACACCGGGCCAACGTGGCCCGGGCGATGATGAGTCATACAACCTCGAAGTAGTCCGCTTTGCCGGCTCCGCAGTCCGGGCACATCCAGTCGTCAGGGAGGTCTTCCAGGGGGGTGCCGGGAGGGATGCCGTTGTCCGGATCACCAAGACGTTCATCGTAAATATGTGAGCAGAAACTGCATTGCCAACGTTTCATGGTCGGGCTCCTCTTCAGGTGGACAGATGGATGACGGGTTGAATGGCGAAGCCATGCTGAATCTGCAGGTTGCGCTGTCGTAGCTCCGGCTCCAGCAGCTGCCAGGCCTTCACATGCTGATACGCGGGCATGGTCGGGAACAGGTGATGAATAAGGTGGTAGTTGTGGTACTGACACAGCGGCGTCAGCAACCACTCGTGGCCCAGGCGCATGGAAGTAGCCAGGGTCAAGTCCTGCTCGGATTCCACGTCGTCCTTAACATGGGGCAGCCAGAAGAACACGCAGCCCACCAGGATGAAGACCAGGCGCGAGGGGATGAACCACAACAGCAGCACATGCATGCCGTAACCCAGGTAGGTCAACGCCGCGGCTATGGCCAGGGTGATCGCGGCATTGAGCAGTGTGCCGCGCAGATGGCGCATGGCGATCGGATCCCGGTTTTTCATGATGAATAGCAGGTAACCAATTTCCAGCAGGGACCAGCGTGCCGGCAGGCTCCACCAGGGGCCGTGCATCCAGTTGTCAGGATCTTTCGGGCCATTGGTGAAACGGTGATGCTGGATGTGCGCCCAACGAAAAATTCCCAAGCTGATCTGCGGTGCGAAGGTGGCCATGCCGATATGGCCAAACAGGTCGTTGAGCTTCTGATTCTTCGCCGCCGAACGGTGAATCGAGTCGTGGGCCACAGTGAACTGCCAGTACATCAGGAAGGTATTGAGCAGGCAGGTCCAGCCTAGGTTGAAGTAGCCGAGCACGGCCAGGATGTCGGCAACAATCACGCCGCCGGTGGAGGCGATCAGCAGTCCAAGCACCATGGGGGAAGCGCCGGGGACACGGCACAATTTTTCGAGGGCCGCGCGCTTTTCCAGGGGGACGGTAAAGCGAGCCAGGGCATTGATAGTCACAGGTCTTCTCCTCTACATCAGCTATGCGACGACTGGCTAGTCGGTGGCTGCGGGTTGTTTGTTGGGGGGGCGATATCGCCTGCGTGCAGAAAACTGTCGATCAGCGGCCATGCCATTTCGCGCAGAGACAGGCCATGCACGAGCTGGTTAGCCGTGTGCAGCGAGAGCATCCCGTGCAGCAGGCTCCATAGACCGTGGGTAAGTAACAGGGCATTGCCATGCAGGCGTTTCTGGTCAATGGCGGCCTGTACCAGATCGACGCACGAGGCAAAAAACTCCCAGCGTTCTGTCAGCAGCGATGGGTATTCGGTGAGATCCGGCTGAGTGTCAGAAAAAATGAGCCGGTATTTGGCTGGTTGGCTGCTGCCAAACGCCAGTAACTCCCGAAGGGTCGAGCGGATGCATTCGATCGGATCTCTTTCGTCGTCGTTGGCCGGCATTGCCGCGGCCTTTAGCTCCAAAAGGCAAGCGCGACGCATCTCGGCGACCAGGGCTTCCTTATTGGCGAAGTAGCGGTAGCCGACGGTGTGGCTCAGTCCCACCCGCTTGGCGATCCGACGCAGGGTGACGTTGTCCATACCTTCTTCCAGGTACAGCTCCAGGGCTCCTCGCACCAGGGTCTGGCGGAGGTTCTCGGTTTCATCGGCTGAGTAGACTGGGCGGGCCATGGATCATCGTGTTCAGTGGGGTGTGGGGCCAAATTAACAGCATTTTTCAGTATTGTTAACTGTGTAAAAATAACGTTGTTAATCTTTGAGAGCCGCTGATCTGCTGCTATCTATCTGAATAAAAAAGTGATTTCGCCTGCTTGCCGGTTTCGGCAGGTGTTTGAAAATCGTCGAATCCGACGAGCGGGAATGTAGGGTGTGCTCGACCCTGGCGCCCTTGGTTTTCTGGGCGAATGCAGGAGCGTGAGTCGTATTGAAGAGGTTAAGAAACGGGTCGTTCAATTAAGCAGTTAGTCGGCAGCGACTGGACTGTCTGGTGCGGGTGTTGGGGAATTCGTCGAAAACGACGATCTGGGGTTTCGGGGACATCGATACAGTGCCGGCTATCGAGTCTTCACTCCCCTTCAGAGGTTCGCGATGACGACATTAATTCCCACCCGTAACTGGGATGACCTGGTCCAGCATGACCGCGTGCATGGCTCGGTCTACAGCGACGAAGAGCTTTTCCAGCTCGAGTTGGAACGGATCTGGTACCGCACCTGGGTTTACGTTGGCCATGTCAGCGAGGTTCCCAAACTCAACGATTTCGTGGTCAAGTCGATCGGCCCGCAACCGGTGATCATGACCCGCGACGGGGAGGGGCAGATCCATCTGCTACTCAACCGTTGCCCGCATCGAGGCAACCAGGTGTGCCTGGAGCATGCGGGTAATCGCAAGTCATTCACCTGCCCCTATCACGGTTGGACCTTCTCCAATACCGGTAGCTTGCGCGGTTATCCGTTCGCGGCCGGCTACGAAGGCACCGACCGAAGCACTCTGGGCTTGGGCAAGGTGGCGCGCATCGGCATTTACCAGGGCTTTGTGTTCGGCAGCATGGCCGTGGAGGGGCCGACGCTGGAGGAGCACCTGGGTGCGGCCCGTGGCGCGCTCGATGCGCTGGTGGTGACGTCGCCCGAGGGTGAGGTGGAAATCACTGCCGGCTTCCTGCAGCACAAGGCCAAGTCTAACTGGAAGTTCATCGTCGAGAACGAGACCGATGGTTACCATCCTCAGTTCGTTCATGCCTCGATCTTTGATGTCGCCTCCAGCGGTATCGGCGATCTGTACAGTGCTGACTCCACTGCCGTGGCCCGGGATATGGGCGGTGGCCACACCGAGATCGACCTGCGACCAGAGTTCCGCCGCATCGGCCAGCCCATGGGCTGGTTTGGTACCACCGAAGCACGCCTGCCCGAGTACGTGAGCAAGATGCGTGAAGCTTATGGCACCGAGCGCGCCAACGAAATCATGATCGATGGCACGCCACACATCATGATCTTCCCCAACCTGTTCATCGCCGAAATCCAGATTTTCGTGATCCAACCGCTGGCGGTCGACGAGACCGTGCAACACGTCACCGCGCTGCAGTTCAAGGGCGCGCCCGATCTCAATCGGCGCCTGCGCCAGCAGACAATGGGCTCGGTCGGGCCGGCTGGTTTCCTGCTCGCCGACGACTCGGAAATGTACGAGCGCACCCAGCGTGGGGTTCGCAGCCGCAATCCGGAGTGGAACTACCTCGGCCGCGGCCTGGCGCGTGAGCGCCGCGATGCTGACGGCTTCCTGATCGGTGACGCTACCGACGAAGTGACCACACGTGGCATCTGGAGCCACTACCGCTCCCTGATGGAGGCGCAATAAATGGGCAGTGCAGTTATCCCGGAAAAAAACCTGATCGTCGAAGTTAGCCAGTTCCTCTACCGCGAAGCCCGCCTGCAGGATACTCACGAGTACGACGACTGGGAGGCTCTATGGACCACCGACGGTGTGTATTGGGTGCCGGCCAACGGCGATGACATCGACCCGGAAACGCAGATGTCGATTATCTATGACAACCGCTCGCGCATCGCCCTGCGGATCAAGCAGTTCCATACTGGCAAGCGCCACACTCAGTCTCCGCGCTCGCGCCTGGGGCGGGTGCTGTCCAACGTCGAGATCATCGAGGCCAGTGGTGACGAGATTCGGGTGGCGGCTAATGCCATGGTCTTCGAGTCCAACCTGCGCGCCGACACCGTGTGGTGCACCCGCAACGAATACCTGCTGCGTCGAGAAGAAGGCGGCCTGCGCATGGCGCGCAAGAAAGTGGTCTTGGTTAACAACGACAAGGCCCTTTTCACCCTGTCTTTCCTAATCTGAGTTCGTCTTCCATGAGCAGTATGGAATGGCGCAGGTGCTGGGGCTGCACGGCGGCGGGTTAAGGGCGGGTCATCAATGTCGGTTACGAGGCCTGGGAGGCGTGCTGGGGCCGCTACCAGTGCGTCATGCAGTTGCTGCCTGAAGCCCCTTCCTGCGCCGGGCAGCCCCCGTTGTTCAAGCGGCTCGATCAACCAGGAGTGAGCCCGTTGCTGACCCCTGGATGGCAGGTAAGGGAGCCGCCACGAGTTCGTCGCAAACGACGATGTGCGGCTTCCGGCAGCGGGCGAGCATGACTGAAAAATGCAAGCCATAGTCATCTCGAAGAGAGCCGCCCCATGTATCCACAGAACGAAACTGCCGTCATTGTCGGCGCTGGTCATGCAGGTGCCGAACTGGTGGCTACGCTGCGTCAGAACGGCTATCCCGGCCGGATTATCCTGATCGGTGATGAGCCCGAGCTTCCTTATCGGCGCCCGCCGTTGTCCAAGACCTACCTTTCCGGCGAGGCGAGCCGCGAGTCGTTGCTGATTCGCAGTGCGGCCGCGTACGACAAGTTGCAGGTGGCGTGCTGGACCGGCGTGCAGGTCTGCGCCATCGACCGCGAGCGGCGGATCGTCACGCTCAGTGACGGCCGGACTCAGGCCTATGACAAGCTGGTGCTGGCTACCGGCGGAAGGCCGCGTCGCCTGGAGGAGCCGGCTGCGCAGAAACCCAATGTTCATTACATTCGTAACCTGGCGGATATCGAACGGTTACAGCCGGACTTCGTCGCGGGCAAGCGTCTGCTGGTGATCGGCGGCGGTTACATCGGTCTGGAGGCCGCCTCGGTCGGGATCAAGAACGGCCTGCAGGTCACCGTCCTGGAGGCGGCGCCACGGGTGCTGGCGCGGGTCGCGGCTCCGGAGATTTCCGCGTTCTACGAGGGCGTTCATCGTCGCCGGGGCGTGGATGTGCGCACGGAAACCAGCGTGCAGGTATTCCAGGGTGCCGAGCGAGTGGAGTCGGTGCAGCTAAGCGACGGCAGTGAGTTGCCGGTCGACTTGGTCATTGTCGGCATCGGAATCTTGCCCAATGACCAACTGGCCCGTGACGCTGGTCTGGAGATCGACAACGGCATCGTCGTCGACTCTTATGCGCAGACCCTTGATCCAGACATCCTGGCGGTTGGCGACTGCGCCCGACACGTCAACGGCTTCCTCGGCTGTCTCATCCGCATCGAGTCGGTGCCGAGTGCCCAGGAGCAGGCGCGCACGGCCGCTCATACGATCTGCGGCAAAAACCTGCCACACATCGCCGTACCCTGGTTCTGGTCCGACCAGTTTGATCTCAAGCTGCAGATAGTCGGCCTGTCCCAGGGCTACGACCAACTGGTGCTGCGGGGCGATATGGCTGCTGAATCCTTCTGCGCCTTTTACCTGCGCAAGGGGGTGGTGTTGTCCGTCGACGCGGTCAACCGGCCGCAGGACTTCATGGTCGGCAAGCGTCTGGTTGCCGAGCGGGTTCAAGTCGATCCACAAGTGCTGGCGGACGAAAGTGTTGACCTCAAGTCGTTACTTGCCGCAGCGCTCTGACGCCGTTGCCAGAACAGTAGGAAGTAGAACTATGCCGAAAGTTATTTTTATCGAAAATTCTGATGTGGTGCACAGCGTTGAGGCCGAGACAGGCCGCTCGCTGATGCAGATCGCCGTCGACAATCTGGTGCCGGGCATCGACGGCGAATGCGGTGGGGCCTGCAGCTGTGCAACCTGCCATGTGTATGTCGATCCCGCCTGGCAGTCACTGTTGCCGGCGCGCAGCAGCGACGAGACCTTCATGCTGGAAGGCGCCTTCGAGGTCAATGAGAGCAGCCGCCTGGGCTGCCAATTGAAAATGTGCGAGGCGTGGGATGGGCTGGTGGTCAGGATTCCAGTGAGCCAGGGTTGATTTGCAGACTTCCTGTAAGTCTGCCTCAGCAAGTGAGGCTACGAAGTTGAATGGATTGATCTAACACACTTTACGATCACGAAGACCAGCGGCCTGGCGGTAACCATGGTTGCACCTAGATGGCATAGAGTGCGATTGCGGCACCGCCAGTCAGTCCGATCCAGGCCATGAAAATGCAGCGCAGTACCCGAGGCGCCCCGCGAAGCTCCATGAAGTCCATGCCGATGTAATAGACCTTGATGAAGGCGATGGCTATCGCAATGGAGGACGTCAGGTGTTCGCTGGTGGCGGAAAAAGGATGGCTGGTACTCAGCCACCAGGTAGCGCAGGTGGCTAATACCAGAGAGAGCCAGACGATAGTCACATGTTGCTGCGAAGAAGCACTCATGCGATGCATACCAAATAGAGCAGTGTGTAGATGAGGATCCACAGCAGATCGACCATATGCCAATAGACCGCCGAGATTTCGACAAAGGCGCGCTCTTCGCTCCAGGAAGCTTGGCTGTGACATCTGCTCCACCAGAGGCTGAGCAGGCATACGCCAATCAGAACGTGCAATAAGTGGATGCCAGTCAGAACGAAGTAAAAGGTGAAGAACAAGGAGCTTGTAGGTGTATGCCCATTGGCTACTTCAATGCTGTATTCGATTGCCTTGAGGCTGGCGAATCCTAACGCGCAGACCAAAGCGCCTAGTATCAGGCGGCCGGCGCGGACGGTATGACCGCGACGCTGTGCGCCCATAGCGAGCACAATCAGGTATGAGCTGAGGAGTAGGATGAGAGTGTTGATGCCGCCGATGCTCTGGAACAGACTGCCTGCATCGTTTGAAAAGGCACTACGATCTTGGCGGTTGTTCCAGAGGAACGTCAAAAAGAGGGCACCAAAAATCATCATGTCACCGAAGATGAATACCCAGATTCCCGCTTCGCCAGGGTGGTTGTTATCGGTGGCATGCGACGGTTTACCCTCTATGGGCATTGCGACGTCGTTGCAGAGAAAGTCCGGGACCTGAGAGGTCATGCAGAGGCTCTTTCCATTTTGGCGAGGGTAATGATTTGTGCATTGGCGTGTTTGATTGCGACGCCCATGCCTACCAGGAATACCGCGTAAGCCCCCAGTGCCAACCAGAAGACGAAGATCCCGTTCCAGGCGAATGGTCCGCTCATGAAGAAGTAAGCGAGTACATCAGGTACAAAGGCCAATGCAACCCACAGATTGAGGAACCCTGCCCAGCGTGGAAAGACTCTGTGGGGGGCGCTGAGCACTGCCGTGCCGATGGCAATGTTTTGGATCATGAAAGGTATGATCCCCGTGAACAGCAATAACCAAGCGATATCGTTCAGTGTTTGATACTCCTCGGGTGTTCGATCGGTACGAAAGGCGATGGTCGCCCACAGTAACTGGGGGAGGGTGTTAAGTATCACGGTAACTGCGCCGGCAATCATCTGGGTAAAACTGAGCAATGGGTAACGACCTTCCATGCGCAACATGTGCATTGAGATAGCAGCCAACATGGGAAGCATCAGTCCAACCCCTACGGAAGCAATGACAAAGCCCATCTTCGTCACCGTCGCATCGTCGATGAAGAACGCGGCGACTTCTATAGCGCTGGTTGAGGGGCCTAGGGGGAGTGGCAGTATTCCTGCGATCAGCCACCCGAGACAGGTAACAACTAATGCGGCAGTACCGCTCCAGGCGCTGATGCTGAAAACGCGCTGGTTCATAGTGCTTCCTTAGGACTACTGCTGGTGTGGTCAACAGCATGGGATTGTGGGATGGGTTGTGATACGGCTTTTGCATGTTCTTGTTGTTGGGGCTCGAGCGCCGCTTGTGCTGCTTGCCAGGGGTATGCTCGTTCAATCTTGGCCGCTACCAGAATGGCAGTTTCGGCACAGGCGGTCGTTGCCGCGCTACCCCATTCTTTGACGCCATCACCGACGTTCCAGAGGTTCGCAATGGGGGTTTCATTCGGCAAGTCCGCGCCAGCCATGGCTCGTTGCGCGGGCCACTCGTCGCGGGTCACTACCACGTCCAAAATATGTGCCTGCGCGAAGCCAGGGAACTCGTCTAGCAGGTCGGCTTTCAGGAGTTCTATTTCATTGGTTTCATTGAAGTCACCGGTGCAGGGTTGCGGTACGCTGGCTCCGCAGTAAACATGCCAGTTTGGCGGCGAGTTTTCCGGACAGGTTTGCGTGAAATTCGCTGCGTAGCAGAGCCTCCGGGTGGAGCTGAAGCAGGCAAATCCTGGGAAACTTGCCAGGGGCGTAGTACTGGCAAAGTAAATCGTGATGATGGCGCTTGGCTGGCACTGGCGCTTTACCGTAGTGATGTAGTCGGCGGGAAGGTTTGCGTCCCCGCACAGGCCAAGAGTTGCCTGTGGCCCTATGTCACTCACCGTCAGCTTGGTTGTCAGTTGCCGTGGGATTCCATCGCGATTGACCGTTGCACCGTTCACTGTGCCGTCGGCTGCAAAACTAAGTTGCTCTACTTGCGCGTTCAACCAAATCTCGCCGCCGTGACGTTTGTAGGCCGTGAGGAGTTCCTGCCATACCGTTACGGTTCCACCAGGAGGGAATCCGAATTGCTTGAATGCTCCTTTGGTCGTCAGGTAGTGCAAAAAAAGATCGGCGGGTAACAGGTGTGGTGTGGTGGCAAAGATTGATCCAATGAAGTTGTGAAGTAGACCCAGGACCGTCGGATTGTTGGTGAAGCGTGTAACCCAGGCATGACTGGACTCACCTAGGCGCGGCTGGAGTGGTGGGATAACGTGGAGAGCAAGCCGCAGTAGCTTTATAGCGACACGGTTTGCCATGCCAGGAAGACCTGCCGAGATGTTTATATCCTTGCCTGAGACCCGGCAAACTATACCTGGCGAGGGTTGACGCACTATCAACCGTGCGCCAACTTCGTTGAAAACCTCTTCAGTTTCTGTACCTATTTCAATCCCCAGCGCCCCGGTATTCACGGCGAAGCCATCTTTGTAACGAGTCGATGCGCGGCCTCCGACTTCGCCGAGACGCTCCACGAGCAATGTGCGGTAGCCGCGCTTTGCCAGCAGTGCTGCGGTAAACAGACCACCGGCACCCGCGCCAATGACTAAGGCGTCAAATTCTAAGTTATCCGACATCATTGTCTCCTTGCGCCAAGGGGGGGCGTTACAGGCCGCGGCCGATGATTTCCCTGAGGATCTCGTTGGAGCCAGCATAGATTGGTTCGATGCGTGCATCGATGTACATGCGGGCAATCGGATACTCGAGCATATAGCCGTGGCCGCCGAACAACTGCAGGCAGCGGCTGATGATTTCGCATTGCTGCTCGCTGATCCACCACTTGCTCATCGAGGCAATGTCGGCGGTGATGGTGCCATCTAGATAGCGTTCGACGGCGAAGTCGGAGAACACCCGGGCAATAGTGGCCACGGTCTTGATCTCGGCCAGTTCGAAGCGCGGGTGTTGTAGATCGATCAGGCGCTTGTCGAACATGGTGCGGTCGTGGGCATAGTCGCGGGTCACGCGGAAAGCTCGTTCCATGACGGCGGCGCAGTTGATGCCGGTCAAGGTGCGTTCGTAGGTGAGGTCCTGCATCATCTGGTAGAAACCGCGGCCTTCGACGCCGCCGAGCAGCGCGCTTTCGGGCACCTCGCAGTCTTCGAAGAACAGCTCGCAGGTGTCAGAGCCGTGCAAGCCGATCTTCTTCAGGCGTTGGCCGACGCGAAAGCCCGGGTTGTTGGTTTCAAAGATGAACAGCGAGACGCCCTTGGCCTTTTGCTTGGGGTCTGTTTTTGCCGCCAGCACCAGGATGTCGGCAATGGAGCCGTTAGTGATAAAGGTCTTGGCACCGTTGATGATGTACTTGTCGCCCTGCTTGATGGCGCGGGTGCGCATGTTCTGCAGGTCGGTGCCTCCGCTGGGTTCGGTCATGCCCATGCCGGCAATCAGTTCGCCGCTGGCCAGGCCTGGCAGATAACGCTGTTTCTGCTCTTCGCTGCCGTAGCGTTCGATGTAGTGGGCGGCGATCACATGGATCTGCTGGCCACAGCGCCAACTGGTATCACCGGCCAGGCACAGTTCTTGGGCCAGTACCGCTTCGTGGGCAAAGGTGCCGTCGGAACCGCCGTATTCGCTGGAGATGTCCGGCAGCAGGATGCCGGCGGCACCGGCCTTGAGCCAGACTTCGCGGTCGGTGGCGCCCTGTTCGTACCAGCGCTCCTGATTGGGGGTAACTTCTTCGGCGGTGAAACGTCTGGCAAGATCTTGCAGCGCCAGAAGCTCTTCGTTCATCCAGCGCGGTTGGTAACTGTCGATCATAGGAATGTCCATGCTTTGCTTTGGGCTGATGCCTGCATGCTAGGCAAGGGGGGATTGTTCAGTGTCGTCGTTTACGACGATTTCCATCTTCGAAGCGTTGGCGATGATGAGGGTCAGTCAGTCCTATACCAGAGAGTTGCGCCATGTCCGCTGCCCCGGCACCGATCTTCCCTACCGAGACACTGACGCCGCAGTTGGCGGCGGATATCCAGCGGATATTTGCGATTCAGCGCCAGACGGCACTAAGCCTGCGCAGCTCCACTGTCGAGCAGCGCATCGCCAAGCTGAGACGCTTGCGTGAGGTCCTGATGATGCATCGCGAAGCCATAGTCGAGGCCGCCGGGAAAGATTTCAAACGGCCACCGGTGGAGGTCGATTTCACCGAGCTGATGCCGGTGATCATGGATATCTCGGACTATTGCAGGCGTCTGAAGAAATGGCTAAAGCCACGCCGTGTGCGGCAGTCGATGATGATGCTGGGAACTCGTGCTTGGGTTCGCTATGAGCCGCGGGGGCGCTGTCTGATTCTGGCGCCATGGAATTACCCGGTAACGCTGACCCTGGGGCCGCTGATCCCGGCCATTGCCAGTGGCAATACGGCGATGATCAAAACCTCGGAGATTGCACCAAACCTGTCGGCGGTATTGGTAAAGATCATTCGTGAAGTGTTCGATGAGTCCGAAGTGGCTGTGTTTGAGGGCGATGCCAGTGTGGCACAGGCGCTACTCGAGCTACCCTTCGACCATGTTTTCTTCACCGGATCGCCGTCGATTGGCAAGGTGGTGATGACCGCTGCAGCCAAGCATCTCACCAGTGTCACCCTGGAATTGGGCGGCAAGTCGCCGGTGGTGGTCGACCAGAGCGCTGACATCGAGCTTGCGGCCAAGACCATCGCCTGGGGTAAGTTCATCAATGCCGGACAGACCTGCATCGCGCCAGACCACATTTATGTTCACAGCAGTATCAGTGCGCAGTTTGTGCAGCGCGTTTGCGCTCACCTTGACACCTGGTACGGCGAGGGACTGGCCGCCATGGATGCTGAACTGTCGCGGGTTATCAACGTGCGTCACACCCAGCGTGTGGCCGACCTGATCGACGACGCCAAGGCCCGCGGTGCGCGGCTGATTTATGGCGGAGCAGTGGATGTCGGCGCGCATTTTGTTTCGCCGACGTTGTTGGGGGACGTACCTGATGACGCACGGATCATGCAAGAAGAAATCTTCGGGCCGGTGTTGCCAATTATCGCTTTCAATCATCTGGATGAGGTGATCGAGCGCATCAACGCAGCGCCCAAACCGCTGGCGTTGTATATCTGGAGTCGCGACCCGGCCAGTGCCGATGCGCTGATTGTCCGTACCAGTGCTGGCGGTACTTGTGTCAACCACATTGCCGCACACTTTCTGCACCACAACCTGCCGTTTGGTGGAGTCAATAACTCCGGCATCGGCAGTTACCATGGCGAATGGGGCATTCGCGCATTTTCCCATGAGCGCGCCATCGTCAAGACGCAGGTGCTTTTGGCGACTATGTTCTTTCCGCCTTACAAGCCACGAGTGCGCAAGATACTCGGCTGGATACTCAAGCATCTGTGAGCCACTGCATAACAACCATAATCGTGTGCAGCCACACGAGCGTAAGCAATGCCAACTGTCAAGAGGCCGCTGCAATGAGCGACAAGCAACCCCAACTGTACCCAGGCGTGCATGCTATGCGTACGCCGGAAAAACCCGCTGTGATCATGGCTGAAACAGGCGCCACGCTGACCTACGCCGCACTGGATACCTATGCCAACCGGCTCGGCCGCCTTTACCAGTGGTTGGGTCTGAAGCCAGGTGATCACGTGGCCTATTGCCTGGAAAATCGCCTGGAGTGTCCAGCAGTACAGTGGGGAGCGCATTATGCTGGCCTGTATTACACCTTTATCAGTACGCGTCTGACTGCTCTAGAGGCGGCCTATATCGTGGCTGACTGTGAAGCCCAGGTACTGCTGGTCAGTGCCAAGACAGCACCGGCGATTCTTGATGCCGTGCGCGCCTTGCCAAGGCCACCGCAGATCTACAGCCTCGACCCGGTGCCTGGCGTCAAGCTATTCGATGACGCGTTGTCAGCGTTCGATGGCAGCCCCATTCGTGGTGCCGTGGAAGGTAGCGAAATGCTCTATTCCTCGGGTACTACTGGGCGGCCAAAGGGGGTGAAGCCGAACCTTACCGGTTTGCCTTTGGGTAGTACGGCGGTAATCGCAGGTCTTATGCAGCGCGGTTTTGGTGTTAACGAAGAGTCGGTGTATTTCTCTTCATCGCCTTACTATCACGCCGCGCCAATGAAGTGGGGGCAAGGCATGACCATCCTGGGTGGTATCCTGGTGCTGGCGGAGAAGTTCGACTCCGAAAACGCCCTCAAAGCCATTGAGCGCTACCTCGTCACCCACAGCCAGTGGGTGCCGACCATGTTCCACCGCCTGCTGGCGCTGCCGCAGGAAGTGCGTGAGCGCTATGACCTGTCGAGTCAGAAGGTTGCGGTGCATGCAGGGGCTCCGTGTCCGGTACCGACCAAGCAGGCGATGATCGAATGGTGGGGCCCGATCCTCGCCGAGTTCTATTCCTGTACTGAAAGCATCGGTTCCACCATGGTCGATAGCAAGACCGCGCTGGCGCGTCCCGGCACTGTCGGTCGCGCCATTCTCGGCGAGCTGCATATCGTCGGTGAGGACGGTCAGGAGCTACCGGTGGGTCAGGATGGCTTGGTGTATTTCGCCAACGGTCCGCGCTTCAGCTACCACAGGGACCCGGAGAAAACCGCCGAGGCCTACAATGCGGCCGGCTGGGCCACAGTGGGCGATATCGGACATGTGGATGCCGATGGCTTCCTGTACCTCACCGACCGCAAAAACAACATGATCATTTCCGGTGGGGTCAACGTGTACCCGCAAGAGACCGAGAACGTACTGATCACTCACCCCAAGGTGTTCGACGTGGCGGTGATCGGCACGCCTCACCGTGACTTTGGTGAGGAGGTGCGCGCGGTGGTGCAACTGGAATCGGGCGTGGAACCTTCCCCTACGCTGGTCGATGAGCTGATTGCCTACTGCCGCGAGCGCTTGTCGCCGATCAAGTGTCCGCGGGTGATTGACTTCGCCGAGAGCTTGCCGCGTGAGCCCAACGGCAAGCTGCTCAAGCGCCTGCTGCGTGACGAATACCGTGCCCGGTTAGCCTGAGCCCCGTGCCATAACGAAAAGGCCTCCCAAGGGCGGTCTTTTCGCTGCTGGGTGGTTTTGCATTCAGGTGCACAGGCCCATGCGTCGCGCGATGGCGATGGCCTGGGTGCGGCTGCTGGCGTGCAGTTTGAGGTTTATGTTGCGCAGGTGGGTGCGCACGGTCGAGTCGGAGACGAACAGCTTTTCCGCCATCGCTGCATTGGACAACCCTTGGCCCAGCAGGTTGAGCACTTTCAGCTCTTTCTGCGTCAGCGGGTCGACCAGTGTGCCGTTGCTGGCGGCTGCGGGCTGAGCGGTGGCGCTGCTGCGCAGCCAGCGTTCGAGGCTGCTGTCATCCGTTGCGTCCTTGTCCTCGCGTTCGTTGTGCAGCTCGCGCAGCATGACCTGCACGGTCGCGCCTTCCTCCAGGAAGGTACGCACGAAGCCTTCGGTCTGGGCGAACTTCAGGGCCCGCTCCAGGGTGCGCAGGGCCATTTTCGCCTGGTTGTCGCGGTACAGCGCCTCGGCCAGCAGAATGCGCAGTTTCAGCGCCCGGCGCCCGCGTTGCAGGCGTTCGGCTTCGGCCAACTCGCTGCGCAGCGGCGCGATGGCTTTGCCGGGCGCTCCACTGCGGATCATCCAGCGCAGGCGGCCGATGGTCGGGGTCAGGGTGTCGTTGGCGATGCCCCAGTGGGTCGCGGTCTCGGTCCAGGGAAAGGTCTGTTCGGCCAGGGCCAATTGTTCGAGGGCGCCGCTCTGGTCGCCATGGGCCAGCGTTTGCATGGCCCGTTCCAGGCGCGCACTGGCCGAGACGCGGGGCAGACCCAGGCGGTGGCCGACGTTTTCCAGTTCGCTGAGCATTTGCAGGGCGCGATCACGGTCGCCCTTGTCGTCGGCGATGCGGGCCAGCAGGGTATGGGCGGTGATCAGGCCGTCGGAGAGACCGAGATCTTGCACCAGGGGGGTATAGATCAGTAACAGGCGCAGGGCTTCCTCGCACTCGTCGCTTTCATAGAGCGTCTCGGCCAGCTGGACGGCGGCCAGGGCGTTGCCATTGCGATCACGTCGGCGCGAGCCTTCGAGCATGGTCGTGGCCAGGCGCAGGCGCGCGGTCGCTTGTTTGAGGCGGCCGGCCATCATGTCGAGCAGGGCTTCGGCCGATTCGGCGAGGACGAAACCGAACGCGCCAGCGGAATCGCTCTGCGCCCGACGTGCCTCATCGACGTATTGGTGCGCTTCCTGATGTCTGCCGAGGAGGATGCTGGTCTGCGTCAGCGCCTGGTTGAGCATGGCCCAGGCGAAGGGGTATGCGGTGGTTACCTGGGCCAGGGACTGCGTGCCCATCTCGTAGGCCTGTTCGGATTGGTCCATCATCACTAGCAGCATCGGGCGCAAGGCCAGCAGATAGGCTGCGGACTCGCCCGAGAGGGTGCTGCTGTCGATATCGGCCACCAGGGTCAGGGCCTCCTTGGGACCCCAGGTGAAGGCCGTGCACCAGGCGCGGATCAATTGCAGTCGGGGGTGACGCTGAAGCTCTGCCTTCGGTAGTTGACCGATGCACTCGGCCAGCAGGCGTAGACGGCCCTGGCTGAGCAGCATGTCGACATGCTGGTGGAGCAGGTCGATGGCAATCTGTGTATTGCCGCACTGCAAAGCATGGCGGATGGCCGGAATGACCCGTCCTTGCGCAAGATAGGCATTGCAGGCGGCCAGGTGCAGGGCTGGCAGCTCTTCGTTGTAACGGCGTTGCATCTGGTGGCGGAGGAAGTCGAGAAACAGGCTGTGATAACGGTAAAGGTCGCGCTGCTCGTCGATCGGGACGAGGAACAGTTGGTGACGCTCCAGTTCGCGCAGCATGTCGAGGCTGTCGCTGCAGCCGCAGATCGCGTTGCACAAAGCAGGGCTCAACTCGTCGAGTAGGCTGCTGCGCAGCAGGAACAGGCGCAGTGGCTCGGGCAGGGCGGCCAGCACATCCTCGGCAAGGTAGGCGGCGATGGCCGCATTGGAACCGGAGAAGGAATCGAGGAACTTGTCGGTGTCACCGTGGTTCTCCAGGGCCAGCGAGGCCAGCCAGAGGGCAGTGACCCAGCCTTCGGTGCTGCACTGCAGGCGCTCGACCTGGGTACCGCTCAGGCCGACACCGCGGCGCTGAGTGAGGAAATCCTGGGTTTCCTCGACACTGAAGCGCAAGCTGGCGGCATCGATCTCGGTCAGGCTGCCGCGTGCGCGCAGACGGGCCAGGCCTATATCCGGCAAAGTGCGGCTGCCTATGACTAGGCAGGTCTTGTGCGGAATCGCCTCGATGCCGCGGGCCACCAGGCCGAGTACGACAGGGTTGCGAATGGCTTCGAAGTCGTCGAAGAAAATGGCCAGCGGGGTCTGGTGTGTACCGATCTGGTCGAGGATCCAGGCAACCAGATCAGTGTTGCGCAACTGGCTCAGGTCCTGTTGCGGCGCGTCTGGCTGTAGGCCGGCGATGGCGGTGGCGAAACCGCTGAGGAAGCGCGAAACATCGTTGTCGCCAGTGTCGAGGGTAAGCCAGACGGTGGTTATGCGCTGTTGGCGATAGCGGGCCAGCAGCTGGGTCATGAAGGTGGTCTTGCCGAAGCCGGCTGGTGCATGCACCAGCACGGCACGGCTGGTCTCGGCTTGGCCCGCGCGGTCGAGCATGGCCTGACGCGGGACTTCGAAGTGCGAGGTGGCGGGAGGCGTCACCTTGGCTCGCGAGATGTAGGGCAAGGAGCGGTGATTCGACGACATCATGAGTCCTTCATGGAGGTGCGATGCCTCCGCCTGTTCTTATTGGTTTCTTAAACTATGGGGCAAGCGGTACCTGGCGCAAGCCCTTTCAACGCTTGTGACTAAAACCAGGCAAGGTTAAAACAGCCGAGGAAGCGGAGTCCACGAGGTGTAAATGAGCATTTCGAAGCTGTTTCAAACGCCGTATGGCCGACGGCCAGGAGCTCGTGAACGGGTTCTGGGCTGGTTATCGGGCTACCGCCCGCGGTCGCACGGCCCTGGCGGCGGATACGGGTTGGCATAGTCCGGTGCGGCAGTACTGCGGTGATCGTCGCTTCCGACGATGTGGTCGGTCAGGGAGGCTCATAGGCTTCGGTCATGTAACCGAAATCGCCAAGAGGAGCCTCCCAATGTCACAGGCAGTATTCATTTACGACGCCGTACGCACGCCGCGTGGTAAGGGCAAGAAAGATGGCGCGCTTTACAGCGTCAAACCCGTGCACATGGCCGCCGGGCTGCTGACCGAGCTGCAGCAGCGGTACGATCTGGATACCTCGCGTGTCGATGACGTGGTGCTCGGCTGTGGCCAGCCCGTGGGCGAGCAGGGTGGCGACGTTGCCAAATGCGTGGTTCAGTACGCCGGCTGGGACGAGAGCGTGCCCGGTGTACAGATCGACCGTTTCTGCGCCTCTGGCCTGGAGGCAGTGAATCAGGCGGCCAGTCGCATTGCCAGCGGTTGGGAGGACTTGATCGTGGCAGGTGGCGTTGAGTCGATGTCGCGCCTGCCAATGGGCGCCGCCGGCCAGGCCTGGATTCAGGATCCGGAAATCGCCTTCAAGCTGCAGTCGGTACCCCAGGGCATCGGGGCAGACCTGCTGGCCGCGCTCGACGGCTATTCGCGCGAGGATGTTGACCGCTTCGCCTTGGTTTCCCAGCAGCGTGCCGCCCATGCACGCGACAGTGGCTACTTCGATCGCTCGGTGGTGCCGGTGCGCGACCTTAATGGTCTGGTCGTTCTCGAGCGCGACGAGTTCATTAAACCAGCCACCACCCTGGAGGCCCTGAGCCAGCTCAAGCCTTCATTCGCGGCCATGGGTAAGCTCGGCTACAGCGACGTAGCCCTGCGCAAGTACCCTCAGGTGGCGCGCATCGAACCTATCCATACGGCCGGCAATTCCTCGGGCATCGTCGACGGCGCCAGCGCCACGCTACTGGGCAGCGAACGTATTGGCCAGCAACTGGGGCTTACTCCGCGCGGACGGATCGTCGCCACTGCGGTGCTCTCCACCGAGCCGACGCTGATGCTGGCCGGCCCCGGTCCGGCTGCCATGAAGGCCCTGGCCAAGGCGGGCCTGAGCGTGCAGGACATCGATCTGTTCGAGATCAACGAGGCCTTTGCCTCGGTGGTGCTGCGCTTCATGCGTGACCTCGATATCTCGCCGGAAATCACCAACGTCAATGGCGGTGCCATTGCCCTTGGCCACCCGATCGGCGCCACCGGCGCGATGCTGGTCGGCACCGTGCTGGATGAGCTGGAACGGCGCAACCTCAAGCGCGGCCTGATCGCCCTATGCGTCGGTGGCGGCATGGGTATCGCCACTATCATCGAACGCCTCTGAGCCACTTCAAAGCCGCTGCGAGTCTGTGCCGTGGCGGATCACTCTTTCTACGAGAAACAACCTATGAGCGCATTCAATTACGAGAAGGACGCCGACGGCATTGTCACTGTGACCATGGATATGCCGGGGCCGGTCAACGCGATGAACCAGTTGTACCGCGAAACCATGGCCGCGACCGTGAATCGCCTAGAGCAGGAAATCGGCCTGGCCGGTGTCGTCATCGCCTCGGCGAAAAGCACTTTTTTTGCCGGTGGCGACCTTAACGAGCTGACCGACTTCAAGCCCGGTGACGAAGCCGATTTTCAGGCCAAGATCGAACTGACGAAGAATGACCTGCGCCGTCTTGAGCGTTTGCCGGTGCCGGTGGTTGCCGCGATCAATGGTGCGGCCCTGGGTGGCGGCTTCGAGATCGCCCTGGCCTGTAACTACCGGGTGCTGCTCAACAGCCCTGCCACGTTGGTCGGCCTGCCCGAAGTCTCCCTCGGTCTGCTCCCGGGGGGCGGAGGCATCGTCCGTCTGGTGCACCATCTGGGTCTGGAAAGGGCTCTGCCGTTGCTGCTTGAAGGCAAGCGCATGAAGCCGGCGGAAGCGCTGGCTCTGGGGCTGATCAATGAGCTGATCGAGCAGACTGATGCATTGGTGCCGGCGGCCAAGGCCTGGATAAAGGCGCAGGTCGGCGATGATGGCGTCAGCCTGCAGCCTTGGGATCACAAGGGGCACAAGATTCCCGGCGGTACTGCGCAGCAACCCCATGTGGCGCAGATGATCGCTGGGGCTCAGGCGATGACGGCGAAGAACACCCGCGGCCTGCTGCCGGCGCCGGAGCGTATTCTCGCTGTGGCGGTAGAGGCTACCCTGCTGGACTTCGATGCCGCGCTGTTGGTGGAAACCCGTGGCCTTACCCACTTGGCCGCCAGCGTGCAGGCGAAGAACATCATCAACACCATGTTCTTCCAGATGAACGAAGTGAACGGTGGCTCCAGTCGGCCGATAGGTTTCGACAAGAGCAAGGTGAGCAAGCTCGGCATCATTGGCGCCGGCATGATGGGCAACGGCATCGCTCATGTGTCGGCCAAGGTCGGCATCGAGGTGATGCTGCTGGATGTCAGTCTGGAGGCCGCCGAGCGCGGCAAGGCCAATGTCGAGAAACTGCTGAGCAAGACGGTCAGCCAGGGGCGCCTGAGCGAAGCGAAGAAGGAGGAGATTCTCGCCCTGATCAAGCCCACCGTGGACTATGCAGACCTGCAGGGCGTCGACTTCGTCGTCGAGGCCGTGTTCGAAAGCGTCGATCTGAAAGGCAAGGTCACCCAGCAGGCTGAAGCGCAGCTGCCTGAGTCTGCCGTGTTTGGCACCAACACCTCGACCCTGCCGATTTCCCTGTTGGCCAAGGCCTCCAAGCGCCCGGCCAATTTCATCGGTATCCATTTCTTCTCGCCGGTGGAGAGAATGCCGCTGGTGGAAATCATCTGTGGTGAGCAGACCAGTGACGCGGCCTTGGCCAGGGCCTTCGACTTTGCCCGGCAGATCGGCAAGACCGCCATTGTGGTCAACGATTCGCTGGGCTTCTTTACCTCGCGCACCTTTGGCAGCTACTTCGACGAAGGCTGCAAGCTGCTCCAGGAAGGTATTGATCCACTGCTGATCGACAACCTAGGCAAGCAGATCGGCATGCCGGTAGGGCCATTGACCGTACTCGACGAAGTCAGTCTGGAGCTGATGCGTAAGGTCAACGAGACGCAGAAGGAGATGGGCGTGTTTGCCACCGTCTTCGACAACAGCCACAGCGACGCGGTCGGCAACATCTTGATCAAGGAGTACAACCGCCCGGGGCGTCACTATGGCGGTGGCTTCTACGACTACCCAGAAGGCGGCGAAAAGACCATCTGGCCGGGGCTCTACGAGCTGTTCGTCAGGTCGGAGGTGGTGCTGCCAGTCGAGGATATCAAGGAGCGCATGTTGTTCCGTCAGGTTATCGAGGCGGTGAAGTGCCTGCAGGAGGGTGTGTTGCGCTCGGTGGCGGACGGTAACGTCGGCTCGATCCTCGGCATTGGTGCGCCGACCTGGACCGGTGGCTTCTTGCAGTTTGTCAACGGCTATGGCGTCGAGCGTTTTGTTCAGCGTGCCCGTGAGCTTGCACAGACCTATGGTGAACGCTTTGCGCCACCGGTGTTGCTGCTGGAAAAGGCCGCCAAGGGTGAAGAGCTGCGTTAACCCTGGTGGCGGCGCAATTCGTCGCTTCCGACGACCGAAACGGGGGGGGCTGAGCGTAAGTTAAATTCAACGAGCCCCCGCGACCCGGGCGCGTAGCTTGGGGGCGGACGGATTGCACCAATGCCTGAAATGCTTGCGGGTACTGGGCGAAAGTCCTCGAGCCCGTTGACCCCTAGTCTGGTGCTGCCGCGGTGGCGCCACCCGATGATTATAACAAGAGAGGGAAACATGAAGCGAAGCAACCTAGCCAGCGTATTGGCGCTTGCCGCCCTGGCCGGCGCCGTTCAATCATCTTTCGCCAGCGAGGCCGGGCAACTGGGTGGGCCTGAGCTGACGGCGTTCGGTGCGCAGCGTAGCGGTAATGCCGACGGCAGTATCCCGGCCTACTCGGACGAGCCGCTCAGCCTGCCAGCCTGCTACGACAAGGACGAGCCGACCAACTTCTGTGATCCGTGGAACGATAAGCCGATATTTACCATCACGTCGCAGAACCTTTCCCAGTACGCCGAGCGCCTGACCGAGGGGCAAAAGGCGCTGTTCGCGCGCTACCCCGCGTACAAGATGAATGTCTACCAGACTCGGCGTACTGTGCGTTTCCCGCAGACCTATCAGGACAATACGCGCAAGAACGTGGACGCCTGTAAGACCGCCAACGCCGGGGTCAGTATCGAGGGTTGCTATGCTGGTCTGCCGTTCCCGCTGCCGAAGACCGGCAACGAAGTGATCTGGAACCACCAGTTGCAGTACTCCCCGCCCTTGCAAATTAACGCCCGATCCTATCTGGTCGATGGTAGTGCTCGGCGGATTTTGCTGAATGCATTGAAGGTGTTGGAGTCCAGCGAGTTTCTGGATACCACCGACAACGGTCCGAAAGGCAGCGATGCCGAGTTTTGGCGCATACGCTTCTTCGTGTACGACCCGGCCCGGCGTAACGGCGAGCAGACGCTGGCACGCTACCAGGTCAGCGGTGAACAGCGCGCCTGGCAATACCTTCCTGGCCAGCGTCGGGTCAAATTGGCCCCGGATCTGGCTTATGACACACCGTCGCCAGTGGCGGGCGGCATCACCACCATGGATCAGCAGCGTTTGATCCTGGGGAAACAGGATCGCTACGACTTCAAGTATCTGGGAGTGGAGGAGAAGCTGATCAACTACAACAACTTCGCCGTCTACGACTACAAGGCGTGCTCGGAAGACAAGCTGTTCACAAAGAGTTTCCCGAATCCGGAGTGCATCCGCTGGGAGCTGCACCGTGTGCGGGTGGTCGAGGCCACGCTGAAACCGGGCTTCCGTCATCTGCTACCCAAGCGGCGCTTCTACATCGATGAGGATGCGAGCGGGGCCGGTACTGCCGACAGCTACGATGTCACCGGCAAGCTGATTCGCATCGACAGCATGCTGACCATCCCGAACTATGTGTATGGCTATGGACTGATTCCGGACAATACGCTGACGTTCGATCTGGAGCGAGGTGCTTACATTCTGCCGTCCTTTACGGGTTTCAAGGGGGGCGGCTACGCAGCGATTGGCAACCCCCCGGAGTCCACCTGGTCCCCCGAAAACATGGGGCAGACGGGCATCCGTTGAATGAATAACGGTACAGGCCGCAATCCGTTTCGGGTGCGGCCTTGTGCTGTCTGCAAAAAGGATCGCTGGAGGCCGGAGGTGCCCCTACCAAGGTGCAGATGCCGGCCTATCCGATGTATTGGACGATGGATGGCAGCAGACAGGCCCGCTTCGGCGGGCCTTGTTGTTTCCGGGTTTCCTATGGCCACTTCTATCGACTCACGTCCCGCTAACTGGATTCGTCGGTTCCGACGACAGGGGTGGGGGCTGTGGAGCGTAACGTCGTCTGCCAGTAGTCATCGTACGGGGCATTCATGCTCCTCTGCCAGGAGTGTTCCGCCGCGATGTTCGGGATGTGCGAGTGGGCTAATAAATAACAAGAAGGAGCCAAGTCTATGAAGATGGCAAGTCGATACCGGGCAGCGGGCGGCAACCTGCTGGTCGCGCCAATGATGGTTTTTTGTGTGGCTGGGCCGGCAAATGCGGTTACGGTCGATCTCGGCAATCCTGATATGTCGCTGCGCTGGGATAACACCGTGCGCTACAACGTGGGTTTTCGGGTGAATGACTGCGATAAAGATATTTGTGGAAACGACGCGGGCGCGGGCGATGTGACGGCCTACCAGTCCGACCGCAAGTTCTCCGATGCCGGCGACGTGGTCACCAATCGTGTCGATATCCTCACTGAGATGGACTTCGTTTACAAAGACCGTCACGGTGCGCGTCTGAGCGCCAGTGGCTGGTACGATCAGGCCTATGACGGTGATGTCGAGGGAGACCGTGCACTCGATGCCAGTGGTGCTGGCAACGGTGCGGGACGTGACGGCGACAACTACAGCCGCTACACCGATCGCTGGAACAACGGCCCCTCTGGCGAGATCCTGGATGCCTTCGTGTTTACCGGCTTCGACCTGGGCAGCGTGCCGGTCAACCTCAAGGCCGGCCAACATAACGTGTATTGGGGCGAATCGCTGTTCTCCTTCGTCAACGGCGTGTCTTACCAGCAGGGCCCGGTGGATATCCGCAAGGCGCTCGCCACGCCGGGCACCGAGGCCAAGGAACTGTTCAAACCGCTCAACCAGATATCCATGATCGCCCAGTTGCAGCCGGATCTGACCGTTGCCGCGCAGTATCTCCTGGACTGGAAGCCGATGCTGGTCCCCAATGGAGGTACCTATTTTGGCGCGATCGATGGCCTGAGCTTGGGCAGTGGGGGCAGCGTCTTCGGCTTGCCCTTTGAGGTCACCGATGAGCCGGACAAGAAACACGGCGACTGGGGCGTTTCGGCCCGCTGGTCGCCGCAGTGGCTCGATGGCACCCTGGGTTTCTATTACCGCGAGTACACCAACCGCTTCCCACAGCTGGTGCTGACCAAGATGGTGGTCATTCCCGGTGTGGGTGCCTTTCCGGCGGGAGCGGGTATCGACTACTCCTCGAACAAGCGGGAGAAGTTATACGGCGTGAGCCTGTCCAAGCAGGTCTGGGGTATTTCCTGGGGGACCGACATTACTTACCGCGAGGATGCGGTGCTGGCCACTACGCCGCTTTCTAACTTTGTGCCGGAAGGTACCGCCCCGGATACTTGGGTGCCACGCGGCAAACTGTGGTCCGGCGTTTTCAACGGTGTGGCCTACTTCAGTAAGACGCCGTTCTATGATGCTGCTTCCTTGACCGCTGAGCTGAACTACTCCTATCTGGACGAAGTCACCGAGAACGCGCAGACGTACAATGGTAAAGGCTACAACTGCGCCGACGACCATAACGCCACCAAGATAGCCTGCCAGACTCGCGATGCTCTAGGCGCGTCTCTGATGTTCCGGCCGACCTGGTACCAGGTAATGCCGGGAATCGATTTGTCCATGCCATTGTTTGTCGATATCGGTTTGCACGGTAACTCGCCGGTCATGTTCGGTAGCAACGAAGGGCAGGGCACCTGGAGCATGGGCGTGTCTGCGGACATCTATGCCCAGTACAGCGTTGATCTGAAGTACAACGGTTTCATCTCCAAGCATTCGGACGATGAGCTCGGTGCTGGCAGCCTGAATAACTCCTCCCTGGGTAAGTACTGGGATCGTGACTGGGTATCTCTGACCTTCAAGACCACGTTCTGACAGGTCGAGTCGACTACCAGGAGCGATCGCCTGTGTGCGCGGACGGTCGTTCCTGATGGGTGTGCGTTTCGAAAGCCCTGAAGTGAGGTTTGTCATGCTTGCTGGAATACTGTTTTATTCTGCCCCTCTGCCTCGCTCGATTCTCGGGCGTCTGCTATTTGTCTGCTTGTCTCTGGCGACGCCCTTTGTGCACGCGTTCGAGCCTCCGCTACAGGTCGCTGCCGTGCATAGCGAGCGCATGGCTGCCGGTCCGATGCTGGCGATTACCCGCGCCGGTGAGCGTCTGATCGCCGTTGGCCTGCGTGGAGCCATCCTGTTTTCCGACGATCAAGGGCGCAGCTGGAGTCAGGCGCAGGTTCCGGTAAGTGTGGATCTGGTCGCTGTTGCTTTTGCCAATGCGACCCAAGGGTGGGCCGTAGGGCACGGTGGGGTGATTCTGCATAGCGATGATGCTGGAGCCACCTGGCAGAAACAGCTCGATGGCCTGCAGGCCAGCCAGCTGGCCATCGATTTCTATACCGCGAGCGCCGCTCGAGTGGCGGACGCAGCGGGTTACCTGGAGAAGGAGAAGCGGCTGGCGGTCGATCATGAGACCCAGCCATTTCTCGACGTTTACTTTGCCGACGAGCTTCACGGTTATGTGGTCGGCACCTTCAATCGCATCTTCGCTACCGAGGATGGTGGGCGTAGCTGGCTTCCGCAGATGCATCTGACCAATAACCCACAGGAGTGGCACTTCTACGCTGTCACGGGACGCAATGGCCAGCTGTACCTGTCTGGAGAGCAGGGCCATGTCTGGCGTCGCGATGCACAGAGCGAGCATTTCGTCTCGATAGATACGCCCTACAACGGCACCTTGTTCGGCGTTACTGCGACCGAGGGCGAGGTCTATGCCTATGGGATGCGCGGTAGCTTCTTCCGCAGCGCGGATCAGGGGCAAAGCTGGAGTCGCACCACGTTGCCACTGGGCAGCAATCTGATGCGGGTACTGCCGCTCGGCGCGCAGCGTCTACTTGTAGTCGCGCAGAGTGGAGAGGCGCTGTTGAGTGACGACGGAGCCCAGATTTTCAAGCCGCTGCGTCTGAGCCAGCCGATGCCTTACTACGGTGCCGTTCTGCTGGGCGAAAGCCGCCTGGCGCTTGTCGGTGCCTTGGGGATCAGGGTCGAAGACCTCTGATCGCTGCCTCTACAACAATGAGAAGAACCTGATGATCGACAGCAAGCATGAAGGCGCGGGACTGATGAGCGTCATCCGTGATCCCGCGCTATTCAACCGGCTTTCCGGCAACTTTTTCGAGCGCATGATCTTCAACCATCGGCTGCTCATCATTGCCTTCTGCGTCATCGCCACGCTGTTCTCAGCCTGGCAGGCACGTAACCTGACAGTGACCACCAGCTTCGACAAGATGCTGCCGCACAGTCATCCCTTCATTCGCAATTTTCTGGACAACCGCGACCAGCTGCGCGGGCTCGGCGACTCCGTGCGCTTTGTGGTCGAGAACCGCAAAGGCGACGTGTTCGATGCCGAATACTTGAAGATGCTCGGCCAGATGAACGATGAACTCTTCCGTATCCCGGGCGTAGACAGGACCTGGGTCAAGTCGATCTGGACGCCTGTGGTGCGCTGGACCGAGGTCACCGAGGAGGGGTTTGTCGGCGGTCCTGTGATGCCGGGCAACTTCGATGGTTCTCCCGAGACTATCGAACAACTGCGTTTGAACATCGCCCGTGCGGGGGTGGTGGGCAGCCTTATCTCCACCGACTATCACTCCAGCATGATCGAGATTCCATTGCTGGCGACCGTGGACGGCCAGCCGCTGAGTTACCAGGACTTGTCCGAGGCCCTCGAACGCATTCGCGTCAAGTACGAGGGGGCTGATCTCGGCATCTACATCACCGGATTCGCCAAAATCTCCGGTGACATGATCGATGGCATCTACAAGGTTATGCTGTTCTTCATTGTCGCCGCGCTGGTGGCGGCGCTGATCATCTACTTCCACACCCGCTGTGTTCGCAGCACCGCCCTGGTGCTGCTCTGTTCGGTTATTGCGGTGCTTTGGCAGCAGGGGCTGGTGATCGCCTTCGGTGGTGTCCTGGACGCTTTCACCATCCTGATTCCCTTCCTGATATTTGCCATTGGCGTATCCCACGGCCTTCAGAAAATGAACGGCATTGCTCAGGATATCGCCCGTGGTACCCACCCCTGGGTCGCTGCCCGCTATACCTTCCGTCGCTTGTTCCTGCCGGGGCTGATCGCGCTGATTGCCGATGGCGTCGGTTTTGCCGTGCTGGTATTGGTGGATATTCCGATCATCCGCGAGTTGGCACTGTCGGCTAGCCTCGGTTTCGCCATGCTGGTGGTCACCAACTTGATCCTGCTGCCGGTGCTGCTGTCGTTTACCGGTATCAGCCAGGAAGCGGCGCGTCGACACATCATCGAGCACGATACGACTATCCATAAGCTGGGCATTGATCGGGTTTGGAACAGCCTCGACCGTTTCACCGAGCGCCGCTGGGCTGTCCTGGCGATTGCCGTGGCGCTGGTCCTTACGGCGTTGGCGTTGGTAGAACGCAGCAAACTGCAGGTGGGCGATCTGCACGCCGGCAGTCCTGAGCTACGTCCCGACTCGCGTTACAACCGCGATAACGCCTTCATTACTTCGAGGTTCGGCGTCTCCAGCGATGTGTTTGCAGTCATGATAAAGACGCCCGCAGACCAGTGTGGCTCGTACGAGGCTCTCACCGAGGCTGACCGACTTGCCCGGCAGCTGTCCCAAGTACCTGGAGTCCAGGCCACCGCCTCGCTGGCCGATACGGTACGAGCCTACACCTCTGGTGGTTTCGAAGGCAGTCCGAAGTGGTTCACGATCAGCGACAATAAGGGGGTTCTCTGGCCGCAGGTCAATAATGCCTTGGTGTGGAACTCCCAGTTCCTCAACAGCGAGTGCTCACTGATGCCTGTTTTGGCCTACCTTTCAGACCATAAAGCCGCCACGCTGGATGCTGTGCTGAAGGTGGCAAGCGAGTTCGCGGAACAACACACTGTGAAGGACCGCCAGTTCTTGCTGGCTGCCGGCAGTGCGGGCATCGAGGCGGCGACCAACATCGTTGTGAAAAGTGTGCAGTTGGAAATGTTGCTGGCCGTCTATTTCGCCGTTGCCTTGCTGTGCCTGATGACCTTCCGCAGCTGGCGTGCTGTAGTGGTGGCCCTCCTACCGCTGGTGCTCACTTCCCTGCTGGCCGAAGCGCTCATGGTGCAGTTGAACATCGGCCTTAAGGTTGCCACCTTGCCAGTGGTTGCACTCGGCGTTGGCGTCGGGGTGGACTACGCCCT
This sequence comes from Pseudomonas sp. NFACC45, assembly GCF_900113505.1. Classification (NCBI taxonomy): domain Bacteria; kingdom Pseudomonadati; phylum Pseudomonadota; class Gammaproteobacteria; order Pseudomonadales; family Pseudomonadaceae; genus Pseudomonas; species Pseudomonas sp. NFACC45. The sequence goes on from NZ_FOPO01000004.1 coordinate 460,329, forward strand.
GTACCTGCTCAGCGTCCAGTTGGAAGGCCAGCGTATGGGACTCTCCCTGCAGCAGGCATACCGTCGGGCCATTCAATTTACTGGCAAGATGGTAGCCCTGGTCGGCGTCACCTTGGCGGTGGGCGTAGTCACCTGGGTATGGTCCCCGATCAAATTCCAGGCCGATATGGGGATCCTGCTGGCGTTTATGTTCCTTTGGAACATGCTGGCTGCGCTGGTGCTGATTCCCGCGCTGTCGCACTTTTTACTTAATGGCCGGCATTTTCATGTAGCCCAGGCGAAGGCTTTTGCCGAGGAAGGCAATTCTATGGGAAGGCTTCAGGCGACTGGCCATTCGACCCGTGCTGAGAGTGTGAGGGCATCTGTCTGACGTTTCCTGCACCTATGCTGTGGCGATGCAGCATGGGTGCGCAAGTCCGTTTACGCGCATCGACACGAGCTAGTCTGGTGCATGCGCGTAGCGAGATCGCCCGTCAGGGCAGAAGGGCAAGGTCGATACGGCAGACCGTAACCTAAGGTTCTGCCGCCGCTCGCGGGCAACCCACCCATGTCGAAAAAATTTGATGCGCTGACGAGGTAGGGGGGAGCGAGCGGGGGGAAGTGGGGTTTACTCAGTCGTACCGGGTCTGTGAAACAGTACGGTTTCGGTGAATTCCACGACCTTTTCGCCACGCTGGTTTTTGGTAACGTGCAGCAGGTCGAGAATGGTAAAGCCGCTACTGCTGATGGCTTTGATCTTGGCTTCGCCTTCTACGTGCAAGGTGTCACCAGGGAATGCGGCGGAATGAATGCGTGCCTGCAGCCCAGTCATGCCTGCAAAGTTGCCCACGGCATGGCCTTCGAGGACGTCGGCGACAACCTTCATCAGAATCGGTGAGACTAAACCCATCGAGTAGGAGATGATCATTGGCCCCGGGGCAAAGCGGTTCTGGTGGGCGCCGGACATGTTGGCCTTCAGGTATTCCATGTCGATGAAATAGGGCTCATGAAAGCCCGTGAGGTTGACGAAATTGACGATGTCGGTCTCGGTGATGGTGCGCCGATGGGTGACAAACTTATGGGTGGGAAACTCTGCTGCATTGGTTTCGGACATCGATGGTGCTCCTTCGCTGTTTCAATAAAGGTCCGCAACGCCCATGCGTAGCGGCCTGGCAGCTATTGTGGAAACAGCGGGGAGCGGCGGTATCGTCGCATCCGACGAATCTGTGAAGGTGGTCGCGCTCCATGCATGGGGCTGTGTGCACCAGGGCTATCAAGCGCAGACCGACGGATGCGCGAAGCGCACCCAACAGCTTTAGATTTTTTCGACCTGATGCACAGTCCACCACAGGATGTTGGGCATCCAGCGCCGCAGTCTCCAGGACATGGCAGTCATCGGTCCGGGAAACACCCACAATTTGTTGCCCTTGAGTACACGCTCAATCTTGTTCAGTACCACTTCGGCGGTAATAGGCGGGAAGACGTCGAAGATCTTTGGCCATACCGTCGATTTGGCTTGATCCAGTAGCGGCGTGGCAACGATGGGTGGGCACACGCAGACGATGCGCACTCCGCTGTTGCGGGTCTCGTGGAACAGCACTTCGGTGTAGGCGGTGACTGCATGTTTGGCGGCGTTGTAGGCACCCATGTAGATGATCGGCCAATGACCCGCCATGGAGGCGTAGCTGACGAACTCCCCGCGGCCACGGGCGATCATCTTCGGCAGTGCGGCCTTGGACAGATTGACCATGCCGCCGAAGTTGATCGCCATGATGTTCTGAATGACCTCGCGCGGCTGTTCCATCAGCAGTCCCAACGGCATGATTGCGGCGGCGTTGGTCAGTCGGGTGATGGGGCCCAGCTCGGTTTCGCAGCGCTCGACCGCTGCTTCCACAGCGGTGGGGTCGGTGATGTCAACTACCAATTTCAGCAGCTTGGGTGAGGAGCCTAATTGGTTGAGGCCGGCTGCGTTGACGTCCATGGCCGCGACAGCCCAGCCATCGGACAGCGCGCGCTTGGCGCTGAGTTGCCCGAGGCCACTACCGGCACCGGTAATGAACAGAACATTCTGATTCATGGAGCACTCCAGTTTGTTGTTCCCGGTTATCCGCCGCCGGGTTTTGTTTTGGCTATTTTCAATCCTCACGGCTGGTTGCCTGTCGTCGTTTCCGACGAGATAGGGCCTCGGCCAGCCCATCGCTTTTATCGTCATCACTTTCGAGGCTTCCGAACGCCCGCTGGCACCGGCCTGCATCGCCGCCGGCGAGCTGGCGCAGCGACGAGCTAACTCAATGAATCAGTTAGCAATTTTTCATCGTGCCGATCCACTTTTGGAAATCCATGGGGGATTGCTTGTAAGCGCCGTCCTTGAGCGATTATGCCCCCGGTCGGACAATTTTCTTCAACCGCTGCAAAACCGTCGAAACCGACGAGTTGACCCATACCCCTCGCGCAGACTCTGAGCGCCCTCAGAAATCAGCAGAGTGCGTGAAAAATATGAGCAGGGTGGAAGAAGTCAAAAGGCAGGCTGTGCGCCTGATGGCGGATAAAGGCTTCGAGGCCATGTCGTTGCGCCAGCTCGCGGCGGCGCTCGGGGTGCGCTCCGGTTCGGTGTACACCCACTACGAAAGTAAAGGTCAACTGCTCTTGGATGTGCACTGCGAGTTCTTGGAAGACCTACTTTCTACCTGGTTGGAACAACGCCCAAAGCGCTTGGACAGTGTGCGGATGCTGCAACGCTTTGTGAGTGTCTACGTCAGCTTTCATTACGCAAGGCGGGCTGAAAGCCGCATCGTTCAGCTGGATTTTCGTAGCCTTGATGAAGCGGGTAGGGCGCAGGTCAGCGAACTGAGATCGCAGTATGACGCTGAGCTGGAAACGATCCTGCGGACAGGTGAACAGCGAGGTTTTTTTCAGTTTGAGGACCTGCGTAACACGTGCTTGGCAATGTTCTGCGTGTTGCAGGGTGTTTGCGCTGGCGAGGCATTGCCCGAAGCGCGTGCCCTGGAGGTGTGTCTATCCAGCATTTCGCGGCTTGCCGGCATCCCTGCGCCACCTCAATCCCGCCTGCATGGCGAACTGTATGTCACGGGCCGAGTTGCCACCGCGCTTAAGGCCTCCATCCCCCAGGATCAAAAGCATCGAGGCTGAAGTCTCCGTACAGGGAATGCGCTTTGTCGTGGTCTGGATGGGGCGGTCTTCCGATTCCGCCTCGACCTGCAAACGTCGGTTAACCAATAGCTCGAACGAAATTCGTCCAAAACGACGATTGGACGCGCGTCCTCCATCCCTAAAGTACGAAGCGTTGAAACCAGTGGCGACGAAATTCGCGTGACGGCCAACGCCAGGGTCTTCGAGTCCAACCTGCGCGCCGAAACAGTCTGGTGCGCCCCTAACGAGTACCTGTTGCGCCGCGAATCAGTTGGCCTGCGCATGGCCCGCAAAAAAGGTGGTGTTGGTCAACACCGACAAAGCCCTCTACACCCTTTCATTCCTGATTTGAGTGCCCTTTGATGAGCCAGCCTGAACTGTTGATCACCTCCGGTGCCGTGCTGTTGAGCATGCATGGCGGCGTTGCCCACTTGCACCTGAATCGCCCGGACGCCGCCAATGGTCTGGATATTCCCACGCTGCAAGACCTTATCGCGGCGCTAATGTGCTGTCATGGCGAACGGCGTGTGCGCGTGGTGTTGCTCACCGGGGCCGGCGCTAACTTCTGCGCCGGCGGCGATGTGCATACCTTTGTCGGCAAGGGTGACGATTTACCGGAGTACATCCGTCAAGCCACGGTGTATTTGCAGGCTGCCATCAGCGCCATGATCCATTTGGATGCGCCGGTAATTGCCGCTGTGCAGGGCTTTGCCGCGGGCGGCGGCGGCATGGGACTGGTGTGTGCGGCAGATGTGGTGATCGCGGGTGAGTCAGCCAAGTTTCTTGCCGGTGCCACTCGCGTGGCCATGGCGCCGGACGCTGGTTTGTCGGTGACCTTGCCGCGCCTGGTAGGACCACGCAAAGCCACTGAAATGTTGCTCATGAACCCGGTGGTGAAAGCCCCGGAAGCGCTCGCAATGGGCTTGATCAACCAAGTCGTCGCAGATGCTGAGTTGCGGACTACCGCCATGGCCTACGCCCAGCAGATGACCGAGGCCGCTCCTCTGGCTTTGGCCGCGACTAAACGTTTGCTGTGGGCGGGCATTGGTCTTGGCGTCGATGCCGCGATGCCGGAAGAAAGCCGTACCGTTGCCGAGCTGTGCCGCACCCGTGATGTGCGTGAAGGGCTGGCGGCGGTGATCGAAAAGCGCACCGCGCAGTTCGAGGGCCAATGACCATGCGTGCATTGACCGGTCAACGGGCTTTTGTCACTGGCGGTTCCAAAGGTATTGGCGAAGCCATCGTTCGGCGTCTGGCAGCCGAGGGCGCCAAGGTAGTGATTGCCGCGCAGGATATGATCAGCGCCGAGCGGCTGGCCGATGAAGTGGGCGGCCTGGCCGTTCGCCTGGATGTCACCGACCTGCTCGAAGTAGAGCGTGTGGTGACCATGCTAGGTCCATTCGAAATTTTGGTTAACAACGCTGGCTATGACCAGCATGACTTCTTCACCAAAACCACGGTGGAGCAGTGGCGCTACTTGTTGGCGGTCAACCTCGAAGGCGTATTTGCCTCAACCCACGCCGCGCTACCGGCGATGCAGGCGGCCGGTTACGGGCGAATCATTAATGTCGGGTCAGAGGCTGGCCGTCAGGGCTCCAAAGGTGGCGCCGTGTATGCCGCTGCCAAGGGCGGTGTGATCGCCTTCAGTAAATCCATTGCCCGGGAAAATGCCCGTTATGGCATCACTGTCAATGTGGTCGCGCCAGGACCAGTGGATACGCCTTTGCTGCGCAAAGCCCTCGACCGTGGCGGTGAAAAATTGTTGGCGGCCATGGAGGCCTCCACCCTGGTGGGGCGCTTGGGCGAGCCGAATGAAGTGGCGGCTGCCGTGGTGTTTCTCGCCAGTCGTGACGCCAGTTTTATTACCGGCGAAACCCTTGGTGTCTCTGGCGGGATGGGTTGCTGATGGGCGCTCAAAGCGAGGCGGTGGAACGGGTAATTGCCCGCATCCAGACCGTGTACGGCCGCTGGCGTCGGCACACGCCGATTGAAACCCTGCGCCGCGATTGGGATGACTTGTTTTGGGCCGATAAGCTGACGTGTGAAACCCAAGACGCCAGCGCCAACGGTGTGCCGGTGCGCTGGATCAAAACGCCCGGTGTCGCCGAGCAGCAGGTGTTGATTTATCTGCATGGCGGCGGATTCAAAATGGGCTCGCTCACCTCTCACCATGACCTGATGGTGCGCCTTTCTGTGGCCGCGGGTTGCAGGATCCTGGGTGTCGATTATCGCCTGCTGCCTGAGCATGGTTTTCCCGAACCCCTGCTTGATGTACTTGCGGTCTACGACTGGTTGGTGGCCCAGGGTTTTGAACCCGATCAACTGGCCATCGCGGGGGATTCCGCGGGTGGTGGGTTGGCCGCCGCGGCCTTGCTGGCCCTACGCGACAAAGGCCGCCCGTTGCCGGCCGCCGCTGTGTTGCTGTCGGCCTGGACCGACCTCAGCGCCAGTGGCGAAAGCTACCTGACCCGTGCCGAGTCTGACCCCATTCACCAACGCCCAATGATTGTTGCCCTGGCCGCGCAGTATCTGGGGAAGGACGGCGATCCGTTTGACCCTTTGGCTTCGCCGCTGCATGGCGATCTGACCGGTTTGCCGCCGTTGCTGCTCCAAGTCGGCGACCGCGAAACCGGTCTGGACGACAGCACGCTGTTTGCCGCCAAGGCCCGCGCAGCAGGGGTTGCGGTTGAGCTGCAGGTATGGCCGCAAATGTTCCACGTTTTCCAACAGTTCGCCGCCGAGCTGGCGGAAGCACGCGAGGCCATCGTTTGCATCGGTACGTTTTTACGCAAGCACTGGAACCTAAAATGAGGACTGCATTGTGAGCATCGGTATCACCGGATTCGGCGCCTATATCCCGCGCCTGCGTTTGAGCCGGCAAGCCGTGGTAGCGGCCAATGCCTGGTACGCCCCCGAGCTGAAAGGCAAAGCCCGTGGCCATCGCGCCATGGCCAACTGGGATGAGGACAGCATTACCATGGCGGTCGCGGCTGCACGCGATGCCTTGGGCGGACAGGACCTGCAGGGCCGAGTGCGCGAGGTGATTCTCGCTTCGTGCACCCTGCCGTTTGCCGAGCGCCTCAACGCGGCAGTGGTTGCCGAAGCGCTAAACCTGGGTGAGTACACTGGCGCCAGTGACGTCACCGGCTCGCAGTGCGCGGCCCTGGCCGGTTTTTCCCAAGCCTTGGCCAGTGCCGCTAGCGCCCCAGGCACTGTGTTGCTGACAGCCGCCGACAACCGCCGCACCCGCGCCGCCAGCGCGCAGGAGCTGGATTACGGTGATGGCGCTGCCGCGCTGTTGTTCGGTCGTGAACAGGTGATCGCAGAAGTGCTCGGCCAGGCGGCGTCGAGCGTCGACTTTATCGACCACTTCCGCCTCACTGGCCGCGAGATCGATTATTTCGGCGAAGAGCGTTGGGTGCGTGATGAAGGCGTTAGTCGCTGCATGCCCCAGGTGATCAAACGCGCCCTGAGCGACAGCGGCGTGGACGCCGAAGCGGTGGCACATTTCATCTTCCCCACCTCGCTGGCGAAGATGGATGCGCAACTGGCCCAGGCCTGTGGCATCCCTGCCGAAGCGGTGGTCGATGGCCTGGCGGCAGAAGTGGGTAACACTGGCGTCGGCCATGGCCTGTTGCTGCTGGCCAATGTCCTGGAAAGTGCCGAGCCGGGGCAGGTGATCGTGCTCGCCCAATTTGGCAGCGGTGCTCGCGCCGTGGTACTGCGGGTGACCGATGAAATCAAACACTTCACCGCTCGCCGTGGCGTGTCCGGCTGGCTGGCCCGTGGCCGTGAAGAGCTCAGTTATACGCGCTTTCTCACCTACAAGGGCCAGTTGCAACTGGAGCGCGGTGTGCGCGGTGAGCAAGACAAAAAGACCGCGCTGAGCACAGCCTATCGCCATCGTCGCGCCATTCTCGGCCTGGTGGCCGGGCGTTGCCGTGTGAGTGGTGACGTGCATTTCCCACCCTCACGGCTGACCTACACCCCCGATGCCGCCGCCCTGGATACGCAGGACGCCCATCCCCTGGCTGACCGCCTTGGCCGGGTGCTGAGCTGGTCCGCCGAGTCGCTGTCGTCCTATATGGCGCCGCCCCATCATTACGGGCAAATCGACTTCGAGGGGGGCGGTCGCATCCTGATGGAATTCACCGACGTCGCCAAGGGCGAAGTGCAGACCGCGCTCGAGGTGGAGATGGTCTTTCGCATCAAAGACATCGACGACCTGCGCGGTTTCAAGCGCTACTTCTGGAAAGCCACCCCCGTTCACACCCCCGCGCCGCAAGCGCCGTTGGAGTAATTCGTCATGCCCATTGGTATCAAAGACAAAGTTGCGATTCTCGGCATGGGCTGCTGCCGCTTCGGCGAGCGTTGGGACGCCAGCCCGGAAGATTTGATGGTCGAGGCTTACAGTGAGGCCATGGCTGATGCAGGCATCTCCCCGGAGCAAATCGACGCCGCCTGGTTTTCCACCCACATGGAAGATGTGGGCACCGGCCGTGGCGGTACACCGATGAGCATTGCCTTGCGGTTGCCAAATATTGGTGTAACTCGGGTAGAAAATTTCTGCGCCGGCGGTTCGGAAGCCATTCGCGCGGCGGTGTATGCGGTGGCCTCTGGCGCCTGCGATATCGCCTTGGCCCTGGGCGTGGAAAAGCTGAAAGACACCGGCTACGGCGGCCTGCCGGTAGCAACAGTCGGTACCTATATTCCGCAGTGGTACCCCAGCGCCGTGGCCCCGGCCAATTTCGCTCAACTGGCCTCGGCTTACCAGGCGCGTTTTAACGTTGACCCGCAGCTACTTAAACGGGCCATCGCCCATGTGTCGGTCAAAAGCCACGCCAACGGTGCCAAGAACTCCAAGGCGCACCTGCGCAAAATCATCACTGAAGAGCAGTGCCTGAAGGCGCCGATCATCGCTGAGCCCCTGGGCTTGTTTGATTGCTGTGGCGTTTCCGATGGGGCAGCGGCAGTGATCGTCACCCGCCCGGACATTGCCAGGGCCATGGGCAAGACCGATCTGGTGACCTTTAAGGCCCTGCAAGTGGCAGTCTCCAATGGCTGGGAAATGCAGGGCAATGGCTGGGATGGCAGCTATGTGCACACCACCCGCATTGCTGCCAGGAAAGCCTACGCCGAAGCCGGCATCACCCGGCCACGCGAACAGATCAGTCTGACTGAGGTGCACGACTGCTTCTCCATCACCGAGTTGGTGACCATGGAGGATCTGTTTCTCTCTGAGCCAGGTATGGCGGTGCGCGACGTACTGGATGGCGCCTTCGACGCCGAAGGCCGAGTGCCTTGTCAGATTGACGGCGGTCTCAAGTGCTTCGGTCACCCGGTTGGCGCCAGCGGGATCCGCATGCTCTACGAAATCTACTTGCAGCTACAGGGGCGCGCCGGTCCGCGGCAGTTGCCAGACCCGCGTACTGGGTTGATTCACAACCTTGGCGGGCAGCCATCACAGAACGTTTGCTCGATTTCCATCATTGGTAGAGAAGAAGACTGATGGCCATCCTGATTGATGATCCCGCACCCGGCGTCCGGCGGTTGCTGATTAACCGTCCCGAGAAGCGCAATGCGATAAACCATGACGTACGCCAGTCACTCATCGATGCATTGACTGAGGCGCGTGAGCAGGCGGCTTGTCGAGCCATTATCTTGGGAGGTGTTGGAGGGATGTTTTCCGCTGGTGGCGACATTACGACCATGGCTGATCTGGACGAGTCCGGTGCGCGTGAGCGAATGCAGCACATCCATCAGCTCTGCCGTTTGTTGGGGCAATTTCCGATGCCTGTCATATCGGCAGTAGAAGGCATCTGTGCAGGAGCGGGAGTTGGACTGGCGTTGCTGGGAGACGTTGTGCTCGCCGGCACCAAGACACGGTTTCTGTTCCCTTTTCTGAAGCTGGGTCTCTCTCCCGATTGGGGATTGCTGCGAACACTACCTGCCCGAGTGGGTGTCGCCGAAGCAAAGCGCATGCTGACCCACGGCCAAAACATATCCGCCGAGGAGGCCGTCGTCGCGGGTTTGGCGGATGAATGTGTTGGTCTAAATGTGATGGACTCAGCAGTCAGCCTGGCGAGCAGGATGAGTCGTTTACCGCGCGACGCGTTTTCTCGAATGAAAAATCGCCTGGATCACCCGTCGGCGAGCTTGGCCGAAGAGCTGCAGCGCGAGGAAGACGACCAGGCGGTGCTGTTGCTCGGTGCCGATTTTCGCGAAGGTTTTGCCGCTTTTGCAGAGAAGCGCGAGCCGCAGTTCACCAGCACCGTGGACTACCTGGTATGAGCGCACCGGTGGTGGTAGAGCGCAATGGCGCGGTGGCTATCTTGCGGCTGAACCGTGTTGAAAAGCGCAATGCACTGGACCTCAGCATGCGTGTCGCCATCGCCAGCGCCATGCAGGAACTGGAGCGTGACAACGGTGTGGCGGTGATCGTGATTACCGGCGGTGATAGCGTGTTTGCCGCTGGTGCCGATCTCAATCTACTGGTGGACAAGGGCGCCCAACAAGTGGCGGAGTTGGACCTGGGCCAGTACTGGGCGCCTGTGGCGAAAAGCCAGAAGCCGCTGATTGCGGCGGTCAGCGGCTTTGCCCTGGGGGCGGGCTGCGAGTTGGCGATGATGTGCGACATCCTGGTCGCCGACAACTCGGCGCGCTTCGGTCAGCCCGAAGCGAGGGTGGGCATTATGCCCGGCGCTGGCGGTACTCAGCGTTTACTGCGTGCCGTGGGTAAACCAGTGGCCAGCCTGATGCTGTTGGCCGGTGAACTGCTCAGCGCCGAGCGCGCTAGCCAGTTGGGTTTGGTCAGCGAGTTGGTGACGGAGGGCAGCGCCTTGGCGCGCGCCATCGTCCTCGCCCAAGCCACGGCAACCATGCCGCCCAAGGCCTTGCGAGCAATCAAACGGGTGCTGGCGCTGGGCGCCGATCAATCGCTGGACCTTGCACTGGCCTTGGAACATCGCGAATTCCTACTGCTGTTCGACACGCAGGACAAAACCGAAGGCATGCGTGCATTCCTTGATAAACGCCCGCCGCGCTACACGGGAAACTAAATATGAGTATCCACAGTATCGCCGTGATCGGCGCCGGCACCATGGGCCGCGGAATCGTTCAGTTATTCGCCCAAGCCGGCCATTCGGTGCGTTGTTATGACGCTGCCGAGGGCGCCGCGCAGAGCGCCATCGAGTTTGTCCGTGACCTGATCGACAGGGCTGTTAGCAAAGAACGTTACAGCCGCGAGCAAGGCGACGCGATTATCGCGCGCATGTCCGCCTGCACACACATCGAAGACTTGGCCGGTTGCGACTTGGCTATTGAAGCGGTGGTGGAGGACCTCGGTATCAAGCGTGAGTTGTTCCTTGCCCTGGAAGCGGTGCTGGGTGATACGGCGATTCTGGCCAGCAATACGTCTTCGCTAATGATCGCTGATATCGCTGCCGGTTGCCGCTGTCCCGAACGCGTGGCCGGACTGCACTTTTTCAACCCGGTACCCTTGATGAAGGTCGCCGAAGTCATCGCCGCTGTGCGTACTGCGCCCGCCACTGTCGCTGCCTTGCAATCAGTGGTAGTGGGGGCGGGTCACCGCGCGGTGGTGGCCGAAGACCAGCCGGGATTTCTGGTTAACCATGCCGGCCGTGGGCTATACACCGAGGGCTTGCGCATCCTCGAGGAGCAGGTGGCCTCGGTGCAGGACATCGACACATTGATGCGCGAAGCCGGTGGCTTTCGCATGGGCCCATTTGAGCTGCTCGACCTTACCGGGCTGGATGTGTCCGGCAAGGTGATGGAGTCCATCTACCAGCAGTTTTACCAAGAGCCGCGTTTTCGCCCATCGCCTCTGGTCGCGCCGCGCCTGGGTGCTGGCCTCTATGGACGCAAGACGGGTGAAGGCTGGTATCGCTACTGCGACAACCTCAAAAAACAGGTGGCACCTGCTCGGCCTGTTCCTGCGCTCAACCACGAGTTGTTGGTCTGGGTGGACCCGGCTGCCGACGACTACGAACGCCTGCAAGGTCTGGTGTTGGAGGTCGGCATGATGCTGCACCATCTACCTGATGAGGCGGATATATCGCTGGTGCAGTTCTGGGGCGATGACGTTTCGCGTTACTGCGCCGTGCACGGTCTCGACCCCACCCGAACGGTGGCCGTGGACCCGCTGCCTGGCCTGGAAAACCACCGTACCCTGATGCTCAGCAGCGTCACCCGTCCAGAGGTGCGCGATGCCGCCTGGGCGATGCTGGCCGCACAAGACACACCAGTGACGGTGATCAACGACAGCTGCGGGTTCGTTGTCCAGCGAGTGTTGACGACTATCGTCAATATCGCTGCCGATATTGTTCAACGGGGTATCGCCAGTGTCGCTGACATCGAAGATGCGGTGCGCCTTGGTCTGGGTTACCCGCAAGGACCGCTAAGCCTTGGCGATGCCATTGGTGGCAAGCGGGTGATGAACATTCTTACCCGCATGCATGAGCTCAGCGGTGACCCGCGTTACCGCCCCAGCCCCTGGTTGGCCCGGCGCGCGGCATTGGGGCTCTCGTTACTCACCGCAGAGACAGCGCGCGATGACTGAAATTGATATCGACTACTTGCGTGGCTGGGTAGGCCGCGAGCGTGTGCGTGAAGAACTGTTGGCGCCGTTCGCCGTCCAGGCGCTGAGCGCTACGCTGGATCGCGAACAGGTGCCTATGCAAGGCGAGACGCTGCCACCTACCTGGCAATGGCTGTACTTCAATGACTGCGCCCAGCGTACCAACCTGGGTGCTGACGGCCATGGCAGAACCGGAGGCTTCCTGCCACCGGTGCCCTTGCCTCGACGTATGTGGGCGTCGGGTGAGTTCATGTGTGAGCGACCATTGCGCATCGGCGAACTGGCCGAACAGCGCTCGGTGGTCACTTCTGTTGAGCTGAAGGAGGGAAAAACCGGGGCCCTGGTGTTTGTCAGCCTGGAACATCAGATCATCCAGCAGGGACGACGCTGTCTCGTGGAGAAACAACACTTGGTCTACCGGGAAATGGCCTACGGCCCCAGCCCCTCGCTGCCCGGCGAGCCAGCGCCAGATGAAGCGGATGTTAAGCAGCCGTTTCAACCTGACCCGGTACTGCTCTTTCGCTACAGCGCGCTGACCTTCAACGGTCACCGCATTCACTACGATCGCGACTACGCCACGCGGCAGGAGCATTATCCGGCGCTGGTGGTGCATGGCCCATTGTTGGCGACCTTACTGGCCGAGCAGGTGACGATACAAATGCCCGAGGTACGGGTAAGCAGTTTTGGTTTTCGCGCTGTGCGCCCGGTGTTCGACACTGACCATTTATTGCTGTGCAGCAAACGCAGTGGCGATCGTGTTGATCTGTGGACGCAGAACCAGGATGGCTTTGTCACCATGATCGCCACAGTCGATGTGGAGGTGCCGCAATGAGTCGTGCATTCCCAATGTGGCGCTCGCTGCTGTTTGTTCCCGCACATATTGGCAAGTTCACTGAAAAAGCCCATGAACGAAACGCTGATGCCTGCATCCTAGACCTCGAAGACAGTGTTGCTCCCGGGCAAAAGACACAAGCTCGCGACGCTGCCAGCAGCGCCGCACAGAACATCTCCAACCGTGGCCTGGATGTATTGGTGCGTATCAATACACCCGATGGCGGCGGGCTGTTGGATTTGCAGGCAATTGTCAGCCCCCCCGTTTGCGCCGTGGTGCTGCCCAAAGTGGCCTCTGCTGAGGTGGTGCGCCACGTGGCCTTGCAACTAGACCGTTTGGAAACCGAGCGGGGTATGGACGCGGGACAAACGCTGATCCTCGCGCAGATCGAAGACGTAGCGGCGTTGCCCTTACTGGATGAAATTGCCACGGCCTCGCCACGGCTGATGGGCATGAGCCTGGGCCCGGAAGATTTTTCCGTGTCCGCGGGAATGGAACCTGTGCCGGAAACGTTACTGTGGCCCAACCAGCAAGTGGCCTTTGCCTGCCGCCGCGCAGGAATTCTGCCTTTTGGTTTTCCAGGCTCGATTGCCGACTTCAGTGACATCCCACGTTTTCGTCAGGCCCTCGTACTGGGGCGGCAGCTGGGAATGATCGGCGCCTTCTGCATTCACCCTGAGCAAGTGGCAGTGCTTAACGAGGTGTTTTCTCCTAGCGATGCCGAGGTTGAATACTCCGTCGCTCTGCTGGCTGAGTATGCCTGTGCCGAAGCCGAGGGGCGAGGAGCCTTTGCCTTCCGCGGCAAGATGATCGATGCGCCGATCGTCGCCCGTGCCCGAGAGCTGCTGACCCGCCACATGTCTGCCATTCACTGCCAACGACTGCCAGCTAAATAACGTTTGGAGTTCGACCTATGCTGCCAATTACCGCTACCAACGATTTGCTGGGCCTGCTGTTACAGTTGCGCGGCGTACTGGAGCAGTCCACCAGTGCCTTGGCTTCACGCTGCACCAAGGGCCAGCAACTGGATGCTGACCTGCTGGACCTGATGCAAGTACCGACTTTCGAACTCGCTTGGGCCAGTGCTGAATTGTTGGCCGCCGAGCGTTCATTGCAGGCCATTGATGCCGGTACTAGCGCGGTGGATCGACGCCTGATTTTGGTGTTTGCTGTAGAGGCCATCACCTTGGTTCGCAATCGCTTGGAGGCAATTTGTGCTGAGCTGGATCTGGCTGATAGCGCCCTGCATGCCATCGCTGCCGACCCTAAACTGCGTGCATTACGTCGTAGTGTTTTATCGAGTGTTGCCCTGCATGACAGTGCGCGTTTAATGGTAGAACGCCCGGAGCAGATCGGTCAGGTGGCGATGGGGGACGTACTGTCGATGATTGAGGATCAGTTCCGCCGCTTCGCTGCTGACACCGTCGCACCACTTGCCGAGCACATTCATCGCGAAGATCTCACCATCCCCGACAGCTTGCTGACAGCCTTGCGCGATATGGGCGTCTTCGGGCTGTCCATTCCTGAGCAGTACGGAGGCAGCGCTCCAGACGATCAGGAGGATCCGTTAACCATGATTGTGGTCACCGAGGCCCTGTCTCAGGCTTCACTGGCTGCAGCAGGCAGCCTGATCACTCGTCCGGAAATTCTCTCGAGAGCGCTACTGAGCGGCGGCACTGAGTCCCAGAAGCAGCACTGGCTTGCGCGACTGGCTGTGGGGGAGCCGTTGTGCGCGATTGCAATTACCGAACCTGATTATGGTTCCGATGTGGCCAACCTGACCCTGCGAGGAACTCCCTGCGAGGGCGGCTGGCGCCTGAATGGAGCGAAAACCTGGTGTACCTTTGCCGGAAAGGCAGGGGTGCTGATGGTGGTCGCCCGTACTCATCCCGACAAAAAACTGGGGCACCGCGGCCTTAGTTTATTGCTGGCGGAGAAGCCTAGTTACGACGGCCATGACTTTGATTTTCGTCAACCCGGGGGAGGGCGCCTTACCGGGCGGGCAATTCCTACCATCGGCTACCGTGGCATGCATTCGTTTGATCTGTCGTTCGAGGACTTCTTTGTTCCCGACGGCAATGTGATTGGCGAGACTCAGGGCCTGGGCAGAGGTTTCTACTACACCATGGCGGGGATGACAGGCGGGCGTATGCAAACGGCCGGACGGGCCAGCGGCGTGATGCGGGCGGCTCTATTGGCGGGGCTGCAATATGCGACGGAGCGCAAGGTGTTCGGTGCCCCACTGGCGGATTATCCGCTGACCGGCGCCAAGCTGACAAAAATGGCTGCACGTTATGTCGCCAGCCGTTATCTCACCTATTCGGTGGGACGTATGCTGGCTCAGGGCGAGGGCCGAATGGAAGCAAGCCTGGTGAAGTTGTTTGCCTGCCGCAGCGCGGAAATGGTGACGCGCGAATCCCTGCAGATTCACGGGGGCATGGGCTATGCAGAGGAAGTGGCGGTGAGCCGCTACTTTGTCGACGCGCGGGTACTGTCAATTTTTGAGGGCGCCGAAGAAACCCTGGCGTTGAAAGTCATTGGCCGCAGCCTGCTGGAAGCCGCACTGAAAGCTGAGGTCGCCTGATGAGCGAGGCAATTCTCAAGGGCATGCGCGTAATTGAGGTATCGGCCTTTGTCGCCGCTCCGCTAGGTGGCATGACCCTGGCGCAGATGGGGGCCGATGTGATCCGCGTCGACGGTCTCGACGGCGGCCTGGACTATCGCCGCTGGCCGGTCACCGACGACAACACCAGCTTGTTCTGGGCCGGGCTCAATAAAGGCAAACGTTCGGTGGCCATTGATATCAACAAGCCCCAGGGCCGTGAACTGGCCCAGGCGCTGATCACCGCGCCGGGCTTAGACGCCGGCATGCTGCTGACCAATTTTCCACCCCGAGGCTGGTTAGATTATGACACCCTGCGTGCCCAGCGCGCGGACCTGATTCAGTTGACCATTCAGGGCGATCGCCATGGCGGCTCGGCGGTTGATTACACGATTAATCCGCGCATTGGTTTGCCCTATCTCACCGGCCCGCAAGACATCGATGGCGCGGTCAACCATGTGCTACCAGCCTGGGATTTGATCACTGGGCAAATGGCGGCCGTTGGGCTACTTGCCGCTGAGCGTCAGCGCAGCCGGCAGGGCATTGGTCAACAGGTGAAGCTGGCATTGGAAGATGTGGCGTTGGCAGTGATGGGCCATTTGGGCTTTCTTGCCGAAGCCCAGCGCGGCGTACAACGGCAACGCCACGGCAATGACTTGTTCGGCGCCTTTGGCCGCGACTTCGTGACCCGTGATGGGCAGCGCATTATGGTGGTTGGTCTGACCCTCAAACAGTGGCGCAGCCTCTGCGAGGTCACAGCTATCACCGAACAGGTGGAGGCCTTGGGTCGACACCTACAGGTCGATCTAAATCGCGAAGGTGAGCGTTTCCACGCCCGTGAGGCCTTGGCCTCATTGGTCAGCCCCTGGGTGGCGGAGCGCACCCTGGAAGAGATAACCGCCCTCTTTGAAGATAGCGGCGTGTGCTGGAGCCACTATCAGAGCATCAGCACCCTGCTCGAAGAAGACCCGTCCTGCTCCGAGCAAAACCCCTTGTTCAAAATACTGGAGCAACCCGGCATCGGCCAAATACTCACCCCCGGCATGCCCCTGCGTTTCAACGGCCACTACCGCACGCCGCAGCCGGCACCGCAATTGGGGGCTGATACCGAGGCGGTGTTGATGGACGTGCTGGGGTTGAGCAGTAGCGAGTTCGGCGCGTTGCATGACCAGGGATTGGTGCGTATCGCACATCGGTAGGGATGTGCCCGCGTCAACGTCGGGCGAGGATAACTGCAGGAGATCCAAACGGCCATCTTGCTCATGGTTGTCAGGTCGTGCAGTCGTAAGAGAGCCCCCCAGTCATCGTCTGTCTTATTTCGCACGCGTCTCCATGCAGACGATGCGCCGAATTGCCGTAGGTATGGCGGCTGATCAAGCAATGGCTTGAGGTGACCACCGGGCTTTTGATAGGGGTTGTTGATGCCGGCACCGATTGATTCATGTGCTAACGCAACACTGACCCACCTCCAATCGACACAAATCCAGCACAGACAGTAGTGCTGGTTTCAGGCTATTACGGGAGCAAGGCGAAGGCGATCGGCCCGTCGAAGCTGATCGCAAGGCCAGCATAGATAAGCGCCATGCCGAGATACATAGGGTTGCGGGTCCAC
>NZ_FOPO01000017.1:0-79944 GCF_900113505.1 Pseudomonas sp. NFACC45
AATTGCCCGTGAGGCTTGACCATATAACACCCAAGCAATTTGCTGACCCGATACATAAAGGGCACCAGATTGCGGTGTGTGAAGACGCTATGAACCGAAAGTTCGCACAACACACAAACCTATCGCATACCCATTCGCTGGAACGTGACCGCAAGGCACGCACCGGCTACCGAATTTCTTGACGACCATAGAGCATTGGAACCACCTGATCCCATCCCGAACTCAGCAGTGAAACGATGCATCGCCGATGGTAGTGTGGGGTTTCCCCATGTGAGAGTAGGTCATCGTCAAGATTAAATTCCGAAACCCCTATCTGCTGACGCAGGTAGGGGTTTTGTTTTGCCCGCAGGAAAGTTCTTACGACAAGCACGGACAGCTCCCGGCTGTCACAGCCCCCCGACAGTGCTAAGGTTCGGCCCTAGCTTTTGCATTTTCAAGGATGCCTTTATGCCGGACGCGACGTCCTTAAGCCCTGCTTTCATGGTGGTCCACGGGAATCGCCTGGATGAGTTGCGCAGCCTGGTGATCAGCTTGATGCGTCGCTATCCGCTGGGGCCTCTTGAAAATGAAATCGCGCTGGTTCAAAGCAACGGCATCGCCCAGTGGTTGAAGCTGGCATTGGCTGAGGATCCGCAAGACGACGATACCGGTGGCTGCGGTATTGCCGCCGCCATTGATGTGCAATTGCCCGGCAGCTTCATGTGGCAACTCTATCGAACGGTTCTGGGGCGTGACGAAATCCCGGCCAAGTCGTTGCTTGATAAGGCTCCCCTCACATGGCGGCTGATGCGCCTTCTGCCGCAGTTGATCGAGCAGCCCCATTTCGAACCCCTGCGGCGTTTTCTTACCCACGACACCGACTTACGCAAGCGTTATCAGTTATCCGAGCGCCTTGCCGATCTGTTTGACCAATACCAGGTGTACCGGGCTGATTGGCTGGAGGACTGGGCGGAGGGGCGGCATCAGACAAGAAGCGTCCGGGGCGAAATCAAGCCGCTCGCGCCAGAAAACTGTTGGCAGGCCGAACTGTGGCGCGCCCTTCTGGTGGATGTGGGCGAGCAAGGCATGGCCCAAAGCCGTGCCGGAGTTCATCAACGGTACATCGAGCGCATCAACAGTTTGGAAGTGGCTCCCAGGAACCTGCCCGCGCGGGTGATTGTGTTCGGCATTTCTTCTCTGCCGGCCCAAGCCCTGGAAGCACTTGCCGGTCTGTCCCGGTTTAGCCAGGTTCTGCTGTGCGTCCATAACCCATGTCGCCACCATTGGGCGGACATCGTGGCCGACAAGGACCTGCTACGTCACCAATACAAGCGCCAGGCCCGCAAGGCCGGAATGCCTGTCGTCCTCGACCCGCAGACCTTGCATCAGCACGCTCATCCATTATTGGCAGCGTGGGGCAAGCAGGGGCGTGACTATATCAACCTGCTCGACAGCTACGACGACCCCAACAGTTATCGCTCGGTATTTCGCGATGGACGGATCGACCTGTTCAGCGAGGGCAATCCCACGACCCTTCTCAGTCAGCTGCAGGATGACATTCTCGAGCTGCGCCCGCTGAACGAAACCCGGGAGCAGTGGCCTGCGGTCGATACGGAGCAGGACGGGTCTATCCGTTTCCATATCGCCCACAGTGCTCAGCGTGAGGTTGAAATCCTCCACGATCAACTGCTGGCCCGCTTCAGTGCGGATCCGAGCCTGCGCCCCCGGGATATCATCGTCATGGTCCCGGACATCGACAGCTACGCACCGCATATACGTGCTGTGTTCGGTCAGCTTGAGAGAACTGATCCCCGTTTCATTCCTTTCACCCTCACTGATCAGGGCCAGCGTGGACGTGATCCGTTATTGATCGCTGTCGAACACTTGCTCAAGCTGCCGGATAGCCGCTTTCCGGTCAGCGAAATCCTCGATCTGCTCGATGTTCCGGCGTTGCGTGAGCGGTTCGGTATCGATGAAGCTGACTTGCCTACGCTGCACCGCTGGATCGAGGGTGCCGGTATCCGCTGGGGCATGAATGCCGAACATCGTGCCGGATTAGGATTGCCCGCGGAGCTCGAGCAGAACAGCTGGCGTTTCGGTCTTCGGCGCATGCTGCTGGGCTATGCCGTCGGCGGCGCGGGCGCCTACGACGGCATCGAACCCTATGATGAAATTGGGGGCCTGGATGCGGCGTTGATCGGTCCTCTGGTTGCCTTGCTGGATGCTTTGGAAGTGGCTCATCAGGAACTCAGCCTCCCCGCATCACCGCAAGAATGGGGCTCGCGTCTGCAGGATCTGATGCAACTGTTTTTCCAGGCGAGCAACGAACATGACGACTATCTGCTGGCCCAACTCGAAGACTTGCGTGAAACCTGGCTGGAGACCTGTGAGTCAGTTGCCCTGCATGATGAGTTGCCCCTGACTGTTGTCCGTGAGGCTTGGTTGGCAGGGTTGGATCAGGGCCGACTGTCCCAGCGCTTCCTGGCCGGTGCGGTCAACTTCTGCACCTTGATGCCGATGCGCGCCATCCCCTTCAAGCTGGTGTGTCTGCTGGGAATGAACGACGGTGATTATCCGCGAGCGCAACCGCCCCTGGATTTCGATCTCATGGGCAGCGACTATCGCCCTGGGGATCGTTCCCGACGCGAAGATGATCGATATCTGTTATTGGAGGCGCTGCTCTCTGCCCGGGAAAAGCTCTATATCAGTTGGGTCGGACGCAGCATCCGCGACAACAGTGACCGTCCTGCATCAGTATTGGTCGGCCAACTGCGGGATCATCTTGCCAGTGGGTGGCGGTTGGCAGATGACAGCAAGGATCTGCTTGAGGCGCTGACCCAGGACCATCCTTTGCAACCGTTCAGTGCTCGTTATTTTCATCAAGGCAGCGCGTTGTTCAGTTACGCCAGCGAATGGCGAATGCTTCATGGTGCCCACGAACACGCCGCCCAAAGCCAGGTGCTGGATCCCTATGTTCAGGAAGAACCCTTGGGCCTTGGGCAACTGCAGGACTTCCTGCGCAATCCCGTCCGGCACTTCTTCAGTCAACGACTCAAAATATTCTTCGAGGCCATCGAGGCCCCTTTGGCAGATGACGAACCCTTCGTTCTCGATGCACTGCAACGCTACAGCCTGAGCGACAGCTTGCTGGAGGCCGCCCTGGTTCGCCTCGATCAACCGGATCTGGCACTGGCCACTCATGCCAAAAGACTGCAGAACAGCGGCCTGTTACCGATGGCCGGTTTCGGTGAATGCATGCAACGTGAACTGATCGAGCCTTTGCCTGATTTGCTCCAGCGTTACCAGCAGCTTCTGGCGTTATGGCCCACACCGCTGACCAGTGCCTTGCCTGTCAGCTTGCAATTGCATGGCGTGAGCGTCGAGGGCTGGCTTAGTGGCCTGCATCAGCGTGCTGATGGAGCGGTTCTCACCATCAGCGCCATACCCAACGGTATTGGCTCCCCCAAGACCCGTAAATGGCATCGTCTGATTCGTCCTTGGGTCAATCATCTTGTAGCGTGCGCTAACGGCTTTTCGATGACGACGGCACTGGTGGCCAGTGATGATAGCTTGCTGCTGGCTCCTTTTGAGGAGCCCGTGGCACGACGGTTGCTCGGTGATCTATTGCAAGCCTGGCAGGCGGGTATGCGTCAGCCGCTTCCCGTCGCGGTGAAGACCGCCTTCGCCTGGCTCGGCCAGAGTGATCCTGCCAAAGCCGATGCGGCTGCTCGAAAAGCTTACGAAGGCGATGGGCAGAACTCTGAAGGCGAGCGGCGGGAAAGTCCGGCGTTGGCCCGGCAGTTTGCAGACTTCGATGCCTTGACGGCCGACGAGACATTCTCCGACTGGTGCGATGCACTTTACCGGCCACTGCTCGAAGCACCATGGCGTTCATTGGCCGGCGAGGAGGTAAGCGCATGAATCGCCAGCCTCCACTCGCCCTGGCCTTCCCGCTACGTGGCAGTCAATTGATCGAGGCCAGCGCCGGTACCGGCAAGACCTTTACCATTTCGGCGTTGTACCTGCGTCTGGTACTGGGGCATGGCGGCCCGGCCACCGGCTTTGGTCGCGAACTGCTTCCTCCGCAGATCCTGGTGGTGACCTTTACGGACGCTGCTACCAAGGAGTTGCGTGAGCGTATCCGCACGCGTCTGGCTGAGGCGGCGCGTTTCTTTCGTGATGAAATTGCCGCCCCGGATTCGCTGATCGCCGAGTTGCGGGATGAGTTCGATGCAACGCAGTGGCCTGGCTGTGCGAACCGTTTGGACATCGCTGCGCAATGGATGGATGAAGCAGCAGTGTCGACCATCCATAGCTGGTGTCAGCGCATGCTGCGTGAACATGCTTTTGACAGTGGTAGCCTGTTTACACAGACCTTGGAAACCGATCACAGCGACTTGCTTGGCGAAGTGCTCCGCGACTATTGGCGGCTGTTCTGCTACTCGATGCAAGGTGAGGCGCTGAATTGGGTGCGGACACATTGGGGCGGGCCCGCTGCGCTGCTGCCGCGAGTCAGAGGCCTGTTTTCCAGCGAACGCGATGCTGCTGAGGGGCTTGAACCGGCCGAACTGATCGCCGCATCGCTTCAGGAGCGCAGCGCCGCCTTGCTCGATCTCAAGGCGCCGTGGCGGCAATGGGCCGTGGAGTTGCTGGAGATCTGCCAGCAAGGCGTTGCCAACAAAAGTGTCGACGGGCGCAAGATGCAGGCCCGCTACTTCGAGCCGTGGTTTCAGAAAATCAATGCCTGGGTGGAGGACGAAAGCCTTGAACTGTTGGACATCGGCAGCGGCTTCACACGCCTGACCCCCGAGGGCATGGCCGAGGCCTGGAAAGGCGAAGTGCCCAGTCATCCCGGGCTGGACGCCATGTCCGGTCTCAAGGCCAACCTGGAAGCCTTGCCCACCCCCGATGCCGCGGTGCTGCAACATGCCGCGCAATGGGTTGGGGCACGTTTTGAGGCGGAGAAACGGCGCCGTGCGGAGATGGGTTTCGACGATATGCTGCTGCGTCTGGACGCAGCCCTTCAAGCCGAAGGTGGACCACGTCTGGCAAGTTTGATCCGCGAACAGTTTCCGGTGGCGCTGATCGATGAGTTCCAGGACACCGACCCGATTCAATATCGCATCTTCGAAAGCATCTACCACATCGCAGAAAGCAACCCCGACACCGGGTTGTTCCTGATCGGTGACCCGAAGCAGGCCATTTACGCTTTTCGCGGCGCTGACATCTATACCTACCTGCGCGCCCGCGAAGCCACCGCCGGCAGGCTGCATACGCTGGGAACAAACTTCCGTTCCAGCCACGCCATGGTCAGTGCGGTGAACCATATTTTCCAGAATGCCGAATCCCGCGCTGAAGGGCGCGGTGCTTTTCTGTTTCGTGAACCGTCGGGCAAGAACCCGGTGCCGTTCCTGCCCGTTGAGTCCCAAGGGCGCAAGGAGTCCTTGCAGGTCGACGGGCTACCCGTTGCCGCACTGAATATCTGGCACCTGTCTTCTGATCAGCCGCTTTCCGGGGCGGTGTATCGCAAGCACATGGCGGCGGCTTGTGCCAGTGAGATCACGGCATTGCTCAATGGCGGCCAATCGGGGCGCGATGGCTTTACGGTCGATGAAAAGACGCTCCAGGGATTACGCCCGGCGGATATCGCCATCCTGGTGCGTGACGGTAAAGAAGCTCAGGCAGTGCGCGACGAGCTGTCCGTACGGGGAGTGCGCAGTGTCTACCTGTCCGATAAAGACTCGGTCTTCGCTTCCCAGGAAGCGCGGGACCTGCTGATCTGGCTCAGGGCCTGCGCCGAGCCGGATGTCGAGCGGCCACTGCGGGCAGCGCTGGCCAGCATCACACTGAATCTTGCGCTGACGGAGCTGGAACGTCTCAATCAGGATGAGCTGGCCTGGGAGCGTCGGGTCATGCAGTTCCGAGGCTATCGTACGGTCTGGCGTACCCAGGGCGTGTTGCCCATGTTGCGTCGCCTGCTACATGATTTCGAGCTACCTCAAGCCTTGATGACGCGCAGCGACGGCGAGCGGGTGCTGACCAATTTGCTGCATCTTTGCGAGCTGTTGCAACAGGCCGCCGGCGAGCTGGATGGCGAGCAAGCTTTGATTCGGCATCTGTCCGAGCACCTGGCGCTGTCCGGACAGGCTGGCGAAGAACAGATCCTGCGCCTGGAAAGCGATGAGCAACTGGTCAAGGTGGTCACGATTCACAAGTCCAAGGGACTTGAATATCCACTGGTCTTCTTGCCCTTCATCTGTTCAACGAAACCGGTGGATGGCAGTCGGTTGCCTTTGCATTACCACGATGAAGCCTGTAAGGCACAGATTAGTCTCAAGCCTACCGCCGAGTTGATTGCCAAGGCCGATGACGAGCGTCTGGCCGAGGATCTGCGGTTGCTCTACGTGGCCCTGACCCGCGCACAACATGCGTGCTGGTTGGGTGTGGCTGATCTTAAACGGGGCAACAGCAATAGTTCGATCTTGCACTTGTCCGCATTGGGCTATCTGTTGGGCGGTGGTATGCCGTTGGTCGAGTCGGTGGAGTTGAGGCGCTGGCTGGAGGACCTGCAACAAGGCAGCGCAGTGATCAGCTATCAGGAGATGCCCCAGGCCACCGATGAGCATTACCGGCCGCCACGCAACGAAGCGGTATTGCTTGAACCTTTGATTCCCGTACGCAAAGCCAGCGAAAACTGGTGGATCGCCTCCTACAGCGCTTTGCGTATCGGGGAAAGCCTGAGTGCGGCCAGCAATGATGCACCGGAGAACCCGCAAGCTCAGAAGCTGTTCGACGATGAGCGGCTTGACCCCGATGCCCCAAGGGAAATTGTTGCCGTGGGTGGCGATATTCATCGCTTCCCTCGCGGTCCCGGACCGGGCACTTTTCTTCATGGTCTACTGGAATGGGCTGCTGGCGAAGGATTTGAAGCGACGCCAAGCGCCATCGAGGATGCCATAGCCCGGCGCTGCAATCGTCGAGGTTGGAAAGGCTGGATCGCTACCCTGGGTGACTGGCTGCAACACCTGATCAAACTGCCTATGCACATAGGGGACGGTCAGGCGCCGGTGGTGCTCGAAAACCTGTCCCAGTTCCAGGTCGAAATGGAATTCTGGTTTGCCAGCCACAAGGTCGATGTGCTCAAGCTCGACCAACTGGTTTGCCAATTCACCCATGGCGGTGTCGCTCGCGTGGCCGCTGAGCCGGTGTTGCTCAACGGGATGTTCAAGGGTTTCATCGATTTGACGTTCGAGCACGATGGCCGATATTACGTGGCCGATTACAAGTCCAACTGGCTGGGTGTCGATGACATGGCCTACACCGCGCAGGCCATGGAACAGTCAATCCTCGACAATCGCTACGACCTGCAATACGTGTTGTACCTGTTGGCCTTGCACCGTCAGCTCAAGGCGCGCCTGCCTGGCTATGACTACGACCGGCATGTCGGTGGGGCGTTGTATCTGTTCCTGCGCGGTACCCGCTCAGCCAGTCAGGGCGTTTACTTCACCAAGCCTCCACGGGCGCTGATCGAGCACCTGGACCGCATGTTCCAGGGGAGGTGCGAGCCAAAGGCTGAACCGGCATGGGAACAGGGGGAGCTGCTATGAAACGTTCTTTTGCCGATCTGTTACCCAAGCCGTCTGATGACGAGAGCCTGATGGATCTGGCTCCGCTGAGCCGTGCGGATGACTTGCTGCTGTTGCTCACCCGCTGGGTCGAACGAGGATGGCTGCGCGCCCTGGACAAGGCGTTCGTCGCCTTCCTCCATGAACTCGCGCCTGAAGATGATCCATTGGTGCTGCTTGCTGCGGCGCTCACCAGCCATCAGTTGGGACACGGGCATGTCTGCCTGGATTTGTTCGAAACGCTCAAGGAGCCGGATTTCGCCCTGTCACTGCCGCCTGAAGGCGACTCGCAAACCGGCGTGGAGCTGTTGCCCTCGCAAATACTACGGACCCTCGATGGGGCTCACTGGTGCAAGGTCCTCGCCTCCAGTGCGCTGGTGGCCTTGGCCGTCGATGAGCATGAAGAGGCGCGGCAGCGTCCTTTGGTGTTATCAGGTAAGCGTCTTTATCTGCGTCGTTATTGGGCTTATGAGCGGCGGATCGATGAGGCGTTGCGGCAACGGCTTGCCGAACATGAAGCCGCACCTGGTGATCTTCGCGAGCGTTTGAGCGGATTGTTCGGGCCGGCCAAAGCCGCTGGCCCGATCGATTGGCAAAAACTGGCCTGTGCGCTGGCGACCCGGGGAGCCTTCAGTATCATCACCGGCGGTCCGGGTACCGGCAAGACCACCACGGTTGTGCGCTTGCTCGCCTTGCTTCAAGCGCCCGCTGTCGAGGCAGGCAAACCGCTGCGGATCCGCCTGGCCGCGCCCACAGGCAAGGCGGCGGCACGTTTGACCGAGTCTATCAGCCAGCAGGTCCGCACCCTCGATGTGGTTGACGCCGTGCGTGAACGCATTCCCTGCGATGTGACCACGGTCCATCGTTTGTTGGGCAGTCGGCCTGGTACCCGACATTTTCGCCATCATGGGGGCAATCGCTTGCCACTGGATGTGTTGGTGATCGATGAAGCTTCCATGATCGATCTGGAGATGATGGCCAATCTACTGGATGCGCTGCCGACTCATGCGCGACTGGTATTGCTGGGCGACAAGGACCAATTGGCTTCTGTTGAGGCTGGTGCGGTACTGGGGGACTTGTGTCGGGACGCCGAGGAGGGGTGGTAC
This sequence comes from Pseudomonas sp. NFACC45, assembly GCF_900113505.1. Lineage (NCBI taxonomy): Bacteria > Pseudomonadati > Pseudomonadota > Gammaproteobacteria > Pseudomonadales > Pseudomonadaceae > Pseudomonas > Pseudomonas sp. NFACC45. The sequence continues at coordinate 8,711 of NZ_FOPO01000017.1, forward strand.
AGCCCCCGGACCCTGGCCTGGCTGGAGTCGGTCAGCGGCGAAAACCTGGCGGCCAGTGATCTGCGGCAGGACCTCGATGGTACTCATGCCCTGGCCCAGCAAGTGGTCATGCTCAGGCATTCGCGGCGCTTCGGTGAGGGCAGTGGGATCGGTCAACTGGCGCGTCGGGTTAACCAGCAACAATCGGAACAGGCCCGTCAACTGCTGCTCGAAGGCGAATTCACCGACCTGTTTTCCCTGGCGCTGAGGGGCGAACACGATGGAGCGCTGGAGCGCTTGTTACTCGACGGCAAGGCAGACGGGCCGAAGGGTTATCGGCATTACTTGAGCCTGTTGCGTCAGCGCCGCCCGGCCATTTCCCGACCGCTTGAGGACGGCTGCTGGACAGATTGGGCTCGAGAGGTCCTGTCGGCTTTCGACGAGTTCCAGCTGCTTTGTGCCGTACGCAAAGGCCCGTGGGGCGTCGAGGGGTTGAACCAGCGCATCACCGCCGCACTGCTCAAGGCCCAGCTTATCGACAGCGATCACCAATGGTACGAAGGGCGCCCGGTTCTGATGACCCGCAACGACTACGGGTTGGGCTTGATGAATGGCGATATCGGTATCGCGCTCAAGCTGCCCGAACGAGATGGGCCGGACGCGGGCAAGCAGGTTCTGCGGGTCGCGTTCCCTCGTAACGATGGCCAGGGCGGTGTGCGTTTCGTCCTGCCCAGTCGCCTGAATGATGTAGAAACTGTCTTTGCCATGACGGTGCACAAATCCCAGGGGTCGGAGTTCGCCCATACGGCTTTGATTCTTCCGGATGCGCTGAACCCCGTGCTGACTAAAGAGTTGGTGTACACCGCCATTACTCGGGGCAAGCAGTGGTTCAGCCTGATAGAGCCGCGAGCGGGAGTCTTTGAAGAGGCGGTTCGGCGCAAGGTCAAGCGCTTGAGTGGGTTGATGCTGGAGCTGGAAGGAACTGTCTGAGCGACCGACTTTCACGGTCAATGTCCTGGGCAGCTGTTCTGCCGGCGGATATCGCAAGCGTCGCAGAACGCTGCCTCGCTGGCTTTTTGGCACTGTGCTATCTTTCCGGCACTTATTGCATCGACCAAGAGACTTTCCATGAGTGTGGCTGTTCAGGAGACAGTGCGCCGCAAGGGCTGGAGGCAATATTTGCTCGCCAGCCTTCTGTGCTTACTGGCGCCTGTGGTTATCGGCCAGGAGCAGGCCACCACGACCCGGGCTGAACAGCGGGCCGAATCCGTCACCCAGGTTGTGTTGGGAATTCTCAGCTACGCCCGCTGGCCCGTGGAGCCGGCGCAATTGCAGTTGTGCATTGTCGGGCCGACTCAATACACCGACGATCTGGTCAAGGGTACGACGCAGGCCACTGGCCGGCCCGTGACTGTGCAGCGGGTGCTGGCCGATCACCCCAGCATCGCCACGGATTGTAACGCGATCTACATCGGCAGATTGACCCTTGACGAGCGCACCCGTCTGTTTGCGTCCTTGATCGGCAAACCTGTGTTGAGCATCAGTGAGGGCGGCGATCAGTGCACCGTCGGCAGCCTGTTCTGTCTGCGGGTCGCTGACGAACAGGTCTCGTTCGAGGTCAACCTGGATTCGGTGGCGCGCAGTGGCGTGCGCATTCACCCCAGCGTTTTGCAGCTTTCACGTCGCAGGCCAGCAGCACCATGAGTCTGCCCACGGCACGGATTCGTCCCACACTGGGCTCGGTCATCGGTCGCGGTCACCTGATTGTCGCGTTGGTGGCGATCACCATGGCCAGTGTCTCCCTGACGTTGCTCGGTGTACTTGCGCTGCGAGTCTATGCCGATCACAACCTGCACCTGATCGCCCGTTCGATCAGCTATACCGTTGAAGCGGCCGTGGTGTTCGATGACTCAGTGGCGGCGACTGAGGCGCTGGCTGTGATTGCCTCCACCGAAGAAGTCGCCGATGCCGAGGTGTTCAACGAGCACGGGCGTCTGCTGGCTCGCTGGCAGCGGCCGGAAACAGGCTTGTTGTCGGAGTTGGAAAGGCACATCGCCAAAACCTTCCTGGAAAAGCCCATCAGCCTGCCCATCATCCATCAGGGCCAGAATATAGGCGCAGTTCTACTGTCGGGGCATGGCGGCAGTCTTTTGCGGTTTTTGCTCAGCGGCCTGGCGGGAATTGTCCTGTGCACGGCGGTGAGCGCCTGGGTGGCGTTGTATCTGGCGCGGCGTCAGTTACGCGCAATCACCGGGCCGCTGCGCAGCCTTGCCGAGGTGGCCCATGCCGCGCGCAGCGAACGCGCCCTCGACCGACGCGTCCCACCAGCCGCTATCGCCGAACTGGATAACTTGGGCAATGACTTCAACGCGCTGCTTGATGAACTGGAGTCTTGGCAAACCCACCTGCAAAGCGAGAACGAAACCCTGGCTCACCAGGCCAGTCATGACAGCCTGACCGGATTGCCGAATCGGGCATTTTTCGAAGGCCGGCTGATCCGTGCACTGCGCAATGCCAACAAACTCGACGAGCAGGTCGCCGTGCTCTATCTGGACAGTGACCGATTCAAGGGTATCAACGATAACTTCGGCCATGCTGCCGGTGATGCAGTGCTGACGGCGGTGGCGACACGGGTTCGGGCGCAGTTGCGTGAAGGTGACCTGGTGGCGCGCCTGGGCGGGGACGAATTTGCCGTGCTGCTTGCGCCCTTGCACCGGGCCGAGGATGCCGAGCTGATTGCCGAAAAAATCATAGCCAGCATGGAAATGCCCATTCAATTGCCCGGCAATGCCTCGGTGCTGACTTCTCTGAGTGTCGGCATCGCCGTTTACCCTGATCATGGCGCTACACCAGGCGCCTTGCTCAATGCCGCCGATGCGGCGATGTATCAGGCCAAACGCCTCGCCAGAGGCGGTCAACACACGGCCGGGGCGGAGCACCCGGTTGCTGATCTTCAAGCCAGGAGCTGACTCGTGCGCCTCTATCCTCAACTCTCCCTGCAGCGCTTAGCCGCGCTTTTGTTCATCACCGTTCTGGCCCTGACCGGCTGCCAGACGCCGCCCCCAAAAGGTCTTACCCCGGCGCAAGTCGCCGTGCTCAAACAACAAGGGTTCGAATTGACTGACGAAGGCTGGGCCTTCGGTCTGTCGGGCAAGGTGCTGTTTGGCAGCGATGTGGAAAACCTCAACGCGGCCAGCACCGAGATCGTCGAACGAATTGGCAAAGCTCTGCTGGGGGCTGGAATCGAACGGGTGCGGATCGATGGTCATACCGACGCATCAGGCTCGCAAGCCTATAACGAGCAACTGTCGATACGTCGCGCCAGCAGCGTGAGCAAGGTACTGATTGACGTGGGCATGCGCGAAGAAAACGTTCAAACACGGGGGCTGGGCAGTAGCAGGCCAGTCGCCTCCAACGACACGGTGGAGGGGCGCACCGAAAACCGTCGCGTCGCCATCGTGGTCATCGCCGACTAGTCGGCGAACACCATTTCCCGGCTATCGCCCATCAGCAGTGGCTGATTCTGCTCAGTCACTTCGCGGATGTAATCCCACAACAGGGTGATGCGCTTGAGCTTGCGCAGATCCTCCCGGCAGTACATCCAGAACTGTCGGGTGACGGTGATTTCCTCCGGCAGCACCGGCAGCAGGCGGGGATCCTGGGCGGCGAGGAAGCACGGCAGGATAGCCAATGATCGTCCTTGCTGCGCTGCCACGAACTGCGCAATCACGCTGGTGCTGCGCAGGTGAGCATGGGCGCCTGGCAATACATTCGCCAGATAGAGCAGCTCGGAACTGAACGCCAGATCGTCCACGTAGCTGATGAACGAATGCTTGCTCAGGTCCGCCGGTCGGTGGATGGGAGGATGGCTGTCCAGGTATTGCTGGGTGGCGTAGAGCTGCAGTCGGTAGTCGCACAGTTTGCAGCACACATACGGACCATGTTCGGGGCGTTCGAGGGCGATGACGATGTCGGCTTCGCGCTTGGAAAGGCTGATGAAGTGCGGCAGCGGCAGGATGTCCACGGAAATGGCCGGGTAGGCATCGACGAAATGACTCAGTTGCGGCGTGATGAAGAAGCTGCCGAAGCCCTCGGTACAGCCCATGCGCACGTGGCCGGACAACGCCACCCCAGAGCCTGAAACCTGTTCGCAGGCCATGTGCAGGGTGCTTTCGATCGATTCGGCGTAACCCAGCAGGCGCTGGCCTTCGGCTGTCAGGACAAAACCGTTGGTCCGGGATTTTTCGAACAGCAGCGTACCCAACGAAGCTTCCAGCGAGCTGATGCGCCGCGACACCGTGGTGTAGTCGACGGCCAGGCGCTTGGCCGCCGTGCTGGCCTTGCGGGTGCGGGCCACTTCGAGGAAAAACTTGAGGTCGTCCCAATTCAGCGACCCCAGGGAGGTGATGTTTTTTTGCATGATGGACCGGTTTTTATGTGCGTTCTTATTAGAAGTTTGCACATCTATACTCCAAAAACCGTCTCATCACCAAGGTGTCTGTCTAGGCACCTTGATCTGTGCTGAACCAGCGCTCTCTATAAGAACAAGTCCCGGAGGCCAGCATGAACGTTTCCCTTACGCCCAGCGACACTGCCCTGCAAACCGTAAAGTTGTTGATCAACGGCGAGTGGGTTGAATCCCAGTCCAGCGAATGGCACGACATCGTCAACCCGGCCACCCAGCAGGTACTGGCGAAAGTTCCGTTCGCCACGGCGTCGGAAGTCGATGCCGCCGTTGCCGCCGCCCAGCATGCTTTCCAGACCTGGAAGCTGATCCCCATTGGCGCGCGGATGCGCATCATGCTCAAGCTCCAGGCGTTGATCCGCGAGCACTCCAAACGCATCGCCGCCGTACTGAGCGCCGAGCAGGGCAAGACCATCGCTGATGCCGAGGGCGATATTTTTCGTGGCCTGGAAGTGGTGGAACACGCTTGCTCCATCGGCACCCTGCAGATGGGCGAGTTTGCCGAGAACGTTGCCGGCGGTGTCGATACCTACACGCTGCGCCAACCGATTGGTGTGTGCGCAGGCATTACCCCGTTCAACTTCCCGGCGATGATTCCGCTGTGGATGTTCCCGATGGCCATCGCCTGCGGTAACACCTTCGTGCTCAAACCGTCGGAGCAGGACCCGCTGTCGACCATGCTGCTGGTGGAGCTGGCCATTGAGGCCGGTGTGCCGGCGGGCGTGCTCAATGTGGTGCATGGCGGCAAGGATGTGGTGGATGCGCTCTGCACTCACAAGGACATCAAGGCGGTTTCCTTCGTCGGCTCGACGGCGGTCGGCACCCACGTGTATGACCTGGCGGGTCGCCATGGCAAGCGCGTGCAATCGATGATGGGCGCCAAGAACCATGCGGTGGTGTTGCCTGATGCCAATCGCGAACAAACCCTCAATGCTCTGGTCGGCGCCGGTTTCGGTGCGGCGGGCCAGCGTTGCATGGCCACTTCGGTGGTGGTCATGGTGGGTGCGGCCAAGCAATGGCTGCCCGAGCTCAAGGCCCTGGCGCAGAAGCTCAAGGTCAACGCCGGCAGTGAGCCCGGCACCGATGTCGGTCCGGTGATTTCCAAGCGGGCCAAGGCGCGGATTCTTGAGTTGATCGAGAGTGGCGTGCAGGAAGGGGCGAAGCTGGAACTCGATGGCCGTGACATCAGCGTGCCGGGTTTCGAGCAAGGCAACTTCGTCGGCCCGACCCTGTTCTCCGGCGTGACGACCAAGATGCGTATTTACACCGAAGAAATCTTCGGTCCGGTGTTGGTGGTGCTGGAAGTCGACACCTTTGATCAGGCAATCGCCCTGGTCAATGCCAATCCGTTTGGCAACGGCACCGGCCTGTTCACCCAGAGCGGGGCAGCGGCGCGTAAATTCCAGAGCGAAATCGACGTTGGCCAGGTTGGGATCAACATTCCGATTCCGGTGCCGGTGCCGTTTTTCAGCTTCACCGGCTCCCGTGGTTCGAAACTCGGTGACCTGGGCCCCTACGGCAAACAAGTGGTGCAGTTCTACACTCAGACCAAGACCGTTACTGCGCGCTGGTTCGATGATGACAGCGTCAATGACGGTGTGAACACCACCATCAATCTGCGTTGAGGAGCCGGACATGAAGATCGCATTTATCGGCCTTGGCAACATGGGCGCCCCTATGGCGCGCAATCTGCTCAAGGCCGGCCATTCGCTAAACCTGTTCGACCTCAACCAGGCGGTGCTGGCTGAATTGGCCCCATTGGGCGGCACCATCAGCGCCTCGCCTCGCGATGCGTCCCAAGGCGTTGACCTGGTGATCACCATGTTGCCGGCTGCTGCCCATGTACGCAGTGTCTGGCTCGGTGAAGACGGTGTACTGGCCGGCATCGCCGCCGGTACGCCCGCGGTGGACTGCAGCACCATCGACCCGCAGACCGCACGCGATGTTGCGGCCGCGGCCGCCAAACAAGGCGTAGCGATGGCCGACGCGCCTGTCTCCGGCGGCACCGGTGGCGCAGCGGCCGGCACATTGACCTTCATGGTCGGTGCCACCGCTGAATTGTTCGCCACCCTGCAACCGGTGCTGGCGCAGATGGGCCGTAATATCGTGCATTGCGGTGACGTCGGCACCGGGCAGATCGCCAAGATCTGCAACAACCTGCTGTTGGGGATTTCCATGGTGGGCGTCAGCGAAGCCATGGCCCTGGGCGATGCCCTGGGGATCGATACGCAGGTACTGGCCGGGATCATCAACAGCTCAACAGGCCGTTGCTGGAGTTCGGACACCTACAACCCGTGGCCGGGCGTGATCGAAACAGCACCGGCGTCCCGTGGCTACACCGGGGGCTTTGGAGCCGAGCTGATGCTCAAGGATCTGGGCCTGGCGACTGAAGCGGCGCGGCAGGTTCATCAACCGGTGGTGCTGGGCGCGGTGGCGCAGCAGTTGTACCAGGCGATGAGTCAGCGGGGCGAGGGCGGCAAGGATTTTTCGGCGATTGTTAACAGCTATCGCAAACCGCAATAAGCGCTGGGGCATCGGCGTTTTTTTGTGGCGAGGGGATTTATCCCCGCTGGGGTGCGAAGCGCCCCCCTTCAAACTGCCTGACATACCGAGTGTCAGGTTTTGGGGCTGCTGCGCAACCCAGCGGGGATAAATCCCCTCGCCACAGGGGCATATGCAAGCAACATGCAGATCCCGAAAAGCTGTTTTCCGAGAGACCATGTCGGGTGGTCTCTCGGTTTTTTGTTTCAGGCAAAGACGAAATATTTACGCACGGTCTCGACCACTTCCCACGTGCCTTTCATGCCCGGCTCGACGACGAAGATGTCACCGGCCCGCAGATGGATCGGCTCCATGCCATCGGGGGTGATGATGCAGTAGCCTTCCTGGAAATGGCAGTACTCCCACTTCACATAGTCCACGCGCCACTTGCCCGGCGTACAGATCCAGGTGCCCATGATCTTGCTGCCGTCTTCGCTGGTGTAGGCGTTGAGGTTGACGGTGTGCGGATCGCCTTCGAGTTTTTCCCATTTGCAGGCATCGAGTACGGGCAGCGGATGGGTATCGCGCAGGACGGTGATGGGGGCGGTCATGTGAACTCCGAAAGGGACAGAAGAGAGCAGGCACCCTAACGTGCGACATGATCGGGCAGATGCCTGTGCTCGACACCGGCCTATCCAGAAGCGCGCATCAGATGGCGGTCAGGTGCGTGGCCAGGGCTTTGGCGTAGGCGGGCAAGGTGTCGAAGCGGCGGGCGCACAGCCGCAGTGAGCGTTGAGCCCAGGCCTCTTGCAGCAACACCCATCGCCAGGAAGGCTCGAGCGGGCGCCGCGCGATGGCGGCCTTTGGCACGATGGCAATGCCCGCACCATGAGCGACCATGCGAATCACCCCATCAAAACCGTCGGCGCGAATGCGAATGTGCATGCGTCGTCCGGTGTGCAGCGCCTGTTCTTCGAGGTAAATCGCCAGAGCACTGGAAGCGTTCAGGCCTACATAATCATGGCTGAGGGTCTCATTGAAACTTAGCGGGCGACCGTCAGCCAAGGGATGTTCCGAGGGCAGGATCAAGACCAGCGGATCATCGCGAAAAGGGCGGGTTTCAAGGCCGGCGGTGTCGACCGCGTCGGAGATGATACCCAGGTCCGCCGCGCCCTGACGCAGTGCATGGGTGATCCTTGAGCTGGGCAGTTCCTGCAGGTCGATGTCGAGGTTGGAATGGGCCTTGAGAAAGTCGGCCAACAATTCCGGCAGGTATTCGGTCATGGCGCTGGTGTTGCACAACAACCGCACCCGACCTTTAACGCCCCGGGCGTATTCGCCCAGGTCCTGTTGCAGGTGTTCGGCATGTTGCAGCAACACCCGGGCATGTTGCGCCAGCGCCTGGCCGGCCGACGTGGGTGTTACACCGCGCCGCCCGCGTTCGAGCAATTCGATCCCCAAGGAGGCCTCCATGGCGCGGACCCGGGCACTGGCCGCCGCCAGGGACAGATGGCTGCGGGCAGCGCCGGCAGTGATGTTGCCGGTGTCGAGGATATGTAGATAGAGGCGCAGGTCGATGAGGTCGAAGTGCATGAGTGATGTGATCCTGTGCCGGGTTCTGGGGTGCCTGGAACATTGTCATCGCGAGCAGGCTCGCTCCCACAAAAACAATGCAGGATCCAAGGTGGGAGCGAGCCTGCTCGCGATGGCGTCTACAGCCTCAGCAAATTCTTCAGCCTCTTGCTCGGCCAGAGGCTGTCTCAGTATATGGCAGATTTAAAACCTGACCGCCAGGGCCCACGATACGCCCATGAACACACTCATGGCTTTCTATCAAAATCTTGGCCCTGTCCTTTCTTTGCTGGTCATCGGCACCTTCCTGATGGCCGGCACCATCAAGGGCATGATTGGCCTCGGCCTGCCGACCATTTCCATGGGCTTACTCGGCCTGGCTATGGCTCCGACACAGGCTGCGGCGTTGCTCGTCATCCCGGCCACGCTGACCAATATCTGGCAACTGACCTTTGGCGGTCATCTGCAAACCCTGATCTGGCGTTTGTGGCCACTGTTGCTGGGGATTTGCATTGGCACCAGTCTGGGCACGTTGTGGTTCGATACGGTGGGTGGACCTTGGGCGGTTCGAGCTTTGGGTGGCGCGTTGTTGCTGTACGCGCTGAGTGGGCTGTTGCTGCCGACATTGCGGGTCGCTGCCAGTGTTGAGCGGTGGGCAGCGCCGTTGTGCGGTCTGCTCACTGGCCTCATCACCTGCGCGACGGGTGTGTTCGTTATTCCGGCGGTGCCGTACCTGCAAGCGTTGGGCTTGAGCAAGGACGAACTGGTGCAGGCGTTGGGCTTGTCATTCACGGTGTCGACACTGGCCCTGGCGGCCGGCCTGCTATGGCACGGCGCCTTGGGCGGGGGCGAATTAAGCGCTTCGTTGCTGGCCCTGGCGCCGGCGCTGCTGGGGATGTGGCTGGGGCAATGGCTGCGTCAGCGCATCAGCGCCGTGCTGTTCAAGCGGGCGTTTTTCATTGGCCTGGGTGTGCTCGGCGGCCATTTGCTGATCAGCGGCTAGCCGAGGACGGGCTGAGCATGTCGACGCGGCGGATTTCGAAATCGCGCTCCAGGTACTCCATGCGCTGCTCAAAAAACTGCTTCATGTGCGGCAGGTTCGAGTGCACGTCCAGATGAGCCTGGGATTGCCAGATTTCATAGAAGATAAACAGTGTCGGGTCTTGCCGGTCTCGCAGCATGTGATATTCGATGCAACCGGGTTCGGCACGGCTCGGTTCCACGTAGGCACGAAACAGCGTTTCGAAGGCTTCGGCTTTTTCCGGACGGGTCTTGGCGTGCAAGATGAAACCGTGCAATTGGCTCATCGGAGTGGCTCCTGAATAAAAGTATGCGAATGCTACGGCAAGAATGGGCTGTCTATTCGTGCGTATAGGTCAAATCAGTTTTGCCGTTGCAGCGCTTACTCCGCCGCAAGCTCATCGGTACTCTGCCGCCATCATTTTCAATCTTTCCATTGGGTGACCGTTCGACCGTGTCCCCTGGAATCCGATGAGGCTCTCCATGAAAAAAGTTCTGCTGCTCAACGGTGGTAAACAATTCGCTCACTCCGACGGTCGCTATAACGCCACCCTCCATGATGCGGCGGTCAGTGTGTTGGACCGTGGTGGGTTCGATGTGAAAACCACGTTCATCGACGGTGGTTACGACATCAAAGAGGAAGTCGCCAAGTTCCTCTGGGCCGACGTGATCATTTACCAGATGCCAGGCTGGTGGATGGGCGCACCGTGGACCGTCAAGAAATACGTCGATGAGGTCTTCACCGAAGGCCATGGCAGCCTCTACGCCAGCGACGGCCGCACCCGTTCCGATGCTTCGCAGAAATACGGCAGTGGTGGCTTGTTACAGGGCAAGCAATACATGTTGTCGTTGACCTGGAACGCCCCGCAGCAAGCCTTCGATGACCCGACCGACTTCTTTGAAGCCAAGGGTGTGGACGCTGTGTACTTCCCGTTCCACAAGGCCAACCAGTTCCTGGGCATGAGCGGATTGCCAACCTTTCTGAGCGTGGACGTGATGAAACGCCCGAATATCGAGGCCGATGTGGCGCGCTATGAGCAGCATTTGATTGAGGTGTTCGGCCTGAAGGCCTGACTTTCTTTTGTCACGTATCCCGATACTATCCTGTGGCTCAGATCCGCTTTGCGGCACAACGGGGATAGACTCCCTCGCCACAAGCGCGCGCAGTCGACAGGGGGATATGTGAAAGCCAGATCCGACGAATTGCAGATTTTCGTCTGCGTGATCGAATGCGGGTCGATTTCCGCCGCCGCCGAGCAGGTCGGGCAGACGCCGTCTGCGGTCAGTCGTACCTTGTCGCGCCTGGAAGCCAAGCTCGATACCACGCTGATCAACCGCACCACGCGGCGCATGGACCTGACCGAAGAGGGCAAGTATTTCTTCGAGCAGGCCAAGGGCATTCTCGACCAGATGGATGAGCTGGAGGAACGCCTGTCGTCCCGCCAGAAAAACCCGGCCGGGCGGTTGCGGATCAATGCGGCGGCGCCTTTCATGTTGCACGCTATCGTGCCGCACATCGAAGAGTTCCGCGGTCTCTACCCGGACATCCAGCTCGAACTCAACAGCAACGACCTGATTATCGATTTGCTCGAGCAAAGTACCGACATCGCCATTCGCATCGGCACCCTCAGCGACTCGACGCTTCACGCCCGATCCCTGGGTTGCAGCCCGCTGCACATACTGGCCAGCCCGACCTATCTGAAGCGGCACGGAACACCTGCCACCGTCGCCGAGCTGGCCCGGCATGCCTTGTTGGGGTTTGCCCAGAATGAGGGCCTCAATCAGTGGCCGTTGCGTCACGAGCACGGTGATCGTTGGCCGATCCAGCCAGCCATCAGCGCGTCCAGTGGCGAGACCGTGCGCCACTTGGTGCTGCAAGGGCAGGGCATAGCGTGTCTGTCGGACTTCATGACCCGCGAGGACATCCGTGCCGGCCGGCTCAAGGTGCTGCTGGCCGATGCCAACAGCGGCTATCGCCAACCGATCAACGCGGTGTATTACCGCAACTCCCAACTGGCGCTGCGGATCCAGTGTTTTCTGGACTTCATCCAGGGCAAGCTCGCCGAATACGCCTCGCGGGACTTCAAAGGCTGATTCGTGGCTTCAAGGCGAGTGTGGTTTGGGTTCGAGGGCTGGCCGATGCCCGAGCGTACGTCGGTGCGAGGCTGTGAATCGGCGCTCGTTTGTCGTCAGCCGCGCAGATGAGTCAGCGGCAGTTCGGTGCTGTTGAGCACCTGGTTCAACACGAAGCTGGAGCGCACACTGGTGACCCCGTCAATCCGGGTCAGGTGCCCCAGCAGCAGTTTCTGATAGTGGTCCATGTCCGGCACCACGACCTTGAGCTGGTAATCGGCATCCATGCCGGTCACCAGGCTGCATTCCAATACTTGGGGCAGGTTGCGGATGGCGGCTTCGAAGTTCTCGAAACGTTCAGGGGTGTGGCGGTCCATGCCGATGAGCACGTAGGCCGTCAGGCTCAGGCCGAGCATTTTGCGGTCGAGCAGGGCGACCTGACGGGTAATGTAGCCGTCGTCTTCCAATTGCTTGACCCGCCGCGAGCAGGGGGACGGCGACAGGCCGATGCGTTCGGCCAGCTCCTGATTGGAGATGCGCGCGTCGCGCTGCAATTCCGCCAGAATGCTCAGGTCGTAACGGTCGAGTTTGCTCATTGGTCGGGCCTTTGTCTTGATAATTGCTGGATATTATCTATCGCGGGTAAAAAATTGCGCAAGTAATGTTTATTTACGCAATCTTCGCAATCATTCGTCGGTACTCCGGGCCTATTCTTATCACCAAGATCACTGCTCGGACAAACAGTCCAGTGCGGCCCGCCCAATCCGGCCGGCTGCGGTCGCAGCACCCACCGGTGTTGGCAGACCCCCGAGCTGCACACTGTCCAGAAGACGGCGTGAGGTGAGCCGACGTCAAAAGCGTCGCGCACGGACGAAGTTCTCAAGGGGAGGCCGACGGGCCTCCCTTTTTTAATGCCTAAATAATGGCGACGACTGATAACCTGTCGCAGAACCGGCCTAGGCTTTTCCAGTCTCATTCATCAGGCCCTGAACCGTTGTGAGGAATTTCATGAAGTCGCGCATCTGGCGTTTGGCAGGTGTTGGTCTGTTGTGGGCAAGTGTCAGTGCGCAGGGCGTGGCCGACGATCAGCAAAATCGTGGCGGGCCGGACGGGCAAGGTGGTAACGGCCAGGGTTATTCAGGCCAACCCCGGCCACAGAGCAACGAGATCATTCGCGGCGACAACAGCCGCCAGTTTGAGGTCCAGCCTCACGCTCAAGGCGGGCAGCCCTACAACCGCCCGCCGCAAGACCCCAATGGTCGTCCGCCGCACCAACCTGGTAACAGCCTGCCGATCCAGGGCCGCCCCGACAGCGTGACCCAGACCCAGGAACCGAAGCCGGGTTACTACCGCGATATTCCGCGCCGCAGCGATGGCTATCCGAGCGGTGGGCCACGCCCTGGCCATGACCCTCGCCCGGACCAGCACTGGCCCGGCCGGCCGGACGGTCATGGCAACGGCTGGGGACCGGGGCCGCAATATCGTCCCGGGTATGTCATCGATCGTTTTCCGGATCGCAACTACCGCGTGCCTTACCGTGGCCATGACTATTTTTATTCGGGCGGTTACTGGTATCGCCCTCAAGGGCCGCGCTATATCGTGGTTGAGCCACCGCGCGGAATCCGTACCCGTTATCTGCCCGATTACGCCCGGGAAGTCTGGATCGGCGGCGCGCTGTTTTTCCTTGCCGCTGGCGCCTATTACATCTATGAAGCCAACACCCGGGACTACGTCGTTGTCGACGCGCCGATGAGCAACCCGCAGCCCCAGCCCCAAGGCAACAGCTTCGATGTGGTGGCTTATCCAGCCAACGGCCAATCTCCCGAGCAGGTCAATCAGGATGGCTACGAATGCTATCGCTGGGCGGTGCAACAGAGCGGTTTCGATCCACGCAACTACACCTACCCACCCGCGCCGCAAGTGGTGCAGACCTATCGCCAAGCCCAAGGGAGTTGCTTGAGCAGTCGGGGATATCAGGTAACGTACTGATCACGCGAAAGAAAAACACTCCCCTGTGGCGAGGGAGCTTGCTCCCGCTCGGTTGCGCAGCGACCGCAAAACCTGGGCCTGTTGCGCAGGCCAGCGGGAGCAAGCTCCCTCGCCACGGGTCTGTGTTCAGCGTCAAGCGTCGGCGCCTTTCACCACTTCCGACGGATCGGCATGCACCAACACTTCCGCCTTCGGATAGGCGCGGTGTATGGCATCGGCGGCTTGGTCGCTGATGCCGTGGGCCACTGACAGGGTCAGCTCGCCCGGCAGCTCCAGATGCAGTTGCACGAACCAGTGGTTACCCGAGATACGTGTGCGCAGGTCGTGGGCACCCAGTACGCCGGGCACTGCGCAGGCCAGTTCCAGCATGCGCTGGCTGACGTCAGGTGGCAGTTCCTCATCCATCAGTACCGCGAAACTTTCCCGGGCGATCTGGATGGCGCTCCACAGGATGTAGGCGGCGATGCCCAGGCCGAACCAGGCGTCGAGCCGATCCCAACCCAGCCCGGCCAGTACCAAAGCGACCAGGATGCTGCCATTGAGCAACAGATCCGAGCGATAGTGCAGCGAGTCAGCGCGCACGGCGGTGGAGCCGGTGGCGCGGACGACCCGATGTTGCAGCGCCAACAAGGCCAGGGCCAGCCCCAGGGCGAAGATGATCACGCCGACACTGAGCCAGGCCGCCTCCACCGGGACCGGGTTTTTCAGGCGCTCAACTGCCTGCAACGCAATCAACACGGCACTGCCGCCAATGAACAATGCCTGGGCCATGCCGGCCAGGGACTCGGCTTTGCCGTGGCCGTAACGATGGTCTTCGTCGGCAGGGCGCAAGGCGTAATGTACCGCCAGCAGATTGAGCAGCGACGTGACGCCGTCCAGCGCCGAGTCGGTCAGGCCGGCGAGCATGCTCACCGAGCCGCTCAGCCACCAGGCCAGTGCCTTGGCAACGACCAGAATGAGCGCCACGGCCACCGAAGCGCGCGTGGCCAGGCGCAGCAGACGGGCATGTTCGGTGCTGGTGGTCATGGCGCGGTCGTTCCTTCAATAGCGCCCATCACGCGGCTGGTTTAAGCCCGAGGGCGGCCAGTTGCTGGGCGTTGCCCTTGCTTTGGATCAAGCGTGGGTCGTCCAAGGGGAAACTGCGCCCCAGTTCGCTTTCCAGGATCGCTTGCAGCTTGAGGTTATTGACGCTGCCGTCGGCGTTGATGGCCGGCTTGAGTTTTTCTGGCTCGATCTGGACGCTGCGGCCGGGTTCGAAATAAATCGCCCCGGTGGCAAAGTCCACGGCGAACGCGATCAAGCCGGGGATGATGTAGAACAGCAGGCCGACGGCGTCCAGCGCAGCAATCGCCGGGTCGATCTTGCCGTCGATCTGGCCGCGACGGTCGGGGTAGAAGATCGAGCCGCAGGCGCTGATCTGGGTCAGCAGAGAGGCGACCAGAACGCCGCCGATCACGCGAAAGGGAATACGCATAGCAATCTCCTGAGCAGATAAAGGCGTTGCTGGTTGGAGTCCAGACCACGCTAAACAGTTCGCCGTTATACTCGGCCCTCTGTTTTGGAGCCAGCATGATTTCTTTGCCGATTGATGAAGTTTTACCCGCCCTGCGTCAAGCCTTGGCATCGCGCCAAGAAGCCGTGCTCGAAGCACCGCCCGGCGCCGGTAAAACCACCCGCGTCCCCTTGGCCCTGTTGAATGAGGCCTGGCTGGCCGGGCAGACCATTCTGATGCTTGAGCCGCGGCGCCTGGCGGCACGGGCGGCGGCTGAGCGACTGGCCAGCGAGCTGGGGGAAAAGGTCGGTGAAACCGTCGGCTACCGGATTCGGCTGGACAGCAAGGTCGGCCCCAAGACCCGCATTGAAGTAGTCACCGAAGGCATCCTCACCCGCCGCTTGCAGGACGACCCGGCGCTGGAGGGCGTGGGGCTGCTGATTTTTGATGAATTTCACGAACGCAGTCTCGACGCCGACCTGGCCCTGGCCTTGAGCCTCAATGGCCGGGAGCTGTTTCGCGACGACCAGCCGCTGAAAATCCTGCTGATGTCCGCGACTCTGGAAGGCGAGCGCCTGGCCGGGTTGTTGGACGATGCGCCGATTCTGCGCAGCGAGGGCCGCATGTTCCCGGTGGCAGTGCGCTGGGGCCGGCCGTTCCAGCCCGGCGAGTTCATCGAGCCGCGCCTGGTGCAGACCGTGCTCGAAGCGCTGCACGATGAAACCGGCAGCGTGCTGGTGTTCTTGCCTGGGCAAGCGGAGATCCGCCGGGTTCATCAGCAACTGGCCGATGCCTTGGGTGAGGGCGGCAATGTGCTGCTCTGTCCGTTGCATGGCGAGCTGGACCTCGCCGCCCAACGTGCGGCCATCGACCCGGCGCCGCCCGGCCAGCGCAAAGTGGTGCTGGCCACCAACATCGCCGAAACCAGCCTGACCATCAATGGCGTGCGGGTGGTGATCGATGCCGGATTGGCGCGAGTGCCGCGTTTCGATCCGGGCAGTGGCATGACCCGCCTCGACACCCAGCGTATTTCCCGGGCCAGCGCCACTCAGCGGGCCGGGCGGGCCGGGCGTCTGGAGCCGGGGGTGTGTTACCGGTTGTGGTCCGAAGACCAGCACGAACAACTGGCCGCTTATGGCAGCGCCGAGATTCTTTCGGCGGACCTGGCCGGGCTGGCCCTGCAATTGGGACGTTGGGGCGTGACGCCGCAGCAATTGGTCTGGCTCGACATTCCGCCCGCCGCCGCTTATGCCCAGGCGCAGGATCTGCTGCAACGCCTGGGCGCGCTGGACGGCGAGCAACTAACCCGGCATGGCCAAGCCATGGCCGAACTGCCGGCTCACCCGCGCATCGCCCATTTGTTGCTGCGTGGGCAGTCGCTGGGGCTGGCGGACATGGCGTGTAACGTCGCGGCGCTGTTGGGGGAGCGAGACATTCTGCGCGGCGCCGGTGCGGACCTGCACACGCGCCTGGCGTTGCTGTCTGGTGAAGAGCGGGCAGCCCGTGGTGCTCAGGGCGGGGTTCAACGGGCGCGGCAGCTGGCCCGGCAATATCGCGGTTACCTGCGGGGCAAGGCCGAAGAAGCCGTCGCCGACCCCGAACATCCGCGCTGGTTGGGCGCTTTACTGGCGTTGGCCTACCCGGATCGCGTCGCCCAACAGCGGCGGCCCGGCGGGGCGGAGTATCGCCTGGCCAACGGCCGCGCGGCGTTGTTTGCCGAGGCGGATAGCCTGATGAAACAGGCGTGGCTGGTGATCGCCGACCTGGGCAGTCGTCAGGGGCAGCGCGAAGAGCGGATCTACCTGGCGACGGACTTCGATCCGGCGCTGTTTGATTCGGTGCTGGCCGAGCAGGTACGCACGGTGGATCAACTGGATTGGGACGAGCGTGAAGGCATGTTGCGCGCCGAGCGCCAGCGCAAGGTCGGCGAACTGGTGCTCAGCCGTGAGCCACTGACCGGCCTGGATGAGTCGGCGCGCAGCCAGGCGCTGGTGAACCTGGTACGGCGCAAGGGCCTGGAGTTGCTGCCCTGGACGCCGGAGCTGCGGCAATGGCAGGCACGGGTGGCACTGTTGCGCCAGCTCGACCTGGAGGCCAAGGGCGAGAGCGATTGGCCAGATGTCAGCGATGGGGCGCTACTGAACACGCTTGAGCAGTGGTTGATGCCGTACCTGGGGCGCGTGTCACGCCTCAGCCATTTTGCCAACCTTGACCTGCCCAGTATCGTCCACAACCTGCTGCCCTGGCCCTTGCCGCAACGGCTGGATGAATGGGCACCCCATCATCTGAGCGTGCCTTCGGGCTCGTCGATTCGCCTGGACTACAGCGAGCATCCGCCGATTCTGGCGGTACGCTTGCAGGAACTGTTCGGCCTGGCCGACACCCCACGCATTGCCGGCGGCCGACAGGTCGTCAAACTGCACCTGCTGTCACCGGCGCGGCGACCGGTGCAAGTGACCCAGGATCTGGCGAATTTCTGGCGCAGCACCTATGCCGAAGTGAAGAAAGACCTCAAGGGGCGGTATCCCAAACATTACTGGCCGGACGATCCGCTGGTGGCCGAAGCCACGGCACGGATCAAACCCCGCAAGTGAAAAACCGCCGGTTTGGCCCGCCAGCACGGCGGCGCAAATGGTAGATTCACCGCCCCATCAACTGCTTTATACGCAGTCCCGGTTAGTTGGCTTCAGATTCGGAACAGTTCATGGCAAAGAAACCAGCAGCGCCCACCTCCCAGGCACCGATGACCGTGGCCACCAGGGGGTCGAGCCTGACGTTGATCGATGTGGCAAAGATTGCAGGCGTTTCGCCAATGACCGTTTCCAGAGCATTGCATCGCCCGGAACTGGTGAGCGAGAACACGCGGGAGAAGGTCCGCGAAGCGGTGCGCCAATCGGGCTATGTACCGAACATGCTGGCGGGTAGCCTGGCGAGCAACAAAAGTCGTCTGGTGGCGATTTTCCTGCCCACCATCGCTAACTCCATTTTTGCAGACACCGTGCAATCGCTGATGGACCGCCTGACCCACGCGGGCTATCAAACCCTGCTCGGTCTGACAGGCTACAGCGCGGAGCAGGAAGAAAAACTGCTTGAAGCCGTACTCGGTCGGCGCCCGGACGGCATCGTGTTGACCGGTACGCTGCATACCGAGTCAAGCCGCTTGCGACTCGCCCAGGCGGGAATTCCCGTGGTCGAGGCCTGGGATCTGAGTGAAGACCCTTTGGACATGCTGGTGGGCTTCTCACATGAAAAAGTGGGACAAGAGACAGCGCGACATTTGCTTAAAAAGGGTTACCAGCGCTTTTCCGTGGTGACCATCAGCGACCCTCGTGGCCTGCGTCGCTGCAACAGTCTTATCGCCGAGCTGAAGCGCCAGGGCATTGAAGAGGTGCCGATGGAAGTCCTGGCGCCCCCCGCTACGCTGGAGGTGGGCCGAGAGGGCCTTCGGCGGCTGCTGGATCTGCCGGTGCGCCCCGACATCGTGGTGTGCAGCTCCGATACCGTGGCTCAAGGTGTGTTGGCGCAAGCAGCCAGCCTTGGCCTGAAGGTGCCCGCTGAGCTGGCCGTCATGGGCTTCGGGGATCTCAGCAGCGCGGCACAGGTTTACCCGGCGCTGTCGACCGTCAGCGTTGACGGTGCCAGGATTGGCCTGCACGTGGCTGAGGCGCTGCTTGAGCGCTTCGAAAATCCCGGCGCCCACCTCAACCCCGTGCGGATCGACACCGGCTTCACGTTCATCGACCGCGCCAGTACCTGAACCTGGCAGTCGATTTTCCGGGGATTTGCGGGATTGAATGATTGCGCAATCAGTGTAGTATCGAGGCAAGAGACCTTCTGAAGCACCGGCGAAGGTCTTTTTTATGTCTCTTGATGATTGCGCAATCATCGTCGCCTTCAGAGCCTGTCCAAGGAGAGCCCCATGCTCGTACAACAACAAACACTCAAGTCCTCCGACGACGACCGCATTGCCTGGGTTCGTGTCGCTTCGGTGATCCTGCCGCTGGCCAATCCCATCAGTGATGCCAAGGTGCTCACCGGCCGACAGAAGCCGATGACTGAAATCGCCATCCTGTTTGCCGAAATCGAGACCGTCGATGGGCATCAGGGCCTGGGTTTCAGTTACTCCAAACGTGCCGGCGGGCCGGGACAATTCGCGCATGCCAAGGAAATCGCCCCGGCGCTGATCGGCGAAAACCCCAGTGACATTGCCAAACTCTGGACCAAGCTGTGCTGGGCTGGCGCGTCGGTGGGCCGCAGCGGTATGTCGACCCAGGCCATCGGTGCGTTCGACGTGGCGTTGTGGGATCTGAAGGCCAAGCGCGCCAACCTGTCGCTGGCCCGCTTGCTCGGTGCTCAACGTGACTCGGTGCGTTGCTACAACACGTCCGGTGGCTTCCTGCACACCCCGCTCGATCAGTTGATGAAGAACACCGACCTCTCGCGTGAAAAAGGTATTGGCGGCATCAAATTGAAAGTCGGGCAACCGGATTGCGTCATCGACATTGAACGGGTCAGTGCGGTGCGCAAGCACTTGGGCGACAACTTCCCGCTGATGGTGGATGCCAACCAGCAATGGGATCGCCCGACGGCCCAGCGCATGTGTCGGCAGTTTGAAGCGTACAACCTGATCTGGATTGAAGAGCCGCTGGACTGCTATGACGCTGAAGGCCATGCCGCGTTGGCGCAGCAGTTCGATACACCGATTGCCACGGGTGAAATGCTCACCAGCGTTGCTGAACACGCCGAGTTCATCAAGCAGCGCGGCGCTGATTTCCTGATGCCCGACGCACCACGAGTAGGCGGCATCACCCCTTACCTGAAGGTTGCATCAATGGCCGAGCAGGCGGGCCTGATGCTGGCCCCTCATTTCGCCATGGAACTGCACGTTCACCTGGCAGCCGCCTATCCAACCGAGCCCTGGGTCGAGCATTTCGAATGGCTTGAGCCGCTGTTCAACGAGCGTCTGGAAACCCGCGACGGTCGGATGTTGGTGCCCACTCGTCCCGGTTTGGGCCTGACGCTGAGCGAACAGGTCAAACCCTGGACGGTCCAGGCCGCTGAGACAGGTACTCGACCCTGATCACGTGTGGGTGATGCGCGCCAGCGCCACACTCGTCTGGCGACGAATGTGGCTTGCCGTCACGGCGTGGCGGGCAACAGGAATCGGGCAATCACCGGCAAATGATCGGAGATCCGCAAGGTATCGTCCTGCCTCACCCGAGCCTCGACCCGCTTGATCCGAGGGCTGTAGAACAGGTAGTCGACAGTGCGGTCAGGGCCGTTGAGGCCGGGGTCGTTAGGGTAGTGGGTCAGCCAGTGGGCGCGGTCGATGCCGCTGGCCTCGTTGTTGGTGGGGATCATCGGGTATTTGTCCCACAGCAGGTGCAACGGGCTGTCGGCGGAGTAGGGCGTGCGTTGCTCGGCAGGCAGGCGCCGGTATTGGCCCAGGGGGAGCAGGTTGAAGTCGCCGCCGATCAGCCAGGGCGTGCCTCGCGATTCAAGTTTGTCCAGGACCTTGCTCACGGCCCCGACCTGATTTGGCAGGGTTTCATCCGGTTGTGTGGCCCGTTCCAGATGCGTGTTGAGCACGACCAGGTGGCCGCCACTGCTCAGCGGCAGGTGACTGACCAACAAAGCGTTTTTCGGCTGGAACTGGCGGCTGATGAAATTGGCCCCGGCCACTGGCAACTGCACCCGTTCCGCTTGATCGATGCGGTAACGGCTCAACGTCGCCAACTGCCGGCCAACGCTGCCGAAGATATGCGGGTCGGGGATGAAATCGGCTTTCCAGTCAAAGGCGCTGGTGCTGCACGGATAGAGGTCGGTCAAGCGTTCCTGCAACAACTTGAGCTGATTCTGGTAGTCGCTGGCCTTGGCGCCGTCGTCCAGTTCTTGAAGCAACACGATGTCCGGTTGCTCGTCGCGAATGACCCTTGCCACTTCGTCGAGGCTGAAGGCCATGTCTTCGAGGGTCGGGCTTTCATCGTCACCGTGGGCCAGATCGTGCCAGAACACGTAGCGCTTGCCGGCCAGGAACTGGACGTTCCAGGTCATCACCTTCAAGGCCTGGCCAGGCACGAGCGTTGCGGTGTTGGCGGGGCAACTGACCGGCAGTGCTTCCCGGGGCTGTGGGCGCCAGGTCAGGCTGTAGATCGACAGGGCGGCCAGGCCGAGAATCAACAACAGGCCCAGCAAGGTGTAGCGCAATAGACGGGTCATGGCTCGACTTAAATGGGCGTTACGCAAAAGTGATCCCGAGCATAACCGAGAGCAGTTGCCGAGCCCAAGCCCGTCACCTGCGCAGCAGTCGTCAACGGTTGTCAGGTTTTTCCGTGACCAGCATGAACATCCGGAACAGCACCACGGTGGTGAACAGCTGCAGGAAGCTGTGAACGCTGTCGATCAGCAAGGCGATCAGCGGGTTCTGCGGCGGCGGGTACACCGACAGGCTGGCGCCCTTGAGCAGCCAGAGCGGGACCATCACGCAAAGAATGCACAACAGGATGCGCCAGAAACTGCCGCGGCTCAGGCGCAGGCTTTCCTTCATTGCTGCCAGCGGAGTCAGGCCGCGCAGCACCAGCAGGTATTCGCCAAAGGCCAGAACCACCATCAGCCAGAGGCCCGGCAGGAAGTACAACGAAATGCCCACCAGAATCAGCAACGTATTGAGTGCGGTCAGCAGGGCAAAGCGTGGCCACAGGGTCAGGGCCGTCGCGAGAAGGTCACGGGGACGGGGCGATTCGCCGCGACTGCGGGCGTCGAGAAACAGAATCAGCGCGGCGGTGTAGAGCGGGTATATCAGCAGCCCGACGATCAGGCTGTAGCCGGAAAAACCTTCGGGGCCCACGACGCTGTCCACGCCTTGTTGCAGCACGGCCTCGAGGATCACCAGCGGCAGGCACAGCTGGGCGATCCGGCCAAGATGGCGCTTGAAGAAATACAAAGAGTCGCGCAGCACGTCAAACGGATTCATGAGTCGGTATCGCAGGTCAAAAAGCGGTCCGACACTTTAACCGATCAGGCGCCTGCACAAGCAAACGTAAACATCAGGTAAAGACCATTGAAAGCTCTGAGCCCAGCCCCATTACTGGCTGGCACCGGTCCTGTAGGGCCGGCATGGTTTTTTTACCCGGCAATCTGATGAGGTCGCCATGAACAGCGAAGAACAAACCCTGATCGATGGACTGTTTTCACGGCTGCAACAGGCCGAAAAGGATTCAGCCCCGCGCGATGCCCAGGCCGAGGCGCGGATCAAGGAACATATGACCCGCCAGCCCGCAGCGGGCTATTTCATGACCCAGGCGATTCTGGTGCAAGAGACGGCGCTCAAAAGCCTCGACGAGCAGAACAAGCAGTTGAGCCAGCAGATCGAGCAGTTGCAGGCGGACCTGCAACAGGCCCGCCAACAGCCTCCAGCGTCCAGCGGTGGTGGCTTTCTCTCGAGTATTTTCGGTGGCAGCTCGCGCGACTCACGTTCAACGTCCGCTCCAGGCGCTTCGCCTACGAGCGGGGGCGGCTGGCGTGAACCGGCGCGGCCTGGCTTCAATGCGCCACCCCAGCAGAACTACACCCCGCCGCCGGCGCCCTACGGCGCAGCGCAACAGCAGGCTCCTGGAACCGGCAGTTTCATGAGCGGCGCGCTGAAAACCGCGGCTGGCGTGGCCGGGGGCGTGATGCTGGCCCAGGGCATCAGCAGTCTGTTCCACGGTGCCCAGCAGCCTCAGGAGGTGGTCGAGGTCATCGAGCAAGCGCCGGCTCAACCGGTCAATGACACGGCAAGCAGTGACAGCGGCTGGGGCGATGACTCAAGCGTCGCGGGTAACGATGCCTATGGCAACGACCAGAGCGGTTTCGCCGACGCCGACTACGGCGACGATTCATCTTTCTTCGGCGATGACGACTCCTTCGTCTGACCTGCCATTCGTCCGGGGCGCCCTGGTGCCTCGGACCGATTATTCGCGGAACATTCCTCTGGGCTGGCATACTGGGCAACTTTTCCGGCCCGCTCTGCTGGCTTGTGCATTCAAGAGGAAACGCGGTGAAAAAAATCGCAGTGTTCGCCGATGTCCAGAACCTCTACTACACCGTGCGCCAGGCTTATGGTTGCCATTTCAACTACGCGGCCTTGTGGGCCGATGTCAGCAAACAGGGGCAGATCGTCGAGGCCTACGCGTATGCGATCGATCGCGGTGACAGCAAGCAGCAGCAATTCCAGCAGATCCTGCGCAACCTGGGGTTTGTCGTGAAGCTCAAGCCTTACATCCAGCGCAGCGACGGCTCGGCCAAGGGCGACTGGGACGTGGGCATCACCCTGGACATCATGGACGCAGCCGATCACGTTGACGAAGTGGTGTTGGCGTCCGGTGATGGCGATTTCGACATGCTGCTGGAACGCATCATCAGCAAACACGGGGTTCAGGCGGTGGCCTATGGTGTGCCGGGGCTGACGGCCAACTCGCTGATTCGCGCCGCCAGCCGCTACGTGCCGATCGAAGGCGCGTTGTTGCTCAAGAATTGATTTTTACGGAGTTCAGACAGGTTTGGAACGCATCGCAGTCATCGACTTTGAAACCACCGGCATCACGCCGAGCAGCAGTTGCCGGGCCACCGAAATCGCCGTGGTGATCCTCGAACAAGGCCGGATTGTGGATCGCTATCAGAGCCTGATGAACGCCGGTGTGCGCGTGCCTGCGTTCATCGAGCAACTGACCGGCATCAGCAACGCCATGCTGCGCAGCGCCCCGTCCGCGGAAAAGGTGATGAACGAGGTCAACGAGTTCGTCGGCATCACGCCGCTGCTGGCCCACAACGCCGCGTTCGACCAGAAGTTCTGGGACTTCGAACTGGGCCGGATCAAGCGCACCCGCCTGCAGAATTTTGCCTGCTCACTGCTGCTGGCCCGGCGCCTGATGCCGACGGCGCCGAACCACAAGCTCGGCACGCTCAACACCTTCGCCGGCCTGCCTCACACGGGCCAGGCTCACCGGGCCATGGCCGACGCCGAAATGGCCGCCAACCTCACCGCGCACCTGGCGACGCAGCTGCGGCAACAGCACGGGCTGCGGGAGTTGTCCCACGATCTGCTGTGCAGTTTGCAGAAAGTGCCGGCGGCGAAGATCAACGAGCACCTCAAGCGCCATCGCGGGTTCTGACCACACCACCGAAAAAAATGTGGGAGCGAGCCTGCTCGCGATTGCGGCGTGTCAGTCGACATTGATGTTGGCAGATCCAACGCTATCGCGAGCAGGCTCGCTCCCACAGGTTGATCTGTGTGAAGCAGGTTATTTTCCGTTGCCTTCCAACTGCCCCAGCGGCGCGCGCTTTTCAATCGCGCTGGACAGCACGATCGAGGTCTTGCTGAAGCCAAACTTGGCGATGCGGTTGATCAGCTCTTCCAGTTCCGGCATAGAGCCGACGGCCGCTTGCATGATCACGCACGGGTCGCCTGTCACCCGATGGCATTCGGTCAGTTGCGGGATTTTGCACAGTTCGTCGTAGGTCTTCTGGTTGCCATGCTGGTTCATCCGCAGTTCGATGACGCACTGCACCGGCAGGCCGATTTTCGCCATGTCGACTTTTGCTTGATAGCCGGTGATCACGCCGCTGGCTTCCAGCTTGCTGACCCGCTCGGCCACGGCCGGGGCCGACAGGTTCACTTTGCGGGCCAGTTCGGCGTAGGACGCACGACCGTTTTCCAGCAGGGCACTGAGCAGCATGCGGTCGTACTTATCCACGGTTCGGGCTCCCAGGGGGCTGACTTTCGAAAGTACGGTTTATAGCGCTGATCTCCGTGTTTTGAAAAGTGTACGGTTCGGATAAACAGGTTTTGTAACTTATTTTCCGCCTGTCGCCTTTCTAGAATAGCGTCTCTCATTGTCCTGACTTCGAGCTGACCATGCCTGGCCCACGCCGTTTCCCCTTGCCATTGATCGCTGCCTTTTTTGCCCTGTACGTCATCTGGGGGTCGACCTACCTGGTGATTCGCATCGGTGTGGAGCATTGGCCGCCGCTGCTGCTGGCCGGGATTCGTTTCGTGATCGCCGGCTCGCTGATGTACGGTTTCCTGCGCTGGCGCGGGGCGCCGGCACCGACCTGGGCGCAGTGGAAGGCGGGGGCTGTGATCGGCGTGTTGTTGCTCAGCTTCGGCAATGGCGCGGTCAGTGTCGCCGAGCACACGGGCGTGGCGTCCGGGGTGGCGGCGCTGGCCGTGGCGACGGTGCCTTTGTTTACCTTGCTCTGCGGATATTTCTGGGGCGCCCGTAACACCCGTCTGGAGTGGGCGGGGATTGTGCTGGGGTTGATCGGCATTGCCATGCTCAACCTGGGTTCCAACCTGCAATCGAGCCCGCTGGGCGCGACCTTGCTGCTGTTCGCGGCGGCGTCCTGGGCCTTCGGCTCGGTATTGAGCAAGCACCTGCCGCTGCCGGCGGGGGCGATGGCCAGTGCCGTGGAAATGCTGGTGGGCGGTGTGGTGCTGTTGATTGGCAGCGTGGCCAGTGGCGAGCACCTGGACAGCATGCCGCCGCTGGAAGGCTGGATCGCCCTGGCCTACCTGACCTGCTTCGGTTCGATCATTGCCTTCAACGCCTACATGTACCTGCTCAAGCACGTACGTCCGGCGGCGGCCACCAGCTATGCCTACGTCAACCCGGCGGTGGCGGTGTTGCTGGGCATTGTGTTCGCCGGTGAAACCATCGGGATCGAAGAGGCCCTGGCGATGTTGGTGATCATCAGTGCCGTGGTGTTGATCGGTTTGCCCCAATGGCGCAAACCCAAGCCTGCGCCGGCCGAATCCTGATTTAGGGTAAACTGCCGCGCATTGCACACCTTGCGCTGATTTTTTCCTACGGTACTTCCATGACTTTCGCCACCCTTGGCCTGATCGAACCCTTGCTGCGCGCCCTTGAGACGCTTGGCTACCAGACCCCGACCCCGGTGCAGGCCCAAGCCATGCCGGCGGTGCTGGCCGGTCGCGACCTGATGGCCGCGGCCCAGACTGGCACCGGCAAGACCGCCGGTTTCGCCGTGCCGCTGTTGCAGTTGCTGACCACCGAGGGGCCGAAGGTCAGTGCCAACTCGGTACGGGCGCTGATTCTGGTGCCGACCCGTGAACTGGCCGAGCAGGTTCACGAAAGCGTGCGCCAATACGCGCAAAACCTGCCGTTGAGCACCTATGCAGTGTACGGCGGCGTCAGCATCAACCCGCAGATGATGAAGCTGCGCAAAGGGGTTGATCTGCTGGTCGCCACGCCGGGACGCTTGCTCGACCTGTTCCGCCAGAACGCGCTGAAGTTCAATCAGCTGCAGACCCTGGTGCTGGACGAAGCCGACCGCATGCTCGACCTGGGCTTCTCCGAGGAGCTGGCGAATATCTATAAAGCGCTGCCGAAGAAGCGCCAGACGCTGCTGTTCTCGGCAACGTTCTCCGACGCGATCCGCTTGCTGGCCGGGCAAATGCTCAATGATCCGCTGAGCATCGAAGTGAGCCCGCGCAATGTGGCCGCCAACACCGTCAAGCAATGGGTGGTGACGGTGGACAAGAAGCGCAAGCCAGAGTTGTTTGTGCACCTGATGCGCAAGAACAAGTGGAA
This sequence comes from Pseudomonas sp. NFACC45, assembly GCF_900113505.1. Classification (NCBI taxonomy): domain Bacteria; kingdom Pseudomonadati; phylum Pseudomonadota; class Gammaproteobacteria; order Pseudomonadales; family Pseudomonadaceae; genus Pseudomonas; species Pseudomonas sp. NFACC45. Next base: position 35,373 of record NZ_FOPO01000017.1, read on the forward strand.
ACAGGTGCTGGTCTTTGCCAAGACCCGCAACGGTGTCGATGCGCTGGTGGAAAAACTCCAGGGCATGGGCGTCAATGCCGACGGCATCCACGGCGATAAACCCCAGGCCACCCGCCAGCGGGCGCTGGACCGTTTCAAGGCCAGTGAGATCCAGATCCTGGTGGCCACCGACGTCGCCGCGCGTGGGCTGGATATCGAAGACTTGCCGCTGGTGGTGAATTTCGATTTGCCGATCGTCGCCGAGGATTACATTCACCGTATCGGTCGTACTGGCCGGGCGGGTTCCACCGGGGAAGCGATTTCCCTGGTGTGCGCCGATGAAGTGAATCTGCTGTCAGCCATCGAAACCCTGACCCGTCAGACGTTGCCACGGCAGATGGAACAGGACTTCGAGCCTGAGCATCGGGTGCCGGACACCGATGCCAGCGGCCAGGTCATCAAGAAGCCGAAAAAGCCGAAGAAGCCGAAAGCCTCGGGCGGTGGCGGCAAGCGCAACCTGGGCAAGTGGGTCGACAGCGGCGACGCCTCGCCCGTGGAGCCTTCGGTCAAACCTGTGCGCAAAGTCCCGGTGTTCAATACCGGGCCGCGTAAGCGTAAGCCTTGATCTCAAAGGTCTCCTGAGACCCGTAGGAGCTGACGAGTGCAACGAGGCTGCGATCTTTTCCCAGACCATTGAGTCATGAGCGAAAGATCAAAAGATCGCAGCCTCGTTGCACTCGTCAGCTCCTACGAATTCAACCATTCAAAAATTCCAACATCCCTAGGCCAGCCGCCCGGCCGCTGGCAAAGCAGGCCGTGAGCAAATAGCCGCCGGTCGGTGCTTCCCAGTCGAGCATTTCCCCGGCACAGAACACGCCAGGTATCTGCTTGAGCATCAGGCGTTCGTCGAGGGCTTGGAAGGTCACGCCACCGGCACTGCTGATGGCTTCGTCCAGCGGGCGGGTTTTTACCAGGGTGATGGGCAAGGCCTTGATTGCCTGGGCCAGCCGCGCCGGGTCGGCGAAACAATCGGCAGGTGTTTGCTCGCGCAACAGCGCAGCCTTGACCCCATCGATCCCCAATTGACTGTGCAGGTGCTTGGCCACCGAGCGTGAACCGCGAGGCTTGCTCAACGCTTGCTGGATCTTGTCCAGCGGCCGGCCCGGCAGCAGGTCCAGATGGATCGTCGCGCTACCGTGCTGGTTGATGGCTTCGCGAATCGGCGCCGACAGGGCATAGATCAGACTGCCTTCGATACCGGTAGCGGTGATCACGCATTCGCCGAGGCGCGGCTTGTCATCGTTCAGGCCGATGGCGACATTTTTCAGCGGGGCACCGGCGAATTTGCTGACCATCAGATCGCTCCAGGCCTGCACGTCGAATCCACAATTGCTCGGCTGCAGTGGCGCCAGGGCTACGCCGCGCTGTTCCAGGGGCAGCATCCAGGCACCGTCCGAACCCAGGCGTGACCAACTACCACCGCCCAGGGCCAGCAGCGTCGCGTTGGGCTGCAACGCCTTTTCGCCGTCGGGGGAGGCTATTTTCAAGCTGCCGTCCGGGTTCCAGCCAAGCCAGCGATGGCGGGTGTGGATCACCACGCCGGCATCGCGCAGCCGCTTGAGCCAAGCGCGCAGCAGCGGGGCGGCTTTCATGTCGGTCGGAAATACTCGTCCGGAACTGCCGACAAAGGTATCGATGCCCAATCCGTGAATCCATTCGCATAACTCCTGCGCACCGAATGCCCGCAGCAGCGGGGCGATATTGGGCGCGCGCTCGCCGTAGCGGGACAGGAACGGCGAGAAGTCCTCCGAGTGGGTGATGTTCATGCCGCCGACACCGGCCAGCAGGAATTTTCTGCCCACTGAGGGCATGCCGTCGTACAGGTCGACCTGTATCCCGGCCTGGCTCAACACCTCGGCCGCCATCAGGCCGGCAGGGCCGCCGCCGATGATGGCGATGTTTTGGGGGGAGGGTTTGGAGGCTTGGTTCATTGCGCGCGATGTCTGGCGGATCAGGGAGGGCATTCTATCAGCTCAGTTCCCCTGATCCGTGTCGGTAATCTGCTGTAGGAGCTGTCGAGCGAAGCGAGGCTGCGATCTTGCCCCAGACAATTGAGTCCAGAGCAAAAGATCAAGAGCAAAAGATCGTCCGAACGCGGCCCGAGCCTTCGGCAGCTCCTACGGGGATCGCTTGCCTACGGACAAGGTTTTACCAAAGCGCCAACGTGTAACTCACGATCAGACGGGTCTCATCCAGGTCATTGCCAAAGTTCGAACGAACCGTCGCGTTCCTGAGTTTGACCCCGAGATTCTTCAATGAACCACTTTGGATCACGTAACCGATGTCGGTATCGCGCTCCCACTCTTTACCCGTGTTACTGCCTGCGACTTGGGCATTGTCGCCGTTGACATAACGCGTCATGAAGGTGAGCCCGGGGATGCCCAGCGCGGCGAAGTTGTAGTCATAGCGCAGTTGCCATGAGCGCTCCTGGGTGTTGGCGAAATCGTTGATCTGTACGAAGTTGACGAGGTAGGGGTCGCTGTTGGCGATGTAGGGGAACGGATCGTCTCCGCTCATGCGCTGATAGGCGGCCGTGAACACGTTGGCGCCCAGGGTGTAGGAAACCAGCCCGTTCGCTGCCCGGTTATCGAGGGGGCGGAAGTGACCATCGTCGGTACTCTTCGAATAGCGCAGATCGAACTTCAGCGACTGTTGTGCGGCGAGGGGAATTTCATAGACGACGCCGCCAAAGAACTGCCGATAGACATTTTCCAGGTTGCCATAGAACAAACTTGTGCTGAGGGTTTTGTTGAAACTGTAAGTACCACCGGCAAAGCGGAAGTCATCACTGACACCGCCGATGCGGTTACCGGTGAAGTCCTGATAGTTGGAGGAACTGTTGAATTTTATTTGTTCCAGCTTGCCCCCTTGCAGGACCCACTGATCAATGTCGCTGGACGTCAGTAGCGCGCCTTCGAAAGTTGACGGCAACAGGCGCGTGTCATTGCTCGATACCACAGGCGTGCGGAAGGCGAGAGAGCCGACTTTCAAAACAGTTTGCGAAACTTTCGCCTTGGCGGTGAGTTCGAGTTTGGAATATTCGTCCTGTGAGCCGCGGCCGTTTTTCGAACCCAGGTCAGCCGGTAACAGGCCCGTGCCACCGGACCCATCACCGCCGTCAAGCTTGAGGCCGAGCATGCCAACGGCGTCGATGCCCAGGCCCACGGTGCCGGCGGTATACCCCGACTCCAGGCGCATCATGATGCCCTGCGCCCATTCTTTTGCCGCGTCACGCTGGGCCGTGGGTGGGCCGTTGCGAAAGTCGCGATCAAAGTAGAAGTTGCGCAGTTCTACACTGGCCTTACTGTCGGCAATAAAATCGGCAGATGCCGCCAATGGAAAAACCAACGCGCAGGTACCCGCCACCGCAAAAGCCTTGTTGATCAACATGCTCTTTATGCTCCAGATAACGCCAGATTGAGGGTGTGTGTTTTATCGTTAGTGTCTATGCAACATGACATCGAACATTTTTTGCGGGCAGCACGCGGCAACCGGGTTATTCACCCGTTGCGCGTGTTATCTGCGTAAGGAAAACGTTTGGATCAGTGAGCGGTTTCGATGCGGCCGATGATCGAGCCGGCTTCGAAATAGGCGCCTGCCTGTTCAGCAATCCGCACCTTGCCGTCAGCAGGGGCCAGGATCGAGGTTTCCATTTTCATCGCTTCGATAACGGCGACCACTTGACCGGCGTTCACCGCTTCGCCGTCTTCGACGACCCAGGTATGCAGATTGCCCGCGACCGAGGTGCGTAGTGCGTGTGGATCATCCAACTCGCTTGGGGCCGTGCGTTCGCCCGCCGTGGCCGGGGTGTTCAGGCTCAAGCCGCGCAACAGCTCGGCCGGCAGGCCCAGTTCGTGGCGCTTGCCGTCGATTTCGACGAACGTGCGCAGCACCTCAGTGTCGGCCGACATGGCGTTGCGTGGTGCGAGGGTGATCTGGTCAGCGAAGTCGGTTTCGATCCAGCGCGTATGCACGGCGAATCGACCCGCGCCCGTGAAGTCGTCATGGTCCATCACGGCCCGGTGAAATGGCAGTACCGAGGCGATACCCTCGATATTGAATTCGGCCAGGGCGCGCCGGGCGCGCACGATCGCCTGCTCGCGGGTGGCGCCCGTGACAATCAGTTTGGCCATCATCGAATCGAAGGTGCTGGGCACTTGCGAACCGCTGGTCACGCCGCTGTCCAGGCGTACGCCCGGGCCAGAGGGTGGCTGGAAGGCGGTGATGTGTCCGGGGGTCGGCATGAAACCCTTGCCTGCGTCTTCGGCGTTGATGCGAAATTCGAAGCTGTGGCCGCGCGGTGTCGGCGTTTGGCTGAAGGACAACGGCAAACCATCGGCGATGCGCAGTTGCTCGATCACCAGGTCGACGCCGGTGGTTTCTTCGGTTACCGGATGTTCGACCTGCAACCGCGTGTTGACCTCCAGAAACGAAAGCGTGCCATCCTGACTGAGCAGGAACTCCACCGTGCCGGCACCGACGTAACCGGCCTTGGCGCAGATATCGTGGGCGGCCTGATGAATGCGCTGGCGCTGTTCTTCGCTGATAAAAGGCGCTGGCGCTTCCTCCACCAGTTTCTGGTTGCGTCGTTGCAGCGAACAATCCCGGGTCCCTACCACGACCACCTTGCCGTGTTTGTCAGCCAGGATCTGCGCTTCGATATGCCGAGGGCGGTCGAGGAACTGTTCGACGAAACATTCGCCACGACCAAAGGCCGCTTCGGCTTCGCGCACGGCCGAGGCGAACAGCTCGGCGACTTCGTCCATGCGCCAGGCGACTTTCATCCCGCGCCCGCCGCCACCAAAGGCGGCCTTGATGGCAATCGGCAGGCCATGTTGTTCGGCAAAGGCCAGCACCTGGGCTGCGCCTTCGACCGGTCCTGGCGTACCGGCTACCAGAGGGGCGCCGACCTGTTGGGCCAGTTTTCGCGCCTGGACCTTATCCCCCAGCACATCGATGGTTTCCGGGTTGGGGCCGACCCAGATCAGCCCCGCGTCGATCACTGCCCGGGCGAAATCGGCCCGTTCCGACAGAAAACCATAACCCGGGTGCACGGCGTCGGCGCCGCTGCGTTTGGCGACGGCAAGCAGTTTGCCAATGTCGAGATAGGTTTCGGTCGGACGCTGACCGTTCAGTGAATAGGCTTCGTCAGCCTGGCGCACGTGCAGGGCATCGATGTCTGCGTCGGCGTAGACGGCGACAGATTGCACGCCGTAGTCGCGGCAGGCGCGGGCGATGCGTACGGCAATTTCACCACGGTTGGCGATCAATAATTTTTTCATGGGATTTTCTTCGCATCGGCAGTTGGAAAAGAAGCAGCTGTGCTGGGTTGAATCTCGTGGAATTCATCCAGTGGGTTGAAGCGAATCTGCGCGTTGACCGGTATTTGTCCGGCCAGATCCAGATGATGGCTGGCCACCACGGCGATCACCGGATAGCCGCCGGTCAATGGGTGGTCCGCCAGGAACAGCACGGGTTGGCCGCTGGCCGGAACCTGGATGGCGCCCACGCAGGTGCCTTCGCTGGGCAACTCCTGGTGATTGCTGCGCGTCAGCGGCGTTTCCCCGGCCAGACGAATGCCGACCCGATTGGATTGCGCGCTGACCCGCCAGAGTTGGCTGCTCAGGCGCTTGATGGCGTCCTCGGTAAACCAGTCGGTGCGGGGGCCCATGACCACGTCGAGGGTGACGATGTCGCTTGCCGTTGGCAGTTCAAAGGCCGGCGCTTCGTTCAGCGATACGCTGGTGCCCGTGCCGAGTGTTGCAAAACCCAGGCGGTCGCCGGCGGCCAGGGCAGGGGGGCCGACTTGGGCCAGGGTGTCCGTGGACAGGCTGCCGAGCACGGGCGCGACGTCAAACCCGCCGCGAATCGCCAGGTAGCTGCGCAGCCCCGCCTTGGGTGAACCGAGGCTGACACGATCGCCCTCGTCCAATTCGATGGGCTGATAGTTGGGTGCTTGCCATTGCAGGCCGCCGGCCGTGGTGATACTGACCGGGGTCTGGGCGCCGGTGACAGCGATCACGGTGCAGCCATGGCAGACAACACTCAAACCGCCGAGTAGCGCTTCGATGCAGGCCATGTTCGAGCGGTTGCCCACGGCGCGGTTGGCCGCTCGCAGGGCACTCAGGTCCAGCGCCCCGGATTTGGACACGCCTTGGCTGGTCTGGCCGGGACGCCCCAAGTCCTGCAGGACGCTGTGCAGTCCGGGGGTGATGATTTCCAGGCAGGCGCCGCTGTGTGGGGCGGCGCGTGTCGGCGGGGTGGGCGCAGGCAAACCGCCGGCCGGAAGAGGGCCGGCATCGGTAAAGCGAACCTTGTAACCGGGGCGTAACAACGCCGGTTCATCGCGGTTCAGGTCCCACATGCGTGAGGGCGTAACCCCGATGATCTGCCAGCCGCCGGGGCTGGCTTGCGGATAGACGCCGCTGAACTCACCGGCCAGGGCCACGGCGCCGGCGGGGATGCGGGTGCGCGGGGTTTGCCGGCGCGGCACCTGGAAGCCGGCACCGTCGGTGAGGTAGGCGAAGCCTGGGGCAAAACCGCAGAAGGCCACGGTGTAGTCATGGGCGGTGTGGCGGCGGACCACCTCGTCGCGGCTCAGGCCCAGCAAAGTGGCGACTTCGTCGAGGTCTTCACCCGTGTAGTGCACAGGGATTTCCACTCGACGATGTTCGTGCGCGCGGCGCTGGCTCAAATCCTGGACAGCGATACGGTTAACCAGCACCTGGCGTTCGATGGCGCTGGGGCGGAACTCGATCAGCAACGTTCGAGCGGCGGGAATGATGTGCTCCACCCCGGCAATGGGCTCGGCCATCAGGGTGTCGTACAACGCCAGGGTCTGGTCGAGGTCTTTCAATTCGACGAGCAGGGCGTCCAGGTTGACCGGTAGAAAACGCACGGGAGACTCCTAGACGTGGTAGGTGCTGTCAGGCACATCGGTGATGAACATATGGCCCGGCGAATGGGTGATGGCGAAGGGCACGCCCGATGCCATGACCGCTGCCTGGGGCGTCACGCCGCAGGCCCAGAACACCGGAATCTCACCGGGTTCGATGCGTACGGCGTCGCCGAAATCGGGGCGCGCCAGGTCCTGGATGCCGAGCAGCGCGGGCTCGCCGATGTGCACCGGAGCACCATGGACCGAAGGGTAACGCCCGGAAATACTCGCCGCCTGCGCGACACGATCGGCCGGGATCGGGCGCATGGACACCACCATTTCACCGTGTAGACGCCCGGCCGGGCGGCAGGCACGGTTGGTCTGGTACATCGGCACATTGCAGCCATCGGTGATATGCCGCACGTCGATACCGGCCTCTTGCAGGGCAGTTTCAAAGGTGAAGCTGCAGCCGATCAAAAAGGCCACCATGTCGTCGTGTTCAGCCCAGGCCTGAGTGGCATCGCTGACTTCCTCGGCCAGCTTTCCATCACGCCAGATGCGGTACAGCGGGATGTCAGTGCGCAGGTCCGCTCCTTCAGCCAGCAGTGTTCTCGGGCTGCCGGCGTCGCTGACGTCAAGGATCGGGCAGGCTTTGGGATTGCGCTGGGCGTACAGCAGGAAGTCGTACGCCCAGGCGCGCGGCAGGGCGATCAGGTTGGCCTGGGTCATGCCCGGCGCGATACCCGCCGTGGGGGCGATCAGGCCGTTACGGTAAGTGGTGCGTGCATCCCGGGCAGCGGCAATCGCCGCCTTGCGGGCGAGAGCCAGGGCATTCATGAGTGTGCTCCGGCAAAGGGCAGCAAGGACATGTGCGCCTGTTCCAATACCCGGCGCAGCTCGCGGGCCATTTCCACAGCAGCGGGGCTGTCGCCATGGACGCAGATCGAATCGGCTTGGATTCGGGTCAGGCTGCCATCGATGGCTTCGACAGTGCCGTCTTCCACCAGGCGCAGCATGCGTTGGGCCACGAGCTTGGGATCGTGCAGCACGGCCCCGGGTTCGCGTCGCGAGACCAACGTGCCCTGGGGCGTGTAGGCGCGGTCAGCGAAGGCTTCGGCGACACACTGCAAGCCCTCGTTACGGGCCAGTTCGATCAGGCTGGAACCGGCCAGGGCCACCAGTATCAGAGTCGGGTCGACAGCGCGGATGGCTTCGATCACCGCCAGCGCCTGCCGGCGATCGTGGGCAATGGTGTTGTACAAGGCTCCGTGGGGTTTTACGTAGCGCACCGACGTGCCGGCGGCCTTGGCCAGGCCCTGCAACGCACCAATCTGGTAGATCACGTCTGCTGTCAGCTCATCGCTGGCCACGTCCATGTTGCGTCGACCAAAGCCCACTTTGTCCGGGTAAGCGACATGGGCACCGATGGTGACATTTTTTGCCGCCGCCGCTTTCAGTGTCCGCAAGATGCCGGCCGGGTCGCCGGCGTGGAAACCGCAGGCGACATTGGCGCTGGTCACGACATCGAGCATCGCGGCATCGTCGCCCATGCTCCATGCGCCAAAGCTTTCGCCCAGGTCACTGTTGAGATCAATATTTGGCATGAGAGTGGCTCCTTTGTTTCTATCGGGCTCAGACCACGTTGAGGAAGGCGAAGATCGGCCCAACGGATTTGAACGCCATGTACCAGGTCAACACGCTGGTCAGCGCGCCGAGCACCAGCAGCCAACGTGGATAATGGTAGCCGCCCATCAAGTCCGACCGACGCCAGCCAACGTAGATGAAGATGCTCAGGCCGATGGGCAGTATCAGGCCGTTGAACCCACCCGCAAAAAGTAACAGTGCGGCGGGGGCGGTGCCCATCAGGGTGAAGATCAGCAGCGACAGGGCGATGAACACAGTGGTGGCGCGGTTTCGGCCTTTTTCAGTGATGTTCGGCTTGAACACGGTGATGAAGGACATGGAGGTGTAGGCGGCACCGATCACGCTGGTAATACTGGCGGCCCAGAGAATCAGGCCGAACACGCGCAGGCCGAACTGCCCTGCCGCGGCCTGGAAGGCTTGCGCCGCGGGATTTGCGCCTTGACCGGAGGTGTCGATGACGACGCCACTGGCCACAACGCCGAGGATGGCCAGAAACAGGATGTAGCGCATGACGCCGGTGACCATGATGCCGCTCAAGGCGGCCTTGGACACGGCCTGAAGGTTCTCTTCCCCGGTGGTGCCTCGATCCAGCAGGCGGTGAGCCCCTGCGTAGGTGATGTAACCGCCGACCGTGCCCCCGACAATGGTGGTGATGGTGGCGAAGTTGATCTGGTCTGGAAGCACGGTCTGGTACAGGGCTTCGCCCAGTGGCGGGTTGGAGGCGAAGGCGACGAACAGGGTCAGGGTGATCATCACCAGGCCCAGCACGACGATCAGCCGGTCGACGGCAATCCCTGCACGGTGGGAGGAGAAAATGCCGATGGCCAGCAGGGCGCTCAGACCACCGCCCCATTTTGCATCCAGGCCCATCAGGGCATTGAGCCCCAGTCCGGCACCGGCGATGTTGCCGACGTTGAACACCAGGCCGCCGAAGATCACCAGGACTGCCAGCAGGTAGCCGCTCCCCGGAATCGCCCGGTTGGCCAGGTCGGCCGCGCGCATCCGGGTCAGCGAAACAATTCGCCAGACATTCAGTTGAACGACGAAGTCGATCAGGATCGAGGCCAGGATACCGAAGGCGAACGCCGCGCCGATGTTTGCCGTAAAGGTCGCGGTCTGGGTAATGAAGCCAGGGCCGATGGCGGAGGTCGCCATCATGAAGATTGCGGCGATCAGGGAAGAGCGTCGCGCCTTTGTGAACTCATGAGCGATCTGTGTCACGGCATCATTCCTACGGTGGGAGATGATGAGTGTTGAGCAACGAACATGCCAAAACCCAGGAATCTGGTTGAAAGTGTTGATCCATACTTATTGGATCGTTGAACAATCATGATCGTGGAAGGCTACAATCTGCACCGAATTGTAACCTTGTCACTCGTGCGTGTTACTTAATGATGCACGCAGGCCCCTGGCTTCTTGCCTTGCACCAAGCTCTCGTGGAACATCGTGGCTTTCTCTTATCCTGGATTGCACATGAACGACGTTTCACCTTCCCTTCCTCGCTCGCTGGGAGAGTCCATCACCCAGGAAGTCCGCAGAATGCTGGTCGAAGGTGAACTGGTTCCGGGTCAACGACTGTCCGAAGCGGCCCTGGCCGAAAGCCTGCAGATTTCCCGCAACACCTTGAGGGAAGCGTTCAGGGTCCTTACCCGTGAGGGGTTGCTCAAGCATGAACCCAATCGCGGGGTGAGCGTGGCGGTGCCCGATATGGCGTCGATCATCGACATCTATCGTGTCCGCCGCTTTATCGAATGCAAGGCCATTGCCCAGGGTTACCCGCTGCATCCGGGAACACTGCATATGCGTGAGGCGGTGGAGGCGGGCATGCGCGCCCGTGAAGTCAAGGACTGGAAGGCTGTCGGCACCGCCAACATGATGTTCCACAAGGCGATCGTCGAACTCGCCGACAGCCCGCGATTGGTGGTGTTCTACGGTCAGATATCTGCCGAGCTGCGGCTGGCGTTCGGCCTGCTCAAAGATCCGGAGTTCCTGCATATGCCCTATGTCGATATGAACGTTTCAATCCTGCGCTGTATCGAAGAGGGGCAATCAGCGGAGGCAACCCGGTTGCTCGAAGCCTATCTGGTGCAGTCGGAGCGTACCGTCCTGGCCGCTTACGAGCGCAGTCTGAACCGGTAGCGCCCCACGAGCGCGACGAACGCCTCGCCAGCAAAGGCAAGCCTGTCGATAATTGATACCTGGCGCGGCCGCGTGGCTCATTCGATCATGGTGGACACATCGTCGGTGTCTCCACCTTGATTCCGGCAGCGGCCGTGGGCCGTTTATTTGGGCGTGGCGATTTCGCTTGAGTAGGCGTTGGGGCATGGAGAGGAAGGAAATGGAGCCGATACTGGAACTGCAAAGCGCGCGGCTGATACTGCGCCAGTGGCGCGACGCGGACTTGCCGGAGTTTGCCGCCATGTCTGCCGATGCGCAGGTGATGCGTTATTTTCCGGCGCCCCTGAGCCGCCTGGAAAGCGCCGCGCTGATCGGGCGCGTGCGGGGCCATTTTGCCGAGCATGGTTTTGGTTTGTGGGCCCTGCAGCGCAAGGACACCGGGGCCTTCATTGGCTTTACCGGCTTGGGCGTGGTCGGGTTCGACGCGCACTTCACTCCGGCAGTCGAGATCGGCTGGCGTCTGGCCCGGGAGCATTGGGGCTTGGGTTATGCCAGCGAAGCCGCATGGACGGCCCTGCGGTGTGCGTTCGATCGCCTCGGGCTGGAGGAGGTGGTGGCGTTCACCGCCGTCGATAACCTGCCATCGCAGAAAGTCATGCAAGCGATCGGCATGCAGCATGACCCGGCCGATGACTTCGAACACCCAAAGCTCGCCGTCGGTCATCCATTGCGTCAACATGTGCTCTATCGCATCAACCGTGAACAGTGGCTACAGACCCTGCACGGTTAGCCGACACGGACGTTTACAATGCCCGCCACAATGGCCCGGGCCAACAATCGATCCACCGTCGCAGCACCGGCTGCGCGGTTGAGCTGTGTGAGGAAAGTCTGAATGAGCCACGTGTTGGAAGATCTGGTCGACCTGCTGACCCTGGAACCCATCGAAGAGAACCTGTTTCGCGGTCGCAGCCAGGACCTGGGGTTCCGCCAGTTGTTCGGCGGCCAGGTGCTGGGCCAGTCACTGTCGGCGGCCAGCCAGACCGTTGAAGAGGCCCGTCATGTGCATTCGATGCACGGTTATTTCCTGCGCCCAGGCGATGCGGCCTTGCCGGTGGTCTACCAGGTGGACCGGGTGCGTGACGGTGGCAGTTTCAGCACTCGCCGGGTCACGGCGATCCAGAAAGGCCACCCGATTTTCACATGCAGCGCTTCGTTTCAATACGACGAGCAGGGTTTCGAGCACCAGAACTCCATGCCCCAGGTGGTAGGGCCGGAGAACCTACCTTCGGAGCTGGAACTGACCCAGCAGCGGGCGCACCTGCTGCCCGAACACATGCGGGAAAAACTGCTGTGCCCCAAACCGATCGAGGTGCGCCCGGTCACCGAGAAAGATCCCTACAATCCGCAGCCGGCCGATCCGGTCAAGTACGTATGGTTCCGGGCCGATGGTGCCCTGGCGGACTCGCCGGCCCTGCATAAATACCTGCTGGCCTACGCCTCGGACTTTGGTCTGCTGACCACCTCGATGCTGCCCCACGGCAAATCGGTCTGGCAAAAGGACATGCAGGTTGCCAGCCTCGACCATGCCTTGTGGTTCCACGCCGACCTGCGCGCCGATGACTGGTTGCTCTATGCGATGGACAGTCCGTGGGCCGGCAATTCCCGTGGGTTCTCCCGTGGCAGCGTGTTCAATCGCGCCGGACAACTGGTGGCGTCGGTGACCCAGGAAGGCCTGATTCGCCACCGCAAGGACTGGGCATGAGCCTGGCCGATGTGCGCCACTGGGTGTTCGACATGGACGGTACGCTGACTATCGCGGTGCATGATTTTGCGGCGATCCGCGTGGCGCTGGCGATCCCGGCCGAAGACGATATTCTGACCCACCTGGCGGCGTTGCCGGCTGACGAAGCCGCCGCCAAGCATGCCTGGCTGCTGGAACACGAGCGGGACCTGGCGCTGGGCTCCCGGCCTGCGCCGGGGGCGGTCGAGTTGGTGCGCGAACTGGCGGGGCGCGGCTATCGCCTGGGGATTCTGACCCGTAACGCCCGCGAGTTGGCCCACGTGACCCTGCAAGCTATCGGCTTGGCCGACTGTTTCGCCGTGGAGGATGTGCTGGGCCGTGACGAAGCACCGCCCAAACCTCATCCAGGCGGCCTGTTGAAACTGGCCGAGGCCTGGAGTGTGGCGCCCGAAGCGATGGTGATGGTGGGCGACTACCGTTTCGATCTGGACTGCGGCCGTGCGGCGGGTGCGCGGACGGTATTGGTGAACCTGCCGGACAATCCGTGGCCGGAGCTGGCGGACTGGCATGCGCGCGACTGTGGGGAGTTGCGGCGGATGCTGTCGGCTTGATAGTTATGTTGGCTGGTTAACCGCATTCGCGAGCAAGCCCGCTCCCACAGTGGATTTACGGTGAACACAGAATTTGTGATCGACACAAATCCACTGTGGGAGCGGGCTTGCTCGCGAAGAGGCCCTCCCGCTCGACACAAGGCTCACTGCCCAAACAAAACCTTAAGCCCCTGCGCCGAATTGAACATGCCATCCCCATCATGCCCAACCCCGGGCACTTCGATCAGCCGCTGGTTCAGCCCTTCAGGATGACGCCGGGTCAGGTAGTCAAAAAAGAACTGCCCGCGCAGTAACCGATACGCCCCTTGGGTCTGCGCTTCACAGCCTTTATCCAGCGCCGGATGCTCAGGGTCGATGTCCTGTTGCCCAAGCAGATAAACGATGTCGCGTTTGACGTAGTTGTCTTCCAGTTGAGCGGGCGTTTGCCCGGCGGCATAGGCGGGCAGGTTCTGCAGGCCGTACTTCCAATGGTTGAAGCCGGGACAACCGGCCGGGTCGAAGGCCATGGGGCGCTGCGCGTCGAAATAGGCATAGGAGGATGGGTTGGCGATGACGAATCTGGGTGTGATCCGGGTTTGGCCGCGAGCGAGCAAGGCGTAGCGCTGAGCGACCTGCGCGCCGCCGGAATGGCCCGCGATGACGATCTCTTTCACCTCGGGAAACTGCTGCCGGTCACTGACCCGGGCGACGATGTCGTCAATGACCTGAAAGGAACTGACCGCCTTGGGCCCCGTGGATAAGCCGCCGGCCATCCAGTCGTTGCCCTGCCAGCGCAAGAGCTCATTGGGCAACTGATGGCGGGCAACGTCATGTTCGTTGAGAAACTGCGGGGCGATGATCAGGGTCGTGGTCAGTTGACCGGCGTGTGCGGCAGCCTTTTCGGCGCTGTGCAGATACGTCTGGGCGTTGCGCAGCCGGCCATGGAGGATGATCAACACGCGCTGGATAGACGCCGGGGGTGGACTCACGCCGACCACCATGGCGCCGCCCTTGAGCTGCAGTCGCCCTTGAGCGACCACGCCCACGCCCTGTTCGTTTGCCTGGGTAAAGGTGCAGCACAGCAGCAGGCTGAGGAGGGCACCCCACTTCATTACAGATTTTTCGCCGCGAAGGTGTCGCATTGGCTGACTTGACCCTGGGCAAACCCGGTCTTGAACCAGCGAACCCGTTGCGCCGAGGTGCCGTGGGTAAAGGAGTCCGGCACCACCCGGCCCTGGCCCTGCTGCTGGAGGCGGTCATCACCGATGGCGTTGGCGGCGGTCAAGGCCTCTTCAATGTCCCCCGGCTCCAGCCAGTTCAGGCGCTTCTGCGCATGGTTGGCCCAGACGCCCGCCAGGCAGTCGGCCTGTAATTCCTGACGTACCAGCAGACCACCATCGCCTTCCATCTGGCGACCTTGACGGCGAGCCTCCTGGATTTTTGCCGACACCCCGAGCAGTGTCTGGACGTGATGCCCGACTTCATGGGCGATGACGTAGGCCTGGGCGAAATCCCCGGCGGCGGCGAACCGTTGGGACATTTCCTGGAAGAAACTCATGTCCAGGTAGACCTGTTTATCGGCCGGGCAATAGAACGGGCCGGTGGCTGATGAAGCGAGGCCGCAAGCCGAGTTGACCCGGCCGCTGAACAGCACCAGTTTGGGTTGCTGGTACTGGCGCCCGGCCTGCTGGAAGACCTGGCCCCAGGTGTCTTCGGTATCACCGAGGATTGAGCGCACGAACTCGGCCTGTTCATCGTTCGCGGGCGGCGCTTGCCGGGTCTGGGAGGAAGCAGGGGCCGAAGTCTGGTCCATCTGCCCGGCCAGTTGCCCGAGAATCTGCATGGGGTCCTGGCCGGTGATCCAGCCGATGCCGACGATCAGGACAATGGCCGTCAGGCTCAGCCCCTTGCCGCCGCCGAAACGCATCCCGCCCCCACCGTCCCCGCGGGCGTCCACCACGTTGTCACTGCGGCGACCTTTTTTCCATAACATGTGGGAAATCCTCTGATTGACCGTGTGAAGAGTGTTGCTGCTGAGTGGGGTTGCCGCCAGTTAACGGACAGACATTCGCAGTGAGTCTAGCTTTTGAAGGCGCAGGGTGTACGCCTGAGCTCTCAGGCAATCGCCACGGGTTTTGGTTCATCGGTCAACATTGAATGTCGGGTTCCAGAATTTGCATTACACTTCGCATATTTTGGAATCGACGTCTCTCATCTGGATTTTTCATGGCCGGCAGTCAAATCGAACGGGTTTTCAATGTGCTGGAATGTCTTGCCAGCGATCCCCGCGGCTGGGCTCTGCAAGGGTTGGCCGAACACTTACAGATTCCCAAGAGCGCTACGCACCGCCTGCTTGCCGAACTGACGCGCCTGGGTTACGTGCGCCAGAACCCCGAGAACCTGCGTTATCACTTGTCGACCCGCCTGGTCGCCCTGGGCTTTCGCTACCTGTCGCGCAGCGGTGCCGATATCGTGCAGCCGGTGCTCGATCGCCTGGCTCGGGAAAGCGGTGAACTGGTGCGCCTGGGCGTGATCGAGGGTGATCGCCAGACCTGGATTGCCAAGTCCCAGGGCGCCCGGTCCGGGTTGCGTTACGACCCCGACATGGGCCGCGAGGCGCCGTTGGTCTATACCGCGTCGGGCCATGCCTGGCTGGCGTGCATGAGCGACGCCCAGGCGCTGTCGCTGGTGGACCGCCAGGCCCTGGAAATGCCGGCGGACGTGGGCCCCAACGCGCCGCGCAGCAGCGTTGAATTGCTTCAGTACCTGCGTCAGGCCCGTGAGCAGGGCTATGCCTGTGTCGAGGAAAGTTCGGCGGTCGGCACCTCAGCCATTGCTGCCGTGGTGCGTCATCCGCTGGATGGCCGGGTCTTGGGGGTGCTCAGCATTGCCGGGCCCACCGCACGGATGACGCGAGCGAGGCTGCATGAGCTGGCGCCGACCTTGCTTGCGTTTACCGAGGAATTGTCACAAGCCAGCCAGGCATCGGAGTTGTTCAGCTGAATTTGCAGTCGCAGATACCGGCTCCTCTACATCAAGCAGCGCAGGATTTTTACATGACCGTCAGCACCCCGCTTTCCGGCGTCAATCAGGCCTTCAAGGGCATCCTGCTGATACTTTGCGCGACGTTCCTGTTCTCCAGCCATGACGCTTTGTCCAAATATCTTTCGGGGTTCTATCCGATCATCATGGTGGTATGGGCGCGCTATCTGGTGCACACGCTGTTGATGGCGGGGATTTTCCTGCCGCGCTCCGGGCTGCGCGTGCTGCGTACCAAGCGGCCGTTATGGCAGTTGGCGCGTGCGTTGTGCCTGTTGGGCACCAGCCTGTTTTTCACCACGGCGCTGCTCTACATCCCGTTGGCGGAGGCGACCGCGGTCAACTTCCTCGCGCCCGTGCTGGTCACTGCATTGTCGGTGCCTTTATTGGGTGAACACGTGACGCGCGGCCAGTGGATCGCGGTGATCTTCGGTTTTATCGGGGTGTTGATCATTGTCCATCCGGGCGGTGAGCTGTTCACGCCGGCGGTGTTGTTGCCGTTCTGTTCGGCACTGTTTTTCTGTTTCTATCAACTGCTCACTCGCAAACTCAGCGAGATCGACAGCCCCACCACCAGCAATTTCTTCGCCGGCCTGTGCAACACATTGGTGATGAGCGCCCTGGTACCGTTCTTTTGGCAGGTGCCGAGTCTGTTGCATGGGGCGATGATGCTTGCACTGGGGGCGTGCGGGATGACGGCGCACCTGATGCTGACCCAGGCCTTCCGCTTCGCCGCCCCGGCGCTGCTGGCGCCATTCGGGTATTGCCAGATCGTCTTTGCCGGCCTGCTCGGCTGGTTGCTGTTCAGCCATACGCCGACGCTGACCACGGTGTTCGGCATCGTGCTGATCTGCCTCAGCGGGTTGGCGGCGGCGTGGCAACAGCGGCGGAGCTAAAGCGGACCGTGGTGGGATCGATTGTGGGAGCAAGGCTTGCTCCCACAGGGGATGAGTCCCGGGCTGACGGGTATCAGCTTTCCAGCGTCGGCACCTTGCGCGGTGCCATGAAGTACAACCAGATCAGGGCAATGAAGTACATCGCCGGGATCAGGGTGAACAGTACGGTGTAGTTGTTGTTGGTCACTGTGAGGATATGGCCCACCAATTGGGTCATGAACATTCCGCCGACGGCGGCGCACATGCCGCCGAAGCCGAACACTGTACTCATCATGTGTTTGGGCGTGTAGTCCATCACCAGGCTCCAGATATTGGCGGTCCAGGCCTGGTGCGCGCCGATGGCCAGGGAAATGGCAAACACGGCCATCCACAGGTTGCTGGCGCCGGCGGCCATGATCACGCCGATGATGCAGCAGGCGAACAGCAACATGGAAATCAGCCGGGCCTTGATCGGATTCAGGCCGCGACCGATCAGGAAGGAAGACAGAATCCCGCCGCCCACGCTGCCGAAATCGGCGGTGAGGTAAATGATGATCAGCGGGATGCCCATCTGGGTCACGTTGATGCCCAGGTTGTATTGCTGGTTCAGGAACGGCGGCAACCAGTAGAGGTAGAACCAGAACACCGGTGCCGTGATCGAGTAGGCCAGGGCGAACGCCCAGGTGCCCCGCATGCGCAAGATACGGGAGAACGGCACGCGGACCTGATTGGGTTCGTCCTGGGCCTGGATGTAGTCCAGTTCCGCCTGTTTGACGCTGGGATGATCTTCCGGGTTGAAGTATTTCAGGCCCCAGAACACCAGCCAGATCCCGCCCAGCGCGGCCATGCACAGGAACGCCGCCTGCCAGCCCCACACCTGCAGGACCAGCGGCAGCAGCATTGGGGTGAACATCGCGCCAACGTTGGTTCCGGCGTTGAAAATACCGGTCGCCACGGCCCGTTCACCGGCCGGGAACCATAGCCGTGTGGTCTTCACGCAGGCCGGGTAGTTGGCGGCTTCGGTCAGGCCCAGAATGAAGCGGCAGACCATGAAGCCCACCGCCGACGTGGCCAGGCCATGGGCACCGGTCGCCAGGCTCCAGAGCAGTACGGCGCAGAAGAAGACACGCTTGACGCCGATCCGGTCGATCAGTCGGCCTTGCAGCACGAAACCGATGGCATAGCCGACCTGGAACCAGAAGTTGATGTTGGCGTAATCCATCGCCGTCCAGCTCATTTCCTTGGCGAGGATGGGCTGCATCACGCCCAGTGCGGCGCGGTCGATGTAGTTCAGGGTGGTGGCGAAAAATACCAGGGCGAGCATGCCCCAACGGGTTTTGCCCACGGCCAGGGCGCCGCGGATCTTGTCACCGACGCCAGCGGTCGTGGCACTCAGGACGGGGGGCAGGCGGGAGCTTTGGGAAGGAATCATAACGTGTACCCGTTCTTGAAATTCTTATGGTGTGGTCTGGGGCTGTCCAGAGAGGTCGACGATCAGGCCTGCCTCAATGAGGGGCCGATGGTGCGCAGTGAGCAAAAAATCGTCAATTCGCTGATCGGGCATTGCGTTCGATAATCGCCCAAAAAACTAACCGAATAGTACATATTAAATTGCTGAAACAAACCTTCAGCTCAATAATCGGCTCACTCTTTCAAAAGCGGCACACCTGTGTGTAGCCGATGCCTGTCCCGGGAGCCGAAGTCATGCAGCGTTCCATTGCCACCGTGTCCTTGAGCGGTACCCTGCCGGAGAAACTTGAAGCCATTGCCGCCGCCGGTTTCGACGGGGTGGAAATCTTCGAGAACGACCTTCTCTATTACGATGGCAGCCCTCGGGAAATCAGGCAGATGTGCGCCGACCTGGGCATCGCCATCACACTGTTCCAGCCGTTTCGGGACTTTGAAGGTTGCCGTCGCGAACGCCTTGCGCGCAATCTGGAGCGGGCCGAGCGCAAGTTCGACCTGATGCAGGAGCTGGGCACCGACCTGGTGCTGGTGTGCAGTAACGCCTCGGCCGACAGCCTGGGTGATGAGCAGATTCTGGTGGATGACCTGCGATTGCTGGCCGAACGAGCCGGTGCGCGAGGCTTGCGCATCGGTTACGAGGCGCTGGCCTGGGGCCGACACGTCAATACTTATCAACAGGTCTGGAACATCGTGCGCCAGGCCGACCATCCTAACCTGGGTGTGTTGCTCGACAGCTTCCATACCTTGTCTCTCAAGGGCGATCCGAGTGCGATTGCGCAGATTCCCGGCGACAAGATTTTCTTCGTGCAAATGGCCGATGCGCCGATCCTGGCGATGGATGTCCTGGAATGGAGCCGGCACTTCCGTTGCTTCCCAGGCCAGGGCGAGTTCGATTTGCCGGGCTTTTTGGCACCGATCATCAAGAGTGGCTACACCGGGCCACTGTCGCTGGAGATTTTCAACGACGGTTTCCGCGCCGCGCCACCACGGGCCAATGCCGCCGACGGTCTGCGTTCATTGTTGTATCTGGAAGAGAAGACCCGCCAGCGGCTGGCCGAAGAGGCCGAGCCGGCGAGCCATGCTGACATCCTGTTCGCCACACCGCCGGCCAGCGAATACAACGGTATCGAGTTCCTTGAGTTTGCAGTGGACGACAACCTTGGCGCGAAGCTGTCCCATTGGCTGGAGCGGCTGGGGTTCGTCAAGGCCGGCCAGCATCGCTCCAAGAACGTGAGCCTGCTGCGCCAGGGCGATATCAACCTGATCCTCAATTGCGAGCCCTATTCGTTTGCCCACAGCTTTTTCGAAGCTCACGGACCGTCCCTATGCGCCACCGCCGTGCGAGTCAAAAACAGCGCCAGCGCCCTGGAACGGGCCGTGGCCTACAAGGGTCAGCCTTATCGCGGCCTGGTGGGGCCCAACGAACTGGAGTTGGCGGCGGTGCGTGCACCGGATGGCAGTCTGATTTATCTGGTGGATCAGGACGCCGACGTCTACGGCACCGATTTCAACCTGCAACCGGGCGCTGTCATCGGTGCCGGACTCAAGCGCATCGACCACATGGCGATGGCGCTGCCGGCCGATAGCCTCGACAGCTGGGTGCTGTTCTACAAGAGCTTGCTGGATTTCGAAGCCGACGACGAAGTGGTGTTGCCCGATCCGTATGGCCTGGTAAAGAGTCGTGCCCTGCGTAGCCGTTGCAGTTCGATCCGCTTACCGCTCAATATTTCCGAGAACCGTAACACCGCGATCTCCCATGCGCTGTCCAGTTATCGCGGCTCCGGCGTGCACCACATCGCCTTCGACTGCGATGACATCTTTGCCCAGGTCAGCCGTGCCAAAGAAGCCGGCGTGCCGCTGCTGGACATTCCGCTCAACTATTACGATGACCTCGCGGCGCGTTTCGATTTCGACGATGAATTTCTCAGCGAGCTGGCGTATTTCAACGTGCTGTACGACCGTGACGCCCAGGGCGGCGAGTTGTTTCACGTCTACACCGAGCCGTTCGAAGGGCGCTTCTTCTTTGAAATCATCCAGCGCAAGAACGGCTATGCCGGCTACGGCGCCGCCAATGTCGCGGTGCGGTTGGCGGCCATGGCCAAGTCCCGCAGCGGTGGCTTGCGGCACGCCAAGTTGTAGGGAAATCGTAAATGCGGCGGTAAAGGGCAACCCCGTGGCTTGGCTTGACTGCGCGGTGCGGCCCATAATCGCCAACCTGTGCAGTGATGGCCGTGAGCCCCGCGATGACTATGAATTCAGAGCTTTCCGCAGACCTCGACGAACCTGTCGTCGAGCCGCGCAAGAGTCGCAAGAACAACCCGGAGAAAACCCGGGAAAACATTCTTCAGGAAGCCATCGTCGAGTTCGTCCAGCAGGGCCTGTCCGGCGCTCGGGTCGACGCCATTGCTGAGCGCATCCACACCTCCAAGCGCATGATCTACTACTACTTCGGCAGCAAGGAGCAGTTGTACGTCGAGGTGCTGGAAAAACTCTACGGCGATATCCGCAACACTGAGAGCCGCCTGCACTTGGCCGAACTGGCCCCGGTCGATGCGATCCGGCGCCTGGTGGAATTCACCTTCGACCACCATGACCGCAATGTGGATTTCGTGCGCATCGTCTGCATCGAAAACATTCACAACGCCGAGTACGTCAAGCAATCGGGCGCCATCAAGGCGATGACCAATACCATCCTTGATTCCCTGGGCGTGATCCTGCGCCGAGGTGCCGAAGAGGGGGTGTTCCGCGCTGGCCTCGAACCGCTGGATGTGCATCTGCTGATCAGTTCTTTCTGCTTTTACCGCGTGTCCAATCGCCACACCTTAGGTGAGATTTTTCAGATCGATTTGCCGGACGAAGCGATCAAGCAGCGTCATCGCCAGATGATTTGTGAGTCGGTGTTGCGGTATCTGCAGGCCTGACCTTGAAACCTTTGTGGGAGCGAGCCTGCTCGCGATAGCGGTGAATCAGTCAGTGTTGATGTAACTGACATACCGCTATCGCGAGCAGGCTCGCTCCCACAAGGGTGGGTTCAGTGATTCATGCTCTGGAAATGCTCCAGCATCCGCTGCGCATCCGGCGCCACGCCGCTGAACAGCTCGAACGCCTTCACCGCTTGGAACACTGCCATGTTGCCGCCATCCAGCGTGCGGCAACCCAGCGCGCGGGCGTTGCGCAGCAGTTCGGTTTCCAGTGGGAAGTAGACGATTTCCGCGACCCACAACTCGCCCCGCAGCAGCTCGACCGGCACCGGCATGCCCGGCAGTTTAGCCATGCCCATGGGCGTGGTATTCACCAGGCCGTCCGCCTTGGCCATGGCGGCAGGCAAATCATGCCCGGCGCGGGCGCGGCCAGGACCGAAGTGTTGATTCAAGTTGTTTGCCAGCGCTTCGGCGCGGCTGACTTCAACATCAAAAATGCTCAGCGTCTGTGTGCCTTCTTCCAACAGCGCGTGGGCCACCGCCGCGCCTGCGCCACCAGCACCCATCTGAACCACGTGCTGACGTGCCACTTCACCCAGGCCGCGGCGAAACCCTTCGGCGAACCCCAGGCAGTCGGTGTTGTGGCCGATGCGTTTGCCCTCCTTGAACACCACGGTATTCACCGCGCCAATGCCCCTGGCCTCGGGCGACAGCTCGTCGAGCAACGGGATGATCGCCTGTTTGCAGGGGAAGGTGATGTTCAGGCCGGTGAAGTTCATATGCTCGGCGGCCTTGAGCAAGTCGGGCAGGGCGCCGCTGTCGAGTTCCAGGGCGTCCAGATCGATCAGTCGATAGAGGTAGCGCATGCCCTGGGCATCGCCCTCGCGCTCATGCAGCGCAGGGGTGCGCGAAGCCTGGATGCCCGCACCAATCAGGCCGGCAAGCACGGTGATATTCGACATGCTCATCAACCCTTCAACCGCTGACTGAAATGCTCCAGCGCCAGGCGATAACCATGGCTGCCAAACCCGCACATCACACCGATGGCGACCGATGAAACAAAGGAGTGATGACGGAACGTTTCGCGGGCGTGGACGTTGGACAGGTGCACCTCGATCACCGGGACTTCGCTGGCGACCAGGGCATCGCGGATCGCCACCGAGGTGTGGGTCCAGGCTGCCGGGTTGATGACAATGCCGGCACACCGGCCGCGTGCGCCATGCACCCAGTCCAGCAATTCGCCTTCCTGATTGGTCTGGCGAAACTCCACCGCCAGGCCAAGTTCTTCAGCGGCACGACCGCATAGCGACGAGATGTCGGCCAGGGTTTCGTGGCCGTAGGTGGCCGGCTCGCGGGTGCCGAGCAGGTTCAGGTTCGGGCCGTTGAGCACCAGAACGATCGGAGGCATGGCAATTTCTCCACAATTTTTATTGTTGGGGTCGGCGGATTTCAGCCGGTGGAGATAAATTGTACTAGATGGTTAATTTGGTCAAACAAAGCCGAAGGCATCGGGCAATAAGTGTTCGATGATCGAACATGGCCGCAGGCACGGTAAGTTTTTGAGGTGGAAATTGTGGCGAGGGAGCTTGCTCCCTCGCCACGGGGGGCTGTGCTTACCGCCGGGTCAACAACACCCCGGATTCCATGTGATGGGTCCAGGGGAATTGATCGAACATCGCGCAGCGGGTGATGCGGTGGGTATCGTGCAGTTGCGCGATGTTGGAGGCGAGAGTTTCGGGGTTGCAGGAGATGTACAGGATATTGTCGAAGCGCCGGGTCAGTTCGCAGGTGTCCGGGTCCATGCCGGCGCGGGGCGGATCGACGAAGACGCTGCCGAATTCGTAGCTCTTGAGATCGATGCCATGCAAGCGACGGAACGGGCGGACTTCGTTCAGGGCCTGGGTCAATTCTTCGGCTGACAGGCGCACCAGGGTCACGTTATCCACAGCGTTCTCGCTGAGGTTGCTCAGCGCGGCGTTCACCGACGTCTTGCTGATCTCGGTCGCCAGCACTTTGCGTACGCGGGTGGCCAGAGGCAGGGTGAAGTTGCCGTTACCGCAGTACAGCTCCAGCAGATCATCACTGCGATCACCCAATGCCTCATAAGCCCAGTTGAGCATCTTCTGGTTCACGGTGCCGTTGGGCTGGGTGAAGGCGCCTTCGGGCTGGCGGTAGCTGAACGTGCGGCCACCGACGTCGAGCTTCTCCACCACGTAATCATGGCCGATCACTTCCCGTTTGCCCTTGGAGCGGCCAATGATGCTCACGCCGAGGTCGTTCGCCAGTTTTGTGGCCGCTGCGTGCCAGTGCTCATCCAGCGGGCGGTGGTAACACAGGGTGATCATCGCATCGCCGGCCAGGGTGGTCAGGAACTCCACCTGGAACAGCTTGTGGCTCAGGGGCGCGCTGGCCTGCCAGGCGGCCTTGAGTTGCGGCATCAACTGATTGATGCGCAGGCTGGCAATGGGGAATTCCTCGATGAGGATCGGCGTGCGCTTGTCGTCCTGGGAGAACATCGCGTAATGCCGCTCGCCGGCCTCGCGCCACAGGCGGAATTCGGCCCGCAGGCGAAAGTGCTCCAGCGGTGAGTCGAACACCGCAGGCTGCGGTGCATCGAACGGGGCCAGCAGGTCACGCAAGCGGCTGACCTTGTCCTGGAGTTGAGCGGCGTAGGCCTGGGAATCAAAAGTCATGCGTTGAACCAACCCAACTTGATCACAAACAGAATCGACAGGATGACCAGCGCCGGGTTCAGCTCACGGCCACGGCCAGACACCAGTTTGATGGCGGTCCAGGCGATGAAGCCGAAGGCAATGCCGTTGGCGATGGAATAGGTGAACGGCATCGCCAGCGCGGTAATCACCACGGGAGCGGCCACGGTGATGTCGTCCCAGTCGATTTCCGCCAGGCCCGAGGTCATCAGCACGGCGACGAACAACAGCGCCGGCGCGGTGGCGAAGGCCGGGACGCTGGAGGCCAGTGGCGAGAAGAACAGCGCCAGCAGGAACAGGACCGCCACGACGATGGCGGTCAGGCCGGTGCGGCCGCCGGCGCTGACGCCCGCCGCCGATTCGATGTAGCTGGTGGTGGTGGAGGTGCCCAGCAGCGAGCCGGCCATGGCGGCGGTGCTGTCGGCGATCAGCGCCCGGCCCATTTTCGGCATGTGCCCGTCCTTGCCCATCAGTCCGGCGCGCTTGGCGACGCCGATCAGGGTGCCGGAATTGTCGAACAGATCGACGAACAGGAAGGCGAAAATCACGCTCACCAGACCGATGTCCAGGGCGCCCTTGATGTCCAGTTGCAGGAAGGTCGGCGCCAGCGATGGCGGCATGGACATGATTCCGCCGAACGGGGTGAAGCCCATCAGGATCGAGGCGAGGGTGACCGCCAGGATGCCGATCAGCACCGCTCCGCGCACCTTAAGCGCTTCGAGGCCAACGATCAGGATGAAGCCGAGGGTGGCGAGGATCGGCGCCGGTTGTTTCAAATCACCGAGGCCGACCATGGTTGCCGGGTTTTTCACCACGATGCCGGCATTATTCAGAGCGATCAGCGCCAGGAACAGGCCGATACCGGCGGCGATGGCCGAGCGCAGGGGCAGCGGGATGCTGTTGATGATCCATTCGCGGATGCGAAAGATCGACAGCAGGAAGAACAACACGGCGGAAATGAACACCGCGCCCAGCGCCACTTGCCAGGTATGGCCCATGTGCAGGACCACGGTGTAGGTGAAAAACGCGTTCAGGCCCATGCCCGGCGCGAGGGCGATCGGGTAGTTGGCGATCAGCCCCATGGTCGCGGAACCGATGGCCGCCGCCAGGCAGGTGGCGACGAACAACGCTCCCTTGTCCATGCCGGTTTCGCCGAGGATGCTTGGGTTGACGAACAGAATGTAGGCCATGGCCAGGAAGGTCGTGACGCCCGCCAGAATCTCGGTCCGCACGTTGGTGTTGTGTGCCTTGAGTTGAAACAGCCTTTCCAGCATGTCTGCTCCCCGTGGCGCGCCGGGCGCCGTGAATGTATCGACCTCAACAGCAAAGCACAGACCGCCAGGGGCGCTCGGGAATTTTCTGCGGGTCGGAAAAAGCCGCGCATCATACCAGCAGCGTGGCGCAATGGCTGCGATCCTCGTCGATGTTTTGCCGACGCGCCAAGTGAGCCATACTGCGCGCGGTTCCGGGAGGTCTTTATGCATCGTATGAAAAAACACCTGTTGGCCGCATGGGCATGTGCGCTGGGCCTGGGGCTGCATTCGCAGGCCGTCAATGCCGCTTCGGCACCGCCCCTGAGCGAGGTCAAGGTGCTCAAGGTCGAGTCGCCCGCCTGTGGCTTCGAAGACATCGCCCAAGGGCAAGCGCAGACCCGTTGCAATCACAGCGGCCCGAGTATCAAGGTCTATGTGCTGGAGGTGGGTTACGGCCGTCAGCCCCATGTCACGCTGGACGGCTTTGACGTCGATGGCACCCGCTCGCCGGTGTGTGCGTTCAGCAATGGCAACCTGAATGACTGCTCGAACGGGACTCAAACGGTCGGCTATTTGTACATCTTCGATCTGAAGGGCAAGCAGGAAGGTACCTTCAACTTCAGCAACCAGTCGATCAACGCCCCAGGCAACCGGATGTCGACCCAGCTGTACATCAAATGACCCGCCGATCCCCTGTGGGAGCTGTGTAGGAGCTGTCGAGCGAAGCGAGGCTGCGATCTTTTCCCCGGCGCTTGAGTCCCAAGCCAAAGGTCAAAAGATCGTCCGAACCCGGCCCGAGCCTTCGGCAACTCCTACACTACAAGCATCACCCAGCGGAGAGCGCCCATGATTCCTGGAACCAAGATCCCCCGAGCCCTGATTGCCGTTGCCGAAGGTGTCGACGATTTGCAGACCGTCACGTTGATCGATGTGCTGCGCCGGGCTCAGGTCGAAGTGGTGGTGGCGAGCATCGAAGGGCGGCGGATGTTGACCTGCGCCCGTGGCACGCGGTTGACCGCCGATGGCATGCTGGTGGACTTGTTGGCGCAGGGCTTTGACCTGATCGTCCTGCCCGGCGGCATCATTGGTGCTCAACACCTGGCGGCGCACCAGCCTCTGCAACAATTGGTCAAGGACCAGGCCACAGCCGGACGTTTCTTCGCCGCCATCGCCGAAGCCCCGGCCCTGGCCTTGCAAGCGTTCGGCGTACTGCGCCAGCGCCGCATGACCTGCCTGCCCGCCGTGAGCCAGCAACTGTCCGGTTGCAATTTTGTCGATCAGCCGGTGGTGGTGGACGGCAACTGCATCACCGCCCAAGGCTCCGCCGCCGCGCTGGCGTTTGCCTTGACGCTGGTGGAGCAACTCAGCGGCAAGGGCGTGAGGGGCGTGGTGGCGGCGGAGTTGCTGGCCTGACGGGCGTCAAGCGTGCTGTAGGAAAGGTTCGATCAAGGGTTGTTCACGTTGTTCGGCTTGCCACAGATCATAGTCCGTCTGGACGCCCAGCCAGACCCTGGCCTTGCCGATCCCGGCACGTTCCAGGCGCACTGCCAGATCGGGGCTGACGGGTGCATGGCCATGCAATACCCGAGAAAGATGCGGCCGGGCGAAGCCCAAATGCCGCGCCAGCTCGGTGACTGTGATGCCCAATTCGGGCAACACATCCATCAGTAGCGTTTCGCCAGGGTGTGGCGGATTGTGCATGGGCATGTTCCAGCCTCCTGTCAGTGGTAGTCCAGATAATCGACCAGTTCGACATCCGAACCGCTAAAACAAAAAATAATTCGCCAGTTTCCCGAAACGCTCAGCGACCAGTATTCAACCCGCTCACCCCTGAGCGGATGCAGTCGCCATCCGGGGATATCCAAGTCGTCAGGCGACTGCGCCCGGTCCATGAACTGGAGCATGCGAGCCAGGCGTTTTCCATGGTCAGCCCGGATTCCACGGGTCGAACCCGTTTCATAGAAGATCCTGAGGCCCTTGTGTCGGAAGGATTTAATCATGGAATCGAGTGTAAGGCGATACGTTACACTCGGTGCGCTACATATATACCGCACGTGCCAGATAAATCTGTGTATCCCGCGATGGCTAAGGCTTTTTTGGCGTGTCGAAATTGCCTTGAACGCTCACCCCACCCCGAAGTCGTACCCCTTATGACGGCGGTTTGCGAAAACGCCGCGAGTGTACGACCAACCGTGAGGTGTTTATGAGCGCGACCTTGTCCGAAACGACACAGGCGTCCTTCGTCCGCCATCCGATCCGCCTGACGCTCAATGGCCAGGCACGCGAACTGCAAGTGCTGCCCTGGACCACGCTGCTGGATCTGCTGCGTGAGCAACTGGATTTGGTGGGCAGCAAGAAAGGCTGCGACCACGGTCAATGTGGCGCCTGTACGGTGCTGCGCGACGGCAAGCGGATCAACGCCTGCCTGACGCTGGCGGTGATGTGCGACGGCGCTGAGCTGACCACCATCGAGGGGTTGGCCAGCGCTGATCAGCTGCATCCCATGCAGCAGGCTTTCATCAAGCACGACGCCTTCCAGTGCGGTTACTGCACACCTGGGCAGATCTGCTCTGCGGTGGGGTTGGCCAACGAAGGCCGGGCACAGACTAAGGGGCAGATCAGCGAACTGATGAGCGGCAATCTCTGCCGGTGCGGCGCCTACAACAACATCCGTGACGCTATCGAAGAGGCATTGCCGCTCTGCCCGCAGCGGGGAGGTGATCAATGAACCCTTTCCAATACAGCAAGCCCGACACCGTGCAGGCCGCCGTCGACTTGTCGAGCCCGGTTTCACGCTTCATTGCCGGTGGCACCAACCTGCTGGACCTGATGAAGGAAAACCTCACCCGACCCGAGCACCTGATCGACATTACCGGGCTGCCCCTGGCGGACCTCAGTGAAACCCCTTCCGGCGGGGTGATGATCGGCGCGTTGGTGAGCAATGCTGACCTGGCCTGGCATCCCTGGATCCAGCGCCGCTACCCGCTGCTCTCCCAGGCCATCCTGGCGGGCGCCTCGCCACAGTTGCGCAACATGGCCAGCACCGGCGGTAACCTCCTGCAACGCACACGTTGTTATTACTTCTATGACGCCAACGTGCCGTGCAACAAGCGGCGCCCCGGCAGCGGTTGCCCGGCTCGGGACGGCTTGAATCGTATGCACGCGATATTCGGCGCCAGTGATCAATGTGTCGCCACGCACCCCTCTGACATGTGCGTGGCGCTGGCTGCTCTGGAGGCGGTGGTGCATGTTATCGGTCGGGGCGGGGCACGGACCATCGAGTTCGCTGACTTTCACCGCCTGCCCGGCGATGCCCCGGAACGGGACAACCAACTGGCCGATGATGAGCTGATCACCGCCATTGAGTTACCTGCCGCCGGTTTCGCTGAACACAGCCATTACCTGAAAATTCGCGATCGGGCGTCCTACGCCTTTGCGTTGGTTTCGGTGGCGGCGGCGCTGGAGCTGGACGGACCGGTGATCCGCCAGGCGCGCCTGGCCTTGGGTGGCGTTGCCCACAAACCCTGGCGTGATCGGGCCGTGGAGAGTTGGCTGAGCGGCCAGACCGTCAGCCGCGAAACCTTCACGGCTGCCGCTGACGCGCTGTTGCAAAACGCCGAGCCGCTGGAACATAACGGCTTCAAGGTCAGACTGGCGCGCCGTGCGGTGGTCCGAGCCTTGAGCGATGCCGCACTGGTGGGAGGACACGCCTGATGAATGCTTCGAGCAAATCCATAGGGCAACCGCTGGACCGGGTCGATGGCCTGCTCAAGGTCACCGGCCAGGCCCGATATGCTGGCGAATACCCCGAGGACGGTTTGTTGCACGGCAGCGTCGTCTCCGGCAGCATCGCCCGTGGCCGCGTGCGGCGCATCGATGCCAGCCGAGCGTTGACGTTGCCCGGAGTGGTCACGGTGATCGACCACACCAACCGCCCCAGGATCGCCAGCTACGACGAGCCCTACCAAGACGCCGATGCGGCAGAGGGTTCGCCGTTCCGACCGCTGTATAACGATCAGGTACTCTACAGCGGCCAGCCATTGGCCTTGGTGATCGCTGAAAATCTCGAGCTGGCCCGCTACGCCGGTTCGCTTATTGAAATCGAATATGAAGCCCAGGACCATCAGACCGATCTGGCCATCCTGCAAAACGAAGCCCATCCGGCTCCAGCAGAATTGCCCAAGCCCCGTGGGAATTTTCAAGGCGAGTACGCCAGTTCGGCCCTCAGTGTGGACGTGTCCTACAGCACACCGATCGAACACCACAACCCGATGGAGCCTCATGCCTCCACCGTGCTGTATCAGCCTGACGGCAGCCTGCACATCCATGACAAGACCCAGGGCACGCAAAACTGCCAGGCCTATGTGCAAAAGGTCTTCGGGCTTGAGAAAGACCAGGTGCGAGTGTTTGCCGCCTATGTGGGCGGCGCCTTCGGTTCCGGGCTGCGGCCACAGTACCAAATGCCCCTGGCGGTGATGGCGGCGCTGGCGCTCAAGCGCTCGGTGCGGGTCAGTCTGACGCGTCAGCAGATGTTTACGTTTGGCTATCGGCCACGGACCTTGCAGCGCGTGCAACTGGGGGCCGCGGCCAACGGGCGACTGTTGGCGGTGGCGCATACGGCCATCGGCCAAACCTCACGCTTTGAGGATTTCACCGAACATGTCGTGGAGTGGAGCGGCATGCTCTATCACTGCGACAACGTCGAATTGACCTACAAGCTGGTGCCGCTGGACGTCTATACGCCGCTGGACATGCGCGCCCCCGGCGCTGCCCTGGGACTGATCGGTCTGGAGTGCGCCATGGATGAACTGGCCTGTGCCTTGGCGATCGATCCGATCCAGCTGCGGTTGCTCAACTATGCCGAGCGTAACGAGAACGAAGGCAAACCCTATTCCAGCAAGGAGTTGCGTGAATGCTATGCCCAAGGTGCCCGTCGTTTCGGCTGGGACAAGCGCAACCCGGAACCGCGCAGCATGCGTGAAGGTCGGCAGTTGGTCGGTTGGGGCATGGCGGGCGGTGTGTGGGAGGCCATGCAGCAGAAGGCCAGCGCTCGGGCCTCGCTGGATGCCAACGGCCAGTTGACCGTCAGCAGCGCCACCACTGACATTGGTACCGGCACCTACACAGTCATGACCCAGATCGCTGCCCAAGCGTCAGGGATTTCCCTGGAAAACGTCACCTTTATCCTCGGAGATTCGTCGCTGCCGACTGCGCCCCTGCAGGGCGGTTCGTTCACCGTCTCGTCGGTGGGCACCGCCGTGCAGCAGGCCTGTGAAGCCCTGAACGAAAAACTCCTGGCTGTGGCGCGGCAGACCTGTCCGGCCTTTGCTGGCGCGACCCTTGAACAAGTGACGTTTGCCGACGGTCAGCTACGTTTGGGCGAGGCCTGTGTCTCGTTGGCAGAGCTGGCGCAAAAAAGCGGCGAGACACCCTTGCAGGTTCAGGTCACTGCCGAGCCGGACAAAAAACGGCAAGCCTACGCCACGGCCACGCATTCGGCGGTGTTTGTCGAAGTGCTGGTGGATGAGGACTTGGGCACGGTGAAGGTCAATCGGGTGGTCAGCGCCATCGCCGCCGGACGGGTGATTAACCCGAAAACCGCGCGCAGTCAGATCCTCGGTGGCGTGGTCTGGGGTGTCGGTATGGCCTTGCACGAAGAAACCCTGACTGACCATGCCTTGGGCCGGCACATGAATCACAGCCTGGCGGAATACCATGTGCCGGTGAACGCCGACATCGGCGACATTGACGTGGTTTTTGTCGACGAGCACGACGAGATCGTCAATGCCCTCGGCTCCAAGGGCGTCGGTGAGATTGGCATCGTCGGTGTGGCGGCGGCCGTGGCCAATGCGATTTATCACGCCACCGGCAAACGGGTCCGGGACTTTCCCATCACGCTGGATAAACTGCTTTAGGTTTTCGCCGCTTCCACCGGTTCGTGCATCCGGTCACGGTTGGCCAGGGTCGGGAACAGTTTGATCCAGACCCCGGTCACCAGCAGCGTGCCGACACCGCCCATGACCACCGCCGGCACGGTGCCGAACCAATGGGCGGTCAGGCCGGACTCGAACTCGCCCAACTGGTTCGAGGCGCCAATGAACAGTCCGTTCACGGCGCTGACCCGGCCGCGCATTTCGTCCGGTGTTTCCAACTGCACGAAGGAGGCGCGGATCACCATGCTGATCATGTCCGCCGCGCCCAGCACCACCAATACCGCCAGGGAAAACCAGAACGAAGTGGAGAGGCCGAAGGCGATGGTGGCGACGCCGAACACGCCCACGGCGGTGAACATCACCCGACCGACCTTGCGCTCCACGGCAAACCGCGCCAGCCACAGCGACATCAGCAAAGCCCCCACCGCCGGAGCCGAGCGCAGCAGGCCCAGGCCCCAAGGGCCGGTGAGCAGAATGTCCTTGGCGAACACCGGCAAGAGCGCCGTCGCACCGCCCAGCAGGACCGCGAACAGGTCCAGGGAAATCGCCCCGAGAATGTCCGGCCGGCTGCGGATGAAGCGAATCCCGGCCAGCAACGAATCCATGGTTGCCTTGCCTTTGTTCAGCGGCGTCTGGCGGGCGGGCAGGTTGAGCATCAGGCAGCAGGCGATGACGTAGAGCAACACGGTCGGCCCATAGACCCAGACGCTGCCAAAGGCATAGAGCAGACCGCCCAGGGCCGGGGCGACGATGGTCGCGGACTGCTGGGCCGACTGCGCGGCGGCCACGGCGCGGGGAAACAGCGCGGCCGGCACGATGCTCGGCAGCAGTGCCTGGGTGGTGGGCATCTCAAAGGAGCGGGCGGCGCCAAGCAGGAAGGCGAGGATGAAGATCATCTCCCGCGTGACGTTATCAGTGGCACTGCCGATGACCAGCGCCAGGGCAATCATTGCCTGCAACGACTGGCAGATCGCCGCGACCTTGCGGCGATCATAGCGGTCGGCCACATGCCCGGTGTGCAGCATGAACAGCACGCGCGGAGCAAACTCCACCAACCCTACAAGACCCAGGTCCAATACGTTGCCGGTCAGTTGATAGAGATTCCAGCCGATGGCCACCGTGAGCATCTGGAAACCACTGGCGGTGAAGATACGGGCCAGCCAGAAGGCGATGAAGGGGCGATGGTGGCGGAGCAGCAATGGCGCTTGGCTGGGCATCTATGACGGGTCCGGTGATGAGGGCATCGAGATTATCACCGAGTTGTAACCGGAGGTTGCGGTTGCCGGAAAAATAGTTAGCCAAGCATCGATTTAGATCGAGATGCAATTTTTGTGGCGAGGGAATTATCCCTGTGTGGGAGCAAGGCTTGCCCGCGATGAAGGCGACACGGTCGTTCAGATATCGGAGGTGACTGTTTCGCGAGCAAGCTTTGCTCCCACAGAGCGGGGATAAATCCCCTCGCCACAAGAGACTTCACCGATGCCCACAGCTCTATCGCGCACTGAGACAACCTGTCACGCGACAAAAGACCACGCCGTCCATCGGCGATAATGCGACTACTCTTTGAACATTGCTTGATCCAGGTCAATACCCTCCGGGCCTTGGGCTGGCGGCCATCCGGCCATGTTCCTGCGTTGTGACGGTTTAAAAAAAGAACGATTTGAAAAGCGTCGCACTCCATATCCCTGGAGGTTGCGACGCAAGCCCCGCCCGCAGCCGGTTTTACCTGACAGAGGAAGACTTATGTTCGGTTTGGAGGCGCTCGATCTCGCCCGAATCCAATTCGCGTTCACCATCTCGTTCCATATCCTGTTCCCGGCCATCACCATCGGCCTGGCGAGTTACCTGGCGGTACTCGAGGGCTTGTGGCTCAAGACCCGCGACGACACCTACCGCGACCTGTACCACTTCTGGTCGAAGATCTTTGCCGTCAACTTCGGCATGGGGGTGGTATCCGGGTTGGTCATGGCCTATCAGTTCGGCACCAACTGGAGTCGTTTCTCTGATTTTGCCGGCGCGGTCACCGGGCCGCTGCTGACCTACGAGGTGCTCACGGCGTTCTTCCTCGAGGCAGGGTTTCTAGGGGTGATGCTGTTCGGTTGGAATCGCGTCGGGCGTGGTCTGCATTTCTTTTCCACAGTCATGGTAGCGATCGGCACGCTCATCTCGACGTTCTGGATTCTGTCCTCCAACAGCTGGATGCAGACTCCCCAGGGCTACGAAATCATCGATGGCCGGGTCATCCCGGTGGACTGGCTGGCGGTGGTGTTCAATCCTTCGTTCCCTTATCGCCTGTTGCACATGTCCACGGCAGCGTTTGTCGCCACGGCGTTTTTCGTCGGTTCGTCGGCGGCCTGGCACTTGTTGCGCGGTCGCGACACCCCGGCCATTCGCCGCATGCTGTCGATGGCGATGTGGATGGCCTTGCTGGTAGCGCCGATACAGGCGGTCATCGGCGACTTCCATGGGCTCAATACCCTCAAGCATCAACCGGCCAAGATCGCCGCCATTGAAGGGCACTGGGAGAACGTCGGCAACGAGCCAACCCCGCTGATCCTGTTTGGCTGGCCGGACATGCAGGCTGAGAAGACCCGGTTCGCCGTGGAAATCCCGTATCTGGGCAGCCTGATCCTGACCCACAGCCTGGACAAGCAGGTGCCGGCCCTCAAGGAGTTCCCGCCTGAAGACCGACCGAATTCGACCATTGTGTTCTGGTCGTTCCGGGTCATGGTGGGCCTGGGCCTGCTGATGATTTTCACCGGTCTGTGCAGTCTCTGGTTGCGCCGTAATGACCGGCTCTACCAATCGCGACCGTTCCTCCACATGGTGTTGTGGATGGGCCCGTCCGGGCTGATCGCGATCCTGGCAGGCTGGTTCACCACTGAAATCGGTCGCCAGCCCTGGGTGGTCTACGGCCTGATGCGCACCGCCGATGCTTCGTCCGGCCACAGCTTTGCGCAGATGAGTATCACGCTTGTGCTGTTCGTCGTGGTGTATTTCGCGCTGTTCGGTGCGGGGCTGAGCTACATGCTGCGCCTGGTGCGCAAAGGGCCGGAAGCCCATGAAGATGAGCCGGCCGATGGTGGCCCTGGTCAGAAACGTACCCCGGCCCGTCCATTGTCCGCCGCCGATGATGGCGACGACGAAGCGGACCATAACGACAGCTCGCACAAGGGGAATTGAGTCATGGGTATTGATCTTCCGCTGATCTGGGCCGTGGTCATTATCTTCGGCATCATGATGTACGTGATCATGGATGGCTTTGACCTGGGGATCGGCATTCTCTTCCCCTTCGTCAAGGGCGAGCGTGATCGTGACGTGATGATGAACACCGTGGCGCCCGTCTGGGACGGTAACGAAACCTGGCTGGTGCTGGGCGGCGCGGGTCTG
This sequence comes from Pseudomonas sp. NFACC45, assembly GCF_900113505.1. NCBI lineage: Bacteria > Pseudomonadati > Pseudomonadota > Gammaproteobacteria > Pseudomonadales > Pseudomonadaceae > Pseudomonas > Pseudomonas sp. NFACC45. Next base: position 69,971 of record NZ_FOPO01000017.1, read on the forward strand.
TTCGGAGCGTTCCCGTTGGCTTATTCGGTGGTGCTTTCGGCGCTGTACCTGCCGCTGATCCTGATGCTCATCGGGCTGATTTTCCGCGGCGTGGCCTTTGAGTTTCGCTTCAAGGCCAAGGCTGACAAGCGCCATCTGTGGGACAAGGCGTTCATCGGCGGTTCCCTGACGGCCACCTTCTTCCAGGGCGTGGCGCTGGGAGCGTTCATCGATGGATTCGAAGTGGTCGATCGCCAGTTCGCCGGCGGCTCCCTGGACTGGTTCACACCGTTCACCGTCTTCTGTGGCCTGGCCTTGATCGTCGCCTACGCCTTGCTCGGCTGCACCTGGCTGATCATGAAAACCGAAGGCAAGTTGCAGGAGCAGATGCATGACCTGGCCAGGCCGCTGGCGTTCGGGGTGCTGGCGGTGATCGGTATCGTCAGTATCTGGACCCCGCTGGCCCACGCCGATATCGCGGCGCGCTGGTTTACCCTGCCGAATCTGTTCTGGTTCCTGCCGGTGCCGATCCTGGTGCTGGTGACCATGTACGGGTTGTTTCGCGCCGTCGCCCGCAACGCCAACTACACGCCGTTCCTTCTGACGCTGGCGCTGATCTTTCTCGGTTACAGCGGTCTGGGCATCAGCTTGTGGCCGAACATCGTGCCGCCATCCATCTCCATCTGGGACGCGGCGTCACCGCCACAGAGCCAGGGGTTCATGCTGGTCGGGACGCTGTTCATCATTCCTTTGATTCTGGTGTACACCTTCTGGAGCTACTACGTGTTCCGGGGCAAGGTGACCCATGACGACGGCTACCATTGATTGACCTGCGAGGCATTGAAAATGGCCAAGCCTGATTTGAAAGACATCGAAGCGGCTGAGAAGAAGCCGCTCTGGCAGCGGCTTGGCTGGCTGGCGCTGATCTGGGCCGGCAGTGTGCTGGCGCTGTTTATTGTCGCCAGCCTGATGCGGATGTTCATGAGCGCCGCAGGGCTGACCACCCACTGACACTCCCGGGGCAGGGTCAAATTATTTGCGGGCCTTGAGGATGACGAATTTCGGGGTCGCGGCCACTTGTTCGACACCCCGGAACAACCGCGCCAGTTTGCTGTGGTAGCCCAGGTGCCGATTGCCGACGATGTACAGCGCGCCGCCGACCACCAGTGCTTCGCGCGCCTGCTGAAACATCCGCCAGGCCAGGAAGTCGCCCACCACCTGCTGTTGGTGGAAGGGAGGATTACACAGCACGACATCCAATGACTGCGCCTCTTGCCCGGCCAGACCGTCCCCGGCCCGTATTGTCACCTCACGCTCGCCCAGGGCGGCGCGCCAGTTCTCGGCGGCCGACTGTACGGCCATGTACGATTCATCCACCAGGGTGTAGTGGGCCTCGGGATTCTGCAGGGCGCTGGCGATTGCCAGTACACCGTTGCCGCACCCCAGGTCCGCGACGCGGGCGGTGCTCAGGTTCTTTGGCAGATGCGGCAGAAATGCCCGGGTGCCGATGTCCAGGCCTTCGCGACAGAACACGTTGGCGTGGTTGAGCAATTCGATCTTCGGTTCTTCCAGCCAGTAGCGCGTGGGGTAGGGGGATGCTGCCGGTACTCGGGTTTGTGGCCGGAGCGCTTCTGGCGTGGCGATCAACAAGCGAGCTTTTTTCACGGCCAGCGAGGCCTGCACCGGGCCCACGTAACGTTCCAGCAGGTCACCGGCGGCCCGAGGCAGATGCTTGACCATCGCAGCAGCAATCACCTGGGCGCCGGGGGCCAATTGGCCTTGCAGGCGAATCAACTGTTCTTCCAGCAGGGCCAGGGTTTTCGGGACTTTGATCAGGACGCGGTCGAAAGGCCCGGTCAACGGTTCACTGGCCGGCAACGTCGGTACCGCATCGAAGGGCAGGCCATTGCGCACCAGATTTTTCTCCAGCGCATGCAAGGCCAGGTACGAGTCGCTGCTGCTGATGACTTCAACCTTGCCGGCAAGGCTCGCCGCCAGGGCACCAAAGCTGTCATTGAGGACCAGGACCCGGGTAGCGGCGAGCGGCTGTTGCTCGGCCAGATGCGCGAGCAGGTATTCGTCGGCCGCGTCGAAGGCTTGCAGCGGCTCGTTCTGCTGTTCGGGTTGGCGGATCAGGTCAAGTTGGGCGAAGGGACTGTCGAGCAAGGGCATGGCTGGGACTCTGGAGATCAACGAATGTCCCGCTGCCCTGGGGCAGGTGTCTCAGCGGGACCGCCTGAATGAACTGCGTCGCGTGCTTGGCGCGTCATCATTCAAGTGGAGCCGTAAATGGTACGTTTTTTTGCCAGGCATTACTCGCGGGTTTTTCAGGTGGGTAAGCGCGTCGCACGGTTCAGATCACATGGATGTGGGCCGCCTTGGCTACCGCTGAGATTTTGTTGTTGACGTTGAGCTTTCGCATGCAGCTGCACACATGAAAGTTCACGGTGCGCTCGGAGAGGCAGAGGATTCTGCCCACTTCCGAGGCCGTCTTGCCTTCGGCCGACCACCTCAATACTTCGATCTCTCTGGGTGATAAATGACATTTTTGTGGGGGCACGACAGCATCAGCCAGTTTTTTGCTGGCCAGCGCATGCAGTCTTTGACTGGCGAAAATGGCATAGCCGAGATTTGCGTAGTGCTCGTCGATATCGATGGGGCAATGAGTCCGAGCCAAGCTGAAAAGGCTGCAATGTGCCCCCTGTTCATCATGAACGGCCTGGGTCCAGCCATACTTGAGTCCCTGTCGATTAAGTTCTCGCCACAACTTGGGGGCCTGAGCAAAAACAGTCTCATCCCACAAGATAGGGAGTGGTGATTGATTGCAATGTGCTACTAGTGGGTCGTTCGACGCATAGCCGTTCTGTTCATAAAGTCTGTCCCATCCATAAGGGTAGTTATTTAGGTTTACCTTGTTGGTATGCTTGTCAGGGCTTCCGAGATAAGCTGAGAATGCACAATATTCAAATCCCTGATTGTTAAAGAAATTCAGGACTAGACGATAGGCCGTCTGTAAGTCCTTTTCACAGGATAATTTCCTCAACAGCAAGTCCTTCCACTTGTCCATCGCTCTCTCCTGGGTTGAGTTCGTCCATGCGGATCCAATCCATGATGCGAATTTTTAGTGTAGGACTATTCTTAATTTCCAGTGAGCTTTTTTTTGTTTGCTTACAGTTTGAAATGTTTAAGACATAAACTTATCGAGTTTGATTTTACAGTAGATGTGGCTTTGTATAAGTCTGGTAGAAGATATGTTCGGCACCAGGGGCGATAGTGGCTAAAGTGCCACTACTCGTTGTCAGTGGTGAAGGGCCTCACTTTGCGGGACACTGTAAGTCTTGTCCCCTTGGAGTGGCTCATGACCGACAGCTCAGAGAAGTTCACCCGTCAAACCTTGCTCGATGTGCAGCCAGTGGCACCTCATTTGTTTACGTTGCGCACCACACGGGATCGCGGTTTTCGTTTTCGGGCGGGCCAGTTCGCCCGGCTGGGGGTTGCCAAAGCGGATGGCACCCTCGTTTGGCGGGCATATTCCATGGTGTCCTCGCCGTTCGATGAATTCCTCGAATTTTTTTCCATCGTGGTACCGGATGGCGAGTTCACCAGCGAACTTAGCCGGCTGCAGCCAGGCGACAGCCTGCTGGTGGATCGCCAGGCCTTTGGCTACCTGACGCTGGATCGTTTCGTTGACGGGCGCGATTTGTGGCTGCTGTCCACGGGAACGGGCGTCGCGCCGTTTCTTTCGATTCTCCAGGATTTCGAAGCATGGGAAAAATTCGAGAGGATCATTCTGGTGTACAGCGTTCGCGAGGCACGCGAGCTGGCGTACCAGGAGCTGATCAAAGGGTTGACCCAACGTGACTACCTGGCCGGCTACGCCCATAAATTTCGTTTCATCGCCACCGTTACCCGTGAGCAGCATCCCGGTGCGCTCAGCGGACGAATCACGACACTGATCGAAAATGGCGAGTTGGAAAGGGCGGCTGACATCGAGCTGACGCCGGAACACTCGCGGGTGATGTTGTGCGGCAATCCGCAGATGATTGATGACACGCGCAAGCTGCTCAAGGCCAGAGGCCTGCATCTGAGTCTCAGCCGTAGGCCAGGTCAGGTGGCCGTGGAAAACTATTGGTAGAAAAGGCGCCTGTGGCGTGGAGACAAAAAACCACGCCACAGGCGGCGAAGTGTGAGTCAGGGCCTCTCGTTCTGGGCCTTGAGCAGGTCGCGGATTTCGCTCAGCAACAGTTCTTCCTTGGTGGGAACCGGTGGAGCGCTGGGGGCAACGGCTTCTTCGCGCTTGAGGCGGTTGATGGCTTTGACGCCCATGAAAATGGCGAACGCCACAATGATGAAGTCAATGGTGCTTTGAATGAATTTGCCATAGGCCAATACCACCGCAGGCGCATCGCCTTGTGCCGCCTTGAGGGTGATGGCCAGGTCGCTGAAGTCCACCCCGCCAATCAAAAGGCCGATCGGAGGCATGATGACATCGCCCACGAATGACGAAACGATTTTGCCGAAAGCAGCGCCGATAATGATCCCGACGGCCATGTCGACGACATTGCCTTTGACCGCGAAGGCCTTGAACTCGTTAATCACGCCCATGAGTTGTTCCTTGTGACAGATGAAGTGGATGGTGGCAGTGTAAATCAGCCCAACGCGTCCTGCTCGAAACGCCTGCTTACAAACCTCCAGTTATCGACTCGGGTCTGGGCGAAAAGTTTACAAAGTGCCATCAATCGCGCGTGATACGTGGTCCCGAGCCGATTCCCTATAAGGATTTTTCTATCGGATCGGTGCGGCATTTCTATTTAGGTTTTTCTTTTTCCGGCACTAGCCTCTGCAAGGCGCACATGGATGCGCTCTATAACATCAGAGGAAACGCCTATGAACATTTCCCTTGGCGGCGGGACTTTCCCCCATCGCCGTGCCTTGTTTGTGCTCACCGCCAGCCTGTTGTCCTTGTCCGTCAATGCGGCCACCCTGACCCGCGATAACGGTGCGGCCGTGGGCGACAACCAGAACTCGCAAACAGCCGGTCCTAACGGGCCGACCTTGTTGCAAGACGTGCAACTGATCCAGAAACTCCAGCGCTTCGACCGCGAGCGCATCCCCGAGCGTGTGGTGCATGCACGAGGAACCGGTGCCCATGGCACCTTTACAGTCACCGATGACCTCAGTGATCTGACCAAGGCCAAAGTCTTCGCCGCTGGCCAGGCCACGCCTGTGTTCGTGCGTTTTTCTGCCGTCGTACACGGCAACCACTCACCGGAAACCCTGCGTGATCCCCGTGGCTTTGCCACCAAGTTCTACACAGCCGAGGGTAACTGGGATCTGGTGGGTAACAACTTCCCGACCTTCTTCATTCGCGATGCCATCAAGTTTCCGGACATGGTCCATGCTTTCAAACCCGACCCTCGGACCAACTTGGATGATGACGCCCGCCGTTTCGATTTCTTTTCTCACGTGCCCGAAGCAACGCGCACGCTGACCGAGTTGTATTCCAATTCCGGCACGCCGGCCAGTTATCGTGAAATGGACGGTAACGGTGTGCATGCTTACAAGTTGGTGAATGCAAAGGGTGAAGTTCACTACGTCAAGTTTCATTGGAAAAGTTTGCAGGGCCTGAAAAATCTCGATCCGAAAGAAGTTGTGAAAGTTCAGGGGCAAGATTACAGCCATATGACTAACGATCTGGTGAGTCATATTAATAAGGGCGACTTCCCGAAATGGGACTTGTACGTTCAGGTGCTGAACCCGCAGGACCTTTCCACGTTTGATTTCGATCCCCTTGACGCGACCAAAATCTGGCCGGGTGTGCCTGAGCGCAAAGTCGGGCAAATGGTTTTGGACCGTAACCCGGCGAATGTTTTCCAGGAAACCGAGCAGGTGGCGATGGCGCCGGCCAATCTTGTTCCGGGTATTGAGCCTTCGGAAGATCGGCTGTTGCAGGGGCGGGTGTTCTCCTATGCCGATACGCAAATGTATCGCGTGGGGCCCAACGCGCTTCAGTTGCCCATCAATGCACCGAAGGTGGCGGTCAACAATGGCAACCAGGACGGCGCGATGAATTCGGGCAGTACCAGCACCGGCGTGAATTATCAGCCGAGCCGCCTGATGCCTCGCCAGGAACAGCCAATGGCACGCTACAGCCAGACCGCGCTGACTGGCAGTACCCAGCAGGCGAAGATTCAGCGTGAGCAGAACTTCAAGCAAGCCGGTGATCTGTACCGCTCGTTCAACCAGAAGGAGCGCAATGACCTGATCGAAAGTTTCGGCGGGTCGTTGGCGACCACTGATGATGAGAGCAAGCACATCATCCTGTCGTTCCTCTACAAGGCTGACCCTGAATACGGTACGGGCGTGGCCCGTGTCGCCAAAGGCGATCTGGTCCGGGTCAAGGCGCTGGCGGAAAAACTCAGCGATTGATCCACAGCCTGGCACGTGCATAACCGGTGGGAGCAAAAGCTTGCTCGCGAAGCAGGCGCTGCGGTCGGAAGCTAGACCGAGTTGTCTGCATTGTGGGCAAGCCATGCTCCCGCAACCCTGCATCTACAGTCTTACGCCAAGGAGACGTCATGCTGCGTAACTTCCTGTTTTCGATGCTCGCAATCTGGTCGTTGAGCGTGTGGGCCGATCAACCCGTGCCTACTGACTCGGTGACTGTACAAGAACAATTGCAGAATTATTACTTTGACGCCGCCCGACGCGGCGATGTGCCGATTCTCGAGACCTTTATCGAGGCCGGTTACGCGCTCGACACCCAGGATGAAAAGGGCTACACCGCCCTGATCCTCGCGGCTTATCACGGCCATCGCCCGGCGGTGGAGCGGCTGCTGGCCGCCGGCGCCGATGCCTGCGCCCAGGACAAACGCGGCAACACGGCGCTGATGGGCGCCATCTTCAAGGGCGAAGTGCAGATTGCGCGTCGTTTGCTGTCCACCGATTGCAGCCCGGATCAGCGCAACGGCGCCGGACAGACCGCTGCGATGTACGCCGGCCTGTTCAAGCGCGTCGAGTTGCTCGACGCTTTGGCGGCCAAAGGGGCGGACCTGCAGGCCCAGGATCCGTTGGGCAATACCGCGGCGAACCTGGCCAACGGTGAAATCAGAATGCCGGCCCCGCGCTGACCTCCGCGTGGGCTATCATCGCGGTTTTTATCCCGGAGTTCAGATGGCCAAGGCAAAGCGCATGTATGGCTGCACCGAGTGCGGCTCGACCTTTCCCAAATGGGCCGGCCAGTGCAGTGAGTGCGGTGCCTGGAACACCTTGACCGAAACCATGGTGGAAAGTGGCGGTGCCGCAGCCCCCACCGGTCGCACGGGGTGGGCCGGTCAGCAGGCGCAAATCAAGACCTTGGCCGAAGTCAGCGTCGAGGAAATTCCACGGTTTTCCACCGCGTCCGGCGAGCTGGACCGCGTGTTGGGCGGCGGTCTGGTGGACGGTTCGGTCGTGCTGATTGGCGGGGACCCGGGCATCGGCAAGTCCACCATCCTGCTGCAAACTTTGTGCAACCTGGCCACGCGCATGCCGGCGCTGTACGTCACTGGCGAGGAATCCCAGCAGCAAGTCGCCATGCGCGCCCGGCGTCTGGGGCTGCCCCAGGATCAACTGCGGGTCATGACCGAGACGTGCATCGAAACCATCATTGCCACAGCCCGCCTGGAAAAACCCAAGGTCATGGTGATCGACTCGATCCAGACGATTTTCACCGAACAACTGCAATCGGCGCCGGGCGGCGTGTCCCAGGTGCGTGAAAGCGCGGCGTTGCTGGTGCGGTACGCCAAGCAGAGTGGCACGGCGATTTTCCTGGTGGGGCACGTCACCAAGGAAGGCGCGCTGGCAGGCCCGCGGGTGCTGGAGCACATGGTTGATACCGTGTTGTATTTCGAGGGCGAATCCGACGGTCGCCTACGGTTGTTACGGGCAGTGAAAAATCGCTTTGGTGCCGTCAACGAGCTGGGTGTGTTCGGCATGACCGACAGGGGCTTGAAAGAAGTCTCGAATCCTTCGGCGATTTTTCTCACGCGCGCCCAGGAAGAAGTGCCGGGCAGCGTGGTCATGGCGACCTGGGAAGGCACCCGGCCGATGCTGGTGGAGGTGCAGGCGCTGGTGGATGACAGCCATTTGGCGAACCCGCGTCGGGTCACCTTGGGGCTGGATCAGAATCGGCTCGCCATGCTGCTGGCCGTCCTGCATCGACACGGTGGCATTCCTACCCACGATCAGGATGTTTTCCTCAACGTGGTGGGCGGCGTCAAAGTATTGGAAACCGCGTCTGACCTGGCGTTGATGGCGGCGGTCATGTCCAGCTTGCGCAATCGACCGCTGCCCCATGATCTGCTGGTGTTCGGTGAAGTGGGGCTGTCGGGGGAAGTCCGGCCGGTGCCCAGTGGGCAGGAGCGACTCAAGGAAGCCGCCAAACACGGTTTCAAACGCGCCATCGTGCCCAAGGGCAACGCGCCGAAGGAAGCACCACCGGGGTTGCAGATCATTGCCGTCACCCGCCTGGAACAGGCGCTGGATGCGTTGTTCGAGTGATACCGCGGTCCTGTGGCGAGGGCGTTGGGCTGCGCTCGTAGGAGCTGTCGAGTGCAACGAGGCTGCGATCTTTCCACCGACGCTTGAGTCCTAGGTGAGAGGTCAGAGATCAAAAGATCGCAGGCTTCGCCAGCTCCTACAGAGCCCAGCGGGGATAAATCCCCTCGCCACAAGGGATCGCTGTTGATTCAGATATGGATCAACGCCGCCAGCTCCCGCTCCAGCTCATCATTATCGGCCAGGTTCAACTCCACCAGCCTACGCAGATGGGCGATGGAGTTCAGATCGATATGCTCGCAGACAAAGCCCAGGTGACCGTGGTCGTCGTGGGTCAACCGAACCCCCATCCGCACTTCCACCTCATTGCTCAGGTGAATGTCGGCGACGAAAGTCTCTTCGGGATTGCCAAGCCAGGGCTCGGGCTTTTTAATCAGCAGGCCCTTGAGGGACAGGTCCAGCAGTTCGACCGGCCAAGTCAGTTTGTCCTCACCCTCGCCCTGACTCAGCTCGGTCCGGGCATGGAACTCGATTCGTACAAAGCGGCGGCGTTCGCTCATTACGTCTTCCTTTCTGGAGATTGATTGACTATAGACCCAACTGGCGCGCCGTCGTCACCGTTGGGCTGGTGGCAGACGAATGTCGGGGGGTGGCCTTTGTTCTCGTTAGCGCTAAACTCCGATGGCTGTCTTTCTTGTCCACCCTGGCCGGAATATAAAAATGACAAATAATAATAGCCTGCTGCGCCACATACCCTGGCTACTGCTGGCCGTCTTGGGAGCGAGCGCCCTGGGCGTCGTGGCATTGCGTCGGGGGGAGGCGATCAACGCCCTCTGGATCGTCGTCGCAGCCGTGGCCATCTACCTGGTTGCCTACCGCTACTACAGCCTGTTCATCGCCAATAACGTGATGCAACTCGATGCGCGCCGGGCCACCCCCGCCGTGCTCAACAACGATGGCCTGGACTATGTCCCGACCAACAAACACATCCTGTTCGGCCACCACTTCGCGGCCATTGCCGGTGCGGGGCCGCTGGTCGGGCCGGTCCTGGCGGCGCAGATGGGCTACCTGCCCGGTACGCTCTGGCTGATCGCCGGCGTGGTGCTGGCCGGTGCCGTGCAGGACTTCATGGTCCTGTTCCTGTCCACCCGTCGCAACGGGCGCTCCCTGGGCGACATGGTCCGTGAAGAAATGGGCCGCGTTCCCGGCACCATTGCGCTGTTCGGCTGCTTCCTGATCATGATCATCATCCTCGCGGTGCTGGCGCTGATCGTGGTCAAGGCCCTGGCCGAGAGCCCGTGGGGGATCTTCACGGTGATGGCGACCATTCCGATCGCGATGTTCATGGGCATCTACATGCGCTACATCCGCCCGGGCCGCATCGGTGAAATTTCCCTCATTGGCGTGCTGTTGCTGCTGGGCTCGATCTGGCTCGGCGGGCAAGTGGCCGCAGACCC
>NZ_FOPO01000019.1:0-47151 GCF_900113505.1 Pseudomonas sp. NFACC45
CTCTCTCGATCCTAAGAAGCTAAAAGAGGCGGCAGACCGCGCACTCAGCTACTACCTCAATCCTGGGGCGCCGAAAACGCAGATACCGCCCCGCAAGTCCGGCAACATCTTCCTCATCGACCCAACGGTGGATGACGAAACGCTGCTTGTCCACGCCTGCGAATCGCTGGCGTCGGCCAGCGATATGGCCAGTGATATCGCCGGCGCAATGGAAGGCTCGCAGCGCAACACGATGATGGTGCTGCAACAGGTGATCATGTTGAGTGAGTTAGCGGTGAATCGCGTACTGGATAATCAGCAGTTACCTGGGTAGTCGCCAGGTACGTTGTGAGGGCGCCTGCGCCCTCACAGCATTGATTTTGCCTACAGCCAAGCGGGAACCATCCGCTATCCACAACTGCGCAGATCGGAAATAGTGCTCCGCAGACGGACTATAGGTAATGAGCGACTGGCGTCCGACAGATTTTGCTGGCTTCGTTTCACTGGCTCAGCAGGGGGGCGGCGACCTTGGAGGAGAAAAAGACATGTCCACACATCGAAGTTATCCATCAAGCATTGAGCAATTACATCGTGAGGTGGAGGCTTTAGCTGAAGAAATGAGGCGCCCCACCCCGACCACATTCCGCGTTACGTGGTTGCCGTTCAGCATTGGTGCTGCGTTCGCTCTGACCGTGTTTGTCATCGTCGCTTTTGTCGCTAAGCATGTTTGATGCTCTATCGGGCGTGAAAATGGCGACGTATTTATTTTGGCCGGACACGGGAAGCCACCTACCTACGCTCGAAGATCCCCTCACACTTCCCCAAACATCAGCCATAAAAAAACCGGCCACCAAGAGCCGGTTTTTTCATATCCCCCGTCAAATCACACGACGGGAGACCAGAATTCGATTGGAGCGGGTGAAGGGAATCGAACCCTCGTTATCAGCTTGGGAAGCTGGAGTAATGCCATTATACGACACCCGCTCAGAGCGGCTGACTTTGTACCAGATGTGGCCAGGGATTTGAAGTTTTTCTTTACGGACGGTGAAGTTAACCGTCTACGCAAGCCTCAAACCAGAGCGGTCGTTCGCGGGCAAACCCCGTTGCTGAAAGCGCAGGGCGGGGCTTGCTCGCGAAGACTCGGTTTCAGATAGCCGGTGCATGGTAACCCTGCACGTAGCTGTAGCGCGGTCGGCTTTCGTGCTGGGTTGGTTTGAGGAAACCCAGCAAGGCGTCACGGCTGTCGCGGCAGGCGGCTTTGTGTTCCATGTCCAGGAAGTGCCCGGTGGCTTGCAGCGTGCTGAAGCTGCTGTGCTGCACGTGGTTGGCGAAGACCTTGGCATCTTCGGCGGCGGTGTATTCGTCCCATTCGCCGTTCAGGAACAGCACCGGCACGTTGATTTTTTTCGCCGCATTGACGTAGCACAACCGATCGCTGTGGAGCACATCGCTGATGTGGAAGTGCATCTGCCCGTATTCATGCTCGGCCAAGCTGCTGACATGGCGATAGTTGAAACGCTTGAACAGCGGCGGCAGGTGCTTGCCGATGGTGCTGTTGACCAGGTGGCCCACGCGGTCGCCGTCCCGGCTTCCCAGGTAATCGACACCGCGTTCCAGGTAGTCGCGCATCGGTGCATTGAGCACCGGCGAGAACGAGCTGATCACCGCTTTTTCGATGCGCCGTGGACGTTGGGCCAGGGCGGTTAGGGTGGCGGCGCCGCCCCAGGAAAAAGACAGCACATGCTCAGCGGCGAAGTGATCGATCAGTTCCAGGAGGATCTGGCCTTCGATCTCTTTAGTCAGCATTTTCTCATGCCGATTGTGGGGTTTGGACTTGCCCGCGTAGGGCTGGTCGTACAGCACGACGTTGAATTGGGGGTAGAGGTTTTTGGCGGTCTGTGCAAACGACGCGGTGGTGGCCATCGAGCCGTTGACCAGGATAATGGTCTTTTGCGCGGCGTCTGCGCGATAGAACTCCGTGTAAACCCGATACTGACCCTGTATATCCAGCACAGCGATTTCTGGCCTCATGTCATAAGACTCCTGGCAAGCGGGTATGCGCGCAATGAGATTGCACGAGCAATGTGACAGGTAGGCATACGCCTGGAAGAGAAGGCCCATGTCGATCCGCGCAAGCTGGTCGACGGGTGTTGTTATAGGCGGGCAGTTTGTCGACTGTTAAGAAGGAGCCTGAGGGCTCCGGCCGGCAAAAAGTTTCTTGGAAGTATGTGGTGACTCATCGGTCACATTTCGGCCGACGGTTTGATTCAAGCAGCGGACCGGCTGTCGCGCAAGTGTTGTTTGACAATTGCCCGACACTTCTGCCGAGCGGTCATACGATCAGATCAGCTGGATCTCTTCAGGGCTCAGGGCACGGTATTGGCCCGGCTCAAGTTCGGCGTCCAGCAGCAGCGGGCCCATGCGTTCGCGGTGCAGGCGCAGCACCTTGTTATCGAAGTGGCCGAACATGCGTTTGACCTGGTGATAGCGGCCTTCAACGATGCTCAGTCGCGCCGATCTTGGCCCCAGCAACGTCAGCTCAGCTGGCTGGGTCGTCAGGTCTTCGAAGGCGAAGTACAAGCCGTGGGCGAAGGTGATGGCGTACTCGGCGGTGATGGTTTGCTCGGTTTCGACGTAATAGACCTTGGGCAGTTTGGTTTGCGGTTGGGTCAGGCGCCGCGACCAGCTGCCGTCATTGGTGATCAGCATCAGCCCGGTGGTGTTGAAGTCCAGTCGTCCGGCGATGTGCAGGTCGTCCTTGTCTGGCTCGTTCAGCAGATCCAGTACGGTAGGGTGTTGCGGATCGCGGGTGGCGCTGACGCAACCGGGCGGTTTGTGCAGCATGAAGTAGCGCGCCGGGCGGCCCCCTTGCAGCACCTCATCGTCGATTTCGACACGGCTGAATTCACGCACCTGCGTATGGGGATCGTTGACGATCTGGCCGTCGATCCGTACTCGGCGTTCCACCAGTAGCAGGCGGACCTGCTGGCGATTGAAGCGGGGTAGGTTGCTTAAAAAACGATCAACGCGCATGGGTGGGCAGCGGAGGAGAAAGGACGCGCATCTTACCCAATCGACTGTTCCTTGGCTTGTAACTGCTCCAATACCTGGGCACAGCGCGGGCACAGGCAGGACTGATCGCGCAGCTCGGCCGGCAATGCTTCAAGCACGGCCGGATCGATGCTCACGCCGTAACACCAGCAGGCGCGGTCTGCGGTTCGCGGGTCGGCCAGGGTGCAGTCATTGCTGGCGCCACAGACCGGGCACAGGTCAGGTTTATTCATAGCTGGAGTGAGGCATCTGTACACAGGTTCGGTTGTTCCCGGTTTGCCGGGCGCGTTGCAGTGCATGATCGGTCCGCGACAGCAGGCTGTGCAAGGTGTCTTCGTCCTGCAAGGTGGTGAGGCCGATGCTGACGGTGACTCGTAGCTCTTTGCCGCTGCAGAAATAACGCTGTTGTTCGATTCGTTGACGAATTTTCTCGGCGATCTTCAGACCGTTCTGCCCGTCGGTGTCCTTGAGCAGCACAATAAAAGCCTCGCCACTCCAGCGACACACAATGTCCGAATGCCGCAGGCTGTCGGTCAAGTCGCGAGCGAACCCGGTCAACAACTGGTCGCTGGCGATGTGACCATGGGTGGCGCCCAGCCGCTTGAACTCGTCCAGCTCCAGCAGCAGCGCTGCCAGGGGCTTGGGTTCACGTTGGGCTTCATGCAGGGCTTGCACGGCCAGCAGATCGAAGCCGCGCCGGTTCGGCAGTTCGGTCAGGCTATCGAGGGTGGCTTGGGCGTCGATACGCTGTTGGTAGCGGTCGATCAGGCGATAGAGGATGACCAGGACAGTCAGCGTCACGAGTGCGCCGATCAGCAGGTTCAAGTACAGCGTCTTGAGGAGGGTGTCGCGTACCGAGGCATGGGCTGCGTAGTAGCCCAGCAGTGCAATGGCCAGGAAACCTGTAACAAGCAGCGCCACCACGGCCAGGAGCGGCTTGCGCTGGGAATACAACGGCGAACGGAGCGACATGGCGATTCCCTTGGCGCAGACCCAATGAAGTCAGTTTAGTGGCCTTGTGGGAAAAGGTGCTCGGATTTGCAGGTTTGTAACATTGTGGCGAGGGGATTTATCCCCGCTGGGCCGCGAAGCGGCCCTAAAACCTGTCAACGCGGTATATCAGACAAAAGTGCATTGGGGCCGCTTCGCGGCCCAGCGGGGATAAATCCCCTCGCCACAGGGTTATGTTTATTGGCGGGTATTAAGGTAAGCCCGCCACCCCCCCAAATGACTGATGTCCTGCGCACCCGCCAAACCATACGGCTCGCAAATGAATCCGCTTTCCCAGCGACCGTCGGCCAGTTGTACCTTGCCCAGCCCAAGCGGTGCAGGGATACCGGTCAGGAACGAGCCGAGTTCGCTGCTCGGCAGCTCCCACACCTCCACCTCAACCGCCACGCCGCCCTCACTGACCCGCAGCATGCCGGGGCGCAGGGGCGGGCCGCCGGCCAAGGCGTAGAGGCGGTAGTCGGGTGAACTTTGGGTGGCCTCGATCAAACGGGCGCCGCGTTGCTGGAGCTGCCAGTTCAGCGCCAAGCCGTCCAGATGCGCCCCGCACACCACCAGCCGCGCCCGGTCATGGCGAGCCGGGTTGGCCGGCGCTGGCACGGCCGGGTCTTGTTGGCGCTGCAAGGCATCGGCCACGCTTAACAGGTATTGATCGGTGAAGGCCCGACCGAACAGCGTCACGCCCCAGGGCAAGCCGTTGGCCATGAACGCGCTGGGGACAGCGACGGCAGCGTAGTCCAGCAGGTTCATGAAGTTGGTGTAGTAGCCCAGCTCCGAGTTGCGCAGCACCGGTTCGGCGGCCAGTTCGGCGAGGGTCACCGGACGGCCGATGGTTGGGGTGAGGACGCAATCGAGCGTTTCCATGACGCGATCGCATTGGGCTTTGAGCGCTTGCAAACGGTACTGGGCACGGAAGGTTTGTACGCCATCCACGGTAGGCGCTTTCGCCAATACGGCGCGGATAACTGGCAGTACGGCGTCGGGCTCGCGTTCCATCAGTTCCCCGGCAACGCTGTAGCGCTCGGCCACCCACGGCCCTTCATACAGTAGCCGGGCGGCCTCCAGAAACGGCGACAGGTCCAGCTCCACCGCTTCGCCGCCAAGTCCCTTGAGTCGCTCGATGGCCTCTTGAAACAGCCGTGGACCTTCGTGGCAGCCAAAAAAAGCCAGGTCTTGCCCACGAGGCACGCCGAAGCGAAAGCGTCGCGGCGCGCCGAACGCGGAGCCGTCGTTCCACAGCGGATTGCGGCGGCTGTACTCGTCGCGTGGGTCGAGGCGGGCGGTCAGCGCCAGTAACTGGCTGGCTTCCCGTGCCGTTGCGGTGAAGGTCGTGACGCAATCCAGTGTGCGACAGGCCGGCACCACACCCGCCGTGGAGATCAAACCCTTGGTGGCTTTCAATCCCAGCAGATTGTTCAGCGCCGCCGGCACCCGACCTGAACCGGCGGTGTCGGTGCCCAGGGCAAAACTCGCCACACCCAGGGCCACCGCCAGTGATGAACCGGCGCTTGACCCGCCGGCCGGATAGTCGGGCAGCACGCTATTGCGACAGGCACCGTAAGGCGAGCGGGTGCCATTCAGCCCAGTGGCAAACTGGTCGAGATTGGTCTTGCCCAGGGGAATCGCGCCCAAGGCCAGTAGCTGCTCGACAACGGTGGCTGAATGTTGCGGCACGTAGCTGAACGCCGGGCAGGCGGCCGTGGTGGGAATGCCAGCCAGGTCGATATTGTCCTTGATCGCGAACGGCACGCCATACAACGGCAGGTTTTCCAGATCCTGGCCCTCCAGTGCGACGAGGTAAGGTTCCAGTTCCTCGGGCGTGAGCAGGTGGATGAACAGGTGAAAATCAGGGTTCAGCGCCGCGGCTTTTTCCCGCAGGCTCAACAGTAGATTCCGGGGTGTAAGTTCGCCGCTGCGGTAGGCGTCACGCAGATCGTCCAGGCGTAAAGACAGGTTCATGGTATTCATCCTTTGCTTGAGTTCAGTCACGTTCCAGCACCACCACACGTTGTCCGGCGCGCACCGCCGAGCCGGGCTGTACACGAATCTGGCGCACCACTCCGCAGATGGGGGCGAGCACCGGGATTTCCATTTTCATCGACTCCAGAATCACCAGCACATCGCCGACCGCAACGCGTGCACCAACCTCCACCTGGACTTGCCAGAGATTGCCGGCGATGTGGCTGTCGACGCTGAGCTGATCCTCGCTCAGCAGCGAATCTTCGCTGGGCGCGGGTGCCGGTTCTTCGCTGTCAAAGTGTGCCTGGCCACTGGCGATCCAGCGCTCGCGCTCGGCGTTGAAGGCGCCTTGTTGCTGCGCTCGAAACGCGGCGATGCTGTCGGCCTCCTGGGCCAGAAAGCGCTGATAATCGGCAAGGTTGAGTTGGCTGTGCTCGATGTCCAGGTCGAAGCGGCCCAGGGGGAAGTCTCGGCGGATGCGCAGCAGTTCATCGGCGCTGACCGGGTAGAAGCGGATCTGGTCGAAAAACCGCAGCAGCCAGGGTTTGCCGTCGAATGCGGCGACCTCGCGATAACGATTCCACATCTGCAACGTGCGCCCGACGAACTGATATCCACCTGGGCCTTCCATGCCGTACACACACATGTACGCGCCGCCGATGCCCACCGAGTTTTCCGCAGTCCAGGTGCGGGCCGGATTGTATTTGGTGGTCACCAGCCGATGCCGAGGGTCCAGTGGCGTGGCGACGGGCGCGCCGAGGTAGACGTCGCCGAGGCCCATTACCAGGTAGCTGGCGTCGAACACCGTGCGCTGCACCTCGTCGAGGTTGGGCAGGTCGTTGATGCGCCGGATGAACTCCAGGTTGCTCGGGCACCAGGGCGCGTCCTTGCGCACCGTGGTCATGTATTTTTCGATGGCCAACTGGCAGGCCGGATCATCCCAGGACAGCGGTAGGTGCACGATGCGTGACGGCACCTGCAGATCCTGCGCGGCGCACACCGCGTCCCACTCTCCGCTGAGGATCTGCAGTAGCTCGCCCAGCGGCAGTTGTTCGGGTTGGTAGTGCACTTGCAGCGAGCGAATGCCCGGCGTCAGATCGATCACGCCGCGCATCTTTTTGTGTTCCAACGCCTGCATCAAAGCGTGGGCGCGAAAGCGCAGCACCAGGTCCAGTTCGGGGGCGCCGATTTCCAGGAGCAAATGCGTATCGCCCGCCAGGCGAGCGACCAGCCGGGTATCGTCCTGACCGATATCCAACACCACCGGCGACCCAACCCCCTGTGGGAGCGAGCCTGCTCGCGATGGGGCCAGATCAGACACCGCATCCACTTCATCGCGAGCAGGCTCGCTCCCACATTGATTCCATTCCAAAGTCAGTGATCGGGCGGTCTTCAGGTCCACCGGCACAAACCGCACCTTGTCCCCGGCCTTGAGTTGCCCCAGTTGCCAAAGATCGGCCTCGATCACCGTCACCGGGCAGACGAAGCCACCCAGGCTCGGGCCATCGGGGCCGAGGATGACGGGCATGTCGCCGGTGAAGTCCACGGCGCCGATGGCATAGGGGTTGTCATGGATATTGGAAGGGTGCAGGCCGGCCTCGCCACCGTCGGCGCGCACCCATTCGGGTTTCGGCCCGATCAGGCGCACACCGGTGCGGCTGGAGTTGAAATGCACTTCCCAGGACGTGTCGAAGAAGGTCTGGATGTAGCGCTCGGTGAAGTATTCCGGCGCGCCATGCGGGCCGTAAATCACGCGGATCTGCCGCACGTCGGCCAGCTCCAGAGTGGGGGCGCTCGTGTGCGCCACGCTCGCGCGCTGATCCAGCGGCGCCAGGTGCAGCACGTCACCGGTACACAAGGCCCGGCCGCCATGGCCGCCGAACTGGCCGAGGGTGAAGGTGCTTTTGCTGCCCAGGTAATCCGGCACTTGCACGCCACCTTGCAGGCACAAGTAACTGCGCGCCCCGGCGCCGGAAATGCTGCCGATCGCCAGCGTGGAGCCGGCAGGAATCGACAGGGCGGTGTTCATCGGCACGGCTTCACCATCAAGGGTCAGCGCAATCACCGCGCCGGTCACGGCCACCCGCGCACTGCAATTGAAACGCAGCAGTGGCCCGCTCATGGTGATTTCCAGCGCTGCGGCGCCTTCTTCATTGCCCAGCAGGCGATTGCCCTGGCGCAGCGAGCGGCTGTCCATCGGCCCCGATGGCGGAACACCCACCGCCCAATAACCGAGTCGGCCGGGATAGTCCTGGATGCTGGTCTGGGTCCCGGGGCTGAGCACTTCAAAGGTGTTGGCGCGATAGACCAGCGCCTCCAGGCTGCGCGTCCAGGGCTGGCCGCTGGCAAAGGGTGCATCCAGGAGAATCTGTTGCAGGTAGTCGCGGTTGGTTTCCACGCCGTACAGCAGGCTTTCATTCAGTGCTTGATGCAAACCCAGGCGCGCTTCTTCGCGGGTCGGCGCCCAACGAATGACTTTGGCAATCATCGGGTCGAAGTAGGGCGGAATCTGGCAACCGGCCTCGACCCAAGTGTCGATGCGCAGTTGTTTGCCGTCGGCTGGCGGAAATTGCACAGCCGTCAGCAGCCCCGGGCTCGGCTGGAAATCCCGGCCTGGATCCTCGGCATACACCCGCGCTTGAATCGCATGGCCCTGGGCGTGCAAGCCCTGGCTCAGCTCGTTCAATGGAGGCAGTTCGCCGGCGGCCAATTGCACCATCCAGCGCACCAGGTCCACGTTCCACACTTGTTCGGTGACGCCGTGCTCCACTTGCAGGCGGGTGTTCACTTCCAGAAAGTAAAAGCGTCCGGCGTCACTGTCGAACACGAACTCCACGGTGCCGGCGCTGCGGTAGCTGACCGCCTGGGCCAGTTGGATCGCCGCTGCGCAGAGCTCGGCGGCCATCCCTTCGGGCAGGTTGGGCGCGGGGGTTTCTTCGATGACTTTCTGGTTGCGCCGCTGCACCGAGCAGTCGCGCACACCCAGCGCGATCACCTGGCCCTGGCCGTCGCCGAATACCTGAACCTCAAGATGTCGGGCGCGTTCGATGTACTTCTCGATGAACACGCCGGCATCGCTGAAGTTGTTCTGGCCCAAGCGCTTGACCGCTTCGAATGACTCGCTCAACTCGGCGGCATGGCGACAGACACGCATGCCGATGCCACCGCCCCCGGCTGTGCTTTTGAGCATCACCGGATAGCCGACCTCGGTGGCGGCCACCAGCGCGGCGTCGAGGCTGTCGAGCAGTTCGCTGCCTTCGAGCAGTGGCACGCCGTGGCGGCGAGCCAGGTCGCGGGCGGTGTGCTTGAGGCCGAACACGCGCAGTTGCTCTGGCGTCGGGCCGATGAAAGCGATGCCGGCGGCCTCGCAGGCCTTCGCGAAAGCGGCGTTTTCCGAGAGAAACCCATAGCCGGGATGGATCGCCGTCGCGCCGCTGCTTTTGGCGATTGCCAAAAGCTTGTCCACCGCCAGATACGTAGCGGCCGCCGCGCCTTCGCCCAGGCAGTGGGCTTCGTCGGCCTGCAGGATATGCAGGCTGGCGGCATCGGCTTGGGAATACACCGCGACGCCTTGGACCTTCAGTTCGCGCAGGGTCCGCAGGATCCGGCAGGCGATGGCGCCACGGTTGGCGATGAGGATTTTTTTGAACATGGCGTAACCCCCTCAGGCATGCATGTCTGCCTGAACTGGGATGCGGGCCGTCCCGCAGTTTTCGATGGCCGCCGGGGTCGTCCCCGATGGCGAAACCTCCAAACACCTCATTTCCTCTGTGGGAGCGAGCCTGCTCGCGATAACGTCCGCACATCCAAAATCAATGTGACTGGCAGACCGCTATCGCGAGCAGGCTCGCTCCCACAAGGGTTTGAGGGTGTTCATACAATCTGTTTATTTAATGCACTGCCCCGACCGGCTCTGGCACAACGTAAACAGCCAACGCCGCAGGCGGGCTAATTTCAGTTCCATATCAAAAGCTCCGCTGGCGTGGGGTTGTAGGCGTTGCACGGGTTGTTCAGTTGCGGGCAGTTGGAGATCAGGACGATCACGTCCATCTCGGCCCGCAGATCGACGTATTTGCCGGGCGCCGAAATGCCGTCCTCGAACGTCAGGCCGCCGTCGGCGGTGACCGGCACGTTCATGAAGAAGTTGATGTTCGGCCCGATGTCGCCCTTGCCCAGACGACCGTCGTGAGCACAAGCCCGCAGGTAGTTGTCGCGGCAACTGTGCATGTAGCGTTTTTCCAGGGCGTAGCGCACGGTGTTGCTTTCCTGGGCGCAGGCACCACCGAGGGTGTCGTGGCGCCCGCAGGTGTCTTCAACGATGGTCAGCATCGGCTGGCCGAGGTTGGAATAGAGCACGCTGCCGGTGCTCAGGTACACGCTGTTCTGCCGGCGCAGGGTGCGCTGCACGTCGTAGCGTTCCTTGGGGTTGGCCAGGCTGTAGAACAGCGTATCGACCGCCTGGTTGCCTTCCAGGTCGAGGATGCGCAGGGTTTGCCCAGCCTTGACCTCAACCAGCCAGGGTTCCCCGGCGGGAATGATGGCGCGGTAGATGGCGGCGTCGGGCTGCTTTTGTGGGGTGGCGATGGCAAGTGACATGGCAGCGATCCTCAGGCGAACAGGCGGTCGGTGTTGATGAAGCCGCGCTGGTTTTCCGGGCGCGAGTTGCGACAGTGCTCGGCAACGCTGGGCTCGGCGTTCATCCAACTGAGCTTGAGCGGTTGCGGGGCGTATTGCGGGTTCGGGTCCATCGGGTGTTGCAGCGCAGTCAGCACCACCAGGGTGTCCATCGGTGCGTAGAGCTCGATGTAATCGCCGGCCTTGGAATGGCCTTCAACGAAGTGAAAGTTGCCGGCCTCATCGACATCGACCCGGCTGAACAGGTTGAGGGTCATCAGCAGGTCGGACAGGCCCAACCCCCATTTGCCCAGCTCCACCAGCAGGTTGTCGGTGCCGTTGCGAAAGAAGCCGTTGCGCAGTTCCTGATAGCGGCCCTGGCCGTATTTTTGTGCGACTTCCTCGGCGCAGAGCACTCCGCCCAGGCTATCGCTCCAGCCGCAGGTGTCGGCGGTGATTGCCGCCAGCACCCGGCCCATGTCCGAGTACAGGCAATGGCCGCTGGTGAGTTTGGCGGTGTGTTGGCATTTGAGGCTGTCGGGCAGGTTCAGGCGCTCGGTTTTCTCATTGGCATTGAGCAGCGTCAGGCTCACGTTGGCCCCGCCGCGCAGATCGGTCAGGCGCAGCAGTTGCCCACGCTTGAGCACGAAGGAACGGTGGCCGCCACCGGGCAGCAGTTCTTCGGCGAAGGGAGCAAATAGTTGGGTCGAATCGGTCATGGGTAAACTCCTTTCAAGCGATACGCAATGCGCCGGCCAGTTCGGCGGGCAGGGCGTCGACGGCGGCACGGGCGGTGCGGCGGTCGCTGTTCAGTGGAATGTCGTAGGTGATGCGCGCGCCATAGGCGCCGGGGGCATGGGGGTCGAGGCGAACCTTGTCGAACACCAGCAGGCGTGTGCCGAGGCTGAAACCTTCGGACAGGTCATGGGTAACCATGAACACCGTCAACCGGGTTTCGCGCCACAGTTCCAGCAACAGGGCGTGCATGTCTTTGCGAATGCCGGGGTCGAGGGCGCCGAAGGGTTCGTCCAGCAGCAGGACACGGGGTTTCATGATCAGCGCCTGGGCGATGGCCAGCCGCTGTTGCATGCCACCGGACAACTGCGCCGGGTATTTGTCCAGCGCATGGCCGAGGCCGACCTTGTTCAGCAGGTGCGCGGCCTCTTGCCGGGCCTGGCGTTTGGCGCTGCCAAACAGGCGCCCCAGCAGCGGCGAGCGCGGCAGTTCCAGGCCCAGGGCCACGTTGTTCAGCACGGTCAGGTGCGGGAACACTGAGTAACGCTGGAACACCACGCCACGGCTGGCATCCGGCTCGCCGGCCAGGGGCTCACCGTCCAGCAGAATCTGCCCGCGACTGGCGCGCTCCTGGCCCAATAGCAGCCGTAGAAAGGTCGACTTGCCACAACCCGACGCCCCCACCAGCGTGCAGAACTCACCTTCGGC
Organism: Pseudomonas sp. NFACC45; assembly: GCF_900113505.1. Classification (NCBI taxonomy): domain Bacteria; kingdom Pseudomonadati; phylum Pseudomonadota; class Gammaproteobacteria; order Pseudomonadales; family Pseudomonadaceae; genus Pseudomonas; species Pseudomonas sp. NFACC45. The sequence goes on from NZ_FOPO01000019.1 coordinate 12,055, forward strand.
GACGCTCAGGTTCAAGCGTTCCAGCACCACCTGATCGGCGTATTGCTGCCAAACGTTGTTGACCTTGATGAAGCTCATGCCTTCGCCCCCTCATACCAGGGGAATGCTCGGCGGGTCAGACACTTGAGGCCCCAGTCCATCAGCCAGGCGAGCAGGGTGATCCAGACCACGTACGGCAAGATCACATCCATCGCCAGGTATCGGCGCACCAGGAAAATCCGATACCCCAGCCCATCGGTGGACGCAATCGCTTCAGCGGCGATCAGGAACAGCCAGGCCGAACCGAGCATCAGCCGCAGGGAAATCAACAGGCGCGGCAGCAATTGTGGCAGCACCACCCGTAGCATCAGGGTCCAGGTCGAGGCGCCGAGGGTTTGGGCCTTGATCAGCAATTCGACCGGGATTTCCCGGGCGCGCTGTTCCAGATCCCGGGCCAGGCACGGGGTGATGCCAATGACGATCAGCATCACTTTCGACAACTCCCCCAGGCCGAAGACGATGAACAGGATTGGCAGGATGGCCAGCGGCGGCACCATCGACAGCACGGTGAGTAAAGGCGATAGCGGCGCACCGAACAGCGGCAGCGTGCCGGCGGCGATGCCCAGGCACAGGCCGGCCAAGGCACTGATGCCCAGGCCGATTGCCAGTCTTCGCAGGCTCGACGCGGTGTCTTGCCAGAGCAGGTAGTCGCCACTGCGCACGTCAGCGGTGAAGGCCAGGCGTTTGACCGCATCGGCCATTTGCACCGCACTGGGCAGCAGCTTGTCGTTGGGATTGTCCGTCAACCGTTCGGCCGAGCCCATGAAGTAGGCGAACAGCACCAGCGCGAAAGGCAGGATCACCAACAACAGGCGACTGGGGCGATCCGGGTAGCGGTTGATCAGGCGCATGCCAGCTCCTCCGGTTTACAACTTGGCGTCGGCGGCCAGTTGCACGTAGGTCGGGTCAAAGCGCAGCTTGAGATTGGCCTTGTCGCCGCTGGTCACGCCATTGGCAAACGACATGCCGACCGCGTCGGTGTCTTTGGCGCCTTCGCCGAGCAAACCATGCTGGAACGAGAACTCGGCGACTTTGCGCATGGTGGCGGGCAGTTGCTCACTGGTGGCGAAGCCCAGGGCCTCCTTGGCGGTGGCGAACAGCTTGGTGGTGTCCAGTTGCGACTGGAAGCCGGCCAGGTCAGTGCCCGAGGCTTTGGCCATGTGTTCCAGTGCGGTCTTGCTGGCGGCGTTTTTTGCGTTCATCAGCGCCACCACTTCAAACCAGGCGCCGGTCAATGCTTTGCCCAGGGCCGGGTTGTCCTGCAGGGTCTGGGTGTTGACCACCATCATGTCCATGATCTCGCCGGGGATCTGGCTGGAATTGAACACCTCGCTCACGTCGGGCTGGGCCTTGATGTCCGAGAGCATCGGGTTCCAGGTGGTGACGGCCTTGACCTCGTCGGTATTGAAGGCTGCGGAGATATCGGCGTCGGAGGTGTTGACGACTTTCAGGTCTTTTTCGGTGAGGCCGACCGAGTCCAGGGCCCGGGCCAGCAGGTAATGGGAGACCGACAGTTCCACCAGGTTGACGTCCATGCCCTTGAGGTCAGCGACTTTCTTGCCGTCCCCCTTGAGCACGATGCCGTCGTTGCCATTGGAAAAGTCGCTCACGATCAGCGCGGTGCTGTCCACGCCACCGGCGGCGGGAATGGTCAGGGCGTCCATGTTGGTCATGGTGCAGCCGTCGAACTGACCGGCGGTGTATTGATTGATGGATTCGACATAGTCGTTGAGCTGCACCACATCGATGGTGATGCCGTATTTTTTCGCCCATTTATCGACGATGCCTTGGCTGCCGGCGTATTCCCAGGGCATCCAACCGGCGTAAATGGTCCAGCAGACGCTGAAATGGTCTTTGGGTGCGGCAGGGGACGAGGGGCTCACGAGGGCCGAGAACGTGGCGAGGAGCAGGGCGCAAAGACGAAGCTTGAGCATGGTGGTTCTCCAGTTGATCAAGGGCGGACAGGAGCAACGCGGCACCGCGAACGGTGGCTTGTCTCCCGGGCTTTTGTCCCGCCGTGTAACCTCAACTGGAGGTCGCCAACTCTCGGACCAGCCACTCGCCAGAAGCGAGCCGGAACCCTAGTCAGCCATTGCAAATTGTGGTGCCGCGAACCTGTGATGACTCCTGCACGGAGTTTGTTAAAGCGAGAGCCGTGCCAAGTGCCGTAAAGGCCCGGCCCAGAGAGGGGCGGCCGAGCAGAGCGCGGCGTCGCAAGCGGGTTTGTGCATAGTTGTGGTGCTTGCCCGCACCGGGATGAGGCACAGGGCTACATGTTTCAACTTATTGCCAGGGCGCACCAGATTCGGATTTCGCTGTCAGATTAATCGTCAGTCACCCAATAGATGACTGCCGCCCGCCAGCGTCGCTGATGTGGCTCATTAGCGGTCCAGGAGGCCGCCATGTATCGACGACTTCTGCTCATTGCGTTTCTGGGTTTGACACTTTCGGCATGTGTTCCTTACGACGGAGGCTCAAGCTACTACCGTTCCGAGGTCTACACCTCACCGGCGCCGGTTTATTACGGTGGCGGGAGCTACTATTCGGCACCGCGTGGCTATTACGCACCGCGGTATTACCAATCGGCACCGCGCTACTATTCGGCACCGCGGTATTACCAACCGGCGCCACGCTACTATTCGGCACCGCGTTATTACCAACCCGCACCACGCCATTACTCGCCACCGCGTACGGCATACCGGTCTCATCCACACCGGGGCGGCTGGGACGGCCATAAACGGGGCGGTTGGAATGACGACCGTCGTGGCCGAGGCGGGCGGGATCATCGGGGACGCGGTGATCATGATGGACGGCGTAACCACCGCTGATTCATCGGCAGCAAAAAGCGGCGCATTGAGCGCCGCTTTTTTTGTGCCTGCCATAAACCTGATGGGATAACGCTAGTGGGAGCAAAGCTTGCTCGCGATGACAGGGGATCAGTCAGCTTCCCGGTGACTGGCATACCGCTATCGCGAGCAAGCTTTGCTCCCACAGATGTCACATCCCACAGATGTCACTCTCAAAGATGTCACACAGGTTCTTTACTCATTCGACAAATCCGCCAACGGATGCCGACCTTCCCAGGCTTTGTGAAAGTGCGCCTCGACCGCCGCTTCGGGTACATGGTTGATGTCTGGCCAGTGCCAGTGGGGCTTGTGGTCTTTGTCGATCAGCCGCGCCCGCACGCCCTCGCTGAATTCAGGGTGTCGGCAGCAGTTGAGGCTCAAGGTGTACTCCATGCGCAACACACCTGCCAATGACAAATGCCGGGCTCGGGCGATCTGTTCCCAGACCAGATGAGCGGTCAGTGGGCAACCTTCGGTCATGGTCCTGGCCGCTCGCGCGATCAATGGGTCTGAATGGTCCACCAGCAGGCTGAGGGCTTTCCAAGCGCATCGTACATCGCTGACATCCAGCCATTCGTCGATTCTCTGCCGGCGCGGCAGCCACTGCGCTTCGGGCAACTGCGCGACGGCTTCCTGCTGCAAGGCCTTGAGCAGGCTGTTGAGCTGCATGGGTGTTTGTTCCTGCCAGTTGAGCTGCAACAAGCCCTCGATCAGATCGTCCTGCTGTTCATCCAGCAAGAAACGGTCGGCCAGACCCAGGTCAATGGCGTCACGGGCATTCATATGGGCGCCCGTCAGGCCCAGGAATAGGCCAAGCTTGCCGGGCAGCCGCGACAGGAACCAACTGGCGCCGACGTCCGGGTACAGGCCGATGCTGATTTCCGGCATCGCCAGGCGCGTGCTCGGGGTGACGATCCGAATATTCGCACCTTGCAACAACCCCATGCCGCCGCCAAGCACGTAGCCATGGCCCCAGCACACCAAGGGTTTTGGAAAAGTGTGCAGGTTGAAGTCCAGTCGGTACTCCGCGGCAAAAAATTGCGCAGCCAAGGGCGGTACTTCACCAGGTTGAGCGCGGCAGGCTTCCACCAGGCTGCGCACTTCGCCGCCGGCGCAAAACGCTTTGGCGCCGTTGCCGCGCAACAAGACACAGACGATTTGCGGTTCCCTGGCCCAGGCATCAAGCCGATCGCGCAGAGCGTTGATCATCGGCAAGGAGAGGGCATTCAGGGATTTTTCAGCATCCAGGGTGGCGATGCCGATACGGGCGCCGTTGATGCCGGTGAGTTCTTCGAAGTGCAAATTCATCGTGACCTCGATCAGAAATTTGAATGATCAGTATGACCGCTGCGTAGGAAAGTGCCGGTTCTGCATCAGATCAATTGACAAGCCATGTAGGCTTTCCTAGGGTGCGCCCATTGTTTTTACTGGGTGCAACCATGACTGCTGACGACCGTATCAAACTCGAACCGAGCTGGAAGCAAGCCCTGCGTGCCGAGTTCGACCAGCCCTACATGGCAGAGTTGCGTGAATTTCTGCGTCGCGAGTACGCGGCCGGCAAGGAGATTTACCCACCGGCACCGCTGATTTTCAATGCCCTTAATTCCACGCCGCTGGACAAGGTGAAGGTGGTGATCCTCGGCCAGGACCCGTATCACGGCCCGGGCCAGGCCCATGGCCTGTGCTTTTCGGTGCAGCCGGGCGTACCGGCACCGCCTTCGCTGGTGAACATCTACAAGGAATTGAAACGCGACCTGAATATCGACATCCCGAATCACGGCTACCTGCAAAGCTGGGCCGACCAGGGCGTGTTGCTGCTCAACACCACCATGACCGTGGAGCGTGCCAATGCCAATTCCCACGCGGGCAAGGGATGGCAGCACTTTACTGATCGGGTCATTGAAGTGGTCAGTGAGCACCAGCCGCATTTGGTCTTTTTGCTGTGGGGCGCCCATGCCCAGGGCAAGCAGAAGCTGATCGACGCCACCAAACACCTGGTGCTGACCTCCGTCCACCCGTCGCCGCTGTCGGCTTACCGCGGCTTCCTGGGTTGCGGGCATTTCAGTCGGGCCAACAAGTTTCTTGAGCAACAGGGCGAGACGCCGATCGACTGGCGGTTGCCGGCGGTTTAATGCGTTGACCGGGCTGGCCTCATCGCGAGCAGGCTCGCTCCCACAGAGGGGTTGTGGAGGGGCGCAAAAATGGGGCTCGCCACTATTCCTTGTGGGAGCGGGCTTGCTCGCGAAAGCGGCGGATCAGCTTGCATCAAGGGTGAATGTGCCGGCGCCTTCGCGAGCAGGGTATTGCGGTGTACACAAATCAGTGTGGGAGCGAGCCTGCTCGCGATGGGGGCAACGCGGTCTATAAGTCCGAACCCGGCTTGCGCATCCAATACCTGAACAACGGCTCCGCCAGAAACAGCACAAACAGCAGCCGCATGACCTGCAACGCTGTCACCAGCGGCACCGACAATTGCAGCGTCTCCGCCGTCAGGCTCATTTCCGCAATACCGCCGGGCATCATGCCCAAGGTCAGTGAACGCAAGTCCAGGTGGGTCAGCGTGCTCAGGCCCAGAGCCGCAAGGGTGGCGATCAACATCGTCAACACCGTGCCGATCAGCGTACGGCCCATGAACGACGGCGCGCGGCGGAAGAACTGCCGGTTGAAATGACAACCCAATCCGCTGCCGATCAACCACTGACCGATCTGGCTGCCACCGTCGGGCAGGCCGATGTGCAGGTCCCAACCGATGCTCACCGCCGCACTTACCAGCAACGGTCCGAACAGCCACGGGTTGGGTTGGCGCAAACGCTCCCAGCCCCAGGCGAGCAGGGCGCCCGCCGGGAACAGCAGCGCCAGCCATAGCCAGTCCACCGAGGCAGCGTGCTGCACCGGGGCGCCTTCGCCGAGCAAGTATTTGAAAGCGGCTGGCACGCAGAGCACCACCACCAGAACCCGCAGGCTCTGGCCGGCAGCGACGCGGCTCAGGTCGGCGCCATTGCGGGCACCGAGGTTGACCATCTCGCCGGAACCGCCCGGCATGCTGGAGAAAAAAGCGGTGGCGCGGTCTTCGCCGGTGCGGCGCATCAGCCACACACTCACCACGCTGGACACGCTGGTGATCAGCGCGCCGAAGAAGATCAGGCCAAAATGGCTCAGCACCTGCTCCATCACCACCGGGGTGAAGTGCAGGCCGATACCGATGCCGACCACCCACTGGCCGCATTTACGGCCGCCAGGGATTTCCATCAGTTGCCACGGGGTGAGGCAGCGCACCAGGATGATCGCCAGCAACGAGCCGACCATCCAGGGCAAAGGCCAGCCGATCAGGCTGGCCAGATAACCGCCGGCCAGACCGACCAGCGGTGTTCCCCACCATTGTCTGAGTGTTGCCTCAGACATTGGCCAGGGCGCGACGTTGAGCCGAGCGGCGGCGCCAGATCCGCAGCAATGGCATCAGCAGCATGATGACGGTCAATACCCAGCAACCCAGGGTGATCGGGCTCGACCAGAGGATTTCCAGCGCACCGTTGGAAATCGACAGCGCACGACGCAGGTTCTGCTCCATCAGACCACCGAGGATGAAGCCCAACAGGACCGGCGACAACGGGAAGTCCAGCTTGCGCAGGATGTAACCGAAGATGCCGATACCGATCATCAGGAACAGATCGAACGTGGTGGCGTGCACCGCGTAGACGCCGATCCCGGTGATGATCGCGATGACCGGGACCAATGCCCAGTTCGGCACGGCCAGGATACGGGTGAAGACGCGGATCATCGGGATGTTGAGGATCACCAGCATGATGTTGGCGACGAACAACGAGGCGATCAGGCCCCAGACGATGTCGGGTTGTTGCTGGAACAACAGCGGACCTGGAGTGATGTTGTACAGCGACAGTGCGCCGATCATCACCGCCGTGGTGCCGGAGCCAGGCACACCCAAGGTCAGCATCGGCACCAGCGCACCGCAGGCTGCACCGCCGATGGCCGTTTCTGGAGCGGCCAGACCACGCTTGTCGCCCTGGCCGAAAGTGCCAGTCGACCCTGCGATGCGTTTTTCTGTCATGTACGCCACGGCACTGGCCAGGGTCGCACCGGCGCCTGGCAGCACGCCCATGATGAAGCCCAGCACGCCGCATCGCATGTTCACCCAGAACACCGACGCCGCTTCCTTGACGTTGAACATCATCCGCCCGGTGGCTTTCACCGCTTCCTGGCCGCGATGGGTCTTTTCCAGCAGCAACAGAATTTCACTGATGGAGAACAGGCCCAGCACCAGCACGACGAACTGGATGCCGTCGGTCAAATGGATATTGTCCCCGGTGAAACGGTATACGCCGCTGTTGGCGTCAATCCCGACGCAGGACAGGAACAGCCCGATCAGCGCCGCAATGAAGGTCTTGAGCGGGCGGTCTCCGGCCATGCCGCCGAGACAGACAATGGCGAACACCATCAGGACGAAGTATTCCGCCGGTCCGAAGGCAATCGCCCATTTGGCCAGCAGCGGGGCGAACAGCACCATCCCACAAGTGGCAATGAATGCACCGAGGAACGAACTCCACGCCGACAGCGAAAGGGCGACGCCGGCCATGCCTTTGCGGGCCATCGGGTAACCGTCCAGGGTGGTCATGACGGTGGAGGCTTCACCCGGGATATTGAGCAGGATCGAGCTGATTCGCCCGCCGTATTCGCAACCCAGGTATACGGCCGCCAGCAGGATCAGCGCCGATTCCGGCGGCAGCCCGAGGGCGAATGCAATCGGGATCAGCAGTGCCACGCCATTGATAGGACCCAGGCCCGGCAGCAGGCCGACCACGGTGCCGATCAGAGTGCCGCTCAGGGCGGTCACGAGGTTGTAGGGGGTCAGTGCAACGCCAAAACCCTGGCCGAGATAATTCAGGGTATCCATATCAATTCTCCAGGACGTCGAGCAGGCCCAGGGGCAGCGGCACGTCCATCAGCTTGTCGAACAACAGATAGAGACCGATGGCCATCAGGCTGATGATCACCACGCTCGGCACCCAACGACCGCCATACAGGCGCGCCATCGGAACCCCGACCACAATGCTGGCGAGGATGAACCCCAAGGGTTCAAAGGTGCCGGCGAATATCAGCAGCAGCACCACGCAGATGCCGATTTTTTGCAGGGTTTCGCGATCCAGTTGCGGATCTTCGTCGCTGTGCACGATAGGCGTCGGACGAAACACCATATAAAGCAGGGCCAGGCTCAACAGCCCGATCATCAGCAAGGGGAAGGCGCGCGGCCCGACCGGTTCGTAGGAAAAGGCTGCCTGGTAAGGCCAGGCCATCAGCGCGAGGCCGACGCAGGCCAGCAGCAACACTGAAGCGAAAATACGTTGGATGAGCATGACTAACTCCTGGGCGGCGCCGTGGGATTACCGACGCCGCCGCGAGAACAGAGGCGATTACTGGACCAGGCCAAACTCTTTGGCCAGCATCTTGTAGTCGGCCACTTGCTTCTTCACGTAGGCGTCCAGTTCCGGGCCGGTCATGGCGAACGGAAACAGTTCGCGCTGGTCACGCAGCTTGGCGAAGTCTTCGGAAGCCAGCAGCTTGTCGAAGGCGTTTTTCCACCAGGCGTAGTCTTCATCACTGACCTTCGGCCCGAGGTAGAAGCCACGAACCACCGGCCAGACGATCTCGTAGCCTTGTTCGCGGGCGGTCGGGATGTCTTTCATTTCCGGCTCGTCCAGGCGCTTCTCGGCGAACACCGCCAGCAGGCGCATGTCGCCGCTCTGGATGTGTGGCATGGAGTCGGAGATGTCCGTACTGCCTACCTGAATATGGCCGCCAAGCAGGGCCGTTGCGATCTCGCCACCGCCTTCGAGCGCCACGTAACGCAGTTTGCGCGGGTCGATACCGGCGGCCTTGGCGATCAGCGCGGTTTGCATCCAGTCCTGGCTGCCGACGGTGCCGCCGGAACCGATGACCACGGAGCCCGGATCTTTCTTCAGGGCCTGTACCAGATCATCAAGGTTCTTGTAGGGCGAATCGCTTTTCACCGCGATGGCGCCATAACTGGTGCCAACGGCCGCCAACCAGCGAACGGCGTTTTCGTCGAAACGCCCGAACTTGCCTTGGGCCAGGTTCAGTAACGAGCCACTGGACCAGGCCACCAGCGTGCCGGCGTCGGCCGGGCGTTGGGCAACCACTGCGTTGTAGGCCACCGCACCGACGCCGCCGGGCATGTAGGTCACGCGCATCGGTTTGGTCAGCAGTTTTTCGTTCACCAGGGCGCTTTGGACCAGTTTGCACGTCAGGTCAAAACCGCCGCCAGGCGCGGCCGGGGCGATGCATTCCGGACGCTTGGGTTCGGCGAGCAACTGCCCGGCGAACATCAGGCAACCGGCGGCCAGGGCAACTTTACGCAGTGATAGGTTCATTTTTGTCTCCACAGGAGTTGTTGTTGTGTGTTGCACATTTGGCGATGCCGGACCCTTGAGGAATCGACAGCGGACCATTACCAGAACTTGACGCTACAGCCGACCGCCAGATGCAGGTCATCCGCATCGCAGGTCGTAGGGTTGGAACGATAGGTCACGTGGCGCAGATGCACAGGCACGACGGTGCAAGACCGGCGAAAGCGGCGGCGCAACGGAAAGACTTCTGGTTGAAGCGGGAAGGGCGAGCAGGCGTCGGGGCCTGGGGCTGTATGGACAGCATGGTGAATACTCCGCGCTATTGTTCTTATTTGGCGAAAACGCTTCGGGGCGTTTTTCGTTCGCAAGGTGCCTCGCGAGCGGCAGTCGAAACTGGCCGTTGGAGGACTCTAACCGGCCAACCTTTCGCTAACCTTTCAAAAGCTTTCACGATGTTTTTGGCTTCACAGAGGCGGATGCGGCTGTAAACTCCGCGCCACAGAGTGGTGCCGACCATCCCTGAATCGAGGTGAAACCCAATGCGTGTCCTGCTCGTCGAAGACCATCTCCAGCTGGCCGAAAGTGTAGCCCAGGCGCTCAAGAGCACTGGTTTGACCGTGGATGTGCTGCACGACGGGGTGGCGGCCGACCTGGCGTTGAGCAGCGAAGAGTACGCGGTCGCGATTCTCGATGTGGGGCTGCCGCGCATGGACGGCTTCGAGGTGCTGGCCCGGCTGCGGGCCCGGGGCAAGACCTTGCCGGTGTTGATGCTGACTGCCCGCAGCGACGTCAAGGACCGGGTCCATGGCCTGAACCTGGGCGCTGACGATTACCTGGCCAAGCCGTTCGAGCTCACGGAGCTGGAAGCTCGGGTCAAGGCACTGTTGCGCCGTAGCGTATTGGGGGGCGAACGCCAGCAGCGCTGTGGCGGGTTGATTTATGACCTGGACACCCGCCGCTTTACCCTTGACGACGAACTGCTGACTCTGACTTCCCGCGAGCAGGCCGTGCTGGAGGCGTTGATTGCCCGGCCAGGGCGGGTGATGAGTAAAGAGCAGCTTGCGGCCCAGGTGTTCGGCCTGGACGAAGAGGCCAGCCCCGATGCCATTGAAATTTACGTCCACCGCCTGCGCAAGAAACTCGACGGCCATGCCGTGGCGATCGTGACATTCCGCGGCCTGGGCTACCTGCTGGAAACCCGCGATGCATAAGCCCGACAGTTTGCGTTGGCGACTGCTCTGGAACCTGGCACTGCTGTTGGTGGTACTGATGCTCGCCAGCGGCCTGAGTGCCTATTGGAACGGTCGCGAAGCCGCGGACACGGCCTACGACCGCACGCTGCTGGCCTCGGCCCGGACCATCGCCGCCGGCCTGTCGCAACGCGACGGCAGCCTCAGCGCGGATGTGCCTTATGTGGCCCTGGATACCTTTGCCTACGACAGCGCCGGGCGTATTTACTACCAGGTCAATGACATCCACCAGAAGCTGATTTCCGGCTACGAAAACCTTCCAGGCCCACCGCCCGGTACACCGCGTACCGACGATTACCCGGCCCTGGCGCGTTTCTATAACGCCAGCTATCAGGGGCAGGACGTGCGGGTGGTGAGCCTGCTCAAGGCGGTGAGTGAACCGAACATGAACGGCATGGCGGAGATTCGCGTGGCGGAAACCGAAGAGGCGCGGATCAGCATGGCCCGTGGCCTGATGGCCGACACGCTGTTGCGTCTGGGCATGCTGGCAGTGGGCGCGCTGTTGATGGTGTGGTTCGCCGTCAGTGCCGCCTTGCGCCCGCTGGAGCGCTTGCGCACGGCAGTGGAGGAGCGTCAGCCGGACGATTTGCGGCCATTGCCCCTGGTGGAAGTCCAGCATGAACTCTGGCCACTGGTGCGGGCCCTCAACCATTTCACCGAGCGTCTTCGCGGGCAATTCGAGCGTCAGGCGCAATTCATCGCCGACGCCGCCCATGAACTGCGCACACCTTTGGCTGCGTTGAAGGCTCGGCTTGAACTGGGGCTACGCGCCAGCGAGCCGGCAGTCTGGCGTGAAACCCTGGAAACCGCGGCCCAGGGCACGGATCGGCTGACCCATCTGGCGAATCAGTTGCTGTCCCTGGCTCGTGTCGAAAATGGTGCCCGGGCCATCGCCGAGGGCGGCGCGCAGCTACTGGATCTCAGCCAACTGGCACGGGAGCTGGGCATGGCCATGGCGCCGTTGGCCCATGCCCGTGGCGTGGCGTTGGCTTTGGAAGCCGACGAACCGGTGTGGCTGCGAGGTGAGCCAACCTTGTTGAACGAGTTGTTGAGCAATCTGGTGGACAATGCCCTGGCCCATACCCCGTCGGGGGGCAATGTGATCCTGCGGGTCACAGCGCCTGCGGTGCTCGAGGTCGAGGACGACGGACCGGGCATTCCGCTGCATGAGCGAGACCGCGTGTTCGAGCGCTTCTATCGACGCAATCAGCAAGTGGCCGGTTCTGGTTTGGGGTTGGCGATCGTCGGTGAAATCTGCCGTGCGCACCTGGCGCAAATCACGTTGCATGATGGGCAGGAGGGCGGTCTGAAAGTCAGGGTGAGCTTTATCCCTGGTTCCGATTGAACCCGAGCCGAACACTGTCTTGTGGCGAGGGAGTGGCCGCCGCGTTTGCGACACTGCGCAGGGAACCCGATCCTGTGGCGAGGGGATTTATCCCCGCTGGGCTGCGCAGCGGCCCTAAAGCAGTTAACTCAATCTTCCTGGTACACCGAGTTGCCTGGTTTGGGGGCTGCTGCGCAGCCCAACGGGGATAAATCCCCTCGCCACAAAAAGACGCTTTCCCTCGGACGATCTAGTAAAACATCGACCGCGCTTCTTCGATCTCCGCGCACCGGGCTTTGTTTTCCGGGTCGATGCCCAGCTTCTTGAAGGCCGGTACACCGAAGGCATCGATCCTGCCCAGAGGGTGGTCGCAGTCCTTGTAGCAATACAAGGCGGCCACCTGCACCAGGTCGACGTAATCGAGTTGCTTCGAGTCTCGGGTGAAGTCCAGATACAGCCCCGGCAGCTTCACCAGTCTTTCTGGAAATTCCCAGACGCTGAGCAACTTGTCTCCCAGCACCGGGTGAATCGTTTCGATGACGTGATTGAGACTGACCGGGTCAGACAGCAATTCATTGTTGTCTTCGGCGTAGGTGAGAATCGGCAGTACGCCGATCTGATGTACCAGCCCACCCAGCGCGGCCTGATCGGGCTTGAGTTGCGTATAAACCCGGCACAACGCATAGCAGACACCGGCGATTTCCAGGCTTTTACGCCAGACTTCGCGCATCTTCTGTTCCACCACTTCGGAACGGGCATGGAAAATCTGCTCCATGACCAGGCCGATGGCCAGGTTGCTGCTGTAGTTGACCCCCAGCCGGGTGATGGCTGTGTGCAGGTCAGTGACTTCCTGGGTCGCCCGCAGCAGTGGGCTGTTGACCACTTTTATCAGGCGCGCAGAAAGCGCCGTGTCACGACCGATCACTTTGCTCAGGTTGCTGACGCTGATTTCCGGGTCTTCGGCGGCCCGGCGAATCTGCAGGGCCACTTCCGGTAATGTTGGCAGAACCAGGTCATCGTTATCGATGGCCTCCACCAAATCCCGTTGGACCTTATCCGCCAAATCGCTCATTTCGTTTCTCTAGGGTGTTACGACAAAATGCTGCGATCAGCGCTGGATTTCGCGGTCGCGGTCCAGTTCGTAAGGCAGGTCGAGCAATTGCAGGCCCGGGCCTTCCAGCGCGCCGAGGTGCAAATTGTCATCTTCTGCAGCTTCGGCCTGTACCACGGCCAGCAGTTCAATGTTTCGTTCGGCGTGAGCGGCCATCACCACTTCACCGATGGAGCTGCCGTGCGTGGGTGAAAACAAAGGGGCGCCAGGCTCGGGCAGTTCACTGGCATCCATTTGCAGCCGATACAGGCGCCGCTTGAGCTTGCCCAGGTACTGCATGCGGGCGACGATTTCCTGGCCGGTGTAGCAACCTTTCTTGAAGCTCACGCCGCCGACGGCTTGCAGATTGAGCATCTGCGGAATGAACAGTTCGCGGGTAGCCGGCATGACCTGGCCGATCCCGGCGCGGATCTGACCCAGCAGCCACTGGTTCAGCTCGCCCTCGGTCAACTGTTCGCGCAGCCGGGCTGACAGCGGGTCGGCCTGTTCGGCGGGCGCCCAAAGTTCGGCGCGGTTAGGAGAGACGCGAATGGCGATCAGGCGATCATGACGAACGACGCTGTCGGTGTCGGCCGGCAGCTCGAGGCCCAGGGCTGCGAGCGCCGTGTCGGCGTTCTCCAGGCCGAAGCGAGCCCAGGCGGTGCTTTCATCGGTCAGTCTGGATTTGGAGAACACGGCATACTTTTTCAGGTCCGCCAGTTGCGGTTCGAGCAATTCGGTGGCCATTGCCATCAGTACACCATCGCCTTCGAGCAGGATGCGGAAACTCGATTGCATCCGGCCTTTCTGGGTGCAGCGGGCGCCGAGGCTGGCCCGGCTGTCGCTCAGGTAGTTGAGGTTGCAGGTCAATTGGCCTTGCAGGAATTTGCCGGCGTCCACGCCGCGGACCGCGAGAACGCCTTCGTGGGACAGGGTGCAGAAAAAAGCGGAATCAGCCATGGGTCATCGCAGGGTAAAAAGTCTGGTGGACATCATAAGGGGGCGCCCTTGAAATGGGTAGTTCACAAAGGATCGGTGGTGCCTGACCCGAGCCGTCTGTTCCATCGCAGCGGGGCCTGTATACTTGCGCTCTATTTGAGGAGCGCTCCATGGTCGAAGATGTTGAACTGAATCGCCTTTACTGGCACAGCCGCCGCGGCATGCTTGAGCTTGACGTGTTGCTGGTGCCGTTCGTGAAAGAAGTTTATCCCCACCTTAACGACGTGGACCGTGCGTGCTACGTGCGTCTGCTCGAGTGTGAGGATCAGGACATGTTCGGCTGGTTCATGGAACGCAGCGAATCCGAAGACCCGGAGCTGCAGCGCATGGTTCGGATGATCCTGGACCGTGTCCAGCCCAAGTAATCGCTTTGAATGCCGCTGGCGGGCTTCCGGGCAACTGCTGGCGGCCTATCTCCTGGCCCAGGCCTTTGCCTTGGGTTCGTTGTTGCTGTTGTCCGTCCCGTTCTGGTTAATCAGCCTCGGCGTGCTGCTGTGCCTGGCCCATGGTGCCTGGACGCTACCGCGGCATCTATTGTTGACCCACCGTCAGGCCTTTTGCCGGTTGCGTCGTGATGCCGATGGCTGGCAGCTGTGGAACAGGGCCGGTGGCTGGCAGGCGGTGCAATTGCGCCCGGACAGCCTGGCGTTGCCGATGATTATCGTGCTGCGTTTTCGCCTGCGGGGTGAATGGCGGGTCCGTTCGCTGTGCGTGCCTCGCGATGCGCTGGCGCCGGATCTGCACCGACGCCTGCGGGTTCGGCTCAAGTTCAGCCGGCGTAGGTGGGCGGCACCAGGATAGTGTCCAGCGCTTCGGGTAGTAGGCCCGGGTAGTCGAGGGTGTAGTGCAGCCCGCGGCTCTCCTTGCGTTCCATGGCTGAGCGAATCATCAGTTCAGCGACCTGGGCCAGGTTGCGCAACTCGATCAGGTCGCGGCTGACCTTGTAGTTGCTGTAGAACTCATCGATTTCATCCAGCAACAGCCGCACCCGATGCTGCGCCCTCTGCAGGCGTTTGTTGGTGCGCACGATGCCGACGTAGTCCCACATGAAGCGCCGCAGTTCGTCCCAGTTGTGAGCGATGATCACATCTTCGTCCGAGTCGGTGACCTGGCTGGCGTCCCACGAGGGCAGGGCGGACGGAGCGCCGATCTGCGGCAATTGCTCAAGAATGTCCGCCGCCGCCGAGCGGGCGTAGACGAAACATTCCAGCAACGAGTTGCTGGCCATGCGGTTGGCGCCGTGCAGGCCGGTGAAGCTGGTTTCGCCAATGGCATACAGGCCCGGTACGTCGGTGCGACCCTGTTGGTCGACCATCACGCCACCGCAGGTGTAATGCGCCGCTGGCACCACCGGAATCGGTTGCTGGGTGATGTCGATGGAAAATTCCAGGCAGCGCTCGTACACCGTCGGGAAATGGCTCTTGATGAATGCTTCGGGTTTGTGGCTGATGTCCAGGTAGACGCAGTCGATGCCCAGGCGCTTCATTTCATGGTCGATGGCCCGGGCGACGATATCCCGGGGCGCCAGTTCGGCGCGGGAATCGAAGCGCTGCATGAAGCGCTCGCCGTTGGGAAGTTTCAGGTGAGCACCTTCGCCGCGCAGGGCCTCGGTGATCAGAAAACTCTTGGCCAGCGGATGGTAGAGGCATGTGGGGTGGAACTGATTGAACTCCAGGTTCGCCACCCGGCAGCCCGAACGCCAGGCCATGGCAATGCCGTCCCCGCAGGCGCCGTCGGGGTTGCTGGTGTATAGGTAGACTTTCGCGGCGCCACCGGAGGCCAGGATCACGAAGCGGGCGCCGTAGGTGTCGACTTCGCCGGTGCCACGGTTGAGCACGTAGGCGCCCAGGCAGCGGTCGCCGTCCAGGCCCAGGCGTTTTTCGGTAATCAGATCGACCGCGACGCGTTGTTCCAGAAGCTCGATATTGGGCCGCTGGCGGGCTTGGGCCAGCAGGGTCTTGAAAATCGCCGCGCCGGTAGCATCAGCGGCGTGAATGATGCGTCGATGGCTGTGACCGCCTTCGCGGGTCAGGTGAAACTCGAAACCACCGTCTTCGGTCCCGGATTGTTCGTCACGCGTGAACGGGACGCCCTGGTCGATCAGCCATTGTATGGCTTCCCTGCTGTGCTCGACGGTGAAACGCACGGCTTCGGGATTGCACAGGCCTCCTCCGGCATTGAGGGTGTCATCGACATGCGATTCAATAGTGTCGGTGTCATCCAGCACGGCCGCGACGCCGCCCTGGGCCCAGAATGTCGAACCGTTGGCCAGGTCGCCTTTGCTCAGGACTGCGATGCGCAGATGCTCCGGCAACGTCAGTGCCAGGCTCAAACCGGCGGCGCCGCTGCCGATTACCAGAACATCGTGTTGGAACTGTTGGCTCATTTGAAAGGTTTCCGCTCAAAACGACCCGGGTCGGGGTTGGCGCAAGACATCCGTTTCAATGGGTCAGGCAGCCATGCAGCCCACTAGTATATAGAGAGGGGGATCGGCACAATAGCGGCGTATTCATGGCAATGTGAAACCAGAATGACACAAAGATGACGCGCTTCGTCGGATCACGATTTTGGTGGATGGGCGACAAGGCGACCGTTTCGAGGATGAAACACTGTTTATCTCGTCAGGGTTGCCCGATGTTCCATACGCAAGGCTATAAATAGTTGGAACTTTTGCCGAGCGACTGGGTTCAATAGACGGTTGTCTGCAAAAGGGAACAACGTCGGGTTGGTGCAAGATTAGGATTTGAATCTTTGCCGACAGGCCCGGCGACAGATTATTCGCGCAGCCGGGGAATCTCGCGCTGCGCTTTTCGTGCGTGCCGGATCAGAGCGCGCCGGAAACTTGCTTGGAGGGGAGAACTTTTGCGAAAAGCCCGAGTCTATGGTTGCAAGCCCGGTCGATTAGTAATGCAAGCCTCCTTCGAGCTTATCGAGGAGTGTTCATGCTAACCCAGGAAGAGGATCAGCAACTGGTCGAGCGCGTTCAACGCGGCGACAAGCGAGCTTTCGATCTGCTAGTGCTGAAATACCAGCACAAAATTCTCGGGTTGATCGTGCGTTTTGTGCACGACACCCATGAAGCCCAGGATGTTGCTCAGGAAGCCTTCATCAAGGCTTACCGTGCGCTTGGTAATTTTCGCGGAGACAGCGCGTTTTACACGTGGCTTTACCGCATCGCCATTAACACGGCGAAAAACTATCTGGTTTCACGCGGCCGCCGGCCGCCGGATAGCGATGTAAGTTCTGAAGATGCAGAGTTCTATGATGGCGATCACGGTCTCAAGGATCTTGAATCACCGGAACGAGCGTTGCTGCGGGATGAGATCGAAGGCACTGTCCATCGGACCATCCAGCAACTGCCCGAAGATTTGCGTACGGCTCTAACTTTACGTGAATTCGACGGTCTGAGTTACGAGGACATTGCCAGCGTCATGCAGTGTCCGGTGGGTACCGTGCGCTCCCGGATTTTCCGCGCTCGGGAGGCCATCGATAAAGCCCTGCAACCTTTGTTGCAGGAAAACTGAGACAGCGGCGACAGCCAAGAGAGGAACGCCATGAGTCGTGAAGCCCTGCAGGAATCGCTGTCCGCAGTGATGGATAACGAAGCGGACGAATTGGAATTGCGTCGGGTATTAAATGCCTTCGACGATGTTGAAACCCGTGAGACCTGGGCTCGTTACCAGATCGCTCGGGCTGTCATGCACAAGGACCTGCTACTTCCGCGTCTTGACATCGCTGCGGCTGTATCTGCTGCACTGGCTGATGAAGCGGTTCCGGTCAAAGCCTCCCGCAGCCCTTGGCGCAACCTGGGTCGTCTGGCGGTTGCCGCTTCGGTGACGGTAGCTGTTCTGGCAGGGGTTCGCCTCTACAACCAGGATGAGATTGCCGGCGTGCAGATGGCCCAGCAGTCCAACCAGCCTGGCTTGGCCGCTCCACAGGTCAAGGGCCCGGCAGTGTTGGCCGGCTATAGCGAAAGCTCGGAAGTCGCAGGTCCCATGGCCAACGGTGTGCTGCAAGGCCAGCCAGGCTGGCATGATCAGCGTCTGCCCAACTACCTGCGTCAACATGCCCAGGAAGCTGCCTTGAAAGGTACTGAAAGCGCGTTGCCTTACGCTCGTGCAGCCAGTCTGGAAAACCGCTAAGGAGGACGATTGCGCGCCATACCTCTATTTTCGCTTTTGCTAGGTGGCTGGTGCGTTATCCCAGCCTATGCCGGTGAGGCTCAGGACTGGCTTAATCGTCTGAGTCAAGCCGAGCAACAGCAAAGCTTCCAGGGCACTTTCGTTTACGAGCGCAACGGTAGTTTTTCTACCCATAACATCTGGCATCGTGTCCAGGATGGCAAAGTCCGTGAGCGGTTACTCCAGCTCGACGGTTCGGCACAGGAAGTTCTGCGCATTGATGGACGTACTCAATGCGTAAGTGGCTCCTTGATTGCCGGGGTGGGGAATACGCCTGAAGGCGCGGCACGTGCGCTCGATCCGCAAAAACTCAAGAATTGGTATGATCTTGCCGTCATTGGCAAGTCGCGCGTGGCCGGGCGCCCGGCGGTGATTGTGGCGCTGACGCCCAAGGACCAGCATCGTTATGGTTTCGAACTGCATCTGGACCGAGAGACCGGCCTGCCGCTCAAGTCTCTTTTGCTCAATGACAAGGGCCAGTTGCTCGAGCGTTTTCAGTTCACACGTTTGAATATCACGGCGCCGTCCGACGGTGATCTGCAAGCCACTGCCGAATGCAAGGTTGTAGCGCAAAACCCGGCTCAAAGCGCCAAGGCCAAAACTGCATGGCGTTCGGACTGGCTTCCGCCGGGTTTCGAATTGACCAGCAGTGGAATGAGAAAGGACCCGGAAACCAACGTTCAGGTCAATAGCTTGATGTATGAAGATGGCCTGGCTCGTTTTTCGGTGTTTCTGGAACCATTGAACGGCGGGACCGTCACGGACACGCGTACGCAGCTCGGCCCGACAGCCGCTGTTTCGCGTCGACTCACGACGCCCCAGGGCGAAATGATGGTCACGGTGGTCGGTGAAATTCCCATCGGTACAGCGGAACGGATCGCGCTCTCCATGCGTTCCGATGTCACGGCAACTCAATAGCTGCCAGGGTGGTTCGATTGGGCAAGAGGCTTACAGCGCCGGGACTCGATCGAAATGCCGAAACTTTCTGTCAGCATTTTCATTTGCAAAACTTCAATTTTTTTTCTATAGGTCAGAGCCGCTCGGCTCTGGCCTTGCCTGTTTGCGGAACAAAAATACCGGCGTATCTTCCCCTGGTATTTCTTGCTCCATATCGCTTAACCACGCTCGTCGTAACGGGAGCCGTATGTCGATACCACGCTTGAAAACCTATCTTTCCATCTTTGCCACTGTGCTTGTGCTCGGTCAGGCCGTTCCCGCTATGGCGGTCGAATTGCCTGACTTCACTGAGCTGGTCGAGCAAGCCTCGCCGGCGGTGGTGAACATCAGTACCACCCAGAAACTGCCGGAACGCAGAGTGATGGATCAGCAGATGCCGGACCTGGAAGGTTTGCCGCCGATGCTGCGCGAGTTCTTCGAACGCGGGATGCCGCAACCGCGTTCTCCCGGCGGTGGTCGTCAGCGTGAAGCGCAGTCCCTGGGCTCGGGTTTCATTATTTCGCCCGACGGTTACATCCTGACCAATAATCACGTGATTGCCGATGCCGACGAGATCCTCGTGCGCCTGGCAGACCGCAGTGAGCTCAAGGCCAAGCTGATCGGTACTGACCCGCGTTCTGACGTGGCGTTGCTGAAGATCGAAGGTAAAGATCTGCCCGTACTCAAACTGGGCAAATCCCAGAACCTGAAAGCCGGTCAGTGGGTCGTGGCCATCGGTTCGCCGTTTGGCTTCGACCACACCGTAACCCAGGGCATCGTCAGCGCCATCGGTCGCAGCCTGCCAAACGAAAACTACGTACCGTTCATCCAGACCGACGTGCCGATCAACCCAGGCAACTCCGGTGGGCCGCTGTTCAACCTCGACGGTGAAGTCGTCGGGATCAACTCCCAGATATATACCCGTTCGGGCGGCTTCATGGGCGTGTCCTTCGCGATCCCGATCGACGTTGCCATGGACGTGTCCAATCAGCTGAAAACCGAAGGCAAGGTCAGCCGCGGCTGGTTGGGCGTGGTCATTCAGGAAGTGAACAAGGACCTGGCCGAGTCGTTCGGGCTGGAGAAACCTGCCGGTGCGCTGGTGGCGCAGATTCAGGAGGGTGGTCCGGCTGCCAAGGGTGGCCTGCAAGTGGGCGACGTGATCCTCAGCATGAATGGCCAGCCGATCGTCATGTCCGCCGACCTGCCACATCTGGTGGGTGCCCTCAAGGCCGGTTCCAAGGCGAATCTGGAAGTGATCCGCGAAGGCAAGCGCACAAACGTCGAATTGACCGTCGGCGCCATTCCAGAGGAAGGCAAGGAGCTCGATTCACTGGCCAAGTCAGGCGTGGAACGTAGCAGCAATCGTCTGGGCGTGGCTGTGGCGGAGCTTACGCCAGAGCAAAAGCGGACCCTGGAGCTGCAAGGTGGTGTCGTGATCAAGGAGGTGCAGGAGGGGCCTGCGGCCTTGATCGGCCTGCAACCAGGCGACATCATCACTCACCTGAATAACCAGGCAATCGGTTCGGCCAAGGAGTTCACCGACATCGCCAAGGCCTTGCCGAAGAATCGTTCAGTCTCGATGCGGGTGCTGCGTCAGGGCCGTGCGAGTTTCATTACCTTCAAGCTGGCCGAGTGATCGCTTAGCTGTCCCCAAAAAAAACCGCCTCGAAAGAGGCGGTTTTTTTGTGTCCGAAAAGACTCAGCCCATCATGTCCTTGACCATGCGCTCCTGCTCCATGAGCTCGCGCTGCCTGGCGTCGATGCGTGACGACAGCGGGAAATTGCTGCCGGCGCGCCGTTTGGCGAAGTCCAGTTGCTGGATGGCCTGACGGTAGTCGCCCACCAGGGCGAAGTATTCGGCGCGGGCCTGGTGCAGGCCGATGATGTTGCCCGACAGTCCGCGGGTCTCTGCCACCATGTACCAGACATCCGGATCGTCCGGACGAGTCTTGAGCAGGTTCTCAAGAGCCTTCTCGGCGTCGGCGGGGCGGTTCTGCTTGAGCAGCAGGTCGACACGCACCTGATTCAGCGGATAGTTGCCCGGGTACTGGGCTAGCATCCGGTCGACGCGAGCCTGAGCGTCTGGCAGTTTGTTGCTGGTGATATCCAGATCAACCTGGGCCAGGTTATAGATGATCTCGTTGGGCGATTTGGCCAGTAACTGCTTGAGGTTTTCCCGGGCCTCATTCAACTGGCCACCCTTGATCTGCGCGATCGCCAAGCCATAGCGGGCCACGTCGTTCTTTGGATTTTCATCCAACTGCGCCCGGAAGCGCTTGGCGCCCAGCCCTGGCGTTTCTTCGTAGATCAACTTGACCCGTGCGCGAATCAATTGATAGCGCATGCTGTCCTCGATGCCACCTGGCCTTGCCTGTTCGGCACGGTTGCGGGTGTCAGCGATTCGGGATTCGGTCACCGGGTGAGTCAGCAGGAATTCAGGGGGCCTGGCGTCGAAACGGTACTGGCGCATCAGCCGTTCGAACATGGTCGGCATGGACCGCGGATCATAGCCGGCCTTTTCCAGGTTCTGGATGCCGATGCGGTCGGCCTCCTGCTCGTTCTGACGCGAGAAACGCCGTTGTTCCTGAATGGCGGCCGCCTGGGTGCCAGCAATGGCCGCAATCCCGGCGTCACCACCACCGGCGGCGGCGATCACAATGCCAGCCAGCAGCGCTGCCATCATCGGCACCTGCATGCGTTGTTGAGCTTCGACGCCCCGGGCAAAGTGGCGTTGTGACAAGTGCGCCAGTTCGTGGGCCATGACCGAGGCGTATTCACCTTCGGTCTGCGCATTGAGGAACAGTCCACCGTTTACTCCGACGATTCCGCCGGGTGCGGCGAAAGCGTTGAGTTGCGGGCTGTTGATCAGGATGAATTCCAGGCGTCGGTCGTTGACCTGGCTGGTCTCCACCAGTTTGTAAACGCTGGACTCGACGTAGTCCTTGAGTTGTGGATCGTTGAGCTGTGAGACCTGACTGCGCAGCAAGGCCAGCCAGGCGCGACCCAACTGGTGCTCCTGTTGCGGCGAGACGATGGCAGAACTGGCGTCGCCAAGTGACGGCAGGTCGTCGGCGAAGCCCGGTGAGGCAAGCAGGCAAGCGAGCGTCAGCAGGGTGGGGCGCAGAAATGTCATGCACGAAGCCTTAGTCGACAAAGACCCTACTGTAGCCGGACACCAGGCCCGGGACCAGATATTCTAAGTCGCTCAACGACCTGCTGCGGAGTGAACCGATGACCGATGCTGTAGCCCCCGATGCCGAACTGGACGCCAGCGGCCTGAATTGTCCGTTGCCCCTGCTCAAGGCCAAGCTGGAGCTCAATCGCCTGGCCAGCGGCGCCGTGCTCAAGGTGACCGCAACGGACGCGGGCTCCCAGCGTGATTTCCGCACCTTTGCCCGGCTGGCCGGTCATACGCTGCTGCGTGAAGAAGACGACAACGGCGTCTACCGTTACTGGCTGAAGAAAGCCTGAAAAACCACAGCGGCCCTTAAGGATTTTTAATGTTCAAAGTGTTACGCGACTGGATCCAGCGCTACTTCTCCGACGAAGAGGCGGTGGTGCTGGCAGTGTTGCTGTTCCTGGCCTTCACGGCAGTCCTCACGCTGGGCGGCATGCTCGCGCCGGTGCTGGCAGGGATGGTGCTGGCGTACCTGATGCAGGGGCTGGTCACGACACTGGAACGGATGCGGCTGCCTGGAGCCATGGCGGTAGGGCTGGTGTTCGCCCTGTTCATGGGGTTGTTGGTGGTGTTCGTCGTCGTGATCATGCCGCTGCTCTGGCATCAGTTGGTGACCTTGTTCAACGAATTGCCCGGGATGCTCGCCAAATGGCAGTCGTTGTTGTTGCTGTTGCCTGAGCGCTATCCGCATCTGGTGTCCGATGAACAGGTACTGCAGGCCATCGAGGTGGTGCGCGGCCAGATCGGCAAGTTCGGCCAGTGGGCGCTGACGTTTTCTTTGTCCAGCCTGCCGCTGCTGGTGAACATCATGATCTACCTGGTGCTGGTGCCGATCCTGGTGTTTTTCTTTCTCAAGGATCGGGAAATGATCGGGCGCTGGGTCCGTGGCTATCTGCCCCGCGAGCGGGCGCTGATCACCCGGGTGGCCCAGGAAATGAATCGCCAGATCGCCAACTACATTCGCGGAAAAGTCATCGAGATTTTCATCTGCGGCGGCGTGACCTACATCGGCTTCGTGGCCCTTGGGCTCAATTACGCGGCATTGCTGGCGCTGCTGGTGGGCATTTCGGTGGTGGTGCCGTATGTCGGGACCGTGGTGGTGACCGTGCCCGTGGCGTTGATTGCGCTGTTCCAGTGGGGATGGAGCGATCAGTTCATTTATCTGATGGCCGTCTATGGGATCATTCAGGTGCTCGATGGCAACGTGCTGGTGCCGCTGCTGTTCTCCGAAGCAGTGAACCTGCATCCGGTGGTGATCATCTGCGCGGTGTTGCTGTTTGGCGGGCTGTGGGGGTTTTGGGGTGTGTTCTTTGCCATTCCCCTGGCAACACTGTTCAAGGCTGTGCTGGATGCGTGGCCGAGCCGGGAGCCGGTGGTGGCGCCGTTGTTGTAGTAGGCGCTATTTATCCGGTGAGGAAACGGGTGGCCTCATCGCGAGCAGGCTCGCTCCCACACTGGATTTGTGCCGTTAATAAATCCCCTGTGGGAGCGAGCCTGCTCGCGATAGCGCCAGGACAGGCAACGAAAAAACTTCAGGCCTTGTTCAGCGCCTGCGCCGCCGACAACACCGCATCCACATGCCCCGGCACCTTCACACCGCGCCATTCCTGGCGTAGCACACCGTCCTTGTCGATCAGGAACGTGCTGCGATCAACGCCCAGGTATTCCTTGCCATAGAGCTTTTTCAGCTTGATCACGTCGAACAGCTGGCAAACGGCCTCGTCCTTGTCGCTGATCAGCTCGAACGGGAACTCCTGCTTGCACTTGAAGTTCTCGTGGGACTTGAGGCTATCGCGTGATACGCCGAACACTTCGGTGTTGGCGGCCTGGAACTGGGCGTACTGGTCACGAAAACCCTGGCCTTCGGTGGTACACCCCGGGGTGCTGTCCTTGGGGTAGAAGTAAATCACCACCTGCTTGCCTTTAAGGGCCGCGAGGCTGACGGTGTGCCCGCTGGTAGCGGGCGCCTGGAAATCGGTAACCGGTTGGTCAATGGCAACGGCCATGAACGCTTCCTTACATTGGGTTTTGGGGGCGCCACGGTTCGATCAGGGCATCAAGGTTCATCGCGTCGGCGAAATCCAGGAACTGATCGCGCAGCCAACTGATCTGGGTGCCGGCCGGCAGTGTCACGGTGAACGTGGCATTGAGCATGGTGCCGCCTGTCTGCGGGGCCTGGTAGGTGTCGCAGGTCAGGTTCTCCAGCTCGACATGGTGGTCCATGAAGAACTGGCACAGCTCATTGATGATGTCCGGGCGATAGGCCGAACTCACATAGGCCACGTAGGGCAGGGCCTGGGGACGGTTCTCCAGGGCGGCGCTGCGCACCACGTTGACGGTGAAGGCGTGTTTCTTGGCCAGCACCGGCAGGCTGGCTTCCAGGCGGGCCAGGGCGTCCCAGCTGCCGGAGATCTCAAGCACGAGTGCACTGCATTCGCCGTGACGGGTCAGGCGTGAGGTTACGACGGCGCAGCGATTTTCATGGCTGGCGCGGCACAGGACGTTAGTCAGCTCCATGGGGTTGGCGCCAAGGGCACTGATAACAAGGAATTGTTCGCGGACTGTGGGGGTGGACATGCAGCATTCCTAAAGCGATGAGCGGTCGGTACTTTTGCAGCTCGGCACGGCGACAAACCTGGAGAAACGAACGACTCAAGCCCTTTGCCTGGGTTGCGCTGCATTCCGGGGTGGCGGAAATGCGGCAGGACAAACGCAGGAATGGGGCTTGTGGCGACGAATAACGGAGGCTGGGAACCGGCGTATGAGCTTATCGGTACCGATCAAAGCCTGAAGGGTAGCGAAAACCATCGCCAAGGGGAATGGTAGTTCGCTTGTACAAGCATCTTGGCGCCAGTACCATTACCGCTCTCTTTTTCCGGCAGGAGCGGTTTCATGATTGCGGGCAGTATGGTGGCACTGGTCACACCCATGGATGCACAAGGGCGTCTTGACTGGGTCAGCCTCAGCAAACTCGTGGACTTCCACCTTGAAAACGGCACCCATGCCATTGTCGCCGTCGGTACCACTGGCGAGTCGGCAACCCTTGATGTCAACGAACATATCGAAGTCATCCGCGCCGTGGTCAAACAGGTAGCCGGAAAGATTCCGGTGATCGCCGGTACCGGCGCCAACTCGACCCGCGAAGCCGTCGAGTTGACCCGCAACGCCAAGGAAGCCGGTGCCGACGCTTGCCTGCTGGTCGTTCCGTACTACAACAAGCCAACCCAGGAAGGCTTGTACCAGCACTTCAAGCACATTGCCGAAGCGGTCGACATCCCACAGATTCTCTACAACGTTCCCGGCCGCACCTCTTGCGACATGCAGGCCGAGACCGTGATTCGCCTGTCCACCGTGCCGAGAATCATCGGTATCAAGGAAGCCACCGGCGACCTGGACCGCGCCAAAGCCATCCTCGCTGGCGTGAGCGATGACTTCCTCGTGCTGTCCGGCGACGATCCGACCGCGGTCGAGCTGATCCTGCTGGGTGGCAAGGGCAATATCTCCGTCACCGCCAACGTCGCTCCGCGCGAAATGGCCGACCTGTGCGAGGCGGCGCTCAAGGGCGACGCCGAGACCGCGCGGGCAATCAACGAAAAACTGATGCCGCTGCACAGGGACCTGTTCATCGAAGCCAACCCGATTCCGGTGAAGTGGGCTTTGGTTGAAATGGGCCTGATGCACCAAGGCATCCGCCTGCCGCTCACCTGGTTGAGCGAAGCCTGTCACGAACCGCTTCGGCAGGCCATGCGCCAGTCGGGCGTCCTGGTTTAATTGAGGAAGTACAACGCATGAAGCGAATGGCCGGACTTTCCGCACTTGCCTTGATTATCTCCAGCACCAGTGGCTGCGGATGGGTCTGGGGCCCGGAAGGTTACTTCCGCGACCGTGGTAGCGATTACCTGGAAGCGCAACAGACTGCACCGATGCAAATACCGCCCGATGTCAGCGTCGCCAAACGCCTGGATCCGCTGTTGCCGATCCCGCGTAACGTGGCGGATGACAGCGTCAAGGGCGAATACGTCGTTCCCCGCCCACAGCCGCTCTCGGCCTTGGCCGATGCCAGCGACTACACCCTGCAGAAGAGCGGCGATTCAAGCTGGGTCATGGCCCAGCATCCGCCGGCCGAAGTCTGGCCCGTGGCGATCCAGTTCTTCCAGGACAACGGTTTCCGCCTGGATGAACAGCGCCCGCAAACGGGCGAGTTCACCACCACCTGGCAACGTGCCGATGAGCTGTCCGCCGCCATGGCCAAGCGCTTGAGCGCCGCCGGTGTCGGTGCCGATAGCGAAAGCCGCGTGCGGGTTCGCATCGAGCCGGGCGTGCAGCGCAACACCAGTGAAATCTACGTGGTCAGCGCCGAGCGTCCCGCCGGCAGCACTGCCGATGTGGCCTTCACCAACCGCTCGGTCAACACCGGCCTGGATGCCGCGCTGGTGGATGACATGCTCGCCAGCATGAGCCGTAATGCAGAACAGGGTGGTTCGGTTTCGATGCTTGCATCGCGGGATTTCGACGTTCCGAGCCGCGTCAGCCTGAGCGAAGACGGCAGCGGCAACCCGGTGCTCAACGTCGGTTCCGATCTGGATCGCGCCTGGTCGAGCGTGGGCCGTGCGCTGGAGCAGGGTGAATGGCGGGTGGAAGACATCAACCGCAGCCTGGGCCTGTACTACATCAACCTCGCCGAAAAGGCCGAGAAGAAAGATGAGAAGCCTGGCTTCTTCAGTGGTCTGTTCGGCAGTAAGCCGGACAAGGAAGAAATTGAAGCCCGCGCCGAGCGTTATCAGGTTCGCCTGAGCAAGGTGGGTGACAACGTTCAGGTGACTGTCGAGAAAAACATCAACACCGTGGCACCGGCCGATGTGGCCCGCCAGGTATTGAGCGTGATTCAGGACAACCTGGGCTGATCCGATGCGTTTTGCCGTTCTCGGCAGCGGTAGCCAAGGGAACGGCACGCTGATAGCCAGCGCCGGCACGTATGTGCTGGTCGATTGTGGTTTCTCCTTGCGGGAAACCGAGAAGCGCCTGTTGCGCCTGGGTGTGCACCCGGCGCAATTGAGCGCGATACTCGTGACCCACGAACATGCCGACCACGTGCATGGCGTGGGTTTGCTGTCTCGGCGCTACAATCTGCCGGTATACCTGAGCCGCGGCACACTGGAGGGCCTGCGTAAGCCCCTCGAACCTGCAGGCTTGGTGGCCGGAGGCGAGCAACTGCGCATTGGTGCCCTGGAGGTCAGCGTGGTCAGCGTGGCGCACGACGCCCGGGAGCCCACGCAGTATGTATTCAGCGACGGTGAGCGGCGCTTTGGGTTGCTGACCGACCTGGGTTCGTATTGCGACAGGGTGATGGACAGCTACCGCGATCTCGATGCCTTGATGATCGAGTCCAACCACTGTCGTGACATGCTGGCGCGTGGGTACTACCCGTACTTTCTCAAGCAGCGGGTAGGCGGGGAGCGCGGACATTTGAACAACCAC
The DNA here is from genome assembly GCF_900113505.1 of Pseudomonas sp. NFACC45. NCBI lineage: Bacteria > Pseudomonadati > Pseudomonadota > Gammaproteobacteria > Pseudomonadales > Pseudomonadaceae > Pseudomonas > Pseudomonas sp. NFACC45. The sequence continues at coordinate 39,756 of NZ_FOPO01000019.1, forward strand.
CAGGCGGCGTTCCTGGTGGCCGAGTTGGGCTGGCAAGGCCTGCAACACCTGGTCCTGGCCCATCTGAGCAGCAAGAACAACCTGCCGCAGCTGGCCCGGCAATGTTTCGTCGACACCCTTGGGTGCGACCCGGACTGGCTGCAACTGGCCGATCAAGATTCAGGGCTCGACTGGCGACATATCGCCTAGCCCATCTACTTAGCAAGCGGAGCCCATCATGGAAAAACGTGAAGAACTCTACCGCGGCAAAGCCAAATCGGTTTACAAGACCGACGACGCAGACCGCTTGATCCTGCTGTTTCGCAACGACACCTCGGCGTTCGACGGCAAGCGCATCGAACAACTGGACCGCAAGGGCATGGTGAACAACAAGTTCAACGCCTTCATCATGCAGAAACTCGAAGCCGCCGGCGTGCCGACCCAGTTCGACAAGCTGCTGGGCGACAACGAATGCCTGGTCAAGAAGCTGGACATGATCCCGGTCGAATGCGTCGTGCGTAACTACGCTGCCGGCAGCCTGGTCAAGCGCCTGGGTGTGGAAGAGGGCATGAAGCTCAATCCCTACACCTTCGAGCTGTTCCTGAAGGACGACGCCAAGGGCGACCCGTTCATCAACGAATCCCACGTCGTGGCGTTCGGTTGGGGCACCGCCGAGCAACTGGCGCGCATGAAAGAATTGTCCCTCAAGGTCAACGAAGTGCTGACCAAGCTGTTCGACGACGCCGGCCTTCTGCTGGTGGACTTCAAGCTTGAGTTCGGTGTGTTCAGCGACGGCTCCATCGTCCTGGGTGACGAATTCAGCCCGGACGGCTGCCGCCTCTGGGACAAGGACACCAAGAAGAAGATGGACAAAGACCGCTTCCGCCAGGGCCTCGGTGACGTCATCGAAGCCTACGAAGAAGTTGCCCAGCGTCTGGGCGTACCGCTGTAATCGACGCAAGCATCTGATAGCACGGAAAAAATTTCGCCCGGGGGTTCGCTTCCGGCGAATGTGCTGGTATGATGCGCGCCACTGGAGAGATGCCGGAGTGGCCGAACGGGACGGATTCGAAATCCGTTGTACTGGCGACAGTACCTAGGGTTCAAATCCCTATCTCTCCGCCATAATTGAGTACGACTAAGCCCCTGAAATGGTTGAACATTTCAGGGGCTTTTTCGTTTCTGACATCTTCCTCGTATTCGGTAAAGCAGGTCCAGACACCATGCACTGTCTTGCTGGAGAACCGGGCACAAAATGCAAGCCCGCCATCTCAACCTACCATTGGTCTTAAATCCCTTCCCACCTGTTAATTCTGACAGTAGCCAGTTCCCCCCGCCTGGAGTGTGATAGTTGCGTCCCGAGCCCCACGGTTCGTCACCCGCCAGGAGAACAATAATGGACATCCAATCCTCTGCGTTAAACGAGTTGTTCGAGCTATGGCCCGTGATCATTCCAGGGTGGGTGACCCCGGTGAAACCGGCCAATATCGCCGATGGAGGTATTCCAAAACGGCTCTACGACGACCAGACTCAGGGCCTTGAGTGTCTGATTGATCCATGGTTCGAGATTCCGCGTCGTGGCGGGACACTGCAAATTGATGATCAGGTTGACCTGTACGTCAATGACGACGCCACGCCCGTGGCTGGCGATATCATCAGGGACGAAAACAAGCGCATGCGCTTGTACCTGCCCCATGGACGGTTGGTACATGGCGTCAACCGACTGCACTACAAAGTCACTCGTCCCAGTGGAGGCGGCGGGACCTCGGATGATTTGAATGTTCTGTATCACCGGCGCGCTCCAGGCGAACCCGCGCCGGAGGGGCTGGACCTGGTGATCCCTCCCGATGTCGTCATCGCAGGGATCAGCGCCGAGCGTGCAGCGCAAGGGGTGGCGTTCGGTTTCAACTACAGCAACCGGCGACCCTTCGATCACATTCGCTTTTCGCTCGGTGATGTCACCGATGAATGGGATATCACCGACGCTTCGATACCCGAAGTGAAAACCTATTTCACCAGCACCTTTCAACAAGCAGGTGACAACCCCAAGACCCTGATCGACTTTGTGGTGGTCGATCAGTTGGGCAATTTCAGCCAGTCGGCGACCAAGCTCCTGGATATCCATCTTGGTCAGGTGGATCTGGATCTGCCCGCGCCCCATGTGGAAGGTGTGCCCGAGGGTGGTACGCTCGATCCTTCCCAGGTAACGGAGGTCTGGACCCGGGTCCCGGGGGATGCTCTGGTCAGTGGCGACTATGTCTTTGTCACATGGACGGATAAAAAGGGGGTTGTTGCCAAGTATGATTCCCAGGAAAAACCTTACACGGCTATTGATAGCTACCTGCGCTTCTTGATCCCTTCGGCCATCGTTCAACGATTTCTCGGTACGGACGTCAGTGTGACCTATACGCGTGACCGCGATGGGGTGATCACCGGGCCGTCCTTGCCGTTCAACATGAGCGTTGGCGTACCTGTGGCGCTGGAGCCCTTCAAGGTCATGGGCGCCCGTTTCAACCGTACGACCTATCGGGCCTCGGGCAGCTCACGGTTATTGAGTGCCTTGCACGCCACCACCCTCCAGCCGCTGGCGGTGCAGTGGAAGTACGAGGGTGAGGCCACTTGGAGCACGCCTTCCACTACCTGGCGCGACAGCCAACCGTCCAAGGCATTGCAGGTGCGGTCGAGCAGCCAGGAGGCGACTGTGAACCCGGCGAATATCTTCGGCAATGGGGTCGATACTCTGACTGCCGGCGGTGCGGCTTTTGCTGCCCTGCTTGATCAGGGGGATGTGGTCTGCTGGGGTAATCCAGACTTCGGAGGGGTGAATCCACCCCTGAGTAATATCGTCGAGGTGAGTTGCACTCAGAGCGCCTATGCGGCTCTTGACCGTGTGGGCACGGTGCGGGTTTGGGGGAATCCGGCCGAAGGCGGGCGGATGGGCGTCGTATCAGCTGATGGTTTCGTCGATCTGGTCGGGAATGGCAACGCCTTTGCCGGTCGCAAGAACTACGGTGGCGTGGTGGCCTGGGGAGCGAATCGGGACAACGATCTGGTGCCGGCGGAGATTGGTCTTTATCGCGATATTTCCGCCGTCTCTGGCTCCTCACAGGCATTCGCGGTCCGTCGTCTGAACAACCCGGTCGCGGCCTGGGGCATTCCAGGGTACGGTGATTCGGTCCCCGGGGGGCTCAATGATGTGCTGGAGATTATCGGCAGTTTCGCCGCCTTTGCGGCCCTGCGCACCGGCGGCAGGGTGGAGGCCTGGGGCAATCCTGCCTACGGCGGCAATTTGCCTGGCGGTCTGTCCGGCATCGCCCAACTTGGTTGTGCCAATGCCCAGGCCTTCTGTGTGCTGAACAACAATCAACAGGTGGTGGCCTGGGGTACGCCGGAGTACGGCGGAGCCGGCGCGCCGGTCCCCAATATCAATGTTGTCGAAGTTGTCAGTACCTGGCGGGCGTTTGCCGCGCGCCGCAGCGATGGCAGCGTGGACGCATGGGGGCGACCTAACGAAGGTGGTATCGCACCGGTGGGGCTGACGGGTGTTGTGCAGATCGCTGGCAGTTCCGAGGCTTTTGCTGCGTTGCGCAGCGATGGCTCTGTCGTTGCCTGGGGCAATCAAGCGGTTGGCGGCTTAATTCCCGGTGCCACGGCCCAGCGCCTGGTTGACGTCCTGGCCCTGTACGCCAACTCCCATAGTTTTACCGCGTTGACAGCCAACGGCGATGTGGTGGTCTGGGGTCATTACAGCGGTGGCGGTAACAATGACGCGGTGTTTGGCCAGCTACGCAACAACGTTTCCTACTATCGCTCGCCACCGATGCCGAGGGCATTGGCCGCGCAGGCCGGGCATGCGTCTTCCAGTTCGTAAATCGGTTGTTCCGTTCCCGACAAGTATTGGCGCATCGCAAGGGGCGCCAGTTCTCCAACTGTTTGCGAGGTCTCACCATGTCCAATACTCCAAACCTGCCGCCTCCCTCCGTGGATGAAGCGCCAGATGGCGTTCTGGAACTTGCCGATATCCCGCCTGATGGCGCCCGTGTTCGGATCAAACGCTATACCGCCGATACCCACTGGCAGAAGGTGTTTGTGTTTGTCGGCAGCGACTATGAAAACCAACTGCCGGTCGGAGCGAATATCAGGGATGTGGTGTTCTATGTAGCGGCCGAACATTTTACCCCCGATTCCGACGGTATCGTGCTCATCCGCTACAAAGTGCTGACGCTGGATGATGAGACGCTGCCCTCGGATGAACTGCCGCTGGAAATATCCGCCGGCTTTGCAGGGCCCGCCGCGCTCGACCTTCGTCAGAACCACTATGTCGCCGTGGCCGACAAGGCCCCACTGGTTGTCCCGGGCTACGCCCGGATGACCCGCGTCGCCACTTGGGGTAGCCCACCTTACGGCTATGCCAGCAGCGATGAGAACGTCGCCAGCGTCAATGCCCTGACCGGTGAAGTGACCGCCAGGGGTAACGGCCAATGCACGATCACAGCCACCGACAGCCTGAATCAACCGCGCGCCTATCCGCTGACCGTCAGCGGCATCCGGCAATTGTATTACCTGAGTTCCAGTGCCGACTGGCAGGGGATGATCCGCGTCTGCGATGCCGCCAGCCTGGATCCGGTCACGCTGCTGGATATCAAGCGCCTGTGGACCCTGTATTCCCCCGGTAGTGGAGGCGTGGCCAATTACCTGGGCTGGCTGAATTATCCATTCTGGACCGGTGACACGTTGGGGGCCGGAACCGCCTGGGCCTATGACCTGAACGGCGAGCAGGTCAATGAAAATGCCACCTCATTGAGTACCGATACCTACCTGCCCGTACTGGGGGCTTCGCGTGATACGCCTTGACGGCTTTGCTCTGAAGAGGTTTTGACATGAACGATACCCATGCAGATTCAGGGCAGGGCGACTTGCTGCCAGCGCCCATCGTGGAGGGCGTAGCCCAGAACACTGTGCTCGATCCCGAGTCGATACCCCAAGGGCTCAAGGTGACAGTGCCCAAGGACCGCCTGGTCGAAGGAGACACTGTGTTGCTCCGCTGGGTGGATGCGGCGGGCGCCCTGGTGGCCTATACCGACGAAAAACCCTATACCCGTAACGATGTGGGCAAACCCTTGTCCTTCACGGTGCCCCAGGCGCAGGTCCGACGCTTCCTTGACCAGGCTGTCGCGCTGACTTACGAGGTAGAGCGTCTGACAGGGGGGGATAACGAGCCCTCCGAAGTCTTCAACCTGCGAGTGGGTAAGTTGCCCCTGCCGATGCCGACCCTTTTGCAGGCCAGGGACGATCGGTTGAACCCGGACGACCTGGCGGATAGCGCAACGCTGCAGATTGCCCCCGAAGCCTGGTTGAAAGCCGCCGATGTGATCCGCGTAACCCTTACGGGCGTACCGGGCGCCGGCAGTACGGTGATCACGCACTCGGTGCTGGCGAGTGATGTGGGGCGGACCCTGGACATCGCCATCCCCTACAGCGTGGTCAACGCCAATGAAGGCCGCTCCATCGCGTTGTCCTATACCGTCAACGCAGGCGAGCCGAGCCCCGAGTCCGTGTACGAGGTCAAGCGTGACATCGCTTCCGGAGAGGTTCGGGTCATGGGCGCGCGTTACAACCGTGGCCTGTATCGCTGTTCGGGTTGTTCGCGGCGTTTGAGCGCGTTCCAGGCCGTTAGCGGGCGGCCGCTGCTGGTGCAGTGGCAGTACGATGGCGACGATGGCTGGGTGGCCGGCACGACTTTTCGCGACAGCGATGCCTCCCGGCCCCTGCATGTGCGTTCCACCGATTATCAGGTCACCCTGAACCCGGCGAATGTCTTCGGTAATGGTGTCGATGGCGTGCTCACCGGTGATGCGGCCTTTATCGCCCGTCGAGACATCGGCGATCTGGTCGGTTGGGGCAATAGTGTCGAGGGCGCGAAGATTCCCGCGACCATTATCAGCATGGACGATATCGCCGAAGTCAGCGCCACGACGGCTGCGTATGCCGCGCGCCGCGCCAATGGCAATGTGGTGACCTGGGGGATGGCCACCCATGGTGCGACCATGAGCGGTGTGTCAAGGACCGGTTTCACGCAAGTGGTGGGTAACGGCGCGGCCTTCGCCGGCATAAAAAACAGCGGTCATGTGGTGGCCTGGGGCGACGCGGCCAGTGGCGGCCTGCTGCCCGAACCCATCGATGGATACAGCGATATCGTCAAGGTGTGCGGCGGTTCATTGGCCTTTGCGGCCATCCGCAGTACGGGGGAGGTGGTGGCCTGGGGAGCGGCGACCAATGGCGGTGAACTGGATGAAGATATTGCGCAGTTGAACGATATCGAGGAGGTGATCGGCAATTTTGCCGCGTTCGCTGCCTTGCGCGGTAATCGTCGACTGGTTGCCTGGGGCGGCGCGGAGCAAGGCGGGACGCTACCACAAGAGATCGCCTATCGGGATGACGTTATTGAGCTCAGTTGCGCCACCGCGCAAGCCTTCGTCGCCCGCTGTGCCAGCGGGCATGTCGTCGCCTGGGGCGCGGCGACACACGGCGGCGTACTACCGCAACTGATCGAGGATCTGGACGATATCGTCGAAGTGACCTCCAACTGGCAGTCCTTTGTCGCGCGTCGGGAAAATGGTCATGTGGTGGCTTGGGGCTCTGTGGAAACGGGAGGAGAGGTCAGTGATGAAATCGCCCGGATGAATGACATCGTCCAGGTGACAGCGTCTTCCAAGGCCTTCGCCGCCTTGCGCAAGGATGGCAGCGTGGTGGCTTGGGGGGATGTGACGGTCGGTGGGGACACGGAACCGGTTGCCGGGGTGCTGACCGACGTTCGAGCCATCTATGGCAACTCTCATGGGTTTACTGCCTTGACCGCTGATGGGCGGACTGTGACCTGGGGATACGCCACAGGAGGCGGCGACAGCGCTGCGGTGCAGTCTTTGCTCAACGGCCAGGTTTCTTACTATCGATCCACGTCGGCGTCCGTGTGACAGGGGAGCGATCATGAGCCTCTGTGTCTCGTTTAAAACGGTTCTCCCACGGGTCAAGCCTTTGCTGCTGTTATTGCTCTTGCTGGTCTTACCGGTTCAGGCCGCCACTGGGCCGGAAATCGCTCAACTGCTCAACAGCCGCTACCGAGCTACCCCGCAGGAATGTCCCGGCAACCATGCGGCGTATTTTTGCAGCGGTGTGTTGGTCAGCGGTCTGGAGAGCGGATTGTCGACAAAGTTCTGGGAGCACACCGACAGTGCCATCGCCCTGGGTGCCCGCAGTTTCTCCTATCTGCGCCGCGACCAAGGCATCCGCAACCTGACGCAGAGCAGCGGCATGGTGTTCAGCGATCCGTTCACGGCCATCAGCCAGGGCAAATCGGTGGATGTGTTGTGTGCCTATCCGCTGGTGGCGTCGATTCAAGGTGATTTCGGCTGCGGGA
>NZ_FOPO01000031.1:0-1170 GCF_900113505.1 Pseudomonas sp. NFACC45
CTGCGCGTGGCCCAGCGCAACCAGCGCGACTATCACGCGGCCACCGGCCAATGGCTGCCGATTCTGCGCCTGGACCTGGCTGGGGCCGAGGGGGCGGTGTTCGGTTTCAATTTGCAGGAGCAACTGTATGTCGGCTATGAGGTAGCCCAGCGGCTCAATGCCCGGTATTTCGATACGGCGATGACCTGCCCGGACGGCAGGGCATCGTTTTATTGTAATGGCGTGGTGTTGCGAGGGACTGATGCAACCGAGGCGTACCAATCCTGGAATCCCAGTCCGATCTCCCAAGGTAATAACGGCGTTTCCACGACCTATATCAGGGCCGACTCGCAAGTCCTGAAACCGGTCTGGCGCCAGGGATTCATCTTTAAGGAATGGGCCGCCCCTGCTGCTTACCCATTGACAATGGGCTGTGCTTACCCGGTCGATGCCGGGACTTCCAACCTGGCTGAAGCCTGTTCATCCCATGGTGTCTGTCAGCAGATGGGGCTCGACAACGTGGATGCCTGGATGGCCCGCTATGGCGGTCATCCCTACGTGTCCTGTAGTTTTTTACCGACCCCGGAGCAGATCCAGCAGACCATCGATATCCGTGTACGCCTGGGGGACAGGGATTGGAACGAATTCATGGTCAGAACCTGGCCGCAGGACATTCCCGAGCAACTACCGATCGATGCGGTGTTTTATGGCGAAGCGCTTTTTCCCGGTAACGGCCCCGTGGGCTCTCGTTATCTGCAGGACGACTACTTCAAGGAAACGGGGCGATTCTTGCCCATCGTCGAACTGCGCCTGGATACGCCGGACGCTCAGATATTCAGATTCACCCCCGAAGATCAATGTCTGGAGAGCAGTTGTCCAGCTCCTCAGGTAGCCGCTCCCGGCAGACAGCGCTTTGGTCCGAGACTGGAGCAGTATCTTGATCCGTAATGGCATTGCTCTATTCAATAGCGATACCTATCTGTGCGTATTCGGGGCTCCGCATGATTTTATGAATCTCGTTCCAGGAGAGACTTCCATGAAACTGCGCTTTTTGTTTGGCAAGCTCCTGTCTTTGGTGTTGATTCTGCTGTTCTTGCCGGTTCAGGCCGCCACTGGGCCGGAAATCGCTCAACTGCTCAACAGCCGCTACCGAGCTACCCCGCAGGAATGTCCCGGCAACCATGCGGCGTA
>NZ_FOPO01000011.1:0-298428 GCF_900113505.1 Pseudomonas sp. NFACC45
GCAGGTGCCCGTGCAAGGGTTGTTCTACGACACGACCCAGACCGGCGGGCTGCGCGTGGCCCAGCGCAACCAGCGCGACTATCACGCGGCCACCGGCCAATGGCTGCCGATTCTGCGCCTGGACCTGGCTGGGGCCGAGGGGGCAGTGTTCGGTTTCAATTTGCAGGATCAGTTGTATGTTGGCTATGAAGTGGCGACTCGGCTCAATGCCCGGTATTTCGATACGGCGATGACCTGCCCGGACGGCAGGGCGCCGTTTTATTGCAATGGCGTGGTGTTGCGAGGGACTGAATCGACGCCTGCTTTTCAGTCATGGAATCCCAGCCCCCGCTCGAACGATATCAACGGTGTTTCCGTCAGTTACGTCCGTGCCGACGCCGCGATGACGCTGCCGGCCTGGCCTCAGGGTTTGCTGTTCAAGGCGTTGGACGCGCCGTCGGCCAATCCGTTGACAGTACGCTGTCTGTACCCCTTCGATGGTTTCACCGGCGGTCTGCCCGAGGCCTGCACTGGCCGTATGGAATGTACGGCACTGGGCGTAGACAGCGTGGCGGGCTGGCTACACTGGTATTCCACGACGCCTTATAACTCCTGCAGTTTTGCCCCTTCGGCGCACATGGTTCAGGTGCTGTTGGACCTGCGCAACACGTTTGCGCATCCGCAGTACCACTGGAATGAGTTCGTCCTGACACCCTGGCCGCAGCGTATCCCCGAGCGTTTACCGGTCGATGCGTTGTTCCATGGGACGTCGTATAACGCCGGCGATGGGCGTGACGGTGCTCGTTATATTCAGGATGACTATTTCAAGACGACAGGACGCTTCTGGCCGATCGTGCACCTGCGCCTGGAGGCGACTGATGGCCAGATATTCACCTTCATACCCAACGATCAGTGTCTGGATGACAGTTGCCCCGCGCCCATACAGGCGATGAGTGCCGAGACCACGAAGGCCTGGTTTGACGTGCATGGGCAATAGCCAGGGCTTGGCGCTCCTGAAGATGCATCTCCTCGCCACAAAGGCCAAGACCGGTTTGAGCAACGTCCATGAATGGAGTACTGCCATGCTGGCTTCAAGGTGGTGGGCGATGGAAAAACACTACTCATCGGCTCGAATTTTATTCCACCCAACCCACTCCGCAACCTGCATAACCACAGCCTTCCCAACGTCGAAAGCTTTGTGTCAATCAGACTAATGGTCTATAGCTCAAGGCATGCGTGCCGATAGGTAAGCTAACCCCCATAGAAGGAGTGCCCCCCATGATGCGGTTCTTTGCCGACCTGGGTTTTCGCTGGAAAATAACCCTGCCGATCGCGTTTCTGGCCCTGTTGTTGGTGTTGATGGGATGGTCGGGCATGCGGGGCATTGATCAGGTGACGCAGTCCAGCACACAGCTGACCAAGCGTTACTTGCCGGCCATCAGTCTGTTGCTCAATGCCGATCGCGATCTCTATCAGGCCTTCGTTGCCGAGCGCAGTCTGCTCGATGGTCATGCGGACGAGCATCTGACGGCGCTGAGCGCCAGTCATGAGGAGAATGTGAAGCAGGCTTATGATCGCGTGCAGCAATATGCCGCGATGCAGCCGGGGGCCGAAGCGCTGGCGTTGGTCAGTCAGTTCAATGACGGTTTTGCCAAGTGGAAGCAGGTTTCGCGGCGGGTAATGGAGTTGTCCGTAGGTGATATGGAGGCGGCCAGCAAACTGAGTTTTGGTGACAGCGAACGCCTGTTCGAGATCATGCGTGATTCCATCGACAAACTTGGCGAGCTGGAAGACCAGGCGTCCCATCGCGAGGGAGACGCGGCGATAGAAAATGGCGAAGAAGTGGGGGTGCATCAGGGCGGCATTCTGTTGATTGGTCTGCTTGGCTGCATTCTGGTCGTTGTTGTTTTGCCAATGGTCGTGCTGCGTCCCATGCGTCGCTTGCTCAGCCGCGTCGAGCAGATTGCAGAGGGGGGCGGCGATTTGAAGGCGCGTCTTGAGGTCCGTTCGGCTGACGAACTGGGCCAGCTCGGCAGCGCATTCAACCGCTTCCTCGACAAACTGCAGCCGTTGATCGCCGAGGTGGGCCGGGTGACCGGAGAGGTTGATGCTGCGGCACGCGCCATGGCCAGCATGGCCGCGACCAACGACCAACTGATCAGCAGCGAGCATGCGGCGCTTGATCAGGTCAGCACCGCCGCAACCCAGATGAGCGCCGCCGTGCATGAAGTCGCTCACAACGCGCTGAATGCCTCGGACGCCGCACAACAGGCCACCAGTCAGTCCCGCGATGGTGCCGACGTTGTCAGCAGCACCATCGAATCGATCCGCCAACTGGCGCAGGAAGTGGAAAGTGCGTCGGGAACCATCGAAGCCTTGGCCCAGGAAACTTCCAGCATCGGAGCGGTCCTCGAGGTGATTCGTGGCATCGCTGAACAAACCAACCTGCTTGCGCTGAACGCCGCCATTGAGGCTGCGCGCGCCGGTGAACAAGGCCGCGGTTTTGCCGTCGTGGCTGATGAAGTCAGGGCGTTGGCGGCGCGGACCCAGGATTCGACCAAGGATATCCAGGTCCGCATCGAGCGCTTGCAGTCGGGCGTCGCCAAGGCCGTACAAGCGATGCACGTCGGTAGCACCAAGGCCCGTGATAGCGTCGAGCGGGCGGCGAGTGTGGACCAGGTGCTCAGCGGCACCGGCGGTTCCATACAGCGGATCAACGACATGGCCGCGCAAATCGCCAACGCTTGTGAAGAGCAGAGCAGCGTCACCGAGGAAATCGCCCGTAACATCTCCGATATCCGCGATCTGTCTAACGAAGCGGCGCAGAACTCTGCCCAGAGCATGCATGCCAGCCAGCAGCTTTCCGGCCTCTCGAGGACATTGGCGGAATTGATCGGCCGTTTCCGCACCTGAGGCAGGCGCGATCGTGGCCTCCCTCCCACCGTTGGCGGCTCTCACTGACGAGCGCTTGCGAGCGCTGCATCAGGACGGTTTTGTCCTGATGCCTGCGGTGTTGAACACCGTGCAAATCCACGACCTGCGCCGCGCAATCGATCAGCTTAAACCCCTGCACTGGGACTACAGCGGTGTGATCGATCACTACAAATGCGTGTTCAATCGCGATCCGTTCTGGTTGCCGTTTCTTGATATGGACGGGGTGATCGAGCTGGCCGAGGCGGCCCTGGGGGATGACTGCCACATCATTGGGCAGACTGCCTGGCGTTGCCATCCCGGGTTTATCGGGGCCCCGTTGCATCTGGATTACCTGGCAATGGCATTGCCACCAGCGTTCCTGGCCGATCCCGCTTTCGAGTTGCCGATGCAGATTTGCACGGCACAATTTTACCTTGACGACATTGATGCCGACCTGAGTCCCACCTGGGTCATTCCCGGCAGTCATCGGGCGGGGCGGGCGCCCGTGGCGGGCGAAACGCAGTGGCAAGGACGCGTCGCGCAACCGGTGTTGTGTCGGGCTGGCGATGTGCTGATGCTGCGCAGCGAGTTGTGGCATGCCGGCAGCGAGAACCGCAGCGTCGATCGTTCACGATATATGCTGCAGGTTCACTATGGCCGGCGGATGATTGCGCAGAAGTTCTCGCCTTATCTGGACTGGCAGTTCAACCCCGCTGTGCTGGCCGCCGCGACACCTCGCCAGCGGCGCCTGTTGGGTGATCATCAGGAGGCTGAGTACGATTGACCCCCTGGCATCGGTTACGTCACGAGGCGACGTCAGATCCAGACATCATTGACTGCTGTTCGCTCATTGGTTTCATCGCCTGTGTTGATGACGCCGCGAGGCTCGATCAACAGCAATTTCACTTCCAGTGCGGCGCTGGGCTTGTGCTCGACACCTTTTTTCACCACGTACATCTCGCCTGGGCCAATCGTCACCGCGCCGTCGCGAAAATCAATTCGAAGCTCGCCTTCCAGCACGATGAAGGTTTCATCGGTATCGGCGTGGGTATGCCAGACGAAGTCACCTTCGAGCCGGACGATCTTGAACTGGTAGTCGTTCATTTCGGCCACGACTTTCGGGGCCCATTGTTCCTGGAAGAGTGCGTATTTCTGAGCGAAATTGATGGGGGAGTAATGAGTGCTCATAGAGGATGCTCGTCTTGTGAAGGGGGTGAGCGCGACCTTACTGCCTGAGCTTGAGCGGGTATTGGATGATTGTGCAGGTTTTGTGGGGCCTGGCGCCCGACGTCAGCGCAGCATCTTCAACCAGCGTGCAGGTGAAATGCCGAACGCCTGGGTATGCAACCGGGTCATGTGGCTCTGATCGAAAAAGCCGCACGCCAGGGCGGCTTCACTCAATGGCATGCCGTGGATAACCAGGTGACGGGCTTTATTCAGGCGGCGCTGGTTGATATACCGGTAGGGGCTGGTGCCGTACAGCGCTCGAAAGTCCCGGGACAGGCTCCATCGATCCCGGCCACTTGCCTGGACCAGATCATCCAGACTGATGGGCTGGTCAAGGGCATCGTGAATGAACAGTCGGGCGCGCTCTGCCGCCGAGTAGTCAATCAACCTCCGTCCGCGCCGGTAACCCGCTGCGCGGTCGAGGGCCTGGGCCACATCGTAGAGGCCGTCCTCCTCTTCCAGCGGATCAAGCGGGTGATCCAGGCTGCGCAATAGCCTGCGGGTAGCAACATTAAGGAGAGGATCGTTCGACAACCCTCCTTCGATGAAGGGCAAGGGTTTGCCGCCCAGCACTTGCTGGATCACGGAGGGTTCTACGTAGAACATCCGGTAGCGAAAGCCCTCGCTCGTGCCTGCTTCGCCATCGTGAACTTCATCCGGGTGCAGGACGATGGTTCCGCCGGGCTGGCTATGGCGTTTGCTATGGCGGTAATTGAAGCTCTGAACACCGCAGAGCGTGACACCGATGGCGTAGGTGTCATGCCGGTGGGTGGTGTAGCCATGGCCACTGAAATAGGCTTCGATGCGCTCCATTTTTCTTGATTCAGGAGCCCGCACCAGCCAGTCGCGATCACGGTTTGATGGAGTCATTTAGACCGGCCTCTCGCTTTTGTCTGCACACGATACCTGTCTGATAGGCCTTGGCGCAGTAAAAAGCGAGACCCGGATTCAGGTCGCAGCAAGCTGCTCGTTACGCGGGACAGCTTACTGGTCGGTACAGTGCGTGGCTGCTTCAGATTTCTTTCACGGGTGTCTCGCCCTGGGCGCTCTTGATCAGCCCGATAACGTGAAGGCAGTCAGCCTTGTTCACATAGGATTCGCCGCTGGCGATCGTTTCGTGGTTGCCGGCTCTCAAGCGCCACCGCCATTGGCCTTTTCCAGTGCTCTGGGTGCCTCGGGTCTGCCTGTAGATCTCAAAATACATCGGTTCGCTCCCTGCGATTAATTCATTCAAGACATGCTTTGCACATGTCGCTCCAAAGCCTAGCCAAGCTGATAGTTTTGGCTATGGGAAATTCGTTTCCATTCGTTATCAAATATTGCCGATGTGGAGTTGGGTTTGCTCTGGCGACCCTTTTCAGGAAACAGGTCATGTTGGGGGCGCGGGGCTGGATAAAGTTCCGGTTTCGTTCTTGCGTTGCCTTGTCCGGTCCTGCTTAATACATTTCGATTCAGACGTTTGTCATTGACGTCCGGTTCGGGGAACCCGGGGGCTGGGAGCCCGATGGGACTGAAAACACCTATAAGAAAAAGAGCCATCAAGTGACTGAATATTCAGGAGCGGATCAGCAAGGATGTCTAGCGCTTTCGCTCGTCATTCCGGTTTTCAACGAAGTCCAGTCCATTGATTTGTTTATCGCCAGAGTTGATCGGGTTTTTGCGAACGAGTCGCTGGTGAGCCTGGAACTGGTGTTCGTCAATGACGGCAGTGTCGATGAAACACTGGTGTTGTTGCTGGAAAGACAGCGAACCGACCCGCGCATCCGGATCGTCGACCTGAGCCGCAATTTCGGCAAGGAAGCGGCGCTGAGTGCCGGTCTGCAAGCGGCTCGTGGCCAGGCAGTGGTACCGATCGACGTCGATCTGCAGGACCCGCCCGAGGTGATCCTGCAAATGATCGCCCACTGGCGCGACGGTGCCGAGGTGGTATTGGGGCATCGCATAAACCGTGACTCCGACTCTTGGGCCAAACAGGTTTCCGCCAACGGGTTCTATCGGCTGCACAATAAAATCGCCGACCACCAGCTACCGGAAAATGTCGGTGATTTTCGGCTGATGGATCGTTGTGTGGTCGATGCGCTGCAGAGCTTGCCGGAGTCCCGTCGCTTCATGAAGGGCTTGTTTGCCTGGGTAGGATTTCGAACCACCGTCGTGGATTACGTCAGGCCCGAGCGTGCGGCCGGTGAAAGTAAATTCAACGGCTGGCGTCTGTGGAACTTTGCCTTGGAGGGCATCACCAGTTTCAGCACCGAACCGTTGCGTATCTGGACCTACCTGGGGCTTAGCGTCTCGCTGGTGTCCTTTTCGTTTGCGGTGTTCATCGTGTTACGGACGCTGATTTCCGGGGTCGATCTGCCAGGCTATGCCTCCCTGATGGTGGCAGTCACGTTCTTGGGCGGGTTGCAACTGATCGGCATCGGCGTACTGGGTGAATACCTGGGCCGGACCTATATCGAATCCAAACGCCGACCGGTTTTTCTGGTGCGGCGCATCTATGACGCCAAGGACTGACAATGGATCTCAAGGAAACCGACATCCTGGGGCCCGATATCGGGCAGCATTGGTACTATCGTTCCAAGGCGCGCGCCATGCTCCACGTGCTCAAAGGCACATCGGTCAAAACCTTGCTGGATGTGGGGGCCGGATCGGGCTTTTTTTCCCATCACTTGTTGTCCCATACCGAGACGGCCCGGGCCTGGTGCGTGGACATCAGTTACCCGGCCGACTCCGATGCCAGCACCGCCGGCAAGCCCGTTCACTATCGGCGCGCCATCGATGCGCTGGACGCGGATCTGGTGTTGTTGATGGATGTGTTGGAGCACGTGGACGATGACGTGGGCCTGCTCAAGGCTTATGCCGACAAGGTTCCCTCTGGCAGCCGCTTCCTGATCACCGTGCCGGCGTTCCAGTTTCTCTGGAGCGGCCATGATGTGTTTCTGGAACACAAACGCCGTTACACCCTCGGGCAACTGGAGGGGGTCGTGGCACAGGTGGGGTTGCAGGTGCACAAAAGCGCTTACTATTTCGGCCTGGTGTTTCCGATCGCCGCCGCTGTGCGCCTGTTGCAACGCAACACGTCCGGCGCGCCGGCCAGCTCGCTCACTCGGCATCATCCACTGGTCAATGGCGTGTTGAAGTCGCTGTGCAGCCTGGAGCGTCCGTTTATGGGCGCCAATCGCGTGGCCGGCCTGACGGTGTTCTGTCTGGCCCAAAAACCATGATCTGGACGCGGTCGCCGTTGCTGCGACGTGGGCTGCGGTTCGCCATGACGGGCTTGTTCGTGACCGCTGTGCATGTGTTGGCTGCCGTGTTGTTTGTGCATCTGATCCTGGCCAGCCCGCCGTTGGCCAACGGTTTTGCGTTTGTGGTGGCAACCGTGGTGTCTTACTTGATCAACACGCTCTGGAGTTTCTCCAGCCGATTGCATGGCCGGACGCTCGGCCGTTTCGTGGTGGTTTCGATCGGCGGATTCTGGCTGGCGATGCTGGTGGCCTGGGTGGCGCAGAGCGCGGGCCTGAATTACTTGGCGGGCATTGCTGCCGTGGCGCTGATCATCCCCGTGTTTACCTTCATCTTGCATAATTTCTGGACGTATCGATGACCGTTCGTGGCGAGCGTTATCTGGTTTCCTTGTTGCCCGTATTGCTGGGCGTGTTGGCGTTTCTGATGGTCATCGGCCCCCGGGTGTTGAACCCGACGAATATCGCCTGGCTGGGGGAGGGCGATGCGGCGACTCATTATCTGGGATGGGCGTTTTTCCGTGATTCGCCCTGGACCTTTCCGCTAGGCATGAACCCTTCCTATGGCTTGGAGTTGGCCAACGGGATCATTTTTTCCGATTCCAACCCGCTGCTTGCGTTCATATTCAAGCCCTTCAATGCTTGGCTTCCCGAGACGTTCCAGTATTTCGGGCTGTGGCTGCTGGCGTGTTTTGTCCTGCAGGCCTGGTTCGCTTGGAAGCTCGTGGGTCTGCTGACGCCTTCGATCTGGATCAGGTTGTTGGGGGCCGGGTTATTCGTGTTTTCGCCCCCGATGTTTCTGCGCATGGGAGGGCATCTTTCCTTGTCCGGGCATTTCCTGATCCTGACGGCGCTGTACCTGGCGTTGCGGCCCGGTCTGCAAAAGCGATTCCTGGCCTGGGGCGTGCTATTGGCCGCGACGGCGCTGGTGCATGCCTATCTGTTGGCGATGGTGGCATTGATCTGGCTGGCTGATCTGGCCAGCAAAGCCATCAAGGGTCGATTACCCCGGCGCAATGCCTTGATTGAGCTGGCCGGTCTGTTTCTGCTGGTCGCATTCTGCTGCTGGCAAGCGGGTTATTTCAGTGTGGGCGGCGGGACCGTGGCGGGTGGTTTTGGCTTGTATCGTCTGAATCTCTTGTCGGTAGTGAACCCCAGCGGCTGGTCATACGTATTGCGCGACATGCCCCAGGGACCGGGGGACTACGAGGGGTTCAATTACCTGGGGTTGGGGGTGCTGATGCTGGCCATCTGCGGCGGCGTGGCACTGCTGCAAGGCAACACCGGTCTGGCGGGGGCCGTGCGTCGCAGACCTCTATTGCTGTCGGCGCTCATCGGGCTGACGCTTTTTTCACTGACCAACACGCTCGGTATTGGCATGCTGGATGTGCATTACTGGTTGCCGAAAACCATCGAGCAATTGGCGAACGTCTTTCGCGCGGCCGGTAGGATGTTCTGGCCGGTGTTCTACATTCTTGTGTTTACGCTCATCTTTTTGGTGGTACGAGGCAATAAGCCACGAGCAGCGGTGTGTCTGCTGGCTGTCGCCCTGGTGGTGCAGGTTCTGGATACCCGCAGCGGGTGGGCAGGCCTGCGCAAGAGTCGGATGGCGCCGACCGCCGCGAGCTGGCCGACGCCCTTGGCCGACCCGTTCTGGGCCAGCGCGGCAAATCACTACTCCAAGGTCCGGTCGTTGTTGCCGCAGAATCAGCCGGACAACTGGCTGTTGATCAGCCAATACGCGCAGAACCATGGTCTGGCAACCGATAGCGTGTACTTGGGGAGGATGGGTACTCGGGAGATCGAACAAGCTCAACGGCACGCTGATCAAATGCTCGCCACCGGTCAGTATGAAGCGGATTCCCTCTACATTCTCGACAGTCGCACCGCGCTCGAAGCGATCAAAACCGTTAATCGTCAGACTGATCTGTTGACCCGCCTTGATGGTCTGGTGGTGCTGGCGCCGGGATGGAAGACCTGTGCTCAATGCCCACCGGTAGCGCAGGAGACGCTGGACGTGCGAGTCAAGCCAGGTGAGCGCCAGGTGTTCAACCGAATAAACGCGATGTTAGTCAGCGGCTGGGGTCGCTTCGAAGATTGGGGCACCTGGTCGGAAGGTGTTCAGGCAGAGCTTGTATTGCGTGTACCACCTGAGGCCCGCGCCCTGCTGATCGAAGCTGTGGCGTTCGTACAGCCCCTGCACCCCAGCCAGAGAATCGAGGTCTCGATCAATGGCGTTGCGGCCCTGTCGACGCAACTGACCCGCATGCAGGAGAACACCCTGGAGCTGTCATTGAGCCCGACCATCCGCGAAGCGATTGCCGCAGATGGGCAGGTGCGTGTGCAGTTTCATCTACCCGACGCGGTCAGTCCCAAGGCGCTGGGGTTGGGGAGCGACGAGCGAGTCATGGCGCTGGGACTGAAGTCTCTGACGGTGAATTAAGTCGGACGTCTTTATCGTGTGCTTCAAGGTTTTTGCTCAGCACCGAATGCACAATATGAGGGTGCTTTTCGAAACGCTGACGCGGTTGGAAGCGTTCATGAGCGCGCGTATTGGCGCGGCGCAAATCTCGATCGACGAAACAAAAACCTGCGTCAGCCAAGTAAAGTCGAGGTATGGTTGCGACGGCTGAAACCACATCGTCATATTTTCGAACAGGAGTCGAACACATGCCTCACCTGCACATGGAGTACACCGCCAACCTGCCCAAGTTTGACGAGGGTGTCGTACTGTTGCGTCTGAATAATACGCTGGTGGCCTCCGGTCAGTTCGCTGCCGAGTCGGACATCAAAAGCCGGGCTGTGAAAATCGAGAATTTCCTGGTGGGCACCCTTTTCGAAAAGCGAGGTTTCGTGCACGTGAAGCTGGCCTTGTTGAGCGGCCGTTCGCCAGAGGTCAAGAAGCAGTTGGCCGAAAAACTGTTGGAGGTGGTCCAGGAGGTGGGCGACTGGCCGACTGACGTTTCCGTGCAACTGTGTGTGGAAATCCTCGACATCGACCGAGGCCCCTATGCCAAGGCTGTCGTCGGCGCTTGAGAGGCAGGTACTTCGGGCTTTGACGATCCGCTCGCGTAGCCAGGTGCTATCAGCGGCCTGGCTGCACGGCGTTTCAAGGTGAATCCCGACAAGCCTTCAGGCGCTTGATGGTTTGCCGGGCGGGCTCAACCGTGGCCGCACCGGCATGGCACAGGTTGATGCTCAGCAGGATGGTGCGCACGTGGTTGTACATGCCCTCGGCTTTATAAGTGGGGCGCATGCCGGTGCGGGTGTTGATGAACAACTCGTCGTCGAAACAGGTCCGCAGTTTCTTGAGGCAGTAGCTGACCGTTGACTGGCTGACGCACAGCGCCTCGGATACACCGGTGACGCTGCTTTGCTCGTACACGGCGTTAAATACCATGAGGTCTTGCATATCGAGTTTTCTGAGGGAGTTACTGTTCAGCATCCGTTCTGTCTCTCTCTGTGCTCCTTGCGCGGATCTTGCGCAAACCAGACCCTTGATCCTAACGGAACGATCGTCCCAGGAGAATGCCAGGCAAGCGCTTTCACGGTCGGGAGTGGGACAGATAAGGTAATGAACACGACAGATCGATCAGCATAGGGTGCTCTGGCCGATTGTTTAGCCTGTGGCGATCCAAGCTCCATCAAATCGAGGTTTAACCGGCTTTGGTGACGTGGGACGCTGCAAGGGTGTGTTTCCTGTGATGTCTTTTATGGACGGTTGGCCCGCAGCACTCCAATACCCGTCATACGCCGCAATGGAGCCGGTCGGCAGGTTTATGTCCGGTGTCTCTCCCACGCTTTGTGCGCTGCCTTCTGAACTGGCATTTTGGGCGCTCTGGCATTGCCGCCATGCCCGTCCTCCAGATACTTGTATTTCCTGTTGATCCTTGAACAGTGTTCGTTGATCGCGAGCACAGGCTGACGGTGCTTTGTCGCCCGTCCGACATGAAAATACGAGCATTCTCATGAGTTCTGCCCACCTCTCTTTTGCCCCCCTGCATCAAGCCCAGGCGTTTCTGGAGCAACACCCGGATATCGAGCTGTTCGAGCTGTTTATCCTCGACAGCAATGGTGTGCCTCGGGGCAAACTGCTGCACCGCGATGAGTTGCTGGCGCTTTACGAAAGTGGACGGCCCTTGCCCAGTACCATTCTCGGGTTGACCATCAATGGCGATGACGTGGAAAACTCCGGGCTGGTATGGGAGGTTGGCGACATCGATTGCCGGGCCTATCCCATCAGCGACAGCTTGCAGCGAATGCCCTGGCGGCTGATCCCCACTGCCGCCGTGCAGGTCAGCATGCATCCTCAGGAAGGCATGCCCGCGACCATCGCCGATCCGCGTTACTTGCTCAGCCAAGTGATCGACGCGTTGCAGGCCGATGGCTATTACCCGGTGATGGCGGCGGAGCTGGAGTTCTATCTTTTGGACGCGCAGCGCGACAGCCTGGGCCGGCCGCAACCGGCGCGGGACGCTGATGGTGGCCGGCCACGTGCCACGCAGGTCTATGGCTTGCGCGAACTGGAACAGATCGAGCCATTCCTGGCGGACCTCTATGCCGCCTGCAAGTCCCAGGGCATCCCGGCCCGAACGGCCATTTCCGAATACGCGCCGGGCCAGGTGGAAATCACCCTCCAGCACCGTACCGATGCCTTGCAAGCCATGGATGAAGCGGTGCGCTACAAGCGTCTGGTCAAAGGCGTGGCGCATAAACACGGCATGCAGGCGTGTTTCATGGCCAAGCCGTTCGCGGAACTGGCGGGTTCGGGCATGCATATGCACGTGAGCCTGGCGGATCGCGAGGGCCATAACCTGTTTGCCAGCGAAGCCGCCGATGGTACGCCGCTGCTGCGTCATGCGGTGGGCGGGATGCTCGACACGTTGCTCGACTCACTGCTGATGTTCTGCCCGAATGCCAATTCCTACCGGCGATTCCAGAGCAACAGCTACGCGCCGCTGGCGGCCACCTGGGGCGTGGACAATCGCACCGTGAGCCTGAGGGTGCCGGGCGGCCCGGCGTTTTCGCGGCATATCGAACATCGTATTTGTGGTGCCGACGCCAACCCCTATCTGGCCGCCGCCGCAATATTGGCCGGCATCCATCGCGGCATTCGTGAACAGTGCGATCCCGGTGCGCCGGTAGAGGGCAACGGTTATGCCCAGGCGAGCGAATTGCTGCCCACCGACTGGCTCACCACCTTACGCACGCTTGAAGCCTCGACCTGGGCCAGGCAAGCATTTGGGGATGAGTTCCTCAGGGTGTACCTGGCGGTCAAACGCGCCGAATACCGCCAGTTCATGGGCGAGGTAGGCGAGCAGGACTGGCGTTGGTATATCCATCAGGCCTGAACTAAGCGACAAGCTGCACGTCGGTCAGACGTGTGGCTTGCTATTTGAAAAATTATTTAATAGCAACTTTTTCACGAAAAATTGATAGTGGCCTGCCTAGAGTTTGTATGGCCGTAGCACAGTTTTTTCTAACTTTCCTGCGGTATTTTCTTTCCATAGCGCAACTTCCAGGAAACTTTAGACCTCATGCTGACTATTAAACCTGTGCGTCCCGAATGGGTGACGCTGGTCGCCAGTGTCTTTTTATTAGTGGGCTTTAACGCCGTGCTCTGGCAGCACCTGCATAGCATTACGGCAGGTGACGGCGGGGGGCTGCTGATTGACGTGGCGTTTGCGGTGCTGGTGTTGTTCGCCTTCAACCTGGCACTGACACTGGTGGCGTTCCGTGGGCTGCTCAAACCTGTGCTGATCGTGCTTTTTCTGATCAGCGCCGGTGTGGCGTACTTCATGGCTCAGTATGGCGTGCTGATCGATGCCGGCATGTTTCGTAACTTCGCTGAAACCAATGCCACGGAAGTGCGTGATTTATTGTCGTTAAAGTTGTTTGCCTACCTCGGTTTGTTAGGCATGTTGCCATCCTGGTTGTTATTTAAAACGCCGATCAGCTATCGCCGCTGGCCTAAAGAGCTGTTAAGCAAGTTGGTGGTGAGTGGGGTGTCGGCGGCGGTGATCGGCGTGGTCGCCCTGGCCAATTACCAGGGGTTGTCTTCATTGTTTCGCAATCATCACGAATTGCACCTGATGGTGGTGCCGAGCAACTACATCGGTGCGTCGATCGGGTACTTGGGCGAGCAGGTCGCGGCGGCCAAACAACCCTTCATCACCTTGGGTGAGGACGCGAGTCGCAATCCGGTCTGGCAAACCCATGCCCGCAAGTCCCTGACCGTACTGGTGGTGGGGGAGAGCGCCCGTGCCGAGAACTTCGGCATTCTGGGCTATAACCGCGATACCACGCCGCAACTCAATCAAGAAGCC
Organism: Pseudomonas sp. NFACC45; assembly: GCF_900113505.1. Lineage (NCBI taxonomy): Bacteria > Pseudomonadati > Pseudomonadota > Gammaproteobacteria > Pseudomonadales > Pseudomonadaceae > Pseudomonas > Pseudomonas sp. NFACC45. The sequence goes on from NZ_FOPO01000011.1 coordinate 13,685, forward strand.
GGCCTGATCGCCTTCACTGATGTGCATTCCTGCGGTACGGAAACCGCAGTATCGGTGCCGTGTATGTTTTCCAACATGGGCCGCAAGAACTACGACGCCAGCAAGGCCAGGAACGAAGAAGGCCTGCTGGATGTGCTCAAGCGTGCCGGGCTGGAGGTGATCTGGCGTGACAACCAGTCGGGCTGCAAAGGCACTTGCGACCGGGTCACTGTGCAGGACGTCAGCAATCTCAAGGACCCGGCCCTGTGCGCCAACAGTGAGTGTCGCGACGAAATTCTGCTCCAGGGCCTGCAACATTTCATCGACACCCTCGACAAGGACACCGTGCTGGTGCTCCACCAAATGGGCAGTCACGGGCCGGAGTACTTCAAGCGCTATCCCAAGCAATACGAACATTTCACCCCGGTGTGCCAAAGCAATGCGCTGAACAATTGCAGCCGCCAGAGCATCGTCAACGGTTACGACAACACGCTGGTGTACACCGACCATGTGTTATCGACCCTGATCGACCTGCTGCGGGCCAATCAGGACAAGGTCGACACAGCGATGCTGTACCTGTCCGACCATGGCGAGTCCCTGGGCGAGTACAACTTGTTTCTCCATGGCACGCCCTACATGCTCGCCCCGGAACAACAGAAACACGTGGCGATGCTGGCCTGGTTTTCCGACAGCTATCAGAAGTCCTTTTCCGTCGACACCCATTGCCTGCAACTGAGCCGGGACAAGCCCTTGAGCCAGGACAATCTGTTCCATTCGATGCTCGGGCTGCTGGAAGTCAACAGCAAGGTCTACAACCGCGACCTGGACCTGTTTGCCGGTTGCCGTGGTGCGGTCATTGACGGCGTGCTGGCTCGGCAGTGAGCGCCTCGACTTTTTTTTCACGTATCGGTGGTTAGCCTGTTCCTATTCCTCTTTGCCAAGAGCGGTTGGTATGTCCGGGCAACCCCCATCTCCCGTAGAGCTCGAGTTCGCCAGGCATCACGACCGGGAACACGCGCGCATCTGTCGTCAAGCGGCGCCCAGACGATTGCGCCTGGCGTTCTGGCGTGACGAGCAATTGGTCCGCAATGCCTTGAAAGCCGCCGGTGAACCGGGACTGGTGCTGGATGTGACCTGTGGCGCCGGCCGGTTCTGGCCGGTGCTGGCCGAACATGCCAACCGGGTGATCCTGGCAGCGGACCCCTCGCCAGACATGCTTGATCACGCCCGCACCCATCATGGCGGCGCATTGCTGGAGCGGGTCACAACCTTTCCCAGTTCGGCATTCACCCTCGGCCTGTCGGCCAACGCGGTGGACTGTATTTTGTGTCTGCAACTGTTTCGGCACGTCAGGGCCAGTGAGCATCGGCTGGCGTTGTTGCGCGAATTTCATCGGGTCAGCCGTGACACGGTGATTGTGTCGGTGCAAGTTGAAGGTCGCCTCAACATCGGACCTGCGTCGCACCGCGGCTTGGCGGACAAGGCTGAAGTTGAAGCCGAGTTCCGCCAGGCCGGTTTCACCCTGCTGTGGTACCAGGATTTTCTGCCCGGGTTTGCGCTGACGCGGGTTTATGCGTTGTGCAAGGCCGGTTAACTCCCGATGTAGGACTATTCTTGCCTTTGCGCAGGCGATTTCTCTCAGGCTCCCGCTCTATGGATGCTCGCAATCGCTGACGGCGATATATACTGCGCGCCATTCTTCAAGGGAGAGCCGTGTGGCCATCGATATTCACTGGATTCGCGACAACGATAGCCTCGGTCAGTTTTGCGACGAATGGCAGCAGTTGCCATTCGTCGCCCTCGACACTGAATTCATGCGGGTCGACACGTTTTATCCCATTGCCGGTTTGTTGCAGATCGGCGACGGCGAGCGTGCCTATCTGATCGACCCCTTGACCATCGACAACTGGAAACCCCTGGCCGCGTTGCTGGAAAACCCGGCAGTGCTCAAGGTGTTGCACGCCTGCAGCGAAGACCTTGAAGTGCTGCTGCGCTTGACCGGCAGTCTGCCCGCGCCGCTGTTTGACACTCAATTGGCCGCCGCCTACCTGAACCTGGGTTTTTCCATGGGTTATTCCCGGCTGGTACAGGACGTGTTGGGCATCGACTTACCTAAGGGTGAAACCCGCTCTGATTGGTTGCAAAGACCACTGTCGGAAACGCAGATCAGCTACGCCGCTGAAGATGCAGTGCATTTGGCGGAAGTTTTCGTACAGCTGCGGCCGAAGCTTTCTGACGAGAAATACGCCTGGGTCCTAGAGGATGGCGCCGAGCTGGTGGCCAACCTGCGTCGTGAAGTCGACCCCTATGAGGTATATCGCGAGGCCAAGCTGGCCTGGAAACTTTCCCGTGCCCAACTCGCCGTGCTGCGCGAGCTATGCGCCTGGCGCGAGCGGGAAGCGCGGGCTCGTGACCTGCCGCGTAACCGGGTCATTCGCGAGCATTCGCTGTGGCCCCTGGCCCGCACTCAGCCGGATAACCTCGGTGCGCTGGCGAAAATCGAAGACATGCACCCGCGTACCGTGCGCCAGGACGGCGAGTTCCTACTGGAGCTGATTAAACGCGCCGCCAGCCTGCCGCCCGAACAGTGGCCGCCAGCCGTGGCCGAACCCTTGCCCATTGAGGCCTCGGCGCTGGTCAAGCGTCTGCGGGCACTGGGGCAGGTTGAGGCCGAGCGCCTGGGAATCGCCCCTGAACTGATGCTGCGCAAGAAAACCCTCGAAGCGCTGATCAAGAGCGGCTTTCCCGAGGGTCCTTACCAATTGCCCGATTCGCTGCGTGGCTGGCGCCGAGAATTGATGGGCCAGGCACTGCTCGATAGCCTGGCCACCGCCGGAGAACAGCCTTGAAACGTATCTGCTCGATCTACCGAAGCTCGAAGAAAAACGAGATGTACCTGTATGTGCTCAAAAGCGATGCCCTGGAGCGCGTGCCTGAGCCCCTGATGGCTGCCTTTGGCAAGGCGATCCATGCCTTTGACCTGGTGCTGAGCCCCGAGCGCAAGCTGTCCCGGGAAGACATCAACCTGGTGCTGGAAAACCTCGATACCCAGGGTTATCACTTGCAGATGCCACCGGCTGAAGACGAGTACATCGAGCATCTTCCGGAAGAGTTGCTGCGACGCAACGACCCGGTCTGACGGTTCCCCGAGGCACCTTTCCCGGGCCTCTTGAAAACACTGGAATGGTTTATTGGCGATGGCCGCAAGGATGGAGCGACACTCTGTCGGCGGTCGTCTGCATAGTTTTTGAAAGGTTTGATCCATGCGCGTTCTGATTGCCGAACACGATCACGCGGTGTACGCCCAGCTTCTGCGACAGGCTGCACCCGATATCCAAGTCCTGACCAGTGGCGACTCCGCCGAACTGTCGCGACTGGCCAACGACTGCCCGGTCTGGCTGGGCCAGCCCGATCTGCTGGCCACCCTGTTGCGTCAAGGCCATCAGCCCCAGTGGCTGCAATCGACCTGGGCGGGCATCACGCCGCTGCTGGCCGAGGGTTTGACGCGTGATTATCGCCTGACCCGTGCGGTGGGCATTTTCGGTCAGGTGATGGCCGAGTACGTCCTGACCTATATGCTCGGTCATGAGCGCGAGGTGCTGGCGAGGCTGGTCAGCCAGGTCGAGCGCAAGTGGGACAACCGTCAGGGCCAGAGTCTGGCCGGGCGCAAGGCATTGATCGTCGGCACTGGCGATATCGGCCAGCGCGTGGCGCAGTTTCTGGTGCCATTTGGCGTGCAGCTGTATGGCATTGCCAGCGAAGCTCGGGAGTTGGCGCCGTTCATCGAGGTCGGGGCGTTGAAGGATCTGCCGCGCATGGTGGGCGAGGTGGATTACGTGATCAACCTGCTGCCCAACACGCCGGACACCCACGATATTTACGACGCGGCGCTGTTCAAGCAGTTCAAGCCCACTGGCCTGTTCATCAATGTCGGGCGCGGCGTGGCCGTGGTCGATGCGGATCTGGTGCAAGCCTTGAAGGAAGGGCATCTGGCCGGCGCGGTCATTGACGTTTGCCGCCAGGAGCCGTTGCCACAGCGGCATCCTTTCTGGACGGCCTGGGGCCTGCTGTTGACCGGCCATAGCTCGGCACCGACGTCGCCGGCGATGATGGTGCAGTTGTTCCTGGAAAACCTGCGGGCCTACCAGGCCGGCGAAACCTTGCGCGGGGAAGTGGATTTCGATCGGGGCTACTGAAGCAACCCCTGACCTGATTGTGGGAGCGGGCTTGCTCGCGAAAGCGGAGTGTCAGTCAACATGACTGTTGGATGTAACGACCCGTTCGCGAGCAAGCCCGCTCCCACAATGGATTTTCAGTGATCACCATTACCGGTTTGGCAAAGTGTATGACGCAACGCCCTACCGACAGTCGCCCATGCTTGGCCTGAAGCAGCCCCGGCACTAGACTGACGGCCTTTTCACCACCTGATGCTGATTGCTTGAGCCATGGCCGCCAAAGTCGAACCGTTCTGGATACGTAAAACCCTCGATCAGCTTGATTCGCAGGAATGGGAATCGCTGTGTGACGGCTGTGGTCTGTGCTGTCTGCAAAAACTCGAAGACGAAGACGACAACAGCGTCTATTACACGCGCATCGCCTGCAAACTGCTGGACCTGAAAACCTGCCAGTGCACCGACTATGCCCGGCGGCGTGACTTTGTTCCCGATTGCATCCAGCTCACGCCGGGCAAGGCCGATGAGTTCAAATGGTTGCCGCCGACCTGCGGTTATCGCCTGGTCAGCGAGGGCAAGGATCTGCCGTTATGGCATCACCTGGTCTGCGGCGATCGCGATGCTGTGCACCACGAACGCATTTCCCAGTCGGGGCGCATGCTCGCCGAAGGCAGCGTGCCCGAGGATGATTGGGAAGATCATCTGATTTTTCGCGCCGGCTGAATGCCGGGCATCGCACCATCAGGGAGAACCCATGGCTGCAGGATTGAAAAGGATGCTCACAGCCGGGTTATGGGCGGTGTGTGGGCCGCTGTGGGCGGCGCAGAAAGTCGATCTGGATTATCACGTGCATCTGTTGCCGCAGAGCGATCAGGCGGAAGTGCGCCTGACCCTGGCGCGGGGTTCGGCAGTGCGCAGCCTGGACTTCGACCTCGGCGATGGCAGCCGCTACAGCCACTTCAAGGCCGACGGTCAATGGCAGCTCATCCCGGGCAAGGATACACGCGGCATTTGGCGTCCCAGTGCCGATAAGGCGAGCCTGAGCTATCGCGTGCGCATCAGTAATACTCGCAAGAACGGTACGTTTGAAACCCGTATGACCCCGGGATGGGGGCTGCTGCGCGGCGACGATCTTGTGCCGCCGGCCAAGTTGGATCAGCAGGATGGCACTGAGCTGGTGTCACGTTTGCAATTTGATCTGCCCGCCGGCTGGAAAAGCATCGAAACGGCCTGGCCGCGCATCGGCAAACAACGCTTTCGCATCGACAATCCCGCGCGGCTGTTCGATCGTCCCACTGGCTGGATGCTCGCCGGCAAACTCGGCAGCCGTCGCACACGCCTGGGAGAGACCGAGGTGACGGTGGCCTCGCCCCAAGGCCAGGGCATGCGCCGGATGGATGTGCTGACGCTACTGACGTTCGTCTGGCCGCAGGTGCAGGCGCTGGTGCCGCGTCATCCCAGCAAGCTGCTGATCATCGGCGCGTCAGATCCGATGTGGCGTGGTGCTCAGGCTGGGCATGAATCGATTTATCTGCACAGTCGTCCGCCGCTGGTCAGCGAGCGCGGCAATAGCCCTATGTTGCGGGAGCTTGTGCAGATGCTGGCGCGCGTCAACGATCGTGAGCGCAGTGACTGGATCAGCGAAGGGCTGGCCGAGTACTACGCCATCGAATTGCTGCGCCGGGCCGGCGGAATGAGTGATGAGCGCTATCAGGCCCTCAATGACCGCCTCGCCCGTGACAGCAAAGGCGTCACCACCTTGCGCGGTGAGCAGATCGGAACCGCGACGCAGGCCAAGGCGGTGTTGCTGTTGCAGGAGCTGGACCGCGAGATTCGTTTGAAAACCCGCAACAAACGCTCGCTCGATGATGTGCTGCACGCTGCAATGCGCCTGGAGACGGTTGATACCGAGGAATTTGTCCAGCTCAGCGAGAGCGTTCTGGGGGAGAGTTCTACTGTGCTGGATAACCGGTTACTGCAGTAATACCGCTATCGCGAGCAGGCTCGCTCCCACACTGATCGAGTCGTACACAAATGATATGTCCACTGAAGATCCAATGTGGGAGCGAGCCTGCTCGCGATGAGGCCATCAGCCCCACCGCAAAAATCAGAGCCCAACCTTGGGCGAAACCAGCGAATCATTCCCCGTCACTGTAGCCGTGCTGGTCGCGGCCTCGGCACTGGCCTTCATGCGGCTCAACTCTTCTCCGGCCTGCTCAATGCGGGCACGGGCGTGGTGCAGGTTCTGACGATTCTTTTCCAGCAACGTCTTGGCCGAGCAGTGCCCGGTGATACCGCGCGCCAGGGCCATGCCGCCAATGGCCAGTTGAGCCAGACCGATCACGCCGCCACGACGCAGGCCCTTGCCCATCATCAGTACGCCTCCGGCCAGTGAGCCAATGCGTTCCCAGCCATGCACGTTGTGCGGCGGATGAGATTGGAAAGGGGTGGTCTCAATCGGCTCGAACGGGTTGTTATCGCTCATGATCTGTCTCCGGTGTGGGGGTTGGTATAAAACTGACTGCCCGAGCGATTCCCTTGTTCAATCCAATTGCGCACCGATCAGCGGAATTGCGGCCCCGAACGGGTGTTGTTGCCTTTGGCCATGCGGTCGTACAGCACGACGTTGACCGTGGCCGCCAGGTTCATGCAACCGCTGGTGGGGATGTACACCACGTCTTCGCACCAGTCACGGATGTCTTTATCCAGCGAGCCATCTTCCGGGCCGAAGATATACAGCGCCCGGTCCGGATGAGTGTACTCAGGCAAGGGGCGGGCGCCGTCCACCAGTTCCACGGCCACCGGCACACAACCCAAGGGCAGGATTTTTTTCAGGTCGTCGATGCCGATCAATGGGATGTCGTAGTGGACTTTTTTGGTGTCCGTGACGAAGTCCGCGGCGCGCTCATAGCGTTTGCCGGTGTAGAACACCGACGCCACGCCGTAGCAGCCGGCGGCACGCATGACCGAACCGACGTTTTCCGGAGATTTGGGGTTGAACAAACCGATGCAGCTGTAGCGTTTGTTGGCCACGGGCGGGGTGCCTTTGGGGAAAAGGCGCGATTATACGGGGAATGGGGAAAGGTGGTCAGTTTGTAGATTGATGGTGAATGGTCGACCGCTTTCGCGAGCAAGCCCGCTCCCACATTGAACCTCTAGTGATCACAGAATCTGTGGCCGCTGAAGATCCCATGTGGGAGCGGGCTTGCTCGCGAAAGCGGTTTTGCAGACTGCAGGTTTCTTTTGTTGTACCGGTTACTCGTCTTTCTTCATCAACCCCGCCAGTGCGGCAAACGGGTTGTGGGTCGCCTTGGCGATTTTCGGGGTGCTCAGGGAGCCGTCGCCGAAATATTGCTGGTCGGTGTAACGCGAGTGTTCGTTGTCGTGGCAGTACAAGCACAGCAGTTCCCAGTTGGAACCGTCCTGCGGGTTGTTGTCATGGTTGTGGTCGCGGTGGTGAACGGTCAGTTCACTCAGGCGCTTGCCGGAAAACTCACGGGCGCAACGGCCACAGACGTGGGGGTACATTTTCAGGGCTTTGTCGCGGTAACCCATTTCCCGGTCACGCTGGGCATCGGCGAGGATGCGATCCAGCTTGGCGGTGTTGGACGGTGGCGTTGACGAACTCATGGGTTCACCTTTGTAAAAAAGACTGATGACGGTTGAACAGAGTTTAGCTCAGCCCTTGAGCTTCTCGGCAATCCAGATGGTGTGGCGGGTGCCTTTGTTGCCGTGGGCGAAGACTTGCACCTCTTCGGCCTTGAAGCCGGCCTTTTTCAGTTTGTCGCAAAACTGCCGGTCGGCGCTGGCCGACCATACTGCCAGTATGCCCTTGGGCCGCAGGGCCTTGGCGCAGGCGGCCAGGCCGCCGGCTGAATACAGCCAGCTGTTGGCTTTCTGCGTCAGGCCTTCGGGGCCGTTGTCGACGTCCAGCATGATGGCATCAAAGCCCTGGGGTTCGGCTTGCAGTACCTTGGCCACATCTTCCATGCGGATCACGGTACGCGGGTCCGACAGGGGGCGACCGGCTTTTTCGCCCAAAGGGCCATGGTTCCACTCCACCACGCCGGGCACCAGTTCGGCTACCACCACTTCGGCGCTTTTGCCCAGGTGCTTGAGGGCCGAGGCCAGGGTGAAACCCATGCCGAGGCCACCGATCAGTACACGCGAGCCGGGACGGCCGGCAACCTTGCGACATGGAATCTCTGCCAGGGCGTCTTCGGAGCCGTGCATGCGCGTATTCATCAACTGGCCACCGTCGCCGCCCTGGATCTTGATAACGAAGTCGTCGCCGTACTCGAACAGGCACAGGGCGCCGCCGTTGTCAGGGATGGGGGCGGTGTCCAACAGAACGAAACGTTTCATGGATGTCTCATGCAAAGGAGGGGCAAAGCAGCGCGGTAAGGACTAGCCTGAAGACAGACAATCGCCACGGAGCCATTGATGAAGCGCACCATTCTAACGGCCATTGCCCTGGCAGCGCTCTCGATAAGTTGGGTGCAGGCCCAGCAGCCCACGATTCCGGTAAGCCCACCGAGCATTCCCGGTTCGCCCGGCACGCCTACACCGATGCCATACCCGCCGGTCACGCCCAGCGGCGTGCCCACGCCCGGCCCTGGAAGCGGACCGCCGTTGCTGCCGCCCATCGAAATGCCCAAGCCGCCCAAGGACCAGCCGATACCGGGCATGGAGCCGAAACCGCCAAAGGCCAAGTCGCCGGGTGGGTAGATCCTGGAAAGGTTGAATGATGCAACCCTGTGGGAGCGAGCCTGCTCGCGATAGCGGTGTCTCAGTCAACATCAATGCTGATTGATACACCGCTATCGCGAGCAGGCTCGCTCCCACAGGTGCTGTGGCACTAAGGTCAGACCTGTTGCGCCAGCAACTGCCCATCGGCCATGCGCAGGCGCTTGGACAGGGAGACGGCGAGGGCTCGAATGATTTTGGCGGCGATCTTCGGTGCATCGTTGAGCATTTTTTCCAGGGAATCCTTGCCCAGGTTCAGCAATTGGCAATCACTGGCGGCGATGCAACTGGCCGAGCGCCGTTCACCGTCAAGCACTGCCATTTCCCCGAATGCCCGGCCGCTGCGCAGCGTGGCGATGGTGACGGGCTGGCCGTCGGGGCCGGTTTTCTGCACGGCCACTTGCCCTGAATGGATGATGCACATGAAGCTGCCGGCATCGCCTTCGCGGAAAATCGCTTCCCCTTGGGCAATGGCGCTGATGCTGAAGTAGCCCGACGCCGCGGCGAAGTCGACAGGCTGCAACTGGTCGAACAGGCCGCAGTCCATCAGCCAGTCGCGGATTTCGTTGTTCAGTGAGGTCGGTTCTGACATGTTGTCACGGTCTTTTTCTTGTCGTTTTCTACGGTTTTTTGGATTGTTTGAGTGTAGGCGAACCCCTGTGGGAGCGGGCTTGCTCGCGAAGGTGGCGGATCAGTCAGCATTGATGTTGACTGGCACCCCGCCTTCGCGAGCAAGCCCGCTCCCACAATGGAACAGCGTCATGTCTGGGCCCTGCGCATGGAGCTAAGACCCGACCGTCCCACAGAGTTCCTCAGACCACCCCCAAAACCTTCAAAACAAATGCATATTCGAGGGCTACGTCACGTAACCCCTGGTAGCGCCCGCTCATTCCGCCGTGGCCAGCGCCCAGTTCGGTCTTGAGCAGCAAGGGATTGTCATCGGTCTTGGTGGCGCGCAATTTCGCCACCCATTTGGCTGCTTCCCAATACTGCACGCGGCTGTCGTTGTAACCGGCGATCACCAGCAGCGCCGGATACGCCTGGGCGCGGACGTTCTCGTACGGCGCATAGGCCCTGATCCGATCATAGACGGCGGGCTCCTCGGGATTACCCCATTCGTCGTATTCGGTGACGGTCAGCGGCAAGTCCGGGTCGAGCATGGTGTTGAGTACATCGACGAACGGCACTTCGGCAATCGCCACCTTGAACAGATCCGGGCGTTGATTGAGTACCGCGCCAATCAACAAGCCTCCGGCACTGCCGCCGCTGATTGCCAGTTGATCCGCGCGGGTGAAGCCGTTGGCGATCAAGTGCTCGGCGCAGGCAATGAAGTCGCTGAAGGTGTTGTGCTTGTGCTCCTGCTTGCCGGCGCGATACCAGGCTTCCCCCAGCTCACCGCCGCCACGCACATGGGCAATGGCAAACGCCACACCGCGATCGAGCAGGCTCAGCCGTGAATGGGAAAACCACGGGTCGAGGCTCTCGCCATAGGCGCCGTAGCCATACAGGTACAGCGGCACCGGCTGACCGAGGGCTTCGCGTTTGACCACCAGACTGATGGGCACTTGCGTACCGTCCGGCGCCGTCGCCCACAGCCGTTGACTGACGTAGTCATCGGCATCGAACGGACCGAGCACCGGAGTTTGCTTGAGTACGACCTGTTCGCCGCTGGCCAGGTCCAGCTGGCGAATCTGCGCCGGACGGTTCAGCGCCTCGTAGCGCAGGCGAATGCGGGGGCTGACGAACTCCAGGCTGTTCTGCACATGCAGGCTGTAGGCCGCGTCCGGCAGTTGCACCCGATACGCCGGTAAACCTTGTGGGTGAACTTCGATGATCGGCAGGCCGCCTTCACGCAGGCTCAGGGTCATGGCGCTGGCGTTCAGGCTCAAGCCGTCGATCATCACCGTGTCACTGTGGGGGATCAGGTTCTGCCAGTCGGCTTCGGTCGGCGCTAGGCCCGTGTCGGCTGCCTGGTACAACGCGAAGTTGATCCCGTCGCGGTTGCTGCGGATCAGCCAGGTCCACTGACCGTCGCGCAAGCCATGGTCGACGTCGTATTCATGGTTCTCCACCCGTGGCGCCAGGCAGGTGAAAGGCTGATGTGGCTGTGCGGCGTCCAGGACCCAGACTTCACTGGTGGTTTTGCTACCCAGAGACAGGATCAACTGCCGCTCGGAGCTTGAGCGGTAGCAATGCAGGAAGAAACGCCCGTCCGGCTCATGGAACACTTCTTCGGCCGCCGTTCCGTCCAGGCGATAGCGCCACAGTTTGTGCGGGCGATGGGTGTCATCCAGTTCACCAAAAAACAGCGTCAGGCTGTCGTTGGCCCAGGTCATGCTGCCGTCGCAATCCTCAAAGGACAGTTCGCTGACCTTGTCATTGGCCAGCTCTTTGACGAACAGGGTGTAAATCTCGTCGCCGGTGGTGTCCAGGCTGTAGGCCAGGCGCTGGTGGTCGGGGCTGATGCTGAAGGCACCCAGGGAAAAGAAACCGCCGCCGGCCAGCACGTTGGGGTCCAGCAGCAATTGTTCGCGGCTTTCATCGACGGTCAGGCTGTCGTCCGTCGGGCGCGGGCAGCGGTAGTGACGCGGGTATTCATCCCCGGCTGTGGTGCGGGTGTAATACAGATACGGACCCCAGGGCGAGGGCAGGGACAGATCGGTCTCCAGGATCCGGCCTTTAATTTCCTGAAACAGCGTTTCGCGCAGTTCGGCCTGGTCAGCCAGTTGCGCGTCCTGATAGCTGTTTTCAGCCTTGAGGTAGTCGAGCACGGCGTCGGTGTCGCGTTCCTGCAGCCAGGCGTAGGGGTCAACACCGGCGTCCCTGCGGGCAATCGGGGCGTTGCAAACGTGGGCAGATAGGGGCATGAAAGGCTCTCGAGCGTTGTACGAAATAGGGACTGATGGCCGGTGTGGTTAGTTCGGTCAGCCACCTGCGGCGGCAGAAATTAACCGACAGATCCTGCGGCACAGACCACTCGGCAGACGCCGGGGCAGCCTGACGAGCGAAAAGCCGTTACTATAAGCGCCTCTTTGCCTGCCTTGCCATGGACACCATGACCGAGAACGACTATCTGATCGCCTGGGGCCTCTATGCCTTCGCCGCCCTGGGCTGCCTGCTGGTATGGATGCGCATGACCCGCTGGATGTGGCGCGGGTTGCGCGAACCGCTGCGTCTGCTGATGGCGGTATTGCTGTTCAGCCCCACTATCGTCGACCCCGTGAAGGAACAGGTTGCCCCGGCCCTGGCTATCGTCGCCCTGGACATGCTGTTCAAAGTCGGCAACAACGCCTGGCGTGCGGTGTCCGATCTGTTCATGTACGGCATGATCGCCTTTGGCCTCTATTTGATTCTCGTGCTGATCCGCTTCCCCCTCGAGCGTGCAGCCAGCGCTCGCAAGGAAAAAGCCGCTGCCGCCAAAGCCGCTGCTGCGGCCGATGAGTTGCAGGATGAGCAACCGTTCGGTGTGGCGGGGGATGACCGTTACGGTCGCCCACCGGTGCCGAGCAATCCTCAGCGTTCGCGTATCGAGCCGCGGCTGTAAACAGGCTTGTCCCATTGAAGCGAGGGTCCGAGCATGTGTGAGTTACTGGGCATGAGCGCCAACGTGCCGACCGATATCGTGTTCAGCTTCACCGGGCTGATGCAGCGTGGCGGCAAGACCGGGCCGCATCGGGATGGCTGGGGCATTGCCTTCTATGAAGGTCGTGGCCTGCGCCTGTTCCAGGACCCTGCCGCCAGCAGCGAGTCGGAAGTGGCGAACCTGGTGCAGCGCTATCCCATCAAGAGCGAAGTGGTGATCGGACACATCCGCCAGGCCAATGTCGGCAAGGTCTGCCTGTCCAACACCCACCCGTTCGTGCGTGAGTTGTGGGGCCGCAACTGGTGCTTCGCCCACAATGGCCAGCTTGCCGATTTCCAGCCGGGCGCAAGCTTCTATCGTCCGGTGGGCGATACCGACAGCGAAGCGGCGTTCTGCGATTTGCTCAACCGCGTGCGCCAGTCGTTCCCGGAACCGGTAGAGGTGGAGCAATTGCTGCCGTCGTTGATTCAGGCCTGCACCGAATACCGTAGCAAGGGCGTGTTCAATTGCATGCTCAGCGATGGTGACTGGCTGTTCTGCTTTTGCTCGACCAAACTGGTCCATATCACCCGTCGCGCGCCGTTCGGCCCGGCGCGGCTCAAGGATGTGGACGTGATCGTGGATTTCCACGCCGAAACCACGCCCAATGACGTGGTCACGGTAATTGCCACCGAACCGTTGACTGAAAACGAAACCTGGACCCGCTACGAACCGGGCCAATGGAGCCTGTGGCGGCGCGGCGAATGCGTCAGCCACGGCCAGACCGAATAAGGACGTCACGCTTATGTTGCTCAGTTATCTACGGCTGGTGTTGTTCGCGGTAGGCCTGTTGGTGGGGGTGCAGGTGCCGGGTTTCATCAGCGATTACGCCAAGCGGGTCGAGGCGCACCTGATCGAAGCGCAGACCGGCCTGCGAGGTTTTCAGGGCACCGCCAACCAGTTTTTCAAGGGCGACATGCAAGCGCTGGTGGCTCACTACCGTGCCAGCGAAGACCCGATCTTTCGCAGTGATGCTGACAGCCTGAACACCTTGCTCGTCCGTCAGCAGGCGTTGGACAAGCAATTCCAGGCGATGCAGGGGCCGTGGTACATCCGTTTGCTGCAAGTGGCACTGGCCGCCGACCCGGAGATTCGCAAGGAAACCTGGAACGGCTACAGCTACCAGATCCTCCTGACTCCCGAGGCGATGATCTGGGGCCTCAGTGGCGCCATGTTGCTGTCGTTCGGCCTGGAGTGCCTGTTCCGCCTGATCGACTGGGTGGTGCTGGGCGGCAGGCGTCTGCGCCAGAGCCGACCGATTGAAGAGCGGGATTTGCGCGGGTTGTAACCTGTTGAGCGATGGGATCTAGCGAAGTCCTGTAGGAGCTGCCGAGTGCAACGAGGCTGCGATCTTTGCACTGACAATTGAGTCTTGAGCGAAAGATCAAGATCAAAAGATCGCAGGCTTCGCCAGCTCCTACAGGGATCTCTTGTGTGACGAAGATCCCAAGCATCTTACTTGGAAAGCAACCGCATCCCTTCTTCCAGCCCGCGCAAGGTCAGCGGGAACATCCGGTCCTCCACCAGTTCGCGCACGATGTTGGTTGAAGCGGTGTAGCCCCAGGTGTCCTTGGGGTATGGATTGATCCAGATGAGTTTCTTGTACTTCTCCATGAAGCGCTGCATCCACACGTAGCCCGGTTCTTCGTTCCAGTGCTCGACGCTGCCGCCGGCCTGGGTGATTTCATACGGGGCCATGGCGGCGTCGCCGATGAAGATCACTTTGTAATCGGCGCCATACTTGTGCAGCAAGTCCTGGGTCGAGGTGCGTTCCGAGGTGCGGCGCAGGTTGTTTTTCCACACTGATTCATAAACGAAGTTGTGGAAGTAGAAATACTCCAGGTGCTTGAACTCGGTCTTGCAGGCCGAGAACAGTTCTTCGCAGATTTTTACGTGGGCATCCATCGAGCCGCCGATGTCGAACAGCAACAGCAACTTGACGGTGTTGCGTCGCTCCGGGCGCATCTGGATATTCAGAAGGCCGGCGTCCCGGGCGGTGTGGTCGATGGTGCCATCGATGTCCAGCTCTTCGGCGGCCCCCTGGCGGGCGAACTTGCGCAGGCGGCGCAGGGCGACCTTGATGTTGCGGGTGCCCAGTTCCACCTGGTCGTCCAGGTTCTTGTATTCGCGCTGGTCCCAGACTTTTACAGCTTTGCCCTGACGCTTGCCGGCGTCGCCGACACGGATGCCTTCGGGATTGAAACCGCCGGAACCGAACGGGCTGGTGCCACCGGTGCCGATCCACTTGTTACCGCCGGCATGGCGTTCCTTCTGTTCTTCCAGGCGTTTCTTGAATTCTTCGATCAGCTTGTCCAGGCCGCCCAGGGATTGGATCTGCGCCCGCTCTTCGTCGGTCAGCGAGCGCTCGAATTCCTTGCGCAGCCAGTCTTCGGGAATCAGGGCCTGGAGGTGATCATCGAGTCTTTCCAGACCGTTGAAGTAAGCGGCGAAGGCGCGGTCGAATTTATCGAAATGCCGTTCGTCCTTCACCAGGATTGCCCGGGACAGGTAATAGAACTCGTCCATGTCGGCGAAGATCACCCGCTGCTTCAGCGCGTTGATCAAATCCAGCAGTTCACGCACCGACACCGGCACCTTGGCGGCGCGCATTTCATTGAACAGGTTAAGCAGCATGGCAATCGCCCTCGCTCTTGTTGAAACGAAGCGGGTTCAGCGGGTGCCACGGCGGCTCATGAACGCCAGGCGCTCGAGCAGTTGCACGTCCTGTTCGTTCTTGACCAGGGCCCCGGCCAGCGGCGGAATGGCCTTGGTCGGATCACGCTCGCGCAGCACCGCTTCGCCGATGTTGTCGGCCATCAGCAGCTTGAGCCAGTCCACCAGTTCGGAGGTGGAAGGTTTTTTCTTCAGGCCCGGCACCTTGCGCACGTCGAAGAACACGTCGAGCGCTTCGCTGACCAGGTCTTTCTTGATATCCGGGTAATGCACGTCGACGATTTTCTGCAGGGTGACCCGGTCGGGGAAGGCGATGTAGTGGAAGAAGCAGCGGCGCAGGAAGGCGTCCGGCAGTTCCTTTTCGTTGTTGGAGGTAATGATGATGATCGGCCGCTGTTTGGCCTTGATGGTTTCATCGGTCTCGTAGACGTAGAACTCCATCTTGTCGAGCTCTTGCAGCAAGTCGTTGGGGAACTCGATGTCGGCCTTGTCGATTTCGTCGATCAGCAGAATCACCCGCTCCTCGGACTCGAAGGCTTCCCAGAGCTTGCCCTTCTTCAGGTAGTTGCGCACGTCGTGCACCTTGTCCACGCCCAACTGCGAGTCCCGCAGACGGCTGACCGCATCGTATTCGTAGAGGCCTTGATGGGCCTTGGTGGTGGACTTGATGTGCCAGGTGATCAGGCGCGCGCCGAAGGATTCAGCCAGTTGTTCGGCCAGCATGGTCTTGCCGGTGCCCGGTTCGCCCTTGACCAGCAAGGGACGTTCCAGGGTGATGGCGGCGTTGACGGCCAGCTTCAGGTCATCGGTGGCCACGTAGGCGCGGGTGCCTTCGAACTTCATCTGCAAATCCTCGAACGGTGTCGCCGGCCCGGACGAGGCGGGGCGTGCGAAATAAATGTCGTGCCCGACTATAACGCGACGCCCCGCCGACTGTGAACGCAGACGCTGTATTCAGTCTCTGAATGGAGCGTCACATGTTGACTCAGTCTCGGCGGCTTGCCAGAAACGTATCGCCAATTTGGCGATACGTTTCTGGGTTCATGCTTTTCTAACGGTCAGCCGCTCTTGTGACGAGGGAGCTTGCTCCCGCTGGGCTGCGAAGCGGCCCCAAAAGCCTGCGAGCGCTGCGCACTCGAGCGGGAGCAAGCTCCCTCGCCACAGGTCACATGCTTAGTCGGCTGAAGGCGGCGGCTGCTCATACCGGGCATTGAAGGCCTGGACGAAGCCGTTGCGCAGGATCTGCAGGAAGGCTTCGAAGGCGCTGATGTTCTGCTGATGGACATTGCCGCTGAGTTCAACCCGGGTAGCGAACTGATTCTTGCGCTGGTTTTTCAGGGCCGTTTCGCCCGCGCCCACCAAGGCCTCCCAGACCGAACGAAAGATGTTCTTTTTCTCGTTTTCCACATCCTGTTGCCAGTCGAACACGTCAACGTCGCGCAGCAGCGGTTTGATGTAGCCGCTGAGTTGGGCGTTCTCGGCCTCTGCTTCCACCACCAGGTCGCCATGGCCGGCATTGAAATCGAATTTGCCGTAGGCCGCGGCGAAATCGTTAAGGCGCTTGAGCTCGATGTCCGTGGCGCGCAGGCGGAAGTCGAAATCCTCGAAGTCGCTCAACGGGTCGAAAGTCGCCTGCACCTCCAGCGGCGCATGTTCGGCCACCAGGGCCTTGCCCTCAAAGCGAGCGTCGCGCTTGCCTTCGGTGTCGACCACGTTGGTCAGGTTATAGAAGCTGGCATTGACGTCGGTGGCCCGCAGGTTTACAGGAGGCTTGGAATTGAAGTTGCGGAACGTCACCTTGCCTTCCCGGATCCGCACTTCGTTGAAAGTGATGGGCAGCAACTTGCTCAGTTGCTCGCGCCAGTTGGTGCCCCGACCGGTCTGGGAGTTCTGCCGGTCGGCTCCGCCGTCGACGAAATTCACTTCGGGACGGATAAACTCCGCCTCCGCCACTACTGCATGGTCGTACCACAGCGAATGCCAACTGACCGACAGGTCGATCAACGGTGCTTCGACGAACGGCACCGGGACCTTGCCGTCGACCTTGACGATCTCCAGGCCGTTGATCCGGTAGGCCCCGCGCCAGAGCGCCAGGTCCACATCGGTCACTTGGCCGCGGTAGTCACCCATGTCGGCCAGTTTGTCGTTCAGGTAGTCGCGCACTAGATAAGGCAAGGTGAAATGCAGGGCCACCAGCACCGCAACGATGGCGGCGAAAGTCCACAGTGGCCAGCTGTATCGACGCTTCATTTCAGTCAGTCTCCGGCGTTGTTAAAACATTGACTGTTGTAACAACTGGAACGTTCGGTGCAACTGGACGCCCATGGGCAACAGGCATACCTTTAAGCGCTAAATCCCCGCTGCATTAAGGACCCAGTCATGAGCCGTATATTCGCTGACAACGCCCATTCCATCGGCAATACGCCACTGGTGCAGATCAATCGCATTGCCCCGCGTGGCGTGACCATCCTGGCCAAGATCGAAGGGCGCAACCCAGGTTACTCGGTCAAGTGCCGGATCGGCGCGAGCATGATCTGGGACGCCGAAAGCTCGGGCAAGCTCAAGTCCGGCATGACCATCGTCGAGCCCACTTCCGGCAACACCGGGATCGGCCTGGCGTTCGTGGCCGCCGCCCGCGGCTATAAGCTGATGTTGACCATGCCGGCCTCCATGAGCATCGAGCGGCGCAAGGTACTCAAGGCCCTGGGCGCGGAGCTGGTGCTCACCGATCCGGCCAAGGGCATGAAGGGGGCGATCGAGAAAGCGACCGAAATCCTCGCCAGCGACCCCGCCAAATACTTCATGCCGCAGCAGTTCGATAACCCGGCCAACCCGGCCATTCATGAAAAAACCACCGGGCCGGAAATCTGGAACGACACCGACGGCGCTGTGGATGTGCTGGTGGCGGGCGTCGGCACCGGCGGGACCATCACCGGGGTTTCGCGATACATCAAGAACACCTGCGGCAAACCGATTCTGTCGGTGGCGGTGGAGCCTGTGGTTTCGCCGGTGATCACCCAGGCGATGGCGGGGGACGAGATCAAGCCCAGCCCCCACAAGATCCAGGGGATCGGTGCCGGGTTCGTGCCGAAAAACCTCGATCTGTCGATCGTCGATCAGGTCGAGCGGGTCACTGATGAGGAGTCCAAGGCCATGGCCCTGCGCCTGATGCAGGAGGAGGGCATCCTTTGCGGCATTTCCTGTGGCGCGGCGATGGCTGTAGCCGTGCGCCTGGCGGAAAAGCCCGAAATGCAGGGCAAGACCATCGTGGTGATCCTGCCGGATTCGGGTGAGCGCTACCTGTCGAGCATGTTGTTCAGTGATCTGTTTACCGAGCAGGAGACTCAGCAGTAATCGTGCCCCCCAGCGACTGGTGAGCGAACGTTATTGTGGCGAGGGGATTTATCCCCGTTGGACTGCGCAGCAGTCCCCAGAACAGCTCAGTCACCTCGAGGTGTCAGTTATGGGGTCGCTTCGCAACCCAGCGGGGATAAATCCCCTCGCCACAAGGGTGGGGGATGTTCAGTTGCGCTGGCCTGGGAGCGGCTCCTTGGTCGCGCTCGCCGCTGGTTTCAACACCAGCCACAACGCCGCCGCAATCAGCACGCCGCCGTACAGGTGCGCCATCCCCAACGGCTCATCCAGCAGCAACGCTCCCCAGAGCACGCCGAACGGCGGGATCAGGAAGGTCACGGTCATGGATTTGACCGGGCCAATAGAACTGAGCAGCCGGAAATACAGGATGTACGCCAGCGCCGTACACACCAGGCCCAACCCCAGCAGCGACAGCCAGACGCTCCAGCCACCCCAACTGGGCGGAGGGTGACTGATGACGCTGTAGCCAAATAGCGGCAACAGCAACACCGTGGCGCCGAACATGCTGCCCAGGGCCGCGAGACGGCTGTCCAGTCCGCCTTGATGGTCGAGCCAGCGGCGGGCGAGGAATCCAGCGAAACCGTAGCAGGTGGTAGCGAGCAGGCAGGCGAGGGCGCCCATCAGCAATTGCAGGTCGAAGGCCACCGGCCCCGCGCCGGTCAGGATGCCGACACCGAACAATCCCAGGAACACCCCGCTGACCTTGGTCATGGTCAGTTTTTCGCTGAAGAACAGCGCGCCGATCAACACCCCCATCAATGGTGTGGTGGCGTTGAAGATTGCCGAGTAACCGGCCGGCAGCACCTGGGCCGCCAGCGAATAAAACGTGGCCGGAATGCCCGAGTTGATCAGGCCCAGCACCATCACGATTTTCAGCTTGCCGCGAAAATTCCAGTCGATACGCATCAATGCCAGGATCACCAGCAAGCCGACAAAAGCGATGGAGACGCGAAAAAAGGCAGTGGGGATTGTGCCAATGACAGGGGCGATAATGCGCATGAACAGGAAACTGGCGCCCCAGATAGCGGCCAATGACAGCAAACGCAGGATATCAACGGGGTTCACAGCGCATTCCTTCCTTGATCGGGTCGCAAGTGTCGCCCCGCCAAAGACCGATGGCAATGGTTGCGTTGCCGCGCGATTGGCCTCTAAGCTCAGTCGCCAATAACAAGCATGACCCGCCGAGGTTTACCCTATGCCGCAGCCATGGCCCGCCGCCGATATCGCCCGTTCGATCCTCGAAGGCTTTGACGATTACCGTGAGCATTTCCGGCAGATCACCGATGGCGCCCGCGCCCGGTTCGAGCAGGCCCGTTGGCAGGAGGCGCAAGAGGCCTCTGCGGCGCGGATCAACTTGTATGAAGAAAAAGTCTTCGAAACCGTCGCCCGCTTGCGCAAGGCTTTCGAAGCCGAGGCGCTGATGGACGTCAGTTGCTGGCCGCTGGTCAAAAGCGCCTACATCAGCCTGATCGACCTGCGTTTCGACGATGAGCTGTCCGAGACCTGGTACAACTCGATCTTCTGCGGGCTGTTCAGCCATGACCTGATCAGCGACGGCACCATGTTCATCCATACCACCCGGCCCAGCCTGCGCCGCGCCCGAGCCGCCCAGACCCGTACCTACAAACCCGAGGGCCAGTTGGACCGGATGCTGGCGGCGATCTTCGCCGATTACCGTTTCAGCGAGGATTACGCCGATTTGCCGGGCGATTTGCAGCGCCTTGAAGCCCAATTGCGGGAGAACCTGCCCGACTGGGTCTGCAAGGACCCGCAACTGACGGTGGAATTGTTTTCGTCGGTGCTCTATCGCAACAAGGGTGCCTACCTGGTGGGCAGGATCTATACGCAGGATGACCAATGGCCGTTGGTGATCCCGCTGCTGCACCGCGAAGGCCGGGGCATCCAGATCGATGCGCTGATCACCGACGAGGCGCAGGTGTCGATCATTTTCTCGTTCACCCGCTCGTACTTCATGGTGGACGTGCCGGTGCCGGCGGAATTCATCGGCTTTCTCAAGCGCATCCTGCCGGGCAAGCACATCGCCGAGTTGTACACCTCCATCGGTTTCTACAAACACGGCAAATCCGAGTTCTACCGGGCGCTGATCAACCATCTGGCGAACACCGACGACCAGTTCATCATGGCCCCTGGCGTGCGCGGCATGGTCATGAGCGTATTCACCCTGCCGGGCTTCAACACCGTCTTCAAGATCATCAAGGATCGTTTCTCACCGTCGAAAAACGTCGACCGCGCGACCGTGATCGAAAAGTACCGGCTGGTGAAAAGCGTCGACCGGGTCGGGCGTATGGCCGATACCCAGGAGTTCGCCGATTTCCGCTTTCCCCTGAGCAAGTTCGAACCGGCGTGCCTGGAGGAACTGCTGGACGTAGCACCGTCCACGGTGTCGGTGGAAGGCGACACGGTATTGATTCGTCACTGTTGGACCGAACGGCGCATGACCCCGCTGAACCTCTACCTGGAAAACGCCAACCAGGACCAGGTGCGCGAGGCGCTGGAAGACTATGGCCTGGCGATCAAGCAACTGGCGGCGGCCAACATCTTCCCCGGCGACATGCTGCTCAAGAACTTCGGCGTGACCCGCCACGGTCGCGTGGTGTTCTACGACTATGACGAAATCTGCTTTCTCACCGAAGCCAACTTCCGGCACATCCCCCAGCCGCGGACCCCGGAAGACGAAATGGCCTCCGAACCGTGGTATTCCATCGGGCCGCTGGACGTTTTTCCCGAAGAGTTCCCACCGTTCCTGTTCGCCGATGCGGGGCAGCGCAAGCTGTTCGATCAACTGCACGGTGAGTTGTACAACGCCGATTACTGGAAAAGCCTGCAAGAGGCGATTCGGGCGGGCAAGGTGATCGACGTGTTCCCGTATCGGCGTAAAGATTTGGACAGCGAATAGCCTGCGTGGGTGAGTGAAGCCTCTGTGGCGAGGGAGCAAGCTCCCTCGCCACAAAAGCATTCTCGACGCAAATCTCCTGTGGGAGCGAGCCTGCTCGCGATAGCGGTGGATCAGCCAGCATTGATGTCGACTGACACACCGCCATCGCGAGCAGGCTCGCTCCCACAGGGGAACAGCGGGCAGGCTGCCATGGGTCGGCGCAACCTGCGCAAATCTGCGACAATCGGCCCCCTGCACAAACCGACGACCCTTGCGTACCTGATGACTGACCAAGCTCCCGCTATCGACAAGCTGCTGAAAAACCTCGACCACGCCATGCTCGCTGACCGCCATCGGTTGCGGCGTCAGTTGCTCGAGCTGCGCAAGAAACCCGACGAGGCCAAGCTGGCCCAGTGGGTGACGCGCATGCAGGCGTCGTGCGATCAGGTGTTGGCGCGCAAGGCCAGCCTGCCGGTCATTCGTTACGACGACAGCTTGCCGATCGCCGCCAAGCGCGACGAAATCAAGGAGGCGCTGCTCAAGCACCAGGTGCTGATCATCGCCGGCGAAACCGGTTCGGGCAAAACCACGCAACTGCCGAAAATCTGCCTGGAAATCGGTCGCGGCCAGCACGGTTTGATCGGCCATACCCAGCCGCGTCGGATCGCCGCGCGCAGCGTCGCAAGCCGGGTCGCCGAGGAGCTGGCCACGCCGCTGGGCGCACTGGTGGGTTATCAGGTGCGCTTCGAAGACCAGAGCGACGCCAACACCCTGATCAAACTGATGACCGACGGCATTCTGCTGGCCGAAACCCAGAATGACCGTTACCTCGAACGCTACGACACGATCATCGTCGACGAAGCTCACGAGCGCAGCCTGAACATCGATTTCTTGCTCGGCTACCTCAAGACCCTGCTACCGCGCCGCCCGGACCTCAAGGTCATCATCACCTCGGCGACCATCGACCTGGAGCGTTTTTCCAAGCACTTCGATGACGCGCCGATCGTGGAAGTCTCGGGCCGCACCTTCCCGGTGGACACCTGGTATCGCCCGCTGACCCTGGAGCAGGATGAGGAGGGCAACCGGGTCGAGGACGACTTGACCGTCGACCAGGCGATCCTCGCCACGCTGGATGAAATCGCCGCCTTTGAGCGCAGCGAACGCCGCAGCCCCGGTGACGTGCTGGTGTTCCTGCCGGGCGAGCGGGAAATTCGCGACGCAGCCGAAATGCTGCGCAAGGCCCAGCTCAAGCACACCGAAATCCTGCCGTTGTATGCGCGGCTGTCGCCAGCCGAACAGCAGCGGATCTTCCAGACCCACCCAGGCCGGCGCGTGGTGCTGGCGACCAACGTTGCTGAAACGTCGCTCACCGTGCCGGGCATCCGCTACGTGATCGACAGCGGCACAGCGCGCATCAGTCGCTACAGCTATCGTGCCAAGGTCCAGCGCCTGCCCATCGAAGCCATTTCCCAAGCCAGCGCCAACCAGCGCAAGGGCCGCTGCGGGCGGGTTGAACCAGGGATTTGCGTGCGGCTGTACAGCGAAGAGGATTTTCTCGGCCGGCCGGAATTCACCGACCCGGAGATTCTGCGCACCAACCTGGCGGCGGTCATCCTGCAGATGCTGCACCTGCGTCTGGGGGAGATCACCGATTTTCCGTTCATCGAACCGCCGGACGGCAAGGCCATCAGCGACGGCTTCAACCTGTTGCAAGAGCTGTCGGCGGTGGACCGCAACAGCCAACTGACCCCGCTGGGCCGCCAGTTGGCGCGCTTGCCGGTGGACCCGCGCATGGGCCGCATGCTGCTGGAAGCGGCGAAGCTGGGCAGCTTGCAGGAAGTGCTGATCGTCGCCAGCGCCATGTCGATCCAGGACCCGCGCGAGCGTCCACCCGAGCGTCAGCAGGCGGCTGACCAGGCCCACGCCCAGTGGAAAGACCCCGACTCGGACTTCGCCGGGCTGGTCAATCTGTGGCGCGGTTTCGAAGAACAGCGCCAGGCCCTGACCGCCAGCCCGCTGCGCAACTGGTGCCGCAAGAATTTCCTCAACTACCTGCGCCTGCGCGAGTGGCGCGATTCCCATCGCCAATTGAGCCTGATCTGCCGTGACATGCAACTGAGCCTCAATAAAGAGCCGGCCGATTTCCCGAAACTGCACAAGGCGGTGCTTTCCGGCCTGCTGAGCCAGATCGGTCAGAAAACCGAAGACGGCGACTACCTCGGTGCCCGTCAACGACGGTTCTGGGTTCACCCCTCGTCAGGCCTGGGCAAGAAGCGTCCGCAGTGGCTGATGACCGCCGAACTGGTGGAAACCACCAAGCTCTACGCGCGTATGGTGGCCAAGATCGAACCGGACTGGATCGAGCCGCTGGCCGGGCACCTGATCAAGAAAAACCACTTCGAACCCCATTGGGAAAAGAAACGCGGGCAAGTGGTGGCGTATGAGCAGATCACCCTGTTCGGGCTGATCGTGGTGGGCCGCCGGCCGGTGCATTACGGGCCAGTGGACCCGGTGGTGTCGCGGGAACTGTTCATCCGCGAGGCGCTGGTGCGCGGCGAGATCCAGTCCCGGGCCAAGTGCCTGAGTGCCAATACCCAACTGCTGGAGCAACTCGACGAACTGGAAGCCAAGGCCCGCCGTCGAGACATCCTGGCGGACGAGGAAACCCTGTTCGCCTTCTACGATGCGCGCTTGCCCGCCGAGAT
The DNA here is from genome assembly GCF_900113505.1 of Pseudomonas sp. NFACC45. Taxonomy (NCBI): domain Bacteria; kingdom Pseudomonadati; phylum Pseudomonadota; class Gammaproteobacteria; order Pseudomonadales; family Pseudomonadaceae; genus Pseudomonas; species Pseudomonas sp. NFACC45. Next base: position 37,853 of record NZ_FOPO01000011.1, read on the forward strand.
CCACCAGACCGCGACCTTCGACAGTTGGTACCGGATCAACAGCCAGAAAGACCCGCAACTGTTGATCATGCGCGAAGAAGACGTGCTGGCCCGCGAGGCCAGTGAAGTCACTGCCGCGTATTACCCGGACACGTTGCGCGTCGGTGAGCTGACCTTGCCGCTGAGCTACCACTTCGAGCCCAACCATCCTCGCGACGGCGTGACCTTGCGCGTGCCGGCACCGCTGCTGCCCATGCTGCCGCCGGAGCGTCTGGAATGGCTGGTGCCCGGGATGATCGAAGCCAAATGCATCGCCCTGGTGCGCAACCTGCCCAAGGCCCTGCGCAAAAACTTCGTGCCCGTGCCGGACTTCGTCAAGGCCGCGCTGCAACGCATCACCTTTGCTGAGGGTTCGCTGCCGCAATCCCTGGGCCGCGAGCTGCTGCGCATGACCGGCGCGCGGGTCAGCGACGAAGCCTGGGTGGAAGCGGCGCAGCAGGTGGAAAGCCATCTGCGCATGAATCTGGAAATTGTCGACGGCCAGGGCAAGTTTCTTGGCGAAGGCCGTGACTTGGCTGAACTGACGGCGCGCTTTGCCGAAGCCAGCCAGGCCGCCTTGGCCGTGCCGCAGACGGCGAAAAGCCAGGCACCGGTGGAAGCGAAAATCTTCGCCCCGGTGGCTGAGAAAACCCAACAGAAGATCGCCGGGTTGTCGATGACGGTGTACCCGGCGCTGGTGGAGGAGGGCGGCGTGGTCAAGGAAGGCCGTTTCCCGACCCCGGCCGAAGCCGAGTTCCAGCACCGTCGCGCCTTGCAGCGCTTGCTGATGCAGCAATTGGCTGAATCGGCCAAGTTCCTGCGCGGCAAACTGCCCGGGTTGACGGAGCTGGGCTTGCTGTACCGCGAACTGGGGCGCATCGACAGCCTGGTGGAAGACATCCTGCTGGTCAGTCTCGACAGCTGCGTGCTGGAAGGCGAGCCGAACCTGCCCCGTGATGGCGCCGCACTGGCATCCCTGGCCGAGCGCAAACGCGGCGGCTGGACCGACCACGCCGAACGCCTGGCGAAGCTGACCCTGGACATCCTCAAGCTCTGGCATGGCCTGCAAAAACGCTTCAAGGGCAAGATCGACCTGGCCCAGGCCGTGGCCTTGAACGACATCAAGCAACAGCTCAGCCATCTGGTGTACCCAGGCTTTGTGCGTGAAACCCCGCATCAGTGGCTCAAGGAGTTGCCGCGCTACCTCAAGGCCATCGAGCAGCGCTTCGAAAAACTCGGCAGCCAGGTGCAGAAGGATCGGGTCTGGAGCGGCGAGTTGTCGAACCTCTGGGCCCAGTACCAGACGCGCGCCAGCAAACACGCCCAGGAAGGCAAGCGCGATCCGCAACTGGAGCTGTACCGCTGGTGGCTGGAGGAGTACCGGGTGTCGCTGTTCGCCCAGCAACTGGGCACCAAGGTGCCGATTTCCGATAAGCGCTTGAGTAAGCAGTGGGCGCAAGTGGAACCCTGAGATCGGCGCAAGACCTGTGGGAGCGAGCCTGCTCGCGATAGCGGTGTATCAGCCGACATTGATGTTGACTGACACAGCGCTATCGCGAGCAGGCTCGCTCCCACAGGGTTTTGTGTCGTATTTAATGGACAATGCACCAAACGCCAGCGTTTATGGCAAACTTCGCGCCTATAAATGCCGGTCCCGTGGTTTTTGAGCCTCAACGGCCACGGGCGGATCGGAATAAAGCACTGCCAGGTCTGCTTCCCCTGGATGGGAAAAGACCCTTTGTGTGTTGGTACGTCGGTGCCAACGCTTTCTGCCTGAACAGATCAGAGACACGACCATGCATAACGTCGTCATCAGCGGCACCGGCCTGTACACCCCGGCCAACAGCATCTCCAATGAAGAGCTGGTGCAGTCTTTCAATACCTACGTCGCGCAATTCAACGCCGACAATGCCCAAGCCATCGAGCGGGGGGAAGTCGAGGCGTTGACCGAATCCAGCGCGGCGTTCATCGAAAAAGCCTCCGGCATCAAGAGCCGTTTTGTCATGGACAAGGATGGCATTCTCGACCCGCAACGCATGACCCCGCGCCTGCCCGAGCGTTCCAACGAGGAGTGGTCGGTGCTGTGCGAAATGGCCGTCGGTGCCGCGAAACAGGCCCTGGAACGCGCCGGGCGCACCGCCGCCGACATCGATGGCGTGATCGTCGCTTGTTCCAACCTGCAGCGTCCGTACCCGGCCATCGCCATTGAAGTCCAGGAAGCGCTGGGCATCGAAGGGTTTGGTTACGACATCAACGTGGCCTGTTCCTCGGCGACGTTCGGTATCCAGGCCGCGGCCAACAGCGTACAACTGGGCCAGGCCCGGGCAATCCTGATGGTTAACCCTGAGGTGTGCACCGGCCACCTGAATTTCCGCGACCGCGACAGCCACTTCATCTTCGGCGACGCGGCCACCGCGGTGATCATCGAACGGGCGGACCTGGCGACCTCGCCGTATCAGTTCGACGTGGTCAGCACCAAGCTGCTCACCAAATTCTCCAACAACATCCGCAACAACTTCGGCTTCCTCAACCGCGCCGGGGAAGAGGGTATCGGCAGCCGTGACAAGTTGTTCGTCCAGGAAGGTCGCAAAGTCTTCCGCGACGTCTGTCCGATGGTGGCCGAGCTGATCGGCGTCCACCTGGAAGAAAATCAGCTGAGTGTCGGTGAGGTGAAGCGTTTCTGGCTGCACCAGGCCAACCTGAGCATGAACCACCTGATCGTGCGCAAGCTGCTGGGTCGCGAAGCCACCGAAGAGGAAGCCCCGGTGATCCTCGACCGCTACGCCAACACCAGCTCGGCGGGTTCGGTGATTGCGTTTCACACCTATCAGGATGATTTGCCCAGCGGTTCAGTGGCCGTACTCAGCTCGTTCGGTGCCGGGTATTCGATTGGCAGCGTGATTTTGCGCAAGCATTGATTGTTGGCAATGGGGTTTATTGCGGCGAGGGAGCTTGCTGTGGCGAGGGAGCTTGCTCCCGCTGGGCTGCGAAGCGGCCCCAGGATTTTACGGTTGCTGCGCACTGGAGCGCCGGCCCGACCGAGCGGGAGCAAGCTCCCTCGCCACAAAGGCATCATCAAACCTTACCGGCATTTGGGGCGTTGAATGACCGTCAGCGACGAAACACAACTGCTCCAACGCCTCCTGGCCGGTGAGCAGCAAGCCTTCAAGGAACTGGTCAGCACCTACCAGAGCCCGATGCGCGCCGTGGCCTACGCCATCGTGGGCAGTCGGCATGCTGACGAAGTGGTGCAGGACGCCTGGCTGTCAGTGGTGCGCAACCTCAATGGCTTCCAGGGCCGTTCCAGTCTCAAGACCTGGCTGCTGACCATCACCGCCAACGCCGCCAAGGGCCGCTACAAGCAGAACCGCCGGGAAGTGCTGCTCGATGATTTGCCGTCGCCCCACGGCACGCTTGGGGATGATCGTTTCGCCGCGGATGGCCATTGGCTGCTGGCGCCGTTCGCCTGGCATCAGGACACGCCGGAGGCGCTGCTCACCATGAGCGAACTGCGCGAATGCCTCGAGCACACGCTGCTCAGCCTGTCGCAACTGCAAAGCAGTGTCTTGACCTTGCGCGAACGTCAGGGACTGGAACTGGAAGACATCTGTAATCTTCTGGACATCTCGCTCTCCAACGTACGTGTGCTATTGCATCGGGCACGGCTGAAGGTCTTTGCCACCGTGGAACATTTCGAGGAAACCGGCGAATGCTGACCTGCAAGGAACAAGTGGCGCGCTCCAGCGACTTTCTCGACGGCCAATTGAGCTTGCGTGAACGCTTGATGATGCGTCATCACCTGATGTTCTGCGCCAAATGCCGGCGTTTCATCCGCCAGATGCGCCTGATGCAGGCGACCCTCAAAAAGCTCCCTGAGCCCCCGATTCCCGACCTGGATCACCTCGCCGAAAAACTCGCCGCCGAACGCCGTAAAAACATCCGTTGAAATCCCAACACCCTGCGCATCTGTGGGAGCGAGCCTGCTCGCGATAGCATTGCCTTAGTCGACATCAATGCCGGCTGATTCACCGCTATCGCGAGCAGGCTCGCTCCCACAAGTTCTGCGGCGGGTTCAGTGGCATTGGTTATTCCCTTTCGAAGTAAAAAGTTCCCCTGTCATAAAATCTTTATCTGACAGCAACTGCGCTGACACAACCCATCGCCAAGATCCCCTCCAACACCAGCGGGCTCAGTTCCGCGTGTTTTCTAACGGCATAGACTACCAACAGGGGAATTCTTCGATGATCCGTAAGCACTTCGCAGGTGTTGCCGCCAGCGCACTGGCAATGGCAGTAACCGCCCAGGCTTTCGCCGGCACCGTGACTACCGACGGCGCCGATATCGTGGTCAAAACCAAGGGCGGCCTTGAGGTCGCTACCACTGACAAAGAGTTCAGCTTCAAGCTTGGCGGTCGTTTGCAGGCTGACTACAGCCAGTTTGACGGTCTCTACACTAACAATGGCAACTCAGCCGACGCCGCTTATCTGCGTCGTGCCTTCGTGGAACTGTCCGGCGTGGTGTACACGGATTGGGCCTACACCATCAGCTATGACCTCGCCCACAACGCAGGCAGTTCAGCGGACGGTTACTTCGACGAAGCCTCCATGGCTTACAACGGCTTCAAACCGGTCTCGATCAAATTCGGTCGTTTCGACCCCGATTTCGGCTTGGAGAAAGCCACCAGCTCCAAGTGGGTCACCGCCACTGAGCGTAACGCCGCCTACGATCTGGTCGACTGGACCATGGACAAACAGAACGGGATGGGCATTCAAGCCTCCAGCACTTTCGCCGATTCTTTCTATGCCTCGGCCGGTGTGTTCAGCAAGGACAGCAACGACACCGACGGCGACAGCGTCAAGCAAGTCAACGGTCGTTTTGTATTTGCCCCAATGCACGACTCCGGCAACGTCCTGCACTTCGGCGTGAACGTGGCCTCCCGTGACGTGTCCGACACCGTGTTCGATGCGCGTTACCGCACCCGTTTGGGCATGCGTGGCGTCGATACCGAAGGCGGCAACGATGCCGGTGACAACGGCAATCGTCCGGTACTGGGCGGCGCCAATAACTCGCCGGCTGGCTCGTACGACACTGACACCGCTTTCGGTCTGGAAGCCGCTTTCGCCATGGGGCCAGCCTCGATCCAGGGTGAATACGTCTCGCGCAAAACCAAGGCTGACGACAGCGCCTTCCAGGACATCAAAGGCCACGGTTTCTATGTCCAGGGTGCCTACACCCTCACCGGTGAATCCCGCGGTTATAAAATCGGCAAGTTCGACGCGATCAAGCCTGCCAACAAGTCCATCGGCGCTTGGGAAGTGTTCTATCGCTACGACAGCCTGACCGTTGAAGACGATAACATCACCACCGCATCCGCGACCCGTGACGTGGGCGATGCCGAAGCCAAGGTGCACAACCTGGGTGTCAACTGGTACGCCAACGAAGCGGTGAAAATCTCCGCCGTTTATGTCAAGGCTAAGGCCGACAACGTGACCAACGAAAACGGCGACGACGATGGCGACGGTTTTGTCATGCGCGCCCAGTACGTGTTCTAAGTCGTGCTGACTTGATACAAGGCTTTACCTTTCATCCGTTATAGCTCCTTTGAACCCCGCCTCTGGCGGGGTTTTTTTTATCTGCCCGGTCAGAATCGGCGATACTCGCGCCATCCGCATTCTGGATCTCGGGGAACTGCATGCCGCTACACGTTCTGGACAGCCTGTCCGCCATCGCGCCGCACGAGTGGGACGCACTGGTGCCGGCCAATCAACCCTTCCTGCGCCATGCCTTCCTCACGGCCCTTGAAGACAGTGGCAGCCTGGGCCCGCAATCCGGCTGGCAGCCCGAGCACCTGCTGCATATTGAAGACGGTCGCTTGCTGGCGGCTCTGCCCAGTTATCGCAAGTGGCATTCCTACGGCGAATACGTGTTCGACCACGCCTGGGCCGACGCCTGTGCCCGGGCCAGGATCGACTATTACCCCAAATTGCTGACGGCGGTGCCGTTCAGCCCGGTCAGTGGTCCGCGGCTGCTGGCGGCGAGTGGGGGAGACGGGTTGGAGTTGCTTGGCAGCCTGCCGGGTTATCTGGAAATCGAATCGCTTTCCAGTGCCCACATCAACTTCACCGATGCCTTCACCGACGCAGCGTTGGCCGGGCAACCGGGTTGGTTGCAGCGGATCGGCTGCCAGTACCACTGGCGCAATCGCGGTTATCGGGACTTCCAGGACTTTCTCGACGCGCTCAGTTCCCGCAAGCGCAAGCAGATGCGCAAGGAGCGTGAACAAGTGGCGGGGCAGGGCATCGAGTTCCAATGGCTGGAAGGTCAGCAACTGGACCAGGCCCAGTGGGATTTTGTCTACGCCTGTTACGCCAACACTTACGCGGTGCGTCGGCAAGCGCCGTACCTGACCCGGAGTTTTTTCAGCCTGCTGGCCGAGCGCATGCCCGAGGCCATTCGCGTGGTGTTGGCCAAGGAAGGTTCACGGCCGGTGGCGATGGCGTTCAGCCTGGTGGGCGGTGACAGTTTTTATGGGCGTTACTGGGGTTGCCTAGCGGAATTCGACCGTTTGCATTTCGAGACCTGTTTTTATCAGGGCATGGATTACGCGATTGCCAACGGTCTGCAGCGTTTCGATGCCGGTGCCCAGGGCGAGCACAAATTGATTCGCGGTTTCGAGCCGGTGATCACCCGTTCCTGGCACTACTTGCGCCATCCTGGTCTGAAGGCGGCGGTTGCAGATTTTCTGATCCGGGAGCAGGAGGGCGTGTTGGCGTACGCCGAAGAAGCGAAGACAGCACTGCCTTATCGGCAGTGCTGATCTTCGCCGGGGGGCCTCAGCTGTTTTCCTTGCCCAGCCAGCGGTAAGACACACCGCCGACGACAGCGCCCAGCAGCGGTGCCACCCAGAACAGCCACAGTTGCTCGATGGCCCAGCCGCCGACGATCAGCGCCGGACCGGTACTACGGGCCGGGTTGACGGAGGTGTTGGTGACCGGAATCGAGATCAGGTGAATGAGCGTCAGGGCCAGGCCGATGGCGATCGGTGCCAGTCCGGCCGGTGCACGTTTATCGGTGGCGCCGAGGATGATCAGGATGAACATGGCCGTCATGACCAGCTCGGTCACAAAGCCGGCCACCATGGAATACTGACCGGGCGAATGTTCGCCATAACCGTTCGCCGCCAGGCCGGAAGCGGCCAGGTCGAAGCCTTCCTTGCCGCTGGCGATGAAGTAGATCAACGCGGCGGCCAGCACCCCACCCATGAGCTGGGCAATGATGTAGGCGGGCAGTTCCTTGGCCGGAAACCTCCCGCCTACGTACAAGCCCACCGACACGGCCGGGTTCAGGTGGCAACCCGAGATATGGCCGATGGCGAACGCCATGGTCAACACCGTCAGGCCGAACGCCAGGGCAACCCCCAGCACGCCAATCCCGGAAGCGGCCAATACAGCGCTGCCACATCCGCCCAATACCAGCCAGAACGTACCCAACAACTCAGTCGTTGAACGTTTGAGTAAAGACATAAGCATCCTTGATAAAACAGTCGTGATAATCGGTTATGCATCCAGCAGAATTACGACAGGTTCATCTCCAGAACCTGGGCTGAGTACAGCAGAACGTTGCGACAAATCCAGTGGCATTAAAAAACCGCCAGAGTCAGGGACTGTGGCGGTTTCGGCCTTGGACGGTGGAAAGTATGTCGCTGTGGTGTGCGCAGGATGGATCCTGGACAGATTTTTTCAGAAAGACTTGGGGCTGCACTGATCTGGCGATTTAAACCCGGCCCCTGTAGGAGCTGGCGAAGCCTGCGATCTTTTGATCTTGATCTTGATCTTTCGCTTTAGATTCAAGTGTCTGGGGAAAGATCGCAGCCTCGTTGCACTCGACAGCTCCTACAGGCTCCTACAGGCTCCTCACAGCTTCTACACAGGGCTCCAAGCTCCCTGGGCGGTGGCGTCTGGTTGATTCAGTCGATCCCGACAAAGCCCCCGGTCTGATGCTGCCACAACCGCGCATACAACCCGCCATGGGCCAGCAGTTCGGCGTGGCTGCCGGTCTCGGCGATGCGGCCGTTTTCCAGCACCACCAGCCGGTCCATCCGTGCGATGGTGGAGAGGCGGTGGGCGATGGCGATCACGGTCTTGCCTTGCATCAGGGTCTCGAGGCTTTCCTGGATCGCCGCTTCGACTTCCGAGTCCAGCGCTGACGTCGCTTCGTCCATGATCAGGATCGGCGCGTCCTTGAGCAGCACACGGGCAATGGCGATGCGCTGGCGTTGGCCGCCGGACAGCTTCACCCCGCGTTCACCCACATGGGCATCAAAACCGCTGCGACCTTCGGCATCCGACAGCAATGGAATGAACTCATCGGCCCGGGCCTTGTGCACTGCTTCCCAGAGTTGCGCATCGGTGGCGTCGGGCTTGCCGTAAAGCAGGTTGTCGCGAATCGAACGATGCAGCAGCGAGGTGTCCTGGGTGATCATGCCGATGCGCTCGCGCAAGCTTTCCTGGCCCACTTCTGCGATGTCCTGGCCGTCGATGAGAATGCGCCCGCCCTGCACGTCATAGAGGCGCAGCAGCAGGTTCACCAAGGTGGATTTACCCGCACCGGATGGGCCGATCAGGCCGATCTTTTCCCCCGGCTTGATCACCAGGTTCAAGTCGCCGATCACTCCGCTTTTCTTGCCATAGTGGAAATCCACATGCTCGAAGCGCACTTCGCCACGGGCCACGGCCAAAGGCTTGGCCTGGTCGCGGTCGGTAACGCTGACGGGCTGGGCGATGGTCTGCAAACCGTCCTGGACCATGCCGATGTTTTCGAAGATGCCGTTGACCACCCACATGATCCAGCCGGACATGTTGACGATGCGGATCACCAGCCCGGTGGCCAGGGCAATCGCCCCCACGCTGATCAGCGACTGGGTCCACAGCCACAGGGCCAGCGCTGTGGTGCCGACGATCAGCAGCCCGTTCATGCTGGTAATGACCACATCCATGCTGGTCACCACGCGGCCGGCCAATTGGGCTTTCTCGGTCTGCTCTTCGATGGCTTCGCGGGCGTATTGCTGTTCGAAATTGGTGTGGGCGAACAGCTTCAAGGTGGTGATGTTGGTGTAGCCGTCGACGATCCGGCCCATGAGCTTGGAGCGGGCATCGGACGACACGACGGAGCGCTCCTTGACCCTCGGCACGAAGTAACAGAGCGCGCCGATGTAAGCGGCGATCCACATCAGCAGCGGGATCATCAGGCGCCAGTCGGCTTCGGCAAACAGCACCAATGAGCTGATGGCATAGATCAGCACGTGCCACAGCGCGTCCACGGCCTGCACCGCGGAGTCGCGAAGGGAATTGCCGGTCTGCATGATGCGCTGGGCGATGCGTCCGGCGAAGTCGTTCTGGAAAAAGTTCAGGCTCTGCTTGAGCACGTAGCTGTGGTTTTGCCAGCGGATCAGGCTGGTCATGCCTGGACTCAGGGTCTGGTGCACCAGCAGGTCATGCAAGGCCACGAAGATTGGCCGAAAGACCAGCGCCACCACGGCCATCCAGGCCAGCTCCAGACCGTGGATCTTGAAGAAGTCGACGTTGGGCGTGCCCTGGGTCAAGTCGATGATGCGGCTCAGGTAGCTGAACAGCGCCACCTCGATCAGCGCGCCAATCAGGCCCACCACCAGCAGCACGGCGAAGCTGGGCCAGACTTGTTTCAGGTAATAGGTGTAGAAGGGCAGGACGCGGTTCGGGGGGGCCGAGGTCGGGGCGTCGCGGAAAATATCGATCAGTGTTTCGAAACGACGATAAACCATGGGGTACATAGCCCGGGCAGGGCTCTCCTTTTTTTCCTGTGAGCGGCGCGCGATTGCCGCCGCTCAGGCTTGCCCTGTGCTGTTTAGTCGATGCGCTTGGCCGACTTGATGATCACAGGGTCGATCGGCACGTTTTGCATGCCTTGTTTGGTGGTGGTCTGGGAGTTGACGATGATGTCCACCACGTCCATGCCCTTGACCACTTTGGCGAACACCGCGTAACCGGCGTCACGGCCCGGGTCGAGGAAGGCGTTGTCGGCCACGTTGATGAAGAACTGGCTGGTGGCCGAGTTCGGGTTGGAAGTACGCGCCATCGACAAGGTTCCGCGCACGTTATGCAGGCCATTGCTGGCTTCGTTCTTGATCGGTGCCTTGGTGTCTTTCTGTTGCATCTGCTGGGTGAAACCGCCGCCCTGGGCCATGAAACCCGGGATCACACGGTGGAAAATCGTGTTGTTGTAGAAGCCGCTGTCCACGTACTCAAGGAAGTTCTGGGTACTGATCGGCGCCTTGACCGGATCCAGTTCGATTTCGATCTGACCGTTGGTGGTGTCCAGCAATACGTGGGGCGCCTTGGTTGGCTGCGCGGCCATCAGGTTAGCGGCAAACAGGACGGAGCCGGCGACGAGGGCGATTTTTTTCAGCATGGGTTCAGTGATCCTGAGTAGTTGAGTCGACTGCGGTCAAAAATTCGAGCAGGGTTTGGTTGAAGCGTTCGGGTTGATCCAGCGGGGTCGCGTGCCGTGAGTCGGCAATGACCACCAGCCGGGCATCGGGCAGCAGTTTTACATAGGCTTCTTTCAATGCCACGGGGGTGTAGTCGTGGTCGGCGCAAATGACCAGGGTTGGACAGGCCACCTGCGACAGTCGTTCCTGAACCCCCCAACCCACAATGGCATCGAAGCTGGCGAGATAAGCACGTTTGTCGTTTTTTGCCCAGCGCCGGGCCATTTCCAGGCGTAACTCGGTCTGTTGCGGTTTGGGAAACAACTTGGCGCCCAGGGCCTTGCCAATGGTTTCAAGGCTCAGAAGGCGCATCAGGCTCCAGCGCTTGAACCATTGCCAGCAGTCATCAGGCGTGCGGACTTTGACTTGCGGCGCGCTGTTGACGATGCACAGACTCTTGATCCGCCCGGGTTCGTCCACCGCCAGTTGAAAACAAATCATGCCGCCCATGGACCAGCCCACCAGATGCACCGGGCCCAGGTCCAGGTGTTCGATCAGGGCGATCAGGTCGGCGCTGAAACCTTCGATGCTGTAAGGCCCACGAGGTTTGTCGGAGCGTCCATGGCCGCGTACGTCCACCACGATCAAACGGTAGTGGGCGGACAATACCGGGATTTGTTTTTCCCAGTCGCGGGTGCTGGAGCCCAGCCCGTGGACCAGGACCAAGGGCGTGCCGTGGCCGTATTCCTCGTAGTGCAGGTTGCAATCTTCGTGGGCGAAATAGGCCATTGGCAAAGTCCTTGTCAGGCTTGTTCAGGGGCGGCGAACGGCGCATCCAGCGGCGCAGTGTCGAAGGTGCGCAGCAGCTCGATGAGGATTTGCGTGGCCGGGCCCAGGGGTTTTTCCTTGTTTGAAAAAAGATAGAACGTGGAGTTGCGGCTGCCGCCTTGCTCCAAGGGTAGACGCTTGAGCAAGCCTTCCTTGAGTTCCCGCTCGATCATGTGCCGCGGCAGCCAGGCGAAGCCCAGGCCGCTGCCGACGAACGTCGCGGCGGTGGCCAGGCTGCCGACGGTCCAGCGTTGCTCGGCGCCCAGCCACCCGACATCGCGGGGTTGCTGGCGACCGGAGTCGCGGATCACCACCTGCAATTGGCTTTCCAGGTCCTGGAAGTTCAGCTCGCGGTTGAGGCGGTGCAGGGCGTGTTCGGGATGGGCCACCGCGACGAACTCAACATCGCTCAGTTCAGCGCCCAGGTAACCGGGAATGCTGAAGCCGCTGATGGCCAGATCCGCCACGCCTTCGAGCAGCACTTCCTCGACACCCGACAGCACCTCTTCGCGCAGGCGCACCCGACAGCCACGGCTTTGCGGCATGAACGCGGTCAAGGCACGTACAAGGCGGGCGTTGGGATAGGCGGCATCGACCACCAGCCGCACTTCCGCTTCCCAGCCTTGCTCCATGTGATGGGCCAGGTCTTCCAGCTGGCTGGCTTGTTTGACCAATTGACGGGAACGACGCAGCAGTACGCCGCCGGCTTCGGTCAGTACGGCCTTGCGCCCATCGATGCGCAGCAACGGTACGCCGAGCTGGTCCTGCATGCGCGCCACGGTGTAACTCACCGACGACTGGGAGCGGTGCAGCACCTCGGCAGCCTGGGCGAAACCGCCGTGGTCGACCACCGCTTGCAAGGTTCGCCATTGATCCAGGGTCACGCGGGGCGCTTTCATATTGAGCTCCTCTTGTCCTAAGCTGGCGGTCCCCTGGTGGAGACTGCCTAATGAAAAAAATCTGTTGTGTGCTGCTGGCGCTGTTGCCGCTGACTGCGTTTGCCTACCCGATCGATGTGGAAAAACACCTCAACGGTCTGAGCATCGACTACACCGCCTATGACACCGATGCCGACATCGGTTCCATCCAGGTCAACAACTACGGCAGCACCGATGCGGCCTGCACCGTGGTGTTTCGCAACGGTCCCGAAGCACCGCGTACCCGCAAGATCGAAGTCGCCGCCGGCAAGTTCAAAAATGCCACCGCCAAGTTCAACCGCAACATCATCAAGCTGCGCATCACCCTGACCTGCCAGCCGAAATAAGCCGGTGGCGCAGTAGCGAGGCAATCCGTGCTCCGCTTATAAACGAATTTATCGATGTTTTGCAGCAATTATTTGCGCTTTTTGATCGATGTAACCATGTTTAATCTTCACTCCATCGACTGACAACATTTTCCGATGGAGGCTACATCCCATGTCCCGCGTTCTGATCATCGAAAGCAGTGCCCGCCAGCAAGACTCGGTTTCCCGTCAATTGACCCAGACCTTCATCAGCCAATGGAAAGCCGCGCACCCGGCCGATGAAATCAGTGTTCGTGACTTGGCCATCAATCCGGTGCCGCACCTGGACGCCCATCTGCTGGGTGGCTGGATGAAGCCCGTCGAGCAGCGCAACGACATCGAAAACGCCTCCCTGGAACGCTCTAACCAGTTGACCGATGAATTGCTGGCCGCCGACGTGCTGGTGATGGCCGCGCCGATGTACAACTTCGCCATCCCCAGTACCTTGAAAGCCTGGCTGGACCACGTACTGCGTGCCGGCGTGACCTTCAAGTACACCCCCACCGGCCCTCAAGGCCTGTTGACTGGCAAACGTGCTTTTGTGCTGACCGCCCGCGGCGGCATTCATGCTGGCGCCAGCTCTGACCACCAGGAACCCTACCTGCGTCAGGTCATGGCTTTCATCGGCATCCACGACGTGACCTTCATCCATGCCGAGGGCATGAACCTGGGCGGTGATTTCCAGGAGAAGGGCTTGAATCAGGCCAACGCCAAGCTGTCCCAGGTCGCCTGATCCGTTAATCCTCAGGTAATCGCCAGGTGGTCTAGTGGCCTGGCGCTCCCTTCAAGCTGTTTTGCGCATCGAACCTCCCTTGGCACTTGTTGCTCCTGAGTGCAGTCGCCCGATTGAACGCTTTAGCGAGATCGGGCTTTTTTTTGCCTGTCATTTCCCGTTCGCTGAAGGACCCTGTGGGAGCGGGCTTGCTCGCGATTGCTGCCTGACAGTTGAAAGAGATGTCGGCTGACACTCCGCCTTCGCGAGCAAGCCCGCTCCCACAGGGTTTACTGCCCGTGGTTGGCTATTGCGGTTAGCGGCAATCCCCAAAAACCGCTATCTTCGCCGCCATCCGAAACGAGGGGCGTATGGGCTATCTACTTTTTGTGACGCTGATTCAGGCGTTTTCCTTCAGTCTGATTGGTGAATACCTGGCCGGGCATGTCGACAGTTACTTTGCGGTGCTGGTGCGGGTTGTGCTGGCGGGGCTGGTGTTCATTCCGCTGACCCGCTGGCGCCAGGTGGAGCCGTCGTTCATGCGTGGCATGCTGTTGATTGGTGCCTTGCAGTTCGGCGTGACCTACGTGTGCCTGTACTTGAGCTTTCGCGTGCTGACGGTGCCCGAGGTCCTGCTTTTCACCATCCTGACGCCGCTGCACGTGACCCTGATCGAAGACGCGCTCAATCGTCGCTTCAATCCCTGGGCCCTGATCGCGGCGTTGGTGGCCGTGACCGGCGCGGCGGTGATTCGTTACGACCGGATCAACCCGGACTTCTTCATGGGCTTTTTGTTGCTGCAATTGGCCAACTTCACCTACGCGGCCGGGCAGGTGCTGTACAAACACCTCGTCGCCCGCCATCCCAGCGACCTGCCGCACTACCGGCGTTTTGGCTACTTCTACCTCGGCGCACTGGCGGTGGCGTTGCCGGCCTTCCTGCTGTTCGGCAAGGCGGATTTCTGGCCAGAAGCACCGCTGCAATGGGGCGTACTGATATTTCTCGGCCTGGTCTCCACCGCGTTGGGGCTGTACTGGTGGAACAAAGGCGCGTGCATGGTCAACGGCGGCACGCTGGCGGTGATGAACAACCTGCATGTACCGGTGGGGCTACTGGTCAACCTGCTGATCTGGAACCAGCACGAGGAACTGGGGCGGTTGCTGCTGGGCGGGTCGGTGATATTGGCGGCGGTGTGGATCAGTCGGTTGGGTATAAAACCGGCGCCTGGCGTAAACTCCGCGGCGTGATCGTCAGCGGCATCGGCGCGAGCGGTAATGCCTACGCAACAGAAACATAGGGAGCTGCGAAGTGGACAAGGTTGATGAGCTGATTATTGCGGCCTTGAAGGATGATTCCAGAGTTAGCCTGGCGCAGCTTGCCAGGCAAGTGCACAAGTCCCGTACGGCGGTAGAGTCGCGTGTTCAAAAACTGATTGAAAAGGGTGTGATCCTGGGCTTCACCATCAACGTCGCGCAGGACGAAGAAGCCCAACAGTCGGCGTTTCTGATGCTGCGACTTGACGGCAACAGTTGCCATCTGGTGTTTCCGAAGATCTATCACTACCGCGAAGTGATTCACGCCTATTCGCTGTTTGGCGATGTGGACATGATGCTCGAAGTCAAATACAAAAACTTTGAGGCGCTGATGGTGCTCAAGGACAGTTTCCTGAAGATTGAGCATGTCAATGAAGTGGTGGTTAACCCGGTCCTCAAGGCCTGGCGCTGAGGAGGATTGAGCAGTGGCTGGCAGGCTGCTCAATCCTTGTTCATGCCTCAGCGGGGTTACCGGTCGACCACCGTCTCAAGGAAGTAATGATTCAGGCTCGGCATTTTCTGACGAAGCATGTCTATCAACTCTTCAATGATTGACCGATTGAACGCCCCAGGCGTCTCGTCGTGCCCCAGTACGACAACCAGCAGATTCGACGAATCCTGGGTCAGACGAAAATCATGGGCATCGGCGTCTACCTTGCCAATGCTTGCCAAGGGGACATCACCGCAGCTATAGACGAGATCGCCGGTGGGTATGGTGATGTCTTTCTTGGCAAACAGCGGTCGGAAGTTCCTGGGTTGTTCCGAACGGAATACATGAATGTCTTCCTGGTGATGGTAGGTGTGTACGCCGATACTGACGCCGTGGCGAATCGCAACGGCGTTATAGGCGTCGACAATATTGTTGATGGGCTGGGCGCCTTTGGAGATGAATCGCCTGAGCAGTTTCTCATTGGCGCTGACGGTATTTTCATAGCCGAGCTTTTTGAGCTGTCTGGAAAACCCTTCATACACACTGTTCGAGATGAGGCTGTTCAAGTGGGAAGCAACGTGATTCAGGTTGCTTTGCAGCACACCCATGAAACTTTGGTCATCGGAAACGGTAACGTTGCTGATCACCGCCGCGCAGGCATTGTTGATGCCCAGGTCACTGGCGGATTTCTGGATGATTAAACGGGGCTTCATCACATTAACACCATAGTTTATTGCGTATGCTTTCGGTGCTGGCATCCAGTTGGTTGACCTCAGGATGATGGAGCCAGAACAAGCCGGGGCAGGTGGCAAAGTCGATCGTTACCGGTGTGGTATCGCCGGGGCTGATGAAATATTTGTGGCCGCAATAGGCAACATCCTGGGCAACACTGTGCAGCACCGTCGAAGAAGGTGTGTTGAAGGTGCGCTTTTCGTGGGAGCAGAAGAAACCGATTCTTCCCCGGCTGATTTGGCTGACTTCTTCGGCCGGGGTCGGCGAGCGTCCCAGGTAGCAGTCAACGGACAACGAAAGCAAATCAGGCTGGTAGACCTGCTGAAAGAGCTGCGGCGCAATCCCTCCGTGCAGGCGACCTCCCGCCTCAATCATCACTGGGCCTGCATCGGACCAGATGATTTCCATGTGGATGGGGCCAATCCTGATGCTCAATGCGGCGGCTGCCTGGCGCGCGTAGTCGATCAGTGGTTGCACATCGGGTGAGCGGGGATCGAGGGTGTCCAGGCTTTCATAGACAAACCGGCTGCCGTTTTTATTGACCTTGGTGTACTTGCACACGGAAGCAACGACGAACGTGCCCTCGAACGCGACCATATCGACCACGTACTCCGGCCCCGATATGAACGGCTGGACGATGAAGCCAAGGTTGATCTCACCCAAGTCATTTTTTTTATTCCATGCCGCGCCATCCAGTGCAGCCTGTACCGCTTCCTTGCCTTCGGCGAACACCACACCTTCGGTAGCCGCTGAGTTCAAAGGCTTGATCACGTATTTGAGGGTCGGGTCCAGTGTGGCCACAAAATCCGCAATGTGCGTGGGTGAACTCAAGATGTCTGAAGGAATGTGGCGTAAACCGTGTTCCTTCAGCGCTTTCTGCATGGCGAACTTGTTGCGACGAAGGTCGCTGGTTGCGCGACTGTTACCCGTGAGCCCGAGGGCTTCTGCCAGGTAGTCCGTGAGATAGATCGCTGTTTCGCACCCAGCGATGACTGCCGTCACGGACAGGGTCTTTAAAGCCTCCAGCGGTTTATCGTCCCAGTAGTAAATCGCCTCGAAGTTTTCCTTCACCAAGTCACTGGTGAAGTGCAGGGGCAACTCGCCGGTGGAAATAACAGCAACACAACGTACGCCTTGGGCATTGAGCACTGGCGCGTAGAGCTTGCCGGTGGAGAAAGGATCAACAATCAGTACGGTTTTCAAATCATCCACTCCTATTCAGCGGTGACCGCGGGTGAGACCCCGGGGCTGAGATTCCAGACCAGCACGGCACATCCCAACAGTGCGGCCGACGCGATCATCAGAAGGCGCGCGCCTTCGATTCCCAAAAAGCCTGAAGTGGTGAAGAACGTCAGGATCATGGGCGCCGAGCCGCTGACCAGCAGGTAGTAAAGCGAGCTCTTGGCTGCGATGACATCGGCAATCCGCGCATTGGGCGCAGACTCGATCAGCGTTTTACGCAGCTGGATCCTCAGGCTGTTGATGCAAAAACCCAGCAGGAACGCTGCGGCCATCATCACGTAGAGGTTCTGGAAATAGACGATCGCGACATCGGCCAGGACCACCATCAACATGGCGCTGTAACTGTTGAGCTTGATCCGTGGCAACACGGCGGCGCTGAAAGCACCCAGGCCGGCCAAGCCACTGGCGACACCAAACAAGGTGGCGTTCCACTCATTGAGCTTCTGGAAGACGATGGGCACCAGGCTGTTGAACGCGCCGATGTGGAAGCCGATCATGCTCAGGACGATGATCAGGATGTAAAGATTGGCTGGCAGATGCCGGGCGAGAATCGCACTGGTGTCAGGCGCCTGTACCGGATCGTCGGATGTTGGGGTTGCGGCTACCAGCAACGTTGCTCCCAGCGACACGATAGCCGCCAGGCTGATGATCTGCAGGGTCTGATTGACCGAGAAGATATCCACGATCACCCCCCCGAGCAGCGCGCCGCCGAAGGCACCTATCTGGATGGAGGTTTGCATCAGGCGTGCAGACGTGTCGCTGTTGGTCAGGCCCGCCAGCACCAGCTTGGTGTTTTTTGACTCCAGGGTACTGATGGTGAAGTAGTCGGTAACCCCCACCACGAACGCGATACTTAAAAAGCCGATTGGCAGCAGCGCGGCGTCGGTAAGGGACAATCCCAGAATGGCTCCAAATGCCGTGAGTCGAATGTAGAGCAATCGACGCATGCTCAGTTCGACGGTAAAAAACTTACCGATGAACTGTTCGCACAGATAAGGCACCACTGTCGCCACACACAAGGTTGCACCCACCAGGAATGTCGACCCGGTGGTTTCCAGGCCGAACCAGACCATGGCGATGACGATCGCCATATCCAGGCCGGTGAAGAGGGTAACGATCGAGTAGAACGCTCCCAGGGTTGATTTATTAGTCATACGCTTTACTCAGTCATGGCGAGAAAGTTTGAACAGCGGCACGCACCGGTTGTTATCGCTGACCACGGTGCTGATTACGTTCCGCACACGCACCGTTGGCAGGGATTTCTTTTCCAGGTTGCAAAGTTTGTAAGCGTTGTCGTGCCAAGGGCAGATCACGCTTTGCCCGTCCTGCGTGACTTCGCCCATGTGCAACGGACCGCCTCGATGGGGGCAACTGGTGGGCAACAGCTGTGTGGAATGAGGATGGCGCTTGAGAAAATAGGTTTTCTCGTCCACAGCGACATAATTGACGTGGGTCAGATTCAGGCTGATGGCTTTCATGGGCTGGGTTACTCAGATTGCCGTAACGGTGTAGGTGCAGGTTTTGCTGGTGACGCAAGTGCCATGAATCATCCCCTTGGGAATCACGACGCCCTCGCCAGCCTTCAGCCGGACTGACAATTCAGGACTCAGGACAAAGTCCAGCTCGCCTGACTCGACCCAGAACAACTCGTCGTTGGAATGGGTGTGCAGCACCGAGAGTTCGTTTTCCGACTCGGTGATGCGCATGTCCACGTTGCGTTGGCCATGAAGTTCTGCCGCGCGGGCGCGATGTTCGTCCAGTTCGTCGTGCCACTTGATGTGGGCATAGAGCTCTTCGTCGGCGATATCCTGGAGCAATTTGAATTCTTCGAAGCCGCGGATAAGGTCCGGAATGATCTTGTTGCCGAACTGTTCGATCATCGGGATGATCAGGCGCTTCAGGGCCATGCGTCCGTGATGAACGTCGATGTGGGAATGTTCATCGAAGTATTCGGTGGACACGGTGTTGTTGAAGATGGTCCGGATCGCGCGCGACTGATGTTTGGTCGTTAAGGCCAATGTCGCTTCGGTGTAATACATGGCACCGATGTAGCGGAACAACTCGCCATGGTTGGCTGAAACGTAATGGAAGTAGTTGGTCAGCGACAGCGAGCTGGCGGTATAGAACTGCCAGTAGTGATGGACGTGATGTGACATGCCCATCTCCTTGAGCATGTCCTCGAAAATGGTGCTGTGTTTCTTTTTGTCTACGCCATAACCGTACTCGTCGATCAGGATCTTGAACAACTCGCTGGTGTACATGCCACAGTTACCCAGCACATTACGCGCCATGGCTGACGCTTCGCTAAGGAAGTCGCCTGCACATTGGGTCATGAAGAATTTTGCCGCTCGTTGAGGATCACGACTGCCGGTCAGGACTGCAAAGAGCCGGGAGTCGGACTGGGCCACGTCGTCCAGCACTTTGTCGGTATGGGCCAGGAACGACTCCAGCTCCCAGGGACCGTTGACATGGACCTCTTCCTTGAGCCAACCGTAAAGATAGTTCTCCAGCACCGGACGGATTTTTTTGCCGGACGCTACGTGCTGTGGCTCATAGAAGTTCTTGAACTCCTTGAGGTTGAACGCCATGGGTGGCTTGGGCAAAAAAACCAGGTCTTGTTCATAAATATTCAACAGCAGCCGTTGCGCCAATAAATGATGACTGCTTGAAAGCTGGTGGCTTGTCAGGCTGTCGGTGAGAAGCGAGTCGTTGATATCCTGAGGTCGCGAGGGGCGTTGGTACGGGCTGCTTGTATAAAAACTACGAGGTTGCGCGAACGCCTCGGCACGCGCGTAGAGGGCCAGTGCCTCAGCGTCTGCGTTCGTTCCATCATAGGCAGATTCATCAGTAAGTTTAGTTGTCCATAACATGGTGTAGCGCCTTCGCCGATCTAATTGGAGGCGAAATGCTAAAGCTTTGAAACTTTTTGAAATAGCTGAAAACTGATTGCGCCGATAGTGAAATTTACTAAAGGCATAGACGGATTTTGGCTGATTCGATTAAGGGCCAACAGGACCGCCCCCTGGCCTCAGTTTTCCAACAAGTCGACTGCTTTGCCATCCTGTCTCAAAGTCAGCAGGCCTGCTCGTAAATCGTTGCCGCTGGGCTGCTGATACAGGCTCAACCCGAACTCCGGCATTACCGCCAGCAGGTAATCGAAAATATCCCCCTGGATACGCTCATAGTCGGCCCACGCAGTGGTGCGGGTGAAGCAGTAGATTTCCAGCGGGATGCCCTGGGCCGTGGTCTGCATCTGGCGGACCATGCAGGTCATGTTGGGCTGGATGTCCGGGTGGCTTTTCAGATACGCCAAGGCGTAAGCGCGGAAGGTGCCCAGGTTGGTCATGCGTCGGCGGTTGGCCGACATCGCTGCGACGTTGCCCTGGGCTTCGTTCCAGGCCTTGAGTTCGGCCTGTTTGCGGCTGATGTAATCGGTCAGCAGATGAACCTGGGTCAGGCGCTGTTCTTCCTCATCCTGCAAAAAACGCACACCGCTGGCATCGATGAACAAGCTGCGCTTGATCCGTCGCCCGCCGGATTGCTGCATGCCGCGCCAGTTTTTGAACGACTCGGACATCAGGCGCCAGGTGGGAATCGAGACGATGGTCTTGTCGAAGTTCTGTACCTTGACGGTGTGCAGCGTGATGTCCACCACGTCACCGTCGGCCCCCACCTGAGGCATCTCGATCCAGTCACCGACCCGCAGCATGTCGTTGCTGGTCAGCTGCACGCTGGCGACGAACGACAGCAAGGTGTCCTTGTAGACCAACAGAATCACCGCCGACATGGCTCCTAAACCCGACAGCAGCAACAGCGGCGAGCGGTCGATCAGGGTGGCGACAATGATGATCGCGCCAAACACATACAGCACCATCTTCGCCAGTTGCACGTAGCCTTTGATCGAGCGGGTACGGGCATGCTCGGTGCGGGCGTAGACGTCCAGCAAGGCGCTGAGCAGGGCACTGGTGGCCAGCACCATGAACAGGATGGTGAAGGCCAGGGCGACATTGCCCAGGAAAATCATGCTGGTCTTGCTCAGTTCCGGCACCAGGTGCAGGCCGAACTGGATGACCAGCGAGGGCGTCGTCTGCGCCAGGCGATGGAAAACCTTGTTATGACGCAGGTCGTTGACCCAGTGCAGGGCCGGCTGGCGGCCGAGCAACTTGGCACCGTGCAAAATCAGGTAGCGCGCCACGCGCCCGAGCACCAGCGCAACGACCAGCAGCAACAACAAGGCAAGGCTGGACTGCAGAAGCGGGTGCTGCTCAAGGGCACCCCAGAAGTCTTGAATGTTGACCCAGAGCTGTTTGATGTCCATGGACGAAACGGTTCTTCTATAAAGACGCGACGGTGCGATTAGAGCATTTAAGCCAGGTTAAGTGACCCTTGATGACGAATCGGCTCACAAAAAAGCCACTGATTAGCGCCGTTCGTATAAAGAAACTCGGCCTTCGCGCTCGAAACCGTTACCCTATGCAGCTGTTTTTTTGCATTTCTTCGAGGTAGCACCCGTGTTTTCCCAATTCGCCCTGCACGAACGCCTGCTCAAAGCCGTGGCCGAGCTTAAATTTGTCGAGCCAACGCCGGTGCAGGCAGCGGCTATTCCGCTCGCGCTCCAGGGGCGTGATCTGCGGGTGACGGCGCAGACCGGCAGCGGCAAGACCGCGGCGTTCGTGCTGCCGATCCTCAACCGTCTGATCGGCCCGGCCAAGGTGCGCGTCAGCATCAAAACCCTGATCCTGCTGCCGACCCGTGAGCTGGCCCAGCAGACCCTGAAAGAGGTCGAACGCTTCTCGCAGTTCACCTTCATCAAGTCCGGCCTGATCACCGGCGGCGAAGACTTCAAGGTCCAGGCCGCCATGCTGCGCAAAGTACCGGACATTCTGATCGGCACGCCGGGGCGGATGATCGAGCAACTGAACGCCGGCAACCTTGACCTCAAGGAAGTCGAAGTGCTGGTGCTGGACGAAGCCGACCGCATGCTCGACATGGGTTTTGCCGAAGACGTGCAGCGCCTGGTGGACGAATGCGTCAATCGCCAGCAGACCATGCTGTTCTCTGCCACCACCGGCGGGTCGGGCCTGCGGGAAATGATCGCCAAGGTGCTGAACAACCCGGAGCACTTGCAGCTCAACGCGGTCAGCCAGTTGAACGCCACGACCCGTCAGCAGATCATCACCGCTGACCACAACCAGCACAAAGAACAGATCGTGAACTGGCTTCTGGCCAACGAGACCTACGAAAAAGCCATCGTATTCACCAACACCCGTGCCATGGCCGACCGCATCTACGGTCGCCTGGTGGCCCAGGATTACAAGGCGTTCGTGCTGCACGGCGAGAAGGACCAGAAAGACCGCAAGCTGGCCATCGACCGCCTCAAGCAAGGTGGCGTGAAAATCCTCGTCGCCACCGACGTTGCCGCCCGCGGCCTGGACGTTGACGGCCTGGACATGGTCATCAACTTCGACATGCCCCGCAGCGGTGATGAATACGTGCACCGCATCGGTCGTACCGGCCGCGCCGGTAACGATGGCCTGGCGATCTCGCTGATCTGCCACGGCGACTGGAACCTGATGTCGAGCGTCGAGCGCTACCTCAAGCAGAGCTTCGAGCGCCGCACCATCAAGGAAGTCAAAGGCACCTACGGCGGACCGAAAAAGGTCAAGGCCTCGGGCAAGGCCGTTGGCGTGAAGAAGAAAAAGGTCGACGCCAAGGGCGACAAAAAGAAAACCGGCGCCAAGGCCCCGACCAAACGCAAAATCGCTAATCGCCCGAAGACCGACGCCCTCTCGCTGGTCAGCAAGGATGGCATGGCCCCGCTCAAGCGCCGCAAGCCAGAGGCGCCAGCGGCTGAGTGAAACGGCGGTAGTGCTGCATAAAAAAACCGGACTTTGGGTCCGGTTTTTTTATGCGTGGTATTGGGTGCCCTACCTATTTTTATTGACTTCTCGCCGGGTAAGTTTTATTTCCGCTTTGCTGGTTTTTTTGACAGCCGCTCACGTTGCGAGAAATCTCAATAGAGGCGCTACATTGTTTTCGTCGCTAATAATTTGAATTTTAATTGTAATAAATACTTCATCTATACGTCGTTGACCTTCAAAACTTCCGTTAATAGACTCCCATGCGAATAATGGCATATTGATATCTTTCGGATTGATTTCAATTCAGTCTCGCCATAGCAGTCGACAGGCTAGGGTATTCCCGGGCTTATTTATCGAACTCAAGTGCTGACAGTTTTTTGCCCGCGATATGAATAATTGCTAGCTGCCTTAGTCGGTACATGCACGAACTTTTGAACGAGCGCGAAAGGCCGTTTTGTTTTCGCGTGGGCGTACACCTCTAAATTCTGCTTCAACGAGACTCGATCATGGACGACCGCCAACACGCCTTCCTGGCCCGCCAGCCTTCTGCTGTCCTGAAAAATCGCGAGCACTTCTGGGGCATGCCCAAGCGCGGCCTGGCGTTCCTGTTGGCCAACGTCATGTTCTGGCAACCGCTGTGGGCCCAGGCCGAGGGGATCGTGGTCAGCGCACCGGGTACTGGCCTGGACCGGGCCGGTAACGGCGTGCCCATCGTCAACATCGCCGCACCCAACGGCAGCGGGCTGTCCCACAACCAGTTCAAGGATTACAACGTCGGCAGCAACGGCGTAATCCTCAACAACGCCACCAACCGCACCCAGTCCACGCAGTTGGGCGGAATCATCCTCGGCAACCCGAACCTCAATGGCACGGCTGCCAAGACCATCCTCAACGAAGTCAACGGCGGCAACCCCAGCCAGTTGCGCGGTTACACCGAAGTCGCAGGGCAATCGGCTCACGTCATCGTCGCCAACCCGTACGGCATCACCTGCAACGGTTGCGGTTTCATCAACAGCCCGAAGGTGACTTTGAGCACCGGCAAACCGGTGGTGGAAAACGGTCGGCTGGATCGCTACCAGGTGGATAAAGGCAGCGTTGCCATCGAAGGCGCAGGCCTCAACGCCAACAACGTCGACCATTTCGAAATCATCACCCGCAGCGCCAAGATCAACGCCGAGATCCAGGCCAAGAACCTGACGATTATTGCCGGGCGCAACGACGTCAACGCGACCACCCTCAACGCCACTGCCCGGGCCGATGACGGCAGCGCCAAACCGCAACTGGCTATTGATTCCTCGGCCCTGGGCGGCATGTATGCAGGCGCCATCAAGCTGGTGGGCACCGAGGCCGGGGTTGGTGTCAAGCTGGACGGCAAATTGATTGCCAGTGGTGGTGATATCCAGCTCGACGCCAACGGCCATCTGAGCCTGGTCGACACCTCGGCCACTGACGCCGTCAAGGTCAAGGCTGCGAGCCTCGATGCCCGTGGCCCGGTCTATGCCGGTACTACGTTAAATGCCCAGACCCAAGGCAACCTGACCAACCAGAAAACCCTCGCGGCGCGCAACACCATCACCCTGAGCGCCGGTGGGCAGTTGAGTAACAACGGCATCATTGAGGCCGGGGTCAATGCCGACAACTCGCGTAATGCGGCGGGGGATGTGAGCCTCGCCGCGCAGACGCTGAATAACAACGGCAAGAGCATCGTTGCCAGCCGCAACCTGACGGCCAATGTTGCGCAGACGTTGAACAACCAGGGCGGGACCTTGAGCGCAGGGCAGACCGCCACGGTGAAGGCCGGGACGCTGGACAACCAGAACAAAGGGCGGGTACTGAGCAACAACACGCTGAACGTCACGGCCGACAAGCTGCTCAACACTCAAGGCATCGTCAGCAGCAACGGCAACCTGAAGGCCAATGTGGGGCAGTTGAATAACCACGACGGCGAAGTCTCCAGCGCCGCTGCTACTCAAGTCACCGGCGCCACGCTGGACAACAGCGATGGCCTGCTCATCGGCGATGTAGCGCTGAACATCGGTTTGATTGGTGCCCTGAACAACCAGAGCGGTGTGCTGGGTTCCGGCAAGAGCCTGACAGTCACCGCCACCAGCCTGGACAACACTCTCGAGGGTAGCCTGGTCAGCGATGGCAGCCTGACCGCGCGCATCAGCGGCCTGTTCGACAACCGGCAAGGCAGCCTCGGCGCCAAGGGCATGGCTGATGTCCAGGCGGGTAGCCTGGACAATCGCCTCGGCAAGGTCCAGTCCGTGAAGGATCTGCAACTGACTGTCGCCAGACTCGACAATCGTCAGCAAGGTTTGCTCAGCAGCCAGGCAGCGTTGCGTGTCGATGGCTCGCAGTTGGACAATCGCGGCGGTCTGCTCAGTGCCGTTGGCCCGGTGCATCTGCAGACGACTGAAGTTGATAACAGCGGCGGGCGAATCTCCAGTAAAACCGATCTCGCCGCCAACGTCGCGCAACTGACCAACCAGGGCGGTGAGCTGGTTGCCCAAGGCCTGCTCACCGTCAGCGGCCAGAATTTGGATAACCGCAACGGCGGGCTGGTGGGCGCAACTAAAGCGCTGAAAGTCGATGTCGATGCGCTGGATAACCGAGGCGGGGAAATCTCCAGCACCGTCGGTATCAACATTACCGGCCAGAACCTGAACAACAGCGACAGCGGTAAGATCCTGGCCGGTACTGATCTCGGCCTGAAAGTCGCCGCCATCATCAACCAAAGCAAAGGCCTTCTGTTCAGCGCGGGCGCCACCACCCTTGAGGGCCAAAGCCTGGATAACAGCGACGCGAGCCTGGTCGCCCGCCTGGGTTTGGATATTCGCCTGGATAATGCCCTGACCAACGTTGCGGGCCTTATCAGCAGTGACGGCGCCCTGAGCGCAAACACCGGCACGATCGACAACACCGACGGCAGCCTCACCAGTGTCGGCGCGATGACGCTCACGCCCTCGGGCGCATTGGTTAACCGCGGCGGCACCATCACCACCGATGCTGGCCTGAGCGTCACCAGCCAAAACCTGGATAACCGCAACGAAGGCCTGCTGAGCGCCAAGGGTGCGACCCGCGTCACCACCGGTACCTTCGACAATACCCGGGGCGGCTACCTGGTCAGCGGCGACACCCTTGACCTGACCGCCGCCCAGGTCAGCAACGGCGTTGCCAGCCGCATCGCCAGCGACAAGGCGCTGACCGCCAGCGTCACCGGCCTTGATCAACAGGGCGGCGAACTGTTCAGCAAGACCGCCTTGACCTTGGACCTGAACAACGGCCAGTTGAACAATCTCAAAGGCGTGATCAACGCGCCGCTTTTGGTGCTGAAAAACCTCAGGGACGTGGACAACCGTGGCGGTGAAATCTCCAGTGCCCAGGCGTTTACGCTGGCGGCGCAAAACCTGGATAACCGCGACGGCAAGCTGATCAACAACCAAGCGCTGACCCTGCGTATCGACCAGGCGCTCAACAACATCAAGGGGTTGGTTTCCGCTCAATCCATCGACACCCACAGCGCGAGCCTGGACAACACCGACGGCCTGATCAGCAGCCGTGGCGCGCTGGTCATGACCGTGGACGGTCAACTCATCAATCGGGACGCCGCGATCATCGCCGACGGTGACCTGCACATCGAGGCCACGAACCTGGACAATAGTGCCGGGCAGATCGCCGGCAAAACCGATGTCACCGCCGACATCACGACCGCGAACAACCAGAGCGGCCAGATGATCGCCCTCGGCGCATTGACGCTGACCGGTACCTCCCTGGATAACCGCGCAGCAGGGCTGGTCGGGGCGACCGACACGCTGACGCTGAACGTGGATTCGATCGACAACCGTGGCGGCGAACTGTCTGGCCACGCCGATGTTGCCGTCACCGGCGACGCGCTGGACAACAGCGACGGCGGGCAAGTGCTCGCCAACGCTGCGTTGGCCCTGACGGTGAAGGACGTTCTCAACCGCACCAAGGGCCTGCTGTCCGGCAAGACCGGCCTGACTCTGACCGGCGAGACGCTGGATAACAGCGGCGGCGCGCTGCTGACTCAGAAGAACCTTACCGCTCGCCTCGATGGGGACCTGAACAACGCCAAGGGCACATTGAGCGCCGAAGGCGCGCTTGAAGTCACCGCCGTCAGCTTCACCAACACCCAGGGCAGTGTTTCCAGTGCCGGAGCGTTGGCACTCACCCTCGACAACGCCTTGCTGAACCAGGGCGGCGAAATCGTCACCGATGCCGGCCTCACCCTCAAAAGCGCGAGCCTGGATAACCGCAACAAAGGCAGCATCAGCGCCAAGCAGGCGGTGCTCGTTGAAACCGGCGCGTTCGACAACAGCCAGGCCGGACGCCTGAGCAGCGGCGCCAACCTCGACCTGACTACCAAACAATTGACCAACCAGGACGGCGGTCGTATCGCCAGCAGCGGCGCGCTGACCGCCAGCGCCACCGGCCTCGATCAGCAGGGCGGCCAACTCTTCAGCAACACCGCACTGACCCTTGATCTGAACCAGGGCCAACTGAACAACCAGAGCGGCTTGATCAACGCACCCTTGCTGATGCTGAAAAACCTCAAGGGGGTCAACAACGCTGGCGGCGAAATCTCCAGCGCCCAGGCGTTCACCCTGGCCGCGCAAAATCTGAACAACGATAACGGCAAGTTACTGAGCAACCAGGCCCTGACCCTGCGCGTCGACAACGCCCTGACCAACCTCAAGGGTTTGATCGCTGCCGCTGCCGTGGATGTCGGGGCCGCCAGCCTGGACAACAGCGGCGGCACACTGACCAGCCGCGCCAATCTGGACCTGAAACTCACCGGCCCACTGATCAACCAGAACCGGGGCCTGATCAACGCCGCCGATGCTTTGAACATCAGCACCAGCGACCTGAATAACCACCAAGGTTCGTTGCTGGGCAGCGCGATCGCCATCGACTTTGGCGCCGCGACCGGTGACCTGAACAACAGCGCCGGCCTGATTACCACCGCCGGCGTGCTCAGCCTCAAGAACCTGCGGGACCTGAACAACCAGGGCGGCGAAATCTCCAGCAGTCAGAACCTGAACCTGACCGCCCGTGACCTGAATATCAGCACTGGCAAACTCATCAGTAATGGCCTGCTGACCGTGGGCGCCCGCGACGTCATCAACCAGGGCGGCTTGATGTCAGGTTTCAAAGGCATCGACCTGAACGCCGCGAGCCTGGACAACCGCAACGCCGGCACCCTGTCGAGCCGCGACGAAGACGTCGGCGTTACCCTCAGTGGTGCGCTGTTCAACAGTGCAGACGGTGCGTTGGCGAGCAAGAAAAAACTGACCGTCAGCGCAGACAGTGTGGATAACCGCGACGGGATTCTGTCCAGCGGCGCCGACCAGACTCTGACCGTCACCGGTGGTTTGCTCAATAACGCTCAGGGCGGTTTGATCGACAGCGGCGCCACCTTGGTCATAAACGCTATTACCCTGGGCAACGCCGGCGGCACTGTCAACGCACAAAACGCGCTGAGCTTCACCGGCACCACGCTGGACAACAGCGGCGGCAACCTGATCGGCAATGCCGCCGTGACCCTTGATTTGCTCGGTGCCCTGACCAACACCAACGGCAAACTCGCCAGCGTCGGCCCACTACGGGTTGAGCGCGCCACGCAGATCAACAACCAGGGTGGCCAGATTGCCAGCCAAAGCCTGCTGACTCTGCTCACCGGCGGCCTGGACAACCGCAATCGCGGCACCGTCGCGGCCAATGACCAGCTCATCCTGACCACCCCGGGCGCGGTGCAGAACAGCGCCGACGGCTTGATCTACAGCCAAAACGGCGCCGTGCAAATCGACGCGGTCAGCCTTGCCAACGGCAAGGGCACTGTTCAGAGCCAGGGCAATCTGGTCCTGACCGTTGGTCAAGATATCGACAACCAGAGCGGCCGTATTCAAGCCAAGGCCGGTGACGTGACCGTTGAAGCGCGTCATTTCGACAACCGGGGCGGCGTGCTCGCCAGCCTGCAAGGGCTGCTGAAGACCGACCTGACTGGCGTGTTGAAAAACGGCTACGACCTGAACAATAACCGCCAGGGCGGCATCACCCAGGCCCAGCGCCTGAACCTGATTGCCTTGGGCGGTCTGGACAACTACGGCGGCCGTATCTCGGCACAGACCGGCGACGCCACCGTCACCACCGGCAACTTCGACAACCGCACCGGCGGCCTCTACGCCAAGGGTAAGGTCAACGTTACCGGCAACAATTTCGATAACAGCGGCGACAACGACGGCCAGATCGCCGGCAGCCAGATCGACCTGAACCTGACCGGCGCCTTGAACAATCGCCAGGGGATCATTGAAAGCGACAGCACTTTGGCGATCAAAGCCGCGAGCCTGGATAACCAGACGGGACAGATCCGTGCGCTGGGCGCCAGCGGCAAGACCAATTTTCAGATTGGTGGGTTGTTCGATAACCGCAATGGTGTCCTGGAAAGTGCCAACACCGACCTGAGCCTGGGTGTGGGCAACTTGCTCAATGAAGGTGGCAAGATCCTGCACGTCGGCAGCGGCAACTTCGGCGTCGCCACTACCAATGTCATCAACGCAGGCGGCAGCTTCGTCACGCGCGGAGCCTTGACGCTCAGCGCCGATAGCTGGACCAACACCAGCGTTTTGCAAGCCGGCACGCTGAACGTCAACGTCAACAACTTCACCCAAACCGCGACCGGGCAATTGCTGGCGACAACCGCTCTTGTAGGCAGTGGCGGTAACTGGCGCAACGACGGGTTGATTGCCAGTGATGGCAGTCTGACCCTGAACTTGGGCGGGACCTATTCTGGCAATGGCCGGGCCAGCAGTTTGGGCACGCTAGGCTTAACCGCTGGGCAACTGAATCTGACCAGCGTGGGCAGCATCGCAGGTGGCGGTACCACCTCGGTAAGTTCCTCGGGCCAGTTGAACAACTACGGTCGGATCACTTCCAACGCGGCACTGACAGCCAATGCCGGTGTTTTGAATAACTATGGGACGCTGGGTAGTGGGCAGAACCTGACGGTCAATGCGTCTTCGCTGTTGAACGATCATGGCTTGATCTTCAGCGGTGGAAACATGGCATTGCGGGTGACTGAATTCAACAACCTGTATGCCGATGTCTACAGTCTGGGTGGTATCGATATTGCAGCTGACAGCGCTGGGGGCCGGGCGCGATTGGTTTCCAATCGGTCCTCAACTATGGAGTCGGCAGGGGATTTCTCGCTTTCGGCGACGACGTTTGAAAATACTAAGGACCGTTTTGCTTATACGTCGCGCAAGGTATCTGGCGCATTGGGTGTCGTGTGCCTTCGCGACTGTTGGACTGAAGATAACAAGTACAGAACCTTCTACGGATCGGGAACGTACGTGTTGACCGAGAACTTTGAGGCTGTCGCCAGCGAGGACAGCGCAAGCTCATTCTTGACGTCGGGGGGAAACGTTCGGATAGCCGGAAGCAAGATTTCGAATCTTTACAGCACGATTTCGGCGACAGGGAATATTTCGATTACTGCTGACGACTTTCAGAATCAGGCCGCTCAGGTCGGGCCGTACTCGGTAAAAAGCACCTATGACGCTCCAAATAACATGACGAGCGTAGTGACCGATGATTTCTTTTTCTATAACCAGCGGAACAACCCGGATTTCCCTGCCGTTGAATATGAATGGCATGGGGAAATCTACGGAGGGAAGCCCCGCGAGATCAAACACTATCAGATGGTTCCCGTCGCTCATCTGGTGCCCCGATCAGACAGCGGCACCGGCGGCTATGTTGAGGTGTTCTGGTTCGATAAAAACTATGAGGTTGAAACAGAGATCTCGTTAGGAAGCCAGCCTTACCTAATGTACGCCCGTTCGGGAATGAACGACGACGACACCTACTTCCATGCCAGTTCGCTGTACGACAAGAATCATTTGCTGGAAGCCCCAGCCTGGCTTAACTCAACGCCTCTCATCAGCCGCGAAGTTACCGGCGGTCTAAGCAGCACGCCCGCCGTTATCCAGGCCGGCGGACAAGTCTCGATCAACGCCTCAGCCTCTATCAACAACAGCCTTATCACACCATTCACCGCAGTAACAAAAGGTGGTGACAAGACATCCAGTACCGCTGTCTCCCCAGCGTCCCAAGCGGTGTTTATCCCCGTCAGCCTGCTTCCCCCCGAGTTACGTCAATCCCAGGTCAACCCATTGGCCTTGCCGGGCTTCAGCTTGCCCACCGGCCAGAACGGACTGTTCCGTCTGAGCGGGCAGGGCAGCAGCACTCCCGTGGCCAGTGGGCCGAACAGCTGGACATTGGCCGACGCCAGCCTTACCCCCGCCCAACGTCAACAAGCGCTACCCAACGCCGTGGCGCGTGATCTTCAATTAGGCAACAACGCCCAGCCCAATGCTCGCGTGATAGACCTGAGCATTGGCGACCGTCAGGTCGCCACTGTAAACAATCAGGCCAGCACGTTTGATACCTCTACATCGGGAGACGCGGTGTCAGGCGTCATGCCGGCTCGTTCCTCCGGGTTCATGCTCAACCGTGTCCAGGGACTTCCAAGTAGCACTGCAACAGCCAGTTCACATAAATACCTGATTGAAACCAACCCGGTGCTGACTGAGCTCAAGCAATTCATGAGCTCGGATTATTTGCTGACGAACCTGGGTTATAACCCGGACGAAAGCGCCAAGCGTCTGGGTGATGGACTGTATGAACAAAGACTGATCCAGCAGGCCGTCCTGGCCCGGACCGGTCAGCGGTACATCGACGGTCAGACGACAGACGAAGGCTTGTTCAAATACCTGATGAACAACGCCGTGGCCAGCAAAGACGCGTTGAACCTGAGCCTGGGCGTTACGCTGACCGCCGAGCAGGTCGCGGCCCTGACCCATGACATCGTCTGGCTCGAAGAGCATGAGGTCAATGGCGAGAAGGTGTTGGTGCCAGTGCTCTATCTGGCGAACGCCAATCAGCGCCTGGCCGCCAATGGAGCCCTGATCCAAGGCAAGGATGTTTCGCTGATCGCAGGCAAGGATCTAACCAACTCAGGCACCTTGCGTGCGAGCGAAAACCTTGCGGCTATTGCCGGCACTGATCTGGTCAACAGTGGTTTGATCGAGGCGGGTAATCGCCTTGATCTCTTGGCCGGCAATGATCTGGTGAACAAGGCGGGAGGGATTATTTCCGGGCGCGATGTCAGTCTCAGCGCATTGAAGGGCGACGTCATCAATGAGCGCAGTGTCCATACCTATGACTCAGAGGCCGGCCGCTGGGATCAGCATCGCGAGTTCCTCGACAACGTGGGGCGGATCGAGGCCGCAAACGACCTGACAATCAAGGCAGGGCGAGATGTCGCCAACATCGGCAGCACCTTGCAAGCCGGCAGAGACATGTCCATCAGCGCTGGACGGGATGTAATCATTACCTCGGCAACCGAGCACAACACCGAGGAAAAAGGCAAAAACGACACCAAGGAGCAAATCACCCAATTTGAGTCGCGCCTCACCGCCGGTCGCGACATATCGATCGACACCGGTCGGAACCTAGCCATCGTCGCCAGCCAGCTAGAGGCCAAGCGTGACATTGCCATGGCTGCCATCGAAAACGTCACAGTGAGTTCGGCGGCGGACGAAGAGCACTCGTTCTACAAGACTAAAAGAATTACCGATCAGAAAGATCATGTCAGTCAGGTACAAAGCTCTATCTCTGCCGGGGGAGATGTAGGTATCTCTGCTGGTAAGGACATGGCGTTGATTTCGAGTCGGATTACGGCGGGTGACGAGGCGTATCTGGTTGCTGGTGGGGATTTGGAATTACTGGCGGCGCAGGACCGCGACTACTCACTCTACAGTCGGAAGAACAAAACTGGTTTCGGTACACGTACTCAACGAGACGAAGTTACCAAAGTCACCCACGTTGGAAGCGAAATCAATACTGGGGGCGATCTCACGATCGTCAGCAATGGAGATCAGACCTACCAAGTGGCCAAGCTCGGAAGCGGTAATGACCTGGTGCTGAACAGCGGCGGGTCAATCATCTTCGAGGGTGTGAAGGATCTCGTTCAAGAGAGCCACGAAAAGAGCAGCACCAGCCTTGCGTGGAATTCCATGAAAGGCAAAGGGCACACCGACGAGACGCTGCGTCAAAGTCAGCTGATTGCTAATGGCGACGTGGTCATCAAAGCCGTCGATGGCTTGAACATCGATATCAAAGACATTGACCGGAACACTGTCAGCCAGACCATCGATGCCATGGTCAAGGCCGACCCTCAACTGTCCTGGCTCAAGGACGCCGAGCAGCGTGGCGATGTGGATTGGCGGTTGGTCAAGGAAACCCATGAGTCATTCAAGTACAGCAGCTCAAGCTTGGGGCAGGGGGCCATGCTGGCGATCGTCATTATAGTGACTGTTCTAACAGCTGGAGCCGCGAGTGCAGCGGTGGGTAGCGCGGCCGGCGCCACGGCGGGGTCAGGTACTGCCATGGCAGCGGCGGGCACCGCATCCGCGTCAGCCGTGGCTGGCGGAGCAGCTGTTGGTTCAACAGTTGGAGCAGGGCTGGGAAACATGATGGCATCCGCCGTGCTGACGTCCATGGCCAGCAACGCAGCGGTCAGCGTTATCAACAACCAAGGAAACCTTGGAGCGACGTTCAAGGACATAACCTCTTCGGAAGCGATGAAAGGCTATCTGACGTCCGCCGCTATGATCGGGGTGTCTCCAGGATATAACCCTGCAGCGCTTGGTTTTAACCTGCCAAGTCTTCAAGCCGTGTTGCTGAAATCAGCTTCTGATGCGTTCGTGAATACAGTCATTAACGGCGGAAGCTACACGGATAACCTGGGCAACGCTTTAGCGAGTCAGGCCAGCAATGTGGGGATGGCTGTTGGCTTCAAGATGGTGGGCGACTACTCGCTAGGGAAATACCAGGATGGAAGCATTCAGAAGGTCCTGGCTCATGCATTGATGGGCGGACTTCTGGCTGAAGCCACGGGCAGCGATTTCAAAACGGGGGCCATAGCCGCAGGCGCGAACGAAGCGCTCATCAATGTGCTTAGCACCATGGTGGGTGGCAACAAACAGCTGGAATCAATGGCGTCGCAGCTTACAGGCCTTGTCGCAGCTGCAGCGGTGGGTGGTGATCTATCGAAGGGCGCCGAAATCGCGCAGTACGCAACTGCCTATAACCGGCAGCTCCACTACGAGGAGCAGAAATGGCTCGAAGAGAACGCCAAAACGTTCGCGCAAACGCACGGCATTACTGAGCAAGTGGCGATGGAACGCCTTAGCCAACAGGCGCTGAAGAACACCGATTACCTTTGGCGTTCCGTTTTGAGCGATGGCGATGACAGTGCCGCATTGGCGTTCCTGTCGGGGGCAGGAAAAACATTCGTTAACGACCTGGGGGAAAAACAGGCGCTGTTTACCGCTACAGGGCAGCAGCTGTTCCGCCCGGAGATGTTCGCCGATACGACGGATCCGGCGTTTTACAAGAGGTTTGTACAGAGCGGCGTCAGTCGAGAGCTGAGCGCAGGTCTTACAAAGGAACTGAAGGACTCAGGGATTGCAATCAAGGACGGCGCGATCAACCTCTACGATGCGGTCAGAGACAATCCTGGCGCGGTGGTTGATGGTCTTATGGAAGGGATCAAAGGCCTGCCACAAAGCGCGCTTGACAGTTTTCGCGAGGGCGGCAACGCAATTGGAGAGGGTGCGGCCGTTGCGTTAGAACCGGAACTGGCGGCCAAGCTCAATGCTATCTATGGGCTGGATGTCTCAACCGCACAACAGGCGCTTCTGCTCATCCGAACGGTTAGTGCTGTTTCGATGGCGGGTACTGGTGTCAAGGTTGGGGGGAAGCTGACAGAGGCAGCAGTTGAGGCAGTCGGCAAGAAGCTTGATGAGGTTCTCAATGACGCGGCTGAGAAGGCTCTGTACAGAAGTGGAGGGCTGGTCGGTTCGGATGGCTTGCCTGTTTTGGATCTAAAGGAGCTGACCTCTGATCAGAAACGAGTCATCGGGGAGGTGCTCGGTGAGACCACTGTCCGGAAAATAGTTCCTGAGGGCCAGAAACTGGCGAGAATGCAAGGGGCGGGTGAGACGGGGATTGACGATTTGTACCGAGTCAATCGGACGGATGTAGATTTTGTGGTTATTGAGTATAAGTTTGTGGGTGATACCAAGAAAGGCGGAAACACAAGCCTTAT
Source organism: Pseudomonas sp. NFACC45 (assembly GCF_900113505.1). Classification (NCBI taxonomy): domain Bacteria; kingdom Pseudomonadati; phylum Pseudomonadota; class Gammaproteobacteria; order Pseudomonadales; family Pseudomonadaceae; genus Pseudomonas; species Pseudomonas sp. NFACC45. Next base: position 72,929 of record NZ_FOPO01000011.1, read on the forward strand.
AAACACAGATGATGGTAAACAGGGGAGTACCAGTTGGACGTTAGGCTCCGGGCGGTTAGAAAAGGCAGTGGGCGAGCAAAATGCACCTGATATCAGGCGTGCCATTGAGGCTGGACGCACTGAGACGTGGGTGGTGAGGACGGGGGCAAATGGTTTTACTGAGATTCAAGTGCTCGACGCTTTGGGTAAGCCAAAGCCGATTGATACATCCAAAATACTAGCTTTTAAAACAAATGTTCCAGGAGCTCAGCCATGATTCGGGATTCTAGCGGGGATAAAGAATTTTGGATTAAATGGATAAAACACAGTGAGGATAATATCGCTAAGGATCGTGCACAGATTAATACCCCTTCAGGGAACCCGGTATATCGACCTCAGTTTGTATGGGATGTGTCCAGGGATATCTTGCGTCTGATGCTCCGACGATATTCCCAAGGTGAGCCTGTTTCTGATTTGAAGCAATTGTTTCCCGATATTCTGGATATGTGGGAGTTGTCTAACCGTTTGGCTGGTGAAGTGTGCGCTGAATATAATTTAAAGACATGCCGCGACTGGATATTCGAGCTTTCCAGTCTAAATCATTATATTTGGTGTTTTTGGCTGGTTGGACTAGCGCTCGTATTAGATATCCCCGACGATCAGTGGTGCCGACTATTAGCTCTCGTGGGTGAGGAAGGTAAAGATATTTTGCTGGATCGGGTGATTGTCAGTCGCCAGCCTTCACGTGTTATTGGAAGCGCCTTGCTGCATGACAAACCTTATAACCGATTGCTCAAGGCCATCGATGCACCCAGGGAACAGCAGGCGATACGGTTGCGAGAGTTTGTCAATTATTGGTACCCGGAGCTCAACCGACGCGGCCAAGAGCAACCATGGTGGTATCAGTACGGTGATCCTGAAAAACACCCATTGGAAAAGGGTAGCTACTTCGGTCGATGGTGCATCGAGGGAGTTGCTGCGGTCAAAGTATTTGATCTAGATGACAATTTATGTCTGGGGCATGAAAACTATCCTGGTGATCTTTTGCGTCCCAACGGACCTAGTTCTCACGTAATACGACCTGAGCCCAAGCGGGGTTGGGTATCAAAACTGCTGCGCAAATGAAATTTAAACATGGTCGTCTCTGTATGTCGTTCAACTTAAATTCAGCACAAAATTCTTTGGCGAGGGGATAAATTCCCTCGCCAAAGAAGCGGGTTGTGCGCGCTTTGAGCAGTCAACCGGCTTTCTTTTCTGCCTTCTTCAGTTCTTCCAGACGCTCATCAATCAACTGGCACTTATCCGGCACATCTTTACTGGCGGTCTCCAGGTCCATGGCCTGCAATTCGTCATTGATTTCCTTGGCCTTGGCCGGGTTCTGTTCGGTGAGCTTGCTCACCTCCTGGGCCAGTTGTTCCCGCTTGGCGGTGGCTTCCTCGGGGGTACAGGTGGCCCAGGCGGGGAGGGCGCAGGCGAGGGAGGCGGCTAGGGTCAGTTTCAAGAGCGCTTTCATGGCATGGCCTCGTATTCCTTGTGGGGCTGGTAAGGGGTTGAGGCCACGCGAGGGGGGAAAGTTCATTGGCTGAGTATCGCGAGGTGCGGCCGGCACTGTGTCTGTCCGTTGCGCAGGACATTTCCGGCTCCTCACCAGACCTTTCGTACTCTCATATGAGAGGCGTCTGGTTTCAGACGAGTGGTTTCGATAATGGCTCACAGATCAAACAATTTGTTGACGTCAAATTGATGGCTAATTAGTATCGCGCCACTATTTTGATATCGTTTCTTTAGAGGGATCTAACATGTCCTCCCCCATGATTTGGGCGAGGTTGTGCGTAGCTTTGCTGTGCCTTTCTCCCCTGACACTTGCTCACGCCGCCCCCACTCCCGGCGAAACCGACCTGATCCGCGAACGTCAGAATCGTTTGCTCGAAGAACAGCGTCGACGCCTGGAAGAGCTCAAGGAATTACCCGGCAAGGAGGCAAAGTCGGCCCAGCCGACAGCGCCTGCCGATGCCCGATGTTTCCCCATCAAGACCATCGAACTCAAAGGTGCCGACAGTCTGTCGGCCAGTGAGCGCGAGCGGCTGCTCAAGCCCTACATCGGCCAATGCCTGGGCGTGACGCAGCTCAATGAGCTGCTCAAAGTCATCACCGATCACTACATCGAAAAAGGCCTGGTCACCAGTCGTGCCTATCTGCCGCAACAGGATCTGTCCGGCGGTCATCTGCAAGTGCTGGTTGTCGAGGGACGGCTAGAAGGTTTGAAAGGTGCCGAGAACAGCCAACTCTCGGACCGTGAGCTGACGATGGCCTTTCCCGGCAAGACCGGCGAGTTGATCAACCTGCGAGAGATCGAGCAGATGGTCGATCAGCTCAATCGCCTGCCATCGAATCAGGCGAAGATGGAGCTGACTCCTGGCAAGAACGTTGGTGGCAGTGAAGTACGCGTCACCAACGAAGCGCAAAAGCCCTGGCGTGCCGGACTGTCGCGCAGCAACGACGGCCAGCGCAGCACTGGCGAGCAGCAGTGGGGCAGCAGTTTCGAGTGGGACAGCCCGCTGGGCTTGGCTGACCAGTTGATGTTGCGCGGTGGTCATGACGCGATGACTGACCACCAGCACACCTCCCGCAACGCCATGCTCTATTACAACCTGCCGTTTGGCTGGTGGAACCTCAGCTACACCTACAGCCAGAGCGAGTACCGCTCGCAAATCCCGGCCAACGGTTTCAACTTCAAGCAGACCGGCGACAGCCAGAACCATCAGTTGCGGGTCGAGCGGGTGGTTCACCGCGACGCTCTGAGCAAGACGTCCCTCAACACCGGCCTGGCCTACCTGCGCAGCAACAACTTCATCGAAGACAGCAAACTGGACGTCAGCAGCAATCGTCTGAGTGAAGGACAGTTCGGCATCAACCATGGCCGACGGGTCGGCAGTGCTTTCGTCAACCTGGACTTGGGTGTGCAGCAAGGCATCGGCGCCTTTGATGCCCAGGGCGATCACGATCCGGGTCCCGGTCAGGCCGACGCCCGTTATCGCAAATACACCGCCACCGTCAGCTACCTGCAACCGTTCAAATTGTGGGGTGAGTCCTTCAGCTTCAGCAGCCTGATGACCGGCCAGCGCAGCGAGGACGTGCTGTTCAGCCCCCAGCGCATGAGCCTGGGCGGGCAATCGTCGATTCGCGGTTACAAGGATCAGTCCTTGTCTGGCGATAGCGGCGGTTACTGGCGCAACGACCTGCGCTGGAGCCGCCCGGTGACGCTGGAATGGCTGCGCCCGGTGTTCGCTGAATACGGCACCAGCCTCGGTTACGACCAGGGCGTAATTCGCGGCGACCGCTACAACGGCGACCAGCACGGGCGCATGTCGAGCAATTCGCTGGAGTTGTTCGCCCGCGGCCAGCACCTGAGTGCCAGCGTCACCTTCGCCCATTCCCTGGAACGCCCGGATGCCCTGACCGAGCGCGAAGCGCCGATCTACTTCCGCATGGATGTATTCCTCTAATTCCTGCTGCAACGAGACTCGATCATGGACGACCGTCAACACGCCTTCCTGGCCCGCCAGCCTTCTGCTGCCTTGCAAACCCGCGAACACTTCTGGGGCATGCCCAAGCGCGGCCTGGCGTTCCTGTTGGCCAACGTCATGTTCTGGCAACCGCTGTGGGCCCAGGCCGAGGGGATCGTGGTCAGCGCACCGGGTACTGGTCTGGACCGGGCCGGTAACGGCGTGCCCATCGTCAACATCGCCAAACCCAACGGCAACGGTCTGTCCCACAATCAGTTCAAGGACTACAACGTCGGCAGCAACGGCGTAATCCTCAACAACGCCACCGCCCGCACCCAGTCCACCCAGTTGGGCGGGATCATCCTCGGCAACTCGAACCTCAACGGCGCGGCGGCCAAGACCATCCTCAACGAAGTCAACGGCGGCAACCCTAGCCAGTTGCGCGGCTACACCGAAGTGGCGGGGCAGTCGGCTCATGTCATCGTCGCCAACCCTTATGGCATCAGTTGCAACGGTTGCGGTTTCATCAACAGCCCGAAGGTGACCCTGAGCACCGGCAAACCGGTGGTGGAAAACGGTCGGCTGGATCGCTACCAGGTGGATAAAGGCAGCGTTGCCATCGAAGGCGCAGGCCTCAACGCTAACAACGTCGACCACTTCGAAATCATCACTCGCAGCGCCAAGATCAATGCCGAGATCCAGGCGAAAAATCTGACGATTGTGGCCGGGCGCAATGACGTCAACGCCACCACCCTCAACGCCACTGCCCGGGCCGAGGACGGCAGCGCCAAACCGCAACTGGCCATCGACTCGTCGGCGCTGGGTGGGATGTATGCCGGGGCGATCAAATTGGTGGGCACCGAAGCCGGGGTCGGCGTGAAGCTGGACGGCAAGCTAATCGCCAGTGGCGGCGACATCCAGCTCGACGCCAACGGCCATCTGAGCCTGGTCGACACCTCGGCCACTGGCGCCGTCAAGGTCAAGGCTGCGAGCCTCGACGCCCGTGGTCCGGTCTACGCCGGCACCACGTTGAACGCGCAAACCCAGGGCAACCTGACCAACCAGAAAACCCTCGCAGCGCGTAACACCATCACCCTGGGCGCCGGTGGGCAGTTGAGTAACAACGGCATCATTGAGGCCGGGGTCAATGCCGACAACTCGCGCAATGCGGCGGGGGATGTGAGCCTCACGGCGCAAAACCTCAGCAACAACGGCAAGAGCGTGATCGCCAGCCGCAATCTGACGGCCAATGTTACAAAGACCCTGAACAACCAGGGCGGGACCTTGAGCGCCGGGCAAACCGGCACGGTAAAAGCCGGGACGTTGGATAACCAGAACAAGGGGCGGGTGCTGAGCAGCGGCGCGCTGAGCGTGACGGTCAGTCAGGTGTTCAACACCAATGGAGTAATCAACAGCACCGGGAATCTGACCGGGGCGATCGGCCAACTGAATAACAGTAACGGCGAAATCTCCAGTGCCGGCATCACCCGCCTCAACGGCACCGCACTGAATAACCGTAGCGGTCAGATCCTCGGCGACCTAGGCCTGAGCATCGACCTCAGCGGCGCTCTGGACAATCGCGATGGTCTGCTGGGCTCGGGCAAAAACGTTGACCTACGCGCGGCCAGCCTCGACAACCGTGACGCTGGGGTGGTGGTCAGTGACGGCACCCTTACCACTCGTATCAGCGGTTTGCTGGATAACCAGAACAAAGGTGAAATCGTCGCCAAGGGCGCGATGGATGTGCGTAGCGCTAGCTTCGACAATCGAGGCGGCAAGATCAGCGGCAAAGACACCCTGACCGTAACCGGCCATTCGACCGATAACCGTGGTGGCGTGATCCAGGCGGACAAGCACCTGAAACTTCAGGTCGGTCAGTTGGATAACCGTGATAAAGGTCTGATCAGTGGCAAGACCGGCATCGCCTATGAAGGCACACGCCTGGACAACGCTGGTGGCTTGTTGAGTGCCGTAGGGCCGGTCACCCTCAATGCCGATGAAGTGCAAAACGCGGCCGGACGGATCTCGAGCCAGAACGACCTCACCGCCACCATCGGTCTACTGCAACAGCAGGGCGGTGAACTGGTCGCCCAGGGCAATCTGAAGCTGACCGGTACTACCCTCGATAACCGCAATGGCGGGTTGATCGGCACCACTAAAGCGCTGACGTTGAAGGTCGAGGACATTGACAACCGCGCCGGCGAGCTGTCCAGCAGTCTGTTGTTGGACATCGACGGCCAGCGTCTGGACAACAGTGAAGCAGGAAAAATTCTTGCCGCTACCGATCTGGAAGTGGCCGTTGCCAAACTGATCAACCAGAACAAAGGCCTCATCGTTGCTCAGGGTTCGACGGTCCTCAGCGGTGCAACGCTGGACAACAGCGGTGGCAGCCTTAACAGCCTGAAAGGGCTGGACATCACCCTCGACGATGCCTTGCTCAATACCCAGGGGTTGATCAACAGTGAAGGGGCGCTGACCGTCAACGCTCAGAGCCTGGACAACACCGGTGCGACCCTTGGCAGCGCCGGTGCGTTGTCCGTAACCAGTCGTGGCGCCTTGCTCAACCGCGGCGGCTCGATCAGCACCGACAGCACATTGATGGTCGACAGCGTCAGCCTGGACAACAGCCAGAAAGGCCTGATCTCCGGCAAAGACACCACCACCGTCACCACTGGCGATATGAATAACAGTCAGGGTGGTCGGTTCATTAGCGGTACCACCCTGGATCTCACCGCCAAGCAGGTCAACAATGCCGCCGGACGCATTGCCAGCCAAAAAGCCTTGACCGCTTCGGTCACCGGGCTTGATCAACAGGGCGGTGAGTTGTTCAGCCAAACCAGCCTGAGCCTGGACCTGAACAACGGTCAACTGAACAACCAGGGTGGGTTGATTAACGCGCCGTTGCTGATGCTGAAAAACCTCAGCGGCGTGAACAACCAGAGCGGCGAGATATCCAGCCAGCAGGCGTTCAAGGTAACCGCCAGCGACCTGAACAACAACGGTGGCAAACTGCTGAGCAACCAAGGCCTGACCCTGCGCATTACGCAGGCCCTGGATAACATCAAGGGGGTGATCTCCGCTGCTTCTCTGGACAGTCGCAGCGCAAACCTCAACAACAATGAAGGCCTGATCAGCAGCTTCGATCGACTGGAACTGCGAACCGACAAAGCTCTGGATAACCAGAGCGGCACCGTGGTCGCTGACGGTGAGCTTCTGCTGGTCGCCGAAACCCTGAATAACCGCACCGGTGAAATCGCCGGCAAGGCTGACGCCATTGTTCAGGTGGCGTCTCTGGACAACAGCAAAGGCCAACTGATCACGACCGGCACCTTGCAGGTCACCGCCGACACGCTCGATAACCGCTTGAACGGTCTGCTGGGCGCAAGCCAAGCCATGACCCTGACGGTTGATGACGTCGATAACCGTGGCGGCGAACTCACCACTAATTCTGACTTGTCGATCATCGGCAAGAAATTCGATAACCGCGATGGTGGCAAGGCCTTCGCCGGCCAAGCTATGAAGCTGACCATCGATCAACTGCTCAACGGCAACAGAGGCCTGCTTAGCGCCACCACCACCCTGAACGTTGAGGGGCGTTCGCTGGATAACACCGGCGGCAATCTGTTGAGTGTGCAGGGCATACACCTGGACCTGACCGACGCATTCGACAACAGCCAGGGCCAGGTCAGCAGCGAAGGCACCTTGACCGTCGAGACCGGCGAACTGATCAACACCCAAGGCAGTCTTTCCAGTGCGGCCGATCTGAAACTCACCAGCGACACGCGCATCAACAACCAGGGTGGCAACCTGATCACCGATGGCGCGCTCACGCTGAACAGTGCCAGCCTCGACAACCGCCAGAGTGGCAGCATCAGCGGCAAGGGCGCGGTAACGGTCACCACCGGCGCGTTCGACAACAGCCAGGGCGGTCGTGTGACCAGTGCCGCCACGCTGGACCTCATCGCGGGCCAGGTCACTAACCAGGAAGACGGCCGTATCGGCAGTCAGGGCGCCTTGACCGCGTCGGTCACTGGCCTTGATCAGCAGGGCGGCAAGTTGTTCAGCAATACCCGCCTCAGTCTGGACATGCACAATGGCCAACTCAACAATCAGGGCGGCTTGATCAACACACCGGGCGCTCTGCTGCTCAAGCAACTCAACGGCATCAACAACCAGGGCGGTGAAATTTCCAGCGCCCAAGCATTCACCCTGACCGCACAGAACCTGGACAACAGCGGCGGCAAACTGCTGAGCAACCAGGCGTTGACTTTGCGCATCACCAACGTGATGAACAACCTCAAGGGTCAGATCGGCGCGGCGGCCCTTGATGTACGGGCGGCCAGTTTGAACAACAGCGGCGGTAGCTTGGTCAGCCGAGGCAATCTGGAACTGACCTCCGATGGCTTGTTGCGCAACGACACTCAGGGTCTGATCAGTGCGGCCCAGACCCTCACGCTCACCAGTGGTGATTTCAACAACCAGGGCGGCACGGTGCTCGGCGTCGACGCTGTCACCCTCGACACCCAGGCGCTGAACAACCGTGAAGGCGGATTGATCAACAGCCAGGGCAATCTGACGCTGACCGGCACCCAACTGGACTCCAGCAACGATGGCGAAGTCTCGGCCAAGGGCGATATCAACCTGACGCTGGCCGGCCTGACCCAGCAGGCCGGACGCTTGCTCGGGGACAAGGCCGTCACCGTGGACCTTGCCAACGGCGACTTTGACAACAGCAATGGGCTGCTGACCGCCAAGGGACCGCTGACCTTCAACCGTCTGCGTGACCTCAACAACCAGAAAGGGGAAATATCCAGCAGCCAGGGGTTCAATGTCATCGGCCGCGCCTTGAACAACAGTTCTGGCAAGTTGATCAGCAGCCAGCAATTGGGCGTCGCCGGCACGACTCTGATCAACCAGAAAGGGCTGATCTCTGGTTGGCAAGGCCTGACCGTTGAAGGCGACAGCCTGGATAACCGCGACAACGGCACGCTTTCGAGTCGCAGCGGTGATGTTGCCGTGGACCTCAAGGAGGCGCTGCTCAACAGCAATGCCGGTGCATTGGCCAGCCAGGGCAAACTCAGCGTCAAATCAAAGAGCCTGGACAACAGCAACAAAGGCATCCTCAGCAGTGGCGCGGGGCAGACACTAGAGCTTGAAGGCGAGCTCAAGAATGGCCAAGGCGGCCTCATTGACAGTAGCGCGGGGCTTGATATCACCGCCACCGGGTTGACCAACGTCGGTGGTGCCGTCAACGCGCAACAGTCCATCAATGCCGATATGAACTCCCTGGATAACCGCGCTGGGCAGATCGTTGGCAATGCTGCACTGACGCTGAGCCTGCTCGGTAGCTTGAACAACAATGACGGCAAACTGGCCGGCGCCGGCCCGATGCTGATTAAGGGCGTGACCGATCTCAGCAACCAGAAAGGTCAACTCGCCGGCCAAAGCACACTGACCTTGCTGACCCAAACCCTGGACAACAGCCTAGGCGGGACTGTCGCGGCCAACGATGCTCTGCTGGTCACAGCCAGCGGTGCGGTGCGCAACAACGCCAACGGACTGATCTACAGCCAGAAGGCCGACGTGCAGGTCCAGGCGGGCAGCCTCCTCAACGGCAAAGGCACGATTCAGGGCGAGAACGGCCTGACCCTCGATATCAGCGGCGACTTTGATAACCAGAGCGGCAAAGTCATCGCTCAAAGCGGAACGACCTTCGTCAAGGCCGCCAATATCGACAACCGTGGTGGCATATTGTCGAGCATCGCGGGCGCGTTGGAAGCTCGGACCGTTGGCGTATTGCGCAACGGTTATGACCTCAATAACAGCAATCAGCGCGGTATCATCCAGGGCCAGGCATTGAAACTCACCGCCCTGGCCGGCCTGAACAACATCGGCGGATGGATCTCGGCGCAAGGCTCCGACGCCAGCGTTACCAGCGCTGCCTTCGAAAACCGAGAGGGCGCGCTCTACGCCAAGGGCCTGGCCGGCGTGATTGGCACAAGCCTGAACAACGCCAGCGGTCAGATTGCCGGTGACACTGTCAACTTGAGCCTCACCGGAGCCTTGAACAACCGCGCCGGTATCATCGAAAGCGACACCCAACTGACCACCAAGGCGATCAGCCTCGATAACCAGGCCGGACAGCTTCGTTCACTCGGCAACACAGGCAAAACCAGCTTCCAGATTGGCGGCCTGCTGGACAACCGTAATGGTGTCCTGGAAACCGCCAACACCGACCTCACACTGGCCGTCGGCAGCTTCCTCAACGGCGGCGGTCAACTCAACCACGTAGGCCTTGGCACGTTCGATATCTCCACCGCCAACGTGATGGGTGCCGGCGGCGGTATCACCACCGGCGGTACGTTGGCTCTGAATGCCGACACCTGGACCAACTCCAGCGTGATCCAGGCCGGGCGGTTGAACGTCAACGTCAACAACTTCACCCAGACGGCCAGCGGCCAACTGTTGGCCACCAGGCATTTGCAAGGCCGCGGGACAAACTGGATCAACAACGGACTGATCGCCAGCGACGCCAGCCTGGATCTGCAACTGGGCGGTAGCTATGGCGGCAACGGTCGGGTGTCGAGCCTTGGCGACCTGTACCTGAGCGCTGCGCAGTTGAACCTCAATGCGGCCTCCAGCATTGCCGGTGGCGGTGCCACCACGGTCAAGGTTGGCGGACAGCTAAGCAATGCGGGCAGGTTGACATCCAATGGGGGGCTGACTGTTGAGGCGGGGAGCCTGAACAACACCGGCACCCTGGGCAGCGCGCAGTCATTGCGGGTAAAAACGCCTTCTTTGATGAACGACCATGGGCTGATTTTTAGCGGGGATGACACCGCGCTGGAAGTCGGCAGCGTGACCAACAGTTATGGCGACTTCTACAGCCTGGGTGATCTCATTGTTAAAGGCTATAACGGCGCGGCGCGGGCCAATGTGCTGGAGAACATCTCCGGGGTCATGGAAAGCGCCGGGGACATGTCCATCAATGCCACGACCCTGAACAACCGTGGCGAAAAATTCGAAGTTGCCCGCAAGCTGATCTCGTCATTCATTGCCGTGCATTGCAATGATTGCAGCGGCGACACCTATTACGTCGACTACGGGTTGCGTGAAATCTACGAAGGGTCAGTGGTCGACCAGTCGCCAACGGCCAAACTGACCGCAGGCGGTAACTTCACCTTCAATGGTGGGGACTTCCTCAACAGCCGCAGCGAAGTGACGGCGGCTCGTAACATCACCATCGCGGCCAACAACTTCAGCAATATCGGTGCGGCCAGTGGAACCATCGAGCGCACACGGATTTTCAGTGCGCCGGGGATTACCGACGGTACGCATAACCGGTTTGCCCTTGGGGCGATGTGGGAGTTCAACAAGCGCAACGACAACGGGCCGTTGACCTTTCACTACATCGATGATGTCGGGCAATTTCGAACCACCGACTACGCGATGGAAAGGTACTACCAAAAAGGTAGTGAAGAGGAGCGCATGATCCTGGTGGATAGCGTAACCAGGCGCAAACTGGATAGATATGGCGCATGGCATAAGCCTGAGCGCTATGAAACGTCCGAATACGACCCCGACAACCTGCTGCCTCTTCCTGCCCAGCTCACCCGCTTTAACGTGAGCAGCGACGTGGAAGTTTCCCGGGATGGAGGCTCTGTTCAATCGGCTATCGTCCAGGCGGGTGGCAAGGTCAGCATCAATGCGGCGCAAAACCTGAGCAACAGCGTCGTACACGAAGATTATGCCTTCAGCGCGGGTGTTGATCGTCGGCAGAACACGCTGGGTGGTGGCACCGGGAAACCGTTACTGGTGCATCTCAACAGCCAACTACCGCCTGATCTTTCCAAGCAACAGGTCAATCCATTGAGCCTGCCGGGTTTCGTATTGCCGACGGGGCAAAATGGGCTGTTTCGCCTTAGTGATCAGGGGGCGACAACCAAGTCGATTTCCTTGGCACCGACGGGGTCGCAGGGCTGGAGTCTGAGCAGTGCAAACGTCGATGCGTTACAACGTACGACGGTTGTTGCCGATGGCCCGCGCACCCTATCGGTCAACGGCCCTGCCGCCGTTTCAGACAGCCAGCGGGCTGTCCTTCCGGTAAAGCGTGTGCCGTTGCAGGCCATGGAAAACGCCAGTGCTTTTGACGCCTCGGTTCTTTCTGCCGCAACCGGAGCCGGCCTGAGCATCGACATCAAGGCGACGTCGCTCAAGCAACCTGTTAACCGTGTCACCGGTCTGCCGGACACCAAAACACCCTCCAACGCCCACAAATACCTGATCGAAACCAATCCGGTACTTACCAACCTCAACCAGTTCATGAGTTCGGATTATCTGCTGAAAAACCTGGGTTACGATCCAGATACTGCCGCCAAACGCCTGGGTGATGGCCTTTACGAACAGCGCCTTGTCCAGCAGGCCGTCGTCGCTCGCACCGGCCAGCGTTTCATCGATGGCCAGACCTCCGACGAAGCGATGTTCAAGTACCTCATGAACAACGCCATCGCCAGCAAGGATCAACTGAACCTGGCGGTGGGCGTAACCCTCACCGCACAGCAGGTCGCCGCCCTGACCCATGACATCGTTTGGCTCGAAGAGCATGAAGTGAATGGCGAGAAAGTGTTGGTGCCGGTGCTGTACATGGCCAACGCCAACAACCGGTTGGCCGCCAACGGCGCGTTGATTCAAGGCACTGATGTAACGCTGATCGCGGGCAAGGACCTGACCAACTCCGGGACGTTGCGGGCCAGTAACAATCTCTCCGCCACTGCGGGCAATGACCTGGTTAATAGCGGGTTGGTGGAAGCGGGGAATCGGCTGGACCTGCTGGCCGGCAACAACTTGGTGAACAAAGCCGGCGGGATTATCGCCGGGCGTGATGTGAACCTCGTGGCGGTCAGTGGCGACGTGATTAACGAGCGTACCGCGACGACGCTGGACTCACGGTACTCCAGCACCACGCTACACCGCGATTATGTCGACAGCGCCGCCCGGATCGAAGCCGCCAACGATCTGACGATCTCGGCCGGCCGTGATGCCGTCAATGCCGGTGGGGTGATGAAAAGTGGCGGCGATACGTACATTGATGCTACTCGCGACATCAGTGCTCTTGCCGTGCAAGAGCGCGACTCTGGCAGCCAGTCTCGCTTCCGTAACGAAACGATCACCCAGCACAGCGCCAGCATCGAAGCTGGGCGGGACCTGACGCTCAAGAGCGGACGCGACATAGCCGTGGTCGCCAGTGACATCGCGGCCAAGCGCGACGTGTCGATGACCGCGGCCGGAAACCTGCTGCTGTCTTCCGCTGCCGATGAAAGTCACAGCTATTCCAGAATCCGCAAGACAACCCGTCAGCAAGACAAGGTCACTCAAGTGGCTGCCACCGTCGAGGCGGGGGGCGACGTATCGCTTAGTGCCGGCGGTGACATGGCGTTGGTGTCCAGCCGGATAACGGCGCGGGACGAAGCGTATCTGGTGGCGGCAGGAAAAGTCGAACTGCTTGCGGCGCAGAACAGCAGCTATTCGCTGTACGACATGAAGAAAAAAGGCAGTTGGGGTAGCAAGAAAACCCAACGCGATGAAGTCACCCACGTCACCAATATCGGTACGCAAATCAGCACCGGTGGTGATCTGACCGTGCTCAGCGGTGGTGACCAACGCTATCAGGTGGCCAAGCTTGAAAGTGCTCAGGACATCAACTTGACCAGTGGCGGCGCCATCACCTTTGAAGGCGTTAAGGACCTCCATCAGGAGAGCCATCAGAAAAGCCGCAACAGTATGACCTGGAACTCCGCCAAGGGGCGCGGTAACACCGACGAAACCTTGCGCCAAAGCCAACTGATCGCCCAGGGCGACCTGGTCATCAACGCCGTCAATGGCTTGAATATCGACATCAAGAAGATCAACCAGAACACCGTCAGCCAGACCATCGACGCCATGGTCAAGGCCGATCCGCAGTTGGCCTGGCTCAAGGAAGCCGAGGCGCGTGGCGATGTGGATTGGCAGTTGATCAAGGAAACCCACGAGTCGTTCAAATACAGCAGCTCGGGCATGGGGCCGGCGGCGATGCTGGCGGTGATTATTATCGTCACTGTTCTGACGGCCGGCACGGCAAGCGCAGCGGTGGGAACAGCAGCGAGTGCGACGGCGGGCTCAGGCACGGCGATGGCGGCAAGCGGGATCGCATCCGGTGCAGCGCTTACGGGGGGAGCTGCCGTTGGTTCCACTGTTGGGGCCGGGCTGGGGAACATAATGGCCTCCGCTGTGCTGACTTCAATGGCCAGCGGCGCAGCGGTCAGTGCGATTAATAATCAAGGTAACGTGGGTGCAGTCTTCAAGGATGTCTTTTCATCCGAGAGCCTGAAAGGCTATGTGCTGGCAGGTGCATCAGCGGGGATCGCATCGCAGTTCGGGTTTAGTGCTACGGATCTGAAGTTTGATCTCGCCAGCGCACAGAGCGTGGCGATCAAAGTGGCCGCTGACGCTGCCGCTAAGACAGCAATCATGGGGGGGAGTCTGAAGGACAACCTGGTGGCTTCTGCGTTGGGTTCGGCCATCAGTATTGGTGGGGCGGTTTCGGCCAATAAAATTGGTGATATCACTGTCTTTGACGACGGCAAACTTTCAAAAGTTGTGATGCATGCGGCGCTGGGTGGATTGATGGCGGAGGCCATGGGCGGGGATTTCCGCACAGGCGCTATTGCTGCTGGGGCGAATGAGGCGTTGGTGGACGCTCTTGCCGACAAATTATTACCGGTCGGCGTAGATAGAAACAGCCTGGAATATCAGCAAGGCGTAACAAAACTGCTCGCGGCCTCCCAACTCATAGGCGTATTGACGGCGGCCTTTACAGGGGGCGATGCATCTGCCGCTGCGGCAGTGACGGCAAACGCAACGCAGTACAACAACCTCGACCACCCATCAGCAGAGCGCCTGCTCAAAGAGCTTCAGGGTTGTCGGACGACAGGAGGTTGTAGCGCCGCGAACATCCGCGAAATTGTCGGGCGCTATGAAGAACTATCTGCTCAGCGTTCCATGGCCATCAATGCCTGCGAAAGTAGAGCTTGCGTAGAAGGCATCCAGAAAAGCGCGGTTTCGCTGGAGGCTCCCGTCGCCAAGGATCTACTGGACTTCCTGCGGCGTAACGTCTCTTACGATATGGCTGGGTTGCTTACAGGGAACCCTGGGGCTGTTGCCGTTCCATCGCAGGGGGTTGATGGCTGGGGAGCGCTGTTTACCTCAGATAAGCAAATGGCCTTTGCGAAGAACCTCAAGGAAGGCTGGTTGACGCCGAGCGAGTTGGCGGGGGTCGATCAATGGGTTAAGGAAACCAGTTGGCTTGATCAACAGGCTGGACGGCAGTTGTCGCTGAATGAGCGAGCGACGTTGTTGACCGAGCTGAAGATTACCCTGGGTATGGCTATTCTGGGTAAAAGCTCGGTAGGCAGTGCGGGTAATGGTGGTACAAAAGGTATAATTAAAGCGAGTGAAACGATTGGTCAGCCAGTAGAGGCCGTTATAGGTGGGCGTAAGCGACTATTACGGGTTGATATTGAACCTAATGGTAAGCTTCAAATACAGTCGGGCGGAGGGAAAGACTCGATCGTAGACTTCAGACCGGATCTATCTAAACCATTGGCCCCCCAGATTAATACAGCATTCAAACGACTGCCCCAGTCAGCAAGAGATCAATTGGTCAAAAACGCTGAGAAAGGCCTGAAACGTTTACAAGAGACAGGAAATATGTAGTGAAAAATAGATACGCTGTGGTTTTGGATGCGGGATCTATCTTGCCTGACAGAGCATTCTTGATCAGTCAGGCTTGGGGGGATGTGCCTGTCTCCTATGTCCAAGATCATGAATTTATCAATGAGTGCAGTTTTCTAGACTTGAAAGTCAACAAGTGGGAAATAGATAGTCGATGGAGTATCAAGCAGGAAAGTGAGCCCTGGATAAGAATTGAAGTATTTAAAGGGCAAGCGCTGGAGGAGTACTTGCTGAATGAAGGCTGTCCTTTGTCTATAGAGGCCGCACGCGAAACACTTATCATCTTTGGGTTGGACGAGGGCGGTACGTCTGTAGACGACATGCTGTTACTACGTCTGGTGTCAGTTTTTTATGGCCGCTTCAGGGTCTACAGATGGTCTGATTGTATTGAAGAGATGAGCGAAAATACAATTGCCTATCTACCGGCGCTAAATGTTGTTCGCGAGCGACTGAATAAGTGTGAGTAGGCCGTAAAGAGACAGGGGCAGGAGCATTTTATGGGGCGGTAGGGGGGTGACCAAAAAAGGGAAAAAGGGGAGGAAAAAGGGGACAGATTTGAATGGCACTTACTTAACAGCTAACTAGCTGATACGACTACGGAAAAGATGAAAAAAGGCTGGCCTTGGTCTACGGTGATAGTTGCGAACACACACTGACTGTCTGAAACGGGCGACCGCCAAGTCGCCCAGTTTCCTTTATTCCGCAGCCTGCGCCCGTAACCGCCTCCCAATCACATCCATAACATCACACCCGTCGCGCAGCGCTATCGTCAGCATTTTGCAAAAGTCAGAAAGCACCAGAGTATCGGAGCTGATATCCGAACGAAACGCGATGTTTTCCAATAACTGGGTCACGGTTCGGATGCGGTAATCAGCAGTTTCGAAAAGGACGTCGAGGGGGGCTTCGGTGTCGATGAGCAGGGTGGCCGGGGTGCAGTCGATTCCAGTGATGGGCATGTATCTGGTCATAATCAGAGCCTCGAAAGTGATGAGTCTCTCTGTAGATCGGGTCGCCAAACCCGGCCGCCTTTTTGGGCGACGAGGGACTATAGGGCGATCTGCTCTTGAGCTACAAGACACCGCTTTCCGTGCTTCATGTAGGACCTTTGGCCTAGCGGTTGTCGGCTTTGGGTCAGGCAACGCAGGCGACTGCTGCGCAGTCGGGCGGGAGCAAGCTCCCTCGCCACGGGGCGGTGCTCGGCCTGAGTATTGTGTTTTAGCCGTATCAGCAGCCATGTGGGCTTGGTCTCTTCATACCTCATCGCGATAACGGAACAAATCCCCGTTTCCTTTACTACGACCTGTTGTAATCCTATCTGTCCGTTTCGCAGGAGTTTTCCACCTCTGTGCAGGATCTTTCGTACTTTTTTACGGGATGCGTCTGATTTTAGAAGGACGGCTTCGACAGTAGTCTTCGGTAAACAGACACCCGCGTCGAACCATCGTCTCGATCAAAGCGTTGATTGGCATGGTCGTGTCCACCGAACGGGGCGGCAATGTGATCCACATCATCTCCCCCCGAAAAGCCACTAAGCCGGAGGCCATAGTTTCCCTCTTCGATCCCCCCTCAATGTGGCTAGTCGTTAAATACATGTCTTGAGCGTCTTGAGGGATATCATATTTTTGTTGCGTGTTGCGCAACATGCTAGGCTTTCCCATGATCAAGTCTTTTCAACACAAAGGGCTACGCAAGCTCTTCGAAACGGGTAGTACGGCAGGCGTGCAACCCGCTCACGCCAAGCGGCTACGAATGCAGCTAGCGGCCTTGAATACAGCCATGACGATTGATGACATGGATATCCCCGGTTTCCGCCTTCACCCGCTAAAAGGCGAAATGCGTGGACGCTGGTCAGTCATGGTGAACGGCAACTGGCGGCTGACGTTCGAGTTTCGCGACGGAAACGCTTACGTCCTGGACTACGAGGATTATCACTGATGAACATGCACAACCCTCCCCATCCCGGGGAGTTCATTGCCGAGATTTATCTGGAGCCGAACGGTATCAGTGGTCGTGAGCTGGCGGAAAAGCTCGGTGTAGCTCCCTCGACACTGAGCCGTGTCTTAAAGGGCACTAGCCGTGTTTCGCCTGAAATGGCGCTGCGGCTGTCTGTAGCGCTTGGCCGTTCGCCGGAGAGTTGGCTGGCGATGCAGGATGCTTATGATCTGTGGGTGGCTCGTCAGCATGTTGATTTGTTGCAGGTAAGAAAGCTCGCTTTCGCCTGAATCAACCTCGAACGTCTCCGGACGTGGGGATTTGAGACAGACCAATCGAGATCGGCCTGTCTTTTTCAATCGTGATCTGGTCCGGTTCTCGCCTGGAAAACAGGTGGTCCTCAGTTGCCCATCTTTCATTACTTCGCTATTTACGTTGGCAGGTATAGAAGGCGACTGCCACGCAGTCGAGCGGGAGCAAGCTCCCTCGCCACGGAGATCTCGCTCGACTGGGCGGGTTGGCGCATCAGTCGTGGCAGCAACTATGAGGCTTCGCTTCCTCGTATTTATCATGATGCCGCACCCAATCCATGATTTCGTCTTCATTGCGGCCCTTGGGCGTGAGGTCGAGGTAATTGTAGGTGCCGACCAGAATGTCCAGGCCGCGGGCGTAGGTGGAGTAGGTGTGGAAGATGTCGCCGGCTTCGTTGCGATAGAAGACGCTCAGGCCTGGGAGTTCGCCTTCGGTGGTGTCGGTTTTTTCGTAGTTGTAGGTGGCTTTTCCGCTGGCGGTGTCTTCGGCTTTGAAGCTGACGCCGAAGTCGTAGTTGAAGTCGCAGCCGTTTGACGAGACCCAGTCGAAGGTCCAACCCATGCGGCGTTTGAACGGCTGGAATTCGGCGAACGGGGCGCGGGAGACGGCGACCACGGCGACGTCGTGGTGGGCCAGGTGTTGGTTGGCGCCGTCGATGTGGTCGGACAGGAACGAGCAGCCATCACAGCCTTCTGTCCAACCGGGGCCGAACATGAAGTGGTAGATGATCAGTTGGCTGCGGCCGCCGAACAGGTCGGCCAGGCTCAGTTCGCCGTGGGGGCCTTGGAAGCGGTAGGGTTTTTCGATTTTTACCCAGGGCAGGGCGCGGCGTTCGGCGCTGAGTTTGTCGCGTTCGCGGGTGAAGGCTTTTTCGTGGATCAGGTGCTGACGACGGGCGGCGAGCCATTCTTCCCGCGAGACGACGGCATGATTTTCTACGTTCATGGTGAATTCTCCTGCGTGGCAGAGCCGCTGATTCGGCACTTCTGTCAGTGGTCGTTTGGCCCTGGGTGAATTCGACAGGCCGTTGGTCGGCTTGTGAAATAGCCCACCGGTAAGCCCGGCTGAACGGCGGCGCAGCGCCTGGGTCACACTTTAAGTAGGCATCTCACTCTTTGGAGGATGGACCAAGATGACGACTTATAACTGGGACTTGATCGAGCTGTTGTTGCACGAAGTGCAGAACGGTGCCGGCCACAGCTTTACCCCTCGGCCTTATGCGGAGCGGTATGCGGCTGAGAAAGCGGCTGCAGGCGAGGAGATCGAGAACCTCGATCATCTGAAAGCGGTCGCCGGGGAGTACGAAAAGTTGCTGCTGGAGCGTGGCTATATTGAGCCTCGGCCGGAGGAAGAGGGCGGTAATGGCGAAAACTTTGTGCTGACGCCTCGTGGCTCGCGGTTGCTGAGCCTGATCGACAGCAGCATCCCGGGCAATGATCATCCGCGCCAGGTGCTGGATGAGCAGGATGATGCGCTGGATGAGTTTACTTTTGATGAGGTGGCTTCGAAGGCGCAGATTGCCTAGAGCCGAACACAGATCTGTGGGAGCGGGCTTGCTCGCGAAAGCGGCGTATCAGTCGACATAACTGTTAACTGGCATATCGCTTTCGCGAGCAAGCCCGCTCCCACATCTGTTTTCCCTCCACATTGGCTTTTAGGTGGTTTTAGGTGCGTGCCGCCTTCAGGCACTTTAAATCACTGAAATCCTTTTTCACCCGGTCGATCTTTCTCAGCAAATGTTCGCGCTGCGTCGCAGTGCTGTCGGCCATTATGTCCACCAGCAGGCTGCGGGCCTGGGCTTCGGTTTTGTCGAAGGCTTGGCGGTAGGCGGGGGTCCATAGGCTTTCGCGGTCGACCAGCAGTTGCTCGATGCGCTGGGGGAAATCGGGGCGGTGGCGCTGGGCCACGGCTTCGCTGAATTGGTTTTGCCAGTGCGCGCGGTTGGCGATCCATTGCTGGTTCTGATCGCCCAAGGCGCGAGACCAGTCCTGCACGCGTTGGCGCTGAGTTTCGCTGAGCGGGCCGAGCCAGTCATTCAGGCGTTTCTCCATGCGTTCGCTGCGTTCCTGGATTTGCTGCTGCAAGGTCGGCTTGAGGTATTGCTGCTGGCGTTTGCGCTGGTCTTTGACGAACGCGGCGTCCATGTCCGCGACCTGATCGTCGTTCAACCCCTGCAAAAGCTCGATGGCCGATGGCGTGATTTCCCGAGCGGTTTCGGCGATGGCGGCCTTGGCTTCCCGGGCACGCTGCTGCAGGGCCTGGTCGGTCACCTGATTGGTCTGCACCATGTTCTTCAAGCGGTCCAGCCAGTCAAGGTAGCCGGGCAGTTGTGTGGTGCAATGCCAGTTCAAGTGTTCATTGAGACGGTCGTTGAACCAGTCCTTTTGCTCGCCATTGATGTCCAGATAGTCGTTGAGCGTCCAGGGGATGATCAGGTCGAGATTGCGGTAGGCCAGGCCCACGCGGCTGCAGGCGGTGACGGTGAGCAGCAGGGCCATGAACAGGGCGATGCGGGTGAACCAGCGCGACATGAGCGAGTCCTTGCGAAGGCATGGGTTGCAAAGGCGTAACTGTCTTGTTTGAGCATGGCAGGTGCGCGGCAGTTCAGCCGATCGAATAAGTAACGCTTAGTAAAAAGGGTTAGTAAAAAGGGTGTGCCATCTTGAGGGTCAGCAGGCCGTCGCATTCGCTGTTGTGGCCGGAGTAGGCTGAGCAACGGCTGCCGCTCAAGCTTGAGTCGCTGTAGATCAGGTCCAGGTCAATACCCTTCCAAGGGCGGGAAATTTTCAACGACCAATCGCTGAAACTGCCTACATAACCGTCCTCCACCGAGACGGGTGAGTTGTACTGGTGGGTGGTGTACTTGGCGCTGACGCCAATGCCAAACGGCACGTTGCCGCCCAAGTCGGCAAACAAGGTGCTGTTCTGTTTGTCCGGGTCGTTGCTGAAGGCTGCGCCGAAACGGCTGCCCAGCATGGTCAGGCCGCCGAAGAACTCCTGGCTGTCGAGCGTGTCGAGGGTGGGGTAGCTGTAGTGGATCAGGCCGATTTCGTAACCCAGGGTCTGGTCGAAGGGCTGTTTGAAACCCATGTAGGAATCGACCTCAAGTTTGCTCGAAGGGCTCAGGCCAACGCTTGGCGACCATTGGCCCACGTACCAGCCGCTGTCGTGGCTAAGGTCCAGGCCGCCATGAAACGAGCCGGTGCTCGAAGGTGTGACCAGCCCCTCGGCCATACTGCGGCTGGGCGTGGTGCCGAGTTTGAGGTCGAAGTCGCCGAGTTCGCGCTGGAACACCTGCCCATGGGCGAAGGGGCACGCCAGCAGGCTGAGCGTCAGGGCAACAATGGGGATGCGCATGCTTCACTCCATGGATAGCGAGGAGCAGTAACGGACATCAAGCTGAAACACTTGAGCTAGAGAGGTGCAAGCATACCGGCGAATGCTCGGCAGCGAGGGCCGTTCGTCGATTTTTGCAGGGATGAGGGCTAGCGGGGAGGTTCCAGTCCAAGCGCTTCGAAGCTCAAAGCGCTTTGGGACCAGGTGACGCGATGATTACTTCTTGCCCAGGCTGATCTGCTTGGACGGGCCGAATGTCTGGCCGCTGACCCCTTTGGCAATTTGCTGGATTTCCCCGCCGGACTTAAGGAACGCAGCGATTTGGTCGTTGATCGACTCGCTGGTTTCAACGGCTGGAGCTGGCTTTGATTTGCTGTTGGAGGCTTTTACGCGCATGACGGCCATTAACCTGTAAATAATTAATTGGGCCAGGCATCGTACAGGAAATACTTGACAATTGCTTGGCAAATATCCCCCTCAATTATCTCGCGCGGCGTTGGAATAATGCCCTGTTTATGCCGCCATTATTGCCCTAAGTCGCTGTTTTAAATAACAACCTTCGGGGATAAATAACGTCAAGGCGGATGGCCGAAGCGGTCTCGCGGGGCGGCGTCCTCCTGACGAATGGCCGCCTGCGCGACGAAAACCCAGAAAAATCAATGGCTGCGCAAGGCCTTCCCGGCCGCGCGCGGCAGAGGCCACGAAACACGCCGCAAAACCGGGTAGAATGCCGCCCACGCAATGAGGGTATTGGAAATGGCTTTAGTCGGGCGCTACAACAGTTTGCAAGTGGTTAAACACACTCACTTCGGTTTATATCTGGATGGCGGGGCAGACGGCGAAATTCTGCTGCCTAACCGTTATATCCCCAAGGATATTCCCAGTGAAGATGAAGACTGGCTCAATGTTTTTATTTATCTGGACAGCGACGACAAACTGATCGCTACCACGGAAAAACCCAAGGTTCAGGTCGGTGAATTTGCCAGCCTGAAAGTGGTTGAAGTCAACAGCATCGGCGTGTTCCTGGACTGGGGCCTGCCCAAGGATTTGCTGCTGCCGTACTCCGAAGAAAAACGTCAGATGACCGCCGGCGAATATTGCGTGGTGCACGTCTACCTCGACAAGCACACCCGCCGCATCACCGCCACGGCGCGCCTGGACCGTTATCTGGACAAGACCCCGGCCAACTACACGCCGGGGCAGGAAGTCGATTTGCTGGTCGCCGAAGCCACCGACATGGGCTTCAAGGCCATCATCAATAACAAGCACTGGGGCTTGATTCACAAAAACGAAATCTTCAAGTTCATGCGCGCCGGCAAGCAGGAAAAAGGCTTCATCAAGGAAATCCGCCCGGACGGCAAGATCAGCCTGAGTTTGCAACCGGTGGGGCAGGAAGCCGCGACGAGCCTGAACGCCAAGATCCTCGCCAAGTTGCGCGAAAATAACGGCACGCTGGCGGTCAGCGACAAGAGCGACCCGGTGCTGATCAGCAGCCTGTTCGGCGTGAGCAAGGGCAACTTCAAGAAAGCCATTGGCGCGCTGTACAAGAATGGGCAGATTGTTATTCATGCTGATCGGATTGAGTTGAGCTGATCTTCAGCAAACTACGGAATCTGTGGCAAAAGGATTTCCTGTGGCGAGGGTAGACCTGTAGGAGTTGCCGAAGGCTGCGATCTTTTGATCTTTCGCTTGAAACTCAAGTGTCTGGGGAAAGATCGCAGCCTCGTTGCACTCGACAGCTCCTACAGGTCTACCCCTCACCACAGGAGCTGTGTCTGCCTTTCGTCTGTATACAAAATCCTGCACCTTTAGCATGCACCCGCGCCCTGTTCGTGGGCGCATGCCTGTTCCTGCGCGGCGTTCATCCCCGCCACACACCGCAGTTTGTCTCGCATTTCCAACCTATGGCACGCATTCTGCGTAGCAACCCGTATACAAACCATGCCGGCTCCCGTGCGCAGTATGGTGAGCAGGGCGATGCGGGGGCACGGCGGTACTCAAAAGGAGCCCCGCAATGTCTGAGCAATTGCCCAACGGCTACAGCCCTCGTCTCTATAACGAAGACCTGGGCCCGCTGCCGCAGAAATGGAACTGGTACAACATTTTCGCGTTTTGGATGAGTGATGTGCACAGCGTCGGCGGTTATGTGTTCGCGGCCAGCCTCTTCGCGTTGGGGCTGGCGAGTTGGCAGGTGTTGATTGCGTTGCTCTGCGGCATCTGCATCGTGCAGTTGATCGCCAACCTGGTCGCCAAGCCGAGCCAGCAAGCGGCGGTGCCGTATCCGGTGATCTGTCGCCTGGCGTTTGGGGTATTCGGTGCGAATATTCCTGCGGTGATCCGCGGCTTGATCGCGGTGGCCTGGTATGGAATTCAGACGTACTTGGCCTCCAGTGCGCTGATTATCGTGGTGTTGCGGTTTTTTCCTTCGATGGAAGCCTACGCCACGCCGCAATTTGCTGGTTTGTCCTACTTGGGCTGGTTCGGTTTCCTCAGCTTGTGGTTCGTTCAGGCGCTGGTGTTCTGGGCCGGTATGGAGTCGATTCGCCGTTTTATCGACTGGGCCGGACCGGTGGTGTACGCCGTGATGTTTCTGTTGGCCGGCTGGATCGTATGGAAAGCCGGCTGGAGCAACATCAATTTCACCTTGGCGGAGAAGTCGTTGTCCGGCTGGCAAGCGTTTGGTCAGGTGATCGTAGCGACCGCGTTGGTGGTGTCGTACTTCTCCGGTCCGACCCTGAATTTTGGCGATTTCAGTCGTTACTGCCGGAGCATGTCTGACGTGCGCCGTGGCAACTTCTGGGGGCTGCCGGTGAATTTCCTGGCGTTCTCCCTGGTGACCGTGGTGATTGTCTCCGGGACCTTGCCAGTGTTCGGTGAAATGCTCCACGACCCGATCGCCACCGTGGCGCGTATTGATAACGACGTGGCGGTGTTACTGGGGGCTTTTGCCTTTGTGACGGCCACCATCGGCATCAATATTGTCGCCAATTTTGTATCCCCGGCGTTCGACTTCGCCAACGTTGCGCCCAGCAAGATCAGCTGGCGTGCCGGCGGCATGATTGCGGCGCTGGCGTCGATTTTCATCACACCGTGGAATTTGTTCAACAACCCCGAAGTGATTCACTACACCCTGGACGTGCTGGCAGCGTTCATCGGTCCGCTGTTCGGGATTCTGCTGGTGGATTACTACCTGATCAAAAAACAGCAGATCGATGTGGATGCGTTGTTCAACGACGGCCCAAGCGGGCGTTATTACTACAGTGGCGGCATCAACTGGACGGCGGTCAAGGCGCTGGTGCCGGCGACGTTGATGGGCGTGGCGATTACGTTCACGCCGATGCTGCAAGCGATGGCCAATTTTGCCTGGTTCACCGGTTGCTTCCTGGGCGGGGTGTTGTACTTCGCCCTGGCGCGGCGTGAGTTGGCGCCGCAGCCATCGTTGAGCCCGGCCGGTCAAGCCTGATCAACGCAGGGCGGTCCGAGCGCAAGGGTTCGCTGCGTCCCGACCGGCGGGCCGCAGCAAGAGTCCGCCCGCCAGCACGAAACCGCTGCCGGCAACGATCAGCGCCGGATGCAAACCACCGCTGAAGTGGCTGCTCAGCGCCGCCAGCAACGGCCCGCTGAGCTGGCCGACGGCAAAGAATGCTGTGAGCAGTGCGGCGTTGCGTTGAAGGCTGTGGGGGGCCAGTTCGCGGGAGCGCAGCACGGCCAGTTGCATGCAGGCCAGAAATGGCGTGCCACACAGGATGACCCCCAACGCGAGCCCCGGCCCGCTGCCGAGCAGGCAGGCAAATACGCCAGCGGCTTGCAGCCATAACGTACCGATCAGCCAGCGGCCAGTGATGGCCGGGTTGGGCCGCCGCAAGCTCACCAGCACCACGCCGAGGGCGGCGGCCAGGCCGAAGCAGGGCCAGAACAGATCGGCCTGCCATTGCCCATGAAACTGCGCCGAAGCCATCTGCGACAGGAAGGTGGCGGGAATGATGTAACCCAAGCCGTACAGGGCGTACACCACACCGAGCCGGACGATGCTGCGGTTGGGCGACAGTGTGACCGGGACAGCTACGGTCGCGGCGGCGGTGGGTTTTGGCAAGATCGGCAGGATGACCAGCAACATTGCCAATGCTACGCCGGCATACACCAGCCACAAAATGGCGGACGTCTGGCCCAGCAGGTTCGAGCCCAGGGCGAGCAAACCTGTGAGGAAAATCCCCAACCCCGGCCCGGCAAACACCAGGGCGCCGAGGCGTGGGCGTCCCGCCGCTGCGGCCAGCGGTTGGCTCAGGGCGGTGATCATCACCATGACCCAGGCACTGGCCACACCGGTGCCGAAGCGCAGCGCCAAGTGGGGCCAGAAGCCCCAGGCCCAGAACGAGGCCAGGGTCAGCAATACGCACAACCACAGGCCCCCGATCAAACGCCGCCGCACCTGTTCCGGGCGGTGGGCGAACATGGCGTCCAGCGCGCCGAGGAAATACCCCAGGTAGTTGGCGGCGGCAATCAGACCGGCGGCGGTCAAGTCGATCTGACCTTCGCCGATTAGATGAGGTAACTGCGGCGTTAGGGCGAAGCGGCCAATGCCCATGGCCATCATCAGGGCGATAAAGCTGCCGAGCAGGCGAATCAGAGGTGACATGTCGGGTCTCCGGCGTTGAGGCGAATGACCGTCAGGCTAGGACTGATTGACTTTCATTAAAAATGAATAATAGTGAGTAACTTGTTCATTTTTGGAGAGTGTCGTGGAGTTCAGCCAATTGCGGATTTTCCAGGCCGTGGCCGAGGAAGGCTCCATTACCCGCGCTGCCGAGCGGCTGCACCGGGTGCCGTCGAACCTCTCGACTCGGCTCAAGCAGCTTGAGGAGCAACTGGGCGTGGATCTTTTCCTGCGCGAGCGTCAGCGTTTGCAGCTATCGCCGGCGGGAAAAGTCCTGCTGGACTATGCGATCAAGCTTTTTGCCCTGCACGACGAAGCCCATGCTGCCGTGCAGGGTGGGCAACCGGCCGGGGATTTTGTGTTGGGTACGATGTACAGCACGGCGGCGATTCATTTACCGGACCTGCTGGCCGGTTATCACCGCACGTACCCGGCGGTGAACTTGCAGGTGCAATCGGCGCCCAGCGGTGAACTGCTCGAAGGCTTGCTCACCGGGCGTCTAGACGCGGCGCTGGTCGACGGCCCGCTGGAGTTGGCGGGGTTGGACGGGGTGCCGTTGTGCGACGAGCGGCTGGTGCTGATTACTGAAGCCGATCACCCGCCGGTACACAGTGCGCTGGATGTGCAGGGCCGCGCGGTGTTCACGTTCCGGCGTGGTTGCTCGTACCGGATGCGATTAGAGGCCTGGTTTGCCCATGACCACGCGACCATGGGCCGGGCGATGGAAATTGAGTCTTATCAGGGGATGCTGGCCTGTGTGATCGCCGGTTCCGGGGTGGCGCTGATGTCCGAGTCGATGCTCGCCAGCCTGCCGGGCCGCGAGCGTGTGAGGATGCATCCGTTGGCCGAGCCGTTTGCCAGTGCCACGACCTGGCTGATGTGGCGCAAAGGCATGGTGGGGGCCAATCTCACCGCCTGGATTGAACTGCAGCAACAGGCCTGGCCGCGGGCGCCCATGATAACGACGCGATCAGCTTGAACTCCGGGAGGTGGATTTGGATCAATTCAGTAACAGATCATTGCAATGTGTGACGAGCATTGCGTAGGACTTCGGACTATTATCAGTGCGAAGGGGCCACAGAATTTTGCCGCTCGTACCACCCTGAAGGGGGCACCACGATGAAAGAGAAAATCCAGAACTGGCTTCACGACTTGGGTGTCGCGCTCGGCCTGATCGAGCCGCCCATGCAACCGATCCCTATCCGCACCGATGACGAGCAGCGCCGCCAGCCGCGTCGGCGGTAAAGACACCGCGAATATTGGAGAGATCGCAGTCTCAGACTGTTTCAGTTGAAACAGCCTGAGACTGCGATCTTTTTTGTTTTGAAGGAAAATCTCTGTGGGAGCGAGCCTGCTCGCGATAGCGGCGGATCAGCCACCATTGATATTGACTGATACACCGCTATCGCGAGCAGGCTCGCTCCCACAGGGTTTTCATCGTCCGGAACTGAGCGATACAAAAGGGCAAAAAAAAGGTGTGGCCACCGACGCCACACCCTCGAAGAAAAACTGCTTTCAGACCGCCTTGGCCATCACCTTCGACCGTGGCGACAACAGACTCACCAGCACAAAACTCACCAGCGCCACGCTCAGGCTGTAGTAGATCGGCGTGTTGGCATCCAGGCCGTCCTTGATCATGAAGAACAGCGCAGTGAGAAAGCCCAGTGACATGCTGGTGATCGCGCCGGCTGTGGTTGCGCGTTTCCAGTAGATGGCACCGATCAGCGGAATCAGCATGCCGCCCACCAACAGGTTGTAGGCCAGGGTCAGGGCACTGATCACATCGCTCACCACCAAAGCGATGCCCAACACCACCACACCCAGCAGCAGGGTCGCGATGCGGTTTTCATGAACGTCGCCATTGCCGCTTTCACGACCCTGGCGCAGACGCGGCAGCAGGTCCTGGACCACGGTGGTGGAGGCAGCCAGCAGGCCGGCCGCGGCGGTGGACATCAAGGCTGCCAGGGCCGCGGCGATCACCAGCCCGCGAATGCCGTTGGGCAGGCTGGTCTGAACGACGCTGGCAAAGGCGTTGTTGACGTTTTCCAGGTCCGGCAGCAATACCTTGGCGGCCATGCCGATCAATGCCCCGGCCAGGCCGTACAGCACGCAGTACAGGCCGGCGGCGGTGCCGGCTACCTTCGCCACACCTTCGCTGCGGGCAGTGAATACCCGTTGCCAGATGTCCTGGCCAATGAAGATGCCGAAGAAGTAGATCAGGAAGTAGGTGAGGATGGTGTCCCAGCCAATCGCGGTGAAATCGAAGTAGCTGGCCGGCAAGGCCGCCACCATCGCGTCCCAGCCGCCCGCATCGCTGATGGACATCGGCATCAGCAGGAACACCAGGCCGACGGTCATGATCAAGAACTGCACGATGTCGGTGAGGGTCAGCGACCACATGCCGCCGATGGTGGAGTACAGCACCACCACGCCGCCGCCCACCAGGATCGAAACCCAGAAGGGCAGGCCGAACAACACCTGCATCACCGTGCCGATGGCGATGGTCGAGGTCGCGCCGATCATCAACGCATAAACCAGCATGATCAGCGCACTGGCGTGGCGCGCGGCCGGGTTGTAGCGGCGCTCCAGCACTTGGGTCACGGTGTAGATCTTGAGTTTGAGCAACGGTTTGGCGAGGAACAGGCTCAGGCCGACGATGCCCAGACCGATGGCGCCGCACAGCCAGAACCCGGAAATCCCATGGACGTAGCCCAGCCGCACGGTACCGATGGTGGAGGCGCCGCCCAGAACGGTGGCGGCCATGGTGCCGAGGTAAAAGCCCGGGCCGAGGTTGCGCCCGGCGACCAGGTAGTCGTCACGGGTCTTGGCGCGGCGCATGCCGTACCAACCCAGGGCAATCATGCCGGTGGCATAGATGAGAACGACGATTAAATCCAAAGCCATGATGGCGTGTCTCCGATTGTCTTTTTTATAGTGAGGTCGGCAAGTACTGTCCCTGGCACCGCAACCTCTGTGTGAACGCGCTTTTGTGGCGAGGGAGCTTGCTCCCTGTAGGAGCTGGCGAAGCCTGCGATCTTTTGATCTTTCGCTTGGGATTCAAGTGTCAGGGGAAAGATCGCAGCCTCGTTGCACTCGACAGCTCCTACAGTCAGTGGGAGCAACCTCTGGCCACGGGTATCTCGTTTGCTCAGATCAGGCGGTCTGTCTAAGGGAGGGTTTATCGATTGGCACCGAAGAACCCTTGCTACGCGGATCGTCCGGCCCGTACACCGCCGCCGGCTCCGGAAACAACCCAAGCAGCACCAGGTAAATCACCGAGGCCAGGCCCAGGGTCACCGGCAGGCCGATGTCGATGCCGCCGGCCAGCTCGCCCAGCGGTCCGACGAACTGCCCGGGCAGGTTGACGAAGCACAGCCCCACCAGCGCGCTGGGAATCCAGGCCCCCAGGCCGCGCCAGTTCCAGCCGTGGCTGAACCAGTAGCGCCCGCCGGTTTCGCCACGGGTGAACACTTGCAGGTCATCCGGGCAGTAGAAGCCGCGGCGCACCAGCAGGCCGATGATCATGATCACCATCCATGGCGTGGTGCAGGTGATGATCAGCACGGCGAAGGTCGATACGCTTTGCACCAGGTTGGCGGCGAAGCGCCCGATGAAGATGAAGGCAATCGACAGCACGCCGATCAACAGCGTTGCCTTGACCCGCGACAGAACTCGAGGGAACACGCTGGACATGTCCAGCCCGGTGCCATACAGCGACGTGGTGCCAGTGGACATGCCGCCGATTACCGCGATCAGGCACACCGGCAGGAAGAACCAGCCCGGCGAGACCGCCAGCAGGCCGCCCACGTAGTTGTTGGCCGCGATGTAGTCCGGCGCCTTGATCGCCACGATGGTGGCCGTGGCAAGGCCGAACAGGAACGGGATCAGCGTCGCCAGTTGCGCGGCGATCACCGCCAGCATGATGCGCCGCTTGGGCGTGCTGCGCGGAATGTAGCGCGACCAGTCACCGAGGAACGCGCCGAAGGAAATCGGGTTGCTCATGGCGACCAGTGCCGCGCCGATGAACGCCGCCCAGAAGCCTGGCTGGCCGAGGCCGACGGTGCCGGCGAACTGGCTGTCGAAGGACGGCGCGAAGGCCACGATGCCCAGCAGAAACAGCAGGCTGGCGGCCCATACGGCGATGCGGTTGACCCACAACATGAAGCGAAAGCCGTAGATGCACACCGTCAATACCAGCAGGGCGAACAGGCCGTAGGCCAGGCCCAGGCTCAGGTCGGTTTCCGGTAAACCGATCAAGCGCTTGGCGCCACCGATCAACGCATCTCCCGAACTCCACACCGACAGGGAGAAGAACGCGATGGCCGTCAGCAGCGACAGGAACGAGCCAACGATCCGCCCGTGTACGCCGAAATGCGCCCCGGAGGACACCGCGTTGTTGGTGCCGTTGAGCGGGCCGAACAGCCCCATGGGGGCGAGGATGATCGAGCCGACTACCACCCCCAGCACAATCGCCCAGACCCCGGCCTGGAACGAGAGGCCGAACAGCACCGGGAAACTGCCGAGCACGGCGGTGGCAAAGGTGTTGGCGCCGCCGAAGATCAGTCGAAACAGATCCGTCGGGCCAGCGGTTCGTTCATGGTCCGGGATCTGTTCGACCCCGTTGGTTTCGATTTGCGTAAGGCTGTTGTCGTTATTGTTATGCATGATCTGCTCCGATCATAAAGGCGCGCTCATCGAGTGTGAGGCGTCGCCTGTTTGGCTAAGGGGGTGGCAGCCCTTCCGGCATCGCGGACAAATGTTCATGGCAGGCCAGCCATAGGCCCTGTTGTTCTTGTGTGCGTCCGTCCTGTTTGCGCAACAGGATGGTTTCGCGCTCCTGGCTAAAGTGTCGCTCCCCTTGCATGCGCAACTCGGTGGCCACGTCATGGATAAAAATCGCCACGTCCCCTTGCAGGCTGACGAAGGCGTTGCTCGAGGTACACGACAGCACCTCGAAGCCATCCTCGGACCGCCAGCGATCCCACAACGCCTGGTAGGCATCGCGCGACAGCAGAGGCTGTTCGAGGGTGTAGAACACGAAACTCGCGTCGGGTGTGAAGGCGCCGAAGTAGGCGTCACGGTCATTGCGGGCGAAGGCCGACACCAGGTCGGCAACGGCCTTGAGCACTTGATCCTGATCGTTCATGACCGCGCCTCAGCGATGAACCACGCCGGGCAGTACGCAGAGCATCTCGTACAGCAGGTTGGCGCCCAGCAGCGAGGTGTTGCCGGTGGTGTCGTAAGGCGGCGAGACTTCTACCAGATCGCAACCGACCAGGTCCAGGCCCTGGCAACCACGCACGATTTCGATGGCCTGGATGGTGGTCAGGCCACCGATTTCCGGGGTGCCGGTCCCGGGCGCCCAGGCCGGGTCGATGCCATCAATGTCGAAACTCAGGTACACCGGGCCGCCGCCAACTTTCTCGCGCACTTCAGCCATCAACGGTGCGAGGGATTTGTGCCAGCACTCTTCGGCCTGGACGACGCGGAAACCCTGGTTGCGGCTCCAGTTGAAGTCATCGGCGGTGTAGCCCTGGGCCCGCAGGCCGATTTGCACCACGCGGTCGCAATCGAGCAAGCCTTCTTCCACGGCGCGACGGAAGGTGGTGCCGTGGGCGATTTTCTCACCGAACATGTGATCGTTCACATCGGCATGGGCATCGATGTGCACCAGGCCGACCTTGCCGTGTTTCTTGTGGATGGCCCGCAGGATTGGCAGGGTGATGGTGTGATCGCCGCCCAGGGTCAGAGGAATGACGTTGTGTTCCAGAATCTTGTGGTACGACTCTTCGATGATCCGCACGGCGTCCAGCAGATTGAAGGTGTTGATCGGCACATCACCGATATCGGCCACCGACAACGAGTCGAACGGCGCGGCACCGGTGGCCATGTTGTAGGGACGGATCATCACCGATTCAGCGCGGATCTCGCGGGGCCCGAAACGGGTGCCGGCGCGTAGGGAGGTGCCGATGTCCAGCGGCACGCCGACGAAAGCAGCGTCCAGGCCGGCAGCGGTTTGCAAATGGGGGAGTCGCATCATGGTGGCGATGCCGCCGAAGCGCGGCATTTCGTTGCCGCCCAGTGGTTGGTGAAGAATCTTGTCCACGGGTAGGGCCTCATCGTTGTTTTATTTATCAGGGGCCGATTTTGCGAAAAGCCGTTGCCGTGAAGAATCGCTGAGGGCAAATACTTAGTTCAGATTTTTCTAAACTAATGACCAAGGCAGCGATAGACTCTTGGTTTACACACTCGGTAGGAGCTGCCGAAGGCTGCGATCTTTTGATCTTGGGGTCTTTTGCTCGAGACTCAATTGTCCGGGACAAGATCGCAGCCTTCGGCAGCTCCTACAGGGTTCCACATTCAACGGGAGACCCAATGGCCAACGCTCTACCCGACCTGAAACTGCTGCGCATTTTCGTCAGCGTCGTGCGGCACCAGGGGTTCGCCAATGCCCAGCACGAGCTCAACCTCTCCACGTCGGCCATCAGCACCTACATGAGCCAGCTCGAATCAGCCCTGGGCCTGGTGTTGTGTCATCGTGGGCGGGGCGGGTTCAGCCTGACCAGCAAGGGCGAGTTGTTCCACCAGGAAACCCTGCGTCTGTTGGGCGAGCTTGAAGGGTTCGAGCAATACGCCGCCGCGCTGAAGGGCGAGTTGCGCGGCACGCTGAACCTGGGGGTGATCGATTCCACCGTCAGCGACAAAGCCCTGCCGTTCGCTGAAGCCATCGGCGCCTACAGCCAGGAGCATCCGGCAGTCCACCTGCACCTGTCGGTCATGAGCCCGTACGAACTGCAACTGGGCGTGCAGGACAACCGCCTGGACCTGGCCATCGGCGCGTTTTCCACGCGCATGAGCGGGTTGGTCTACATGCCGCTGTACCGTGAGCAGCACTGGTTGTATTGCAGCAACCGTCACCCGCTGTTCAACGAGCGGCGTATCCCTGAGCAAGTCATCACGCAGCAGCGCATGGTCGGACGCGGTTACTGGAGCCAGGCCGAGCTGGCCCGCCACGGCTTCAAGCACAGCGCGGCGACGGTGGAGAGCATGGAGGCGCAGTTGATCCTGGTATTGTCCGGCGCCTACGTCGGCTATCTGCCCGAACACTACGCTCAGGCCTGGGTGGACAAGGGCGATTTGCGCGTGCTGCTGCCGGCCACTTTTGGTTATCAGGCACCGTTTTCGATGATCGTACGCCGTGGCCGCAGCCGAGAGCCGCTGATCCAGACTTTTCGCGACCTGCTCAAAGCGCAGCTCAACCAGGCCTGAGGTGCCGTCATGTCCAGAATTCATTGTCCGCGCTGCCACAGGCCGCAAAGCCATTGCTTGTGCCCACTGATCCCCAGCCTCGAAAGCCGCACTCGGGTGCTGTTGTTGCAGCATCCCAGCGAGGTGAACCATGCCCTGAACACCGCGCGACTGGCGGCGTTGGGGCTCAATAATGCCGAGTTGATCGTGGGCGAGGTGTTCGAGGATTTGCCTGGGTTGCTCAATCAACCGGGTTATCAGGCGCGGCTGTTGTTTCCCGGCGAAGAGGCGCAGCCCATGCACGCTTATGCGCCGTCTGACGATCCGCTGCTGTTGGTCGTCCCGGATGGCACTTGGCGCAAGGCGCGCAAGTTGCTGCACCTCAACCCTCTGTTGGCGGCGCTGCCGAGGGTGACGCTGGCTGCGGGCGGCGTATCCCGTTACCGCTTGCGCAAGGCGCCAGGGCCAGGGGCGTTGTCGACGGTGGAGGCGATTGTCCAGGCGCTGCAAACCCTTGAGGCACCGACAAGCTTTGAGCCGTTGCTGAGGCCGTTCGAGGCGTTGATCGAGGGGCAGATTGCGGCGATGGGGGAGGAGGTTTTTCGGCGCAATCATGTTGGGAAATAATGGTTACCTGTGCTGGCCCCTTCGCGAGCAGGCTCGCTCCCACAGGTGATCTCCAGCGCACACAAAATTTATGATCACCTAAGTCCAATGTGGGAGCGAGCCTGCTCGCGATAGCGGTAGAACAGTCACACAAGATCCCAACCAGAATCAGCGCTCGCGCATCGCCTCAGTCCGCGCTTTCAACACCGGCTTGAGCAAGTAATCCAGCACACTTTTCTCCCCGGTAATGATGTCCACCGTCGCCACCATCCCTGGAATGATCAACAACGGTTTGGCATCGCCGCCCAAGTGGTTTTTATCGGTGCGCACCTGGATCAGGTAGAAGCTGTTGCCCTTGTCATCGGTGATGGTGTCGGCGCCGATCAGTTCGAGCCTGGCGCTCATCCCGCCGTAGATCGTGTAGTCGTAGGCGCTGAACTTGACCATGGCTTTCTGGCCCGGATGCAGAAAGGCCACGTCCTGGGGACGGACCTTGGCTTCGATCAGCAGGTTGTCTTCCAGCGGCACGATTTCTGCCATGTCGCTGCCCGGCTGGACCACGCCGCCGATGGTGTTGACCTTGAGTTGCTTGATCACCCCATGTACCGGCGAGACCACGGTGGTGCGGGTCACGCGGTCGTCGATGGCAATGCTCGAAGCGGTGATTTTTGACAACTCCGTGCGTTTCTCATTGAGTTCCTTGGCCGCTTCGGAGCGGAAGGATTGTTCCGATTCGTCGATCTTGCTCTTGATCTCGTTGATCGCCGATTCGGCCCGAGGAATCGCCAGGGTCGTGGCGTTGAGCGAGCCACGGATTTCCACCGCGCTGCGTTTGAGCCGCAGGATTTCCACCGGCGACACGGCCCCGGTGCGCACCAGCGGCGCCGACATGTTCATTTCCTCTTGCAGCAAGGCCAGGCTGGAACTGAACTGGCCCTGCTTGGAGCGAAACTCCGCCAGCTCCTGGGTTTTCTGGCGCAGTTGTTCGGTCAGTGTCCGCTGTTCGCTGGCCAGGCGCCGCTGCCGTTGTTCATACAGCGAGCGTTCGTCCTCGGCCACCTGCGGGGCTTTGCTGATGACTTCAGCGGACAGTTGGAAAGGCCGGCCTTCGGCTTCGGCCGACAAGCGTTCGACCTGGGCGGTCAGCGCATAACGGTCGGCCTCGCTTTCGCCCTTGTTCGATAGAAACCGCGTGTCGTCCAGGCGCAGCAGGGTGTCGCCCTTGTTCACCATCTGCCCTTCGCGCACGAAGATCTCAGTGACGATGCCGCCCTCCAGGTTCTGGATCACCTGAATCTTGCTCGAAGGAATGGCCTTGCCTTCGCCGGTGGTGACTTCCTGCAAGACTGCCAGTTTGGCCCACACCAGTGCGGTGATGATCAACCCGGCCGCCAGCCACACGGTGACACGCGAGCGCCGGGGTGAATCCTGCAGCGCGGCACCGGCGGTTTCCGGCATGAACTCGCTTTCAGCGCTTTTGCTGAAACTGCCGAAGTAGCTTCGTGCGGTGGAATCCGGTGTTTGAGCAGACATGGTGCGATACCCGTCGGTTAAGTGAAATAGAGCTAGGTGCTGCTTTTGTGGCGAGGGGATTTATCCCCGCTGGGCTGCGAAGCGGCCCCAAGACAGTCAACTCAATCTGTCTGATACACCGAGGTGTCAGGGTTAGGGCTGCTTCGCAGCCCAGCGGGGATAAATCCCCTCGCCACAGGTGTTGTGTGGGCTGTTAAACCGCAGCAGACCCCACCCGCCCCTTACGCAGTGCCTCAATCACCGCTTCCTTCGGCCCATCGGCCACAATCCGGCCGTTGTCCAGCACCACCAACCGATCCACCAGGCTGAGCATCGACGTGCGGTGGGTCACCAGCAGCACTGTCTTGCCCTGCACATGGGTATGAAGCTTTTGCCGCAACACGTCTTCGCTGCTGTTGTCCATGGCGCTGGTGGGTTCGTCCAGCAGCAGGATCGGCGGGTCGAGCAATAGGGCGCGGGCCAGTAGCACGGCCTGGCGCTGCCCACCGGAGAGCAACTGCCCGCGCTCGCCTACCGGACGGTCGAAGCCCTGGGGATGCTGGCGGGCCAGTTCGGTGACGCCGGTCAGTTCCGCCACTTCCAGCATGCGAGCATCGCTGATGTAGCGGGCACCAAGGGTGAGGTTGTCCCGCAGGCTGCCGGCCAGCAGCGGCAGGTCATGGGCGACATAGCCGATCTGCTGGCGCAGGTCCGCCACGTCCAGTTGCCGAAGGTCCAGCCCATCGAGCAGCAACTGGCCTTCCTGGGGCTCATAAAAGCCCATCACCAGGCGCGCCAGGGTGCTTTTGCCCGAGCCACTGCGACCGATGATCCCAACCCGTTCGCCGGGCTTGAGGCTGAAACTCACCTTCGCCAGCGCCGGGGCGTTTTGGTCGTTGTAATGGAAGGTCACGCCGCTGACGTCCAGTGCGCCTTGCAGTTGGGTGCGATCCAGCGGCCGTTGTTTGGCATCGCGCTCCTGGGGCAGCGCCATCAGCGCATCGGTGCTGCGCATGGTGAGCTGGGCTTGCTGGTAACGGGTGATCAGCCCGGCGATTTGCCCCAGCGGCGCCAGCACCCGGCTGCCGAGCATGTAGGTCGCCACCAGCGCGCCGACGCTGAGGTTGCCGGCGATGATGCTGTAGACCCCGGCGACGATGGTCGCCATGCCGGCCAGTTGTTGCAGGAACAGCGTGCCGTTGGTGGCCAGCGCCGAGAGGCTGCGCGCGTGGCTGTCCAGGCGGGTGAGGGCACCGTGGGTGCTTTCCCATTGGTGCTGGCGCTCGCTTTCGGCACTGCAGGCCTTGAGGGTTTCCAGGCCGCCGAGGGTTTCAATCAGCAATGCCTGACGCTGGGCGCCCAACGCGAGGCTTTTTTGTACGGTGTCGCGCAGACGCGCCTGGATGATCATCGCGAAAATAATGGTGAGCGGAAAAGCCACCACCGGAATCACCACCAGCCAGCCGCCCAGCAAGCCGATCACCACCAGCATCAATACAGCGAAGGGCAAATCGATCAGGCTGGTGAGGGTGACGGCGGTGAGGAATTCGCGCAGGCCCTGGAAATCATGGATGCTCTGGGCGAAGCCGCCGATGGTCACCGGTTTGGCCTTCATCGCCATGCCGGTGATGCGTTCGAACAGGGTGGCGGAGAGGATCACGTCGGTCTTCTTGCCGGCGGTGTCCAGCAGATGGGCGCGCACCACGCGCAACACCAGTTCGAAACCGGTGCCGATCAACAGCCCGACTGCCAGCACCCACAAAGTCGACGTGGCCTGGTTCGGCACCACACGGTCGTAGGTCTGCATGACGAACAGCGGCACCATCAGCCCCAGCAGATTGATCAGGAAACTCGCCAGGATTGCGTCGCTGTACAGCCAGCGCGACAGTTTCAAGGTGTCGCGAAACCACGCTTCGACCCGTGGAACCAAGGGCGCGCGCAGGTCTTCGAGTTCATGGCGCGGCCGGGCGAACAACGCCTGGCCGCTGTAGACGGCGCTCAGTTCGTCGCGGCTGACCCACTGCTCGCCACCGTCGGCTTCGCTGGGCAGGATCAGCGCCTGGCCGTCCTCGCCCCAGCGTCGCAACACGGCGCAGCGGCCACCGGCCAGAATCAGCATCACCGGCAGGTTGAGTGGCGAAATATCGGCCAGGTCGCGGCGTAGCAGGCGCGCCTGCAAACTGGCCCGGGCCGCTGCCCGTGGCAGCAGGTCCAGGCTCAGACGTTGGTGCGCCATTGGAAGCCCGGCGCCAAGGCTGGCGCGGCTGACTGTCGCGCCATGGAGTTTGCAGAGGATCAACAGACCGTCCAGCAACGGATCATCGAAATTCAGCCGCGGATCGGCGGGGATTACCGGTTCCATCGTGGTCACATTGATCGCTCCCATTTTTTTGGAAGGGGCCTACTTCAGTTCGGGCAGCCGCGCTTCATTTTTGACTTCGGTCTGGGCGACTGCGTCGGCCGGCAGCACCACCCGCTGTTTGCTCAACAATTGGCCCATGTTCGCCAATACCCGATACATCGAGTATTCCTCGGTGTACCGCACCTCGGTGTAGCGACGGTTGGCGTTGTACAGCTCGTTTTCGCTGTCGAGCACATCGAGCAGGGTCCGCTGGCCGAGACCGAACTGATCCTGATAGGCGGCGCGTACACGGGAGGTGGTTTCGGCGTATTCCCGGGCGGTAGGGGTCTGCTTGCGGGCGTTGAGCATCGCGTTCCAGGCTAGGCGCGTGTCTTCGTTGAGTTGACGCAGGGCGTTGTTGCGGATGTCCATGGCCTGGTTGATCTGGTGAGCATTGGACGCCAACCGCGCCTTGTCGCTGCCGCCGCGGAACAGGTTGTAGTTCATCACCACACCGACCCGCCAGTTGTTGTCGTGACCTTCTTCGCCACCGAGGTTGTTATTGGCGCCCACCGCCGCCTCGGCGTCGAAACGCGGGTAGAACGGCGACTTGGCCACTTCATACTGGCTTTCGGCGGACTGCACGTCGGCCTGGGCCGATTTCAGGTAGGGGTTGTTATCCACCATGCTCTGCTGGGCTTCGCGCAGGTCAGCGGGCATTTCGCCTTTGGTCGAGGGCGGGGTCTCCAGCTCATCGGGCATGCGCCCGACCACGCTGTAGAAGTTGGCCTCGGCGTCGGCCAGGTCGACCTGGGCGGTGTCGTAGTTGTTTTCCGCCAGGGCCCGGCGAGCATTGGACTGATCGGAGTCGGCGGTACTGCCCACGCCACGCTCGGTGCGCAGGCCGATCTGGTCGTTGACCCGTAGGTGAGCCTGCAGGTTGTTTTTGGCCAGGGTCACCAGCTCGCGACGCTTGAGCACTTCCAGGTAAACCTCGATGGTACGCAGCGCCAGGTCCTGGGCGGTGCCTTGGGCGTAGTAGGCCCGGGAGTTGACTACGCCTTTGGTGCGCTCCACTTCATTGGCGGTGTTGAACCCGTCAAACAGCATCTGCCGCAGGCGCAGTTCCGACTGGGTGTAAGTCAGGATGTTGGTGTGGTGATTGCCCAGCGCTCGGGTATTGGTGTTGTCGCTGTAGCCGCGCCCGTAGCCGGCATTCAAGTCCACCGATGGGAAGAACCCCCCTCTGGCGACCTTGACGTCTTCGTTGGCCGACAGACGGCTATCGACCCGTTGTGCCAATTCCGGGTGAGTCGCAATGGTGCTCTGGATCGCTTCGGTCAACGACATGGCCTGCGCAGAAGAAGAGCAGGCCATGGCCAGCAAAACCGCGCTGCAGAGGGGGGAAAGAACGCGCATGGGGTGCATCTCCTGAGGTCTGTTGTACTTCGCTGTCGCCAATATATTGACGTATTTAAGATCAAAACCGTTTCAAGCTTGTAACAACACAGCTAAGAACATCCTGCGCAAAACCTAAGAAGAATTTCTCATAACGCTTATGCCAAAAAAAACTTATGTGCTTGGAAAAAAGCGGCACATTGTTCAAAGCGAAAGCCTTTGAATCTGCGGGTCCTGACGGATTTTGGGCGTCAATAAAGTTCCATCATCAATTTGAAACGATGTGAAGAGGTGCTGAAAAGGACGATTTGCAAGGCGGTTTTCAGTGACGGTTTTTTGTCATTGTGGCGAATAGCTAGCGCCTTTTGCGTCCACCAAAGCTGGCAGATTTTCCAGATTTCCTGGCTGCCAACCGGAGCGCCAACTCTTCACCCAGACAGGTGCCGACTGCGGTTGGCAACGGAGGAATGCACATGGCAGCGCTCATCGGTACCGTCAGCAAGGTGGTAGGACAGGTTTTCGCAGAAGCCGTCGGCGGTCTGCGGCGACCTCTGGTTGAAGGTGATCGGCTCTATGCCGGCGAGCACCTGATCACCGGGGCCGAAGGGGCGGTGGCTGTGCAGTTGCAAAACGGCAAGGAGTTGACCCTGGGCCGTGGAAGTGACCTGACGCTGAGCCCGCAATTGCTCGCCAACCAGGCCTCTGCTGGCGACGCGCCTGAGGCGACCACTCCCAGCGATGCGCAACTGACCGATGTACAAAAACTGCAACAAGCCATCGCCGCCGGCGCCGACCCGACCCAGACCGGCGAAGCCACGGCAGCAGGTGCCGAGGGCGGTAATCCGGGCGGCGTCGGCGGCGGCCACAGTTTTGTGTTGCTGGAAGAGGTCGGCGGGGAGGTTGACCCGCTGATCGGTTTTCCCACCGCCGGGTTCAACGGGATACCCGAGTTTCCAGAACTGCGTCTGGCCGGTGATGCGGATGACGGCGGCGACGATGCAATCGTGCCACCGGTAGACCCTGAAACCCCGGACAACCCGGTTACCCTTGATGGCTTGACCGTGGATGGCGGTGAATTGACCGCCAATGAGGCGAACCTGTCTGACGGTTCCGCCAGCAATCCTGGCGCGCTGGTGCAAAGCGGCAGCTTTACCATTTCCGCGCCCGATGGATTGAGCAGCCTGAGCATCGGTGGCATCAACGTAATCACCGGCGGCGTACCGGCAGGTTTTCCCCAATCCATCACCTCGGCGCTGGGCAACACGTTGACCATCACCGGTTACAACCCCGCGACCGGTGTGGTCAGCTACAGCTATACCCTGACGGACAATGAAACCCATCCCGCCGGTGGTGGCGCCAATACCATCAGCGAGCAGTTCCCCGTCGTGGCCGTCGACAGCGATGGCGACACAGCTACGGGGACCTTGGACGTCAACATTACCGACGATGTCCCTCAGGCGATTGACGACAGCCACGCCAGTACCGCATCGGAAAGTCTTGTCACGCTCACCGGCAACGTCTTGCCCAACGATCACCAAGGCGCCGACCGCATCCCCATCGGCCCTGACAGCGGGCCGATCATTGGCGGCACGTTCACCGGCACTTACGGCACCCTGGTGCTGAACCCCAACGGCACGTACACCTACACTCTCAACACCAGTGACCCGCAATTCGTAGCGTTGCACGGCGGCGGAAGCGGCACTGAAACTTTCACCTACACCCTGACCGACGCCGACGGCGACACCAGCACCGCCAACCTGGTGTTGCAGGTTCACAACAACGACGATCCGGTGATCATCGAAGGCCTGGACACCGAAGGCGGCGAGCTGAATCTGCAGGAAAAAAACCTCAGCGACGGCACCAGCCCGGATGCTTCAGCGCTGACCCAAAGCGGCACCTTCACCATCACCGCACTGGACGGTGTGCAGACCCTGAGCGTCGGCGGTATCAACGTCGTCAGCGGTGGCGTTGCCGCCGGTTTCCCGCAATCGATTACCACCGCCTTGGGCAACACGCTGACCATCACCGGCTTTAACGCCGCCACGGGTGTGGTGAGTTACAGCTACACCTTGCTGGACAACGAAGCCCACGCAAACGCCAGCGGCGCCAACAGCCTGAGCGAGCAATTTGCCGTGGTGGTCACCGATGACAACGGCACCACCGCCAACGGCAATCTGGACGTGAACATCGTTGATGATGTGCCTCAAGCTGTGGACGACAGCAACGCCGGCACTGCCTCGGAAACCAACCTGACCCTGACCGGCAGCGTGCTGACCAACGACACCGAAGGCGCGGATCGGGTGGCGTCCGGCCCGATCACGCCCGGTACTTTTACCGGCACTTACGGCACGCTGGTTCTCAACGCTGACGGCTCCTACACCTACACGCTGAACACCTCCGACGCCGATTTCAAAGGCCTGAACGGCGGCGGAAGTGGCACTGAAACCTTCACCTACACCCTGACCGACGCCGACGGCGATACCAGCACCGCCAACCTGGTATTGCAGGTTCACAACAACGACGATCCGGTGATCATCGAAGGCCTGGACACCGAAGGCGGCGAGCTGAATCTGCAGGAAAAAAACCTCAGCGACGGCACCAGCCCGGATGCTCCGGCGCTGACCCAAAGCGGCACCTTCACCATCACCGCACTGGACGGTGTGCAGACCCTGAGCGTCGGCGGCATCAATGTCGTCACGGGCGGTGTTGCCGCCGGTTTCCCACAATCGATCACCACGGCCTTGGGCAACACGCTGACCATCACCGGCTTCAATGCCGCCACGGGGGTGGTGAGTTACAGCTACACCCTGCTGGACAACGAAGCCCACGCAAACGCCAACGGCGCCAACAGCCTGAGCGAGCAATTTGCCGTGGTGGTCACCGATGACAACGGCACCACGGCCAACGGCAACCTGGACGTGAACATCGTTGATGATTTGCCCACCGCCCATGCTGACTCCGCCTCGGTGGATGAAGGCGGAACGGTCAGCGGTAACGTCCTGAACAACGATGTGGGCGGTGCCGACGGACCCGCCGCAAGCGGCGCGGTGATCGGTGTGCGTGCTGGCAGCGACACCTCAACCTCGGCGGTTGGCGGCCTCAATACCCAGATCCACGGCACCTACGGCTACCTGACCCTGGACGCCAACGGCAACGCCGTTTACCACAGCAACCCGAACACTGTCAGCGCGCCGGGCGCCACCGATGTGTTCACCTATACCGTGCGCGATGCCGATGGCGATGAAAGCACGACGACCATCACCATCGACGTCTACGAAAGCTGCCTTGTCGCCACTCCGGACGAGGAAATCAGCGTCTACGAGAAAGCCCTCGACCTGAATCAGGACGGCCAGGACCTGGCCCCTGGCACCGTCACCGGCAGTGCGCCGAACGCTAGCACTGAAACCGCCAGCGGAAGTCTGGTCGGTTCGGTCACAGGTGCGATCGGCGCCGTCACCTTCGCCTTGGTGGGCAACGCCACGGGGGCCTACGGCCAACTGCTGCTCAACCCCGATGGTTCGTACACCTACACCCTGACTTCGCCAGCCACCACAGCACCTTCGGCCAACGATGGTCCGAATATCCTGAGTGAAAGCTTTACCTATCAAGCCACCGATTCCCTGGGCAATACCGTCACCAGCACCATCGTCATCAACATCGTTGACGACGTACCCACCGCCCACGCCGATTTGGCTTCGGTAGTGGAGGGCGGCACGGTCAGCGGCAATGTGCTGGACAACGACGTGC
Organism: Pseudomonas sp. NFACC45; assembly: GCF_900113505.1. Taxonomy (NCBI): domain Bacteria; kingdom Pseudomonadati; phylum Pseudomonadota; class Gammaproteobacteria; order Pseudomonadales; family Pseudomonadaceae; genus Pseudomonas; species Pseudomonas sp. NFACC45. The sequence continues at coordinate 115,269 of NZ_FOPO01000011.1, forward strand.
TCGGCGCTGACGGTGGCGCGGTGATCGGCGTACGGGCCGGCAGCGATACTTCGACCTCGGCTGTGGGCGGCCTCAACACCCAAATCAACGGCACCTACGGTTACCTGACCCTCGACGCTAATGGCAATGCGGTTTACCACAGCAACCCCAATACCGTCAGCGCACCCGGCGCCACCGATGTGTTCACCTACACCGTGCGCGATGCCGACGGCGATGAAAGCACGACGACCATCACCATCGACGTCTACGAAAGCTGCCTTGTCGCTTCACCGGACGAGGCAATCAGCGTCTACGAGAAAGCCCTCGACCTGAACCAGGACGGCCAGGACCTGGCCCCCGGCACGGTCACCGGCAGTGCGCCGAACGCCACCAGCGAAACCGCCACGGGTAGCCTTGTCGGCTCGGTCAGCGGTGCCGTCGGCGCTGTGACGTTTGCCCTGGTGGGCAACGCGACCGGCGCCTACGGTCAGTTGTTGCTCAACCCTGACGGCTCGTACACCTACACCCTGACTTCGCCCGCCACGAGCACGCCCGCCGCCAACGACGGCGCGAACGTGTTGAGCGAGAGCTTTACTTATCAGGCCACCGATTCCCTGGGCAATACCGTCACCAGCACCATCGTCATCAACATCGTCGACGACGTGCCCATCGCTCATTGTGATAACGCCTCGGTGATGGAGGGCGGCACGGTCAGCGGCAATGTGCTGGACAACGACGTGCTCGGCGCCGACGGTGGCGCGGTGATCGGCGTACGGGCTGGCGGCGATACATCGACCTCGGCTGTGGGCGGTCTCAACACCCAGATCAACGGCACCTACGGCTACCTGACTCTGGACACCAATGGCAACGCCGTTTACCACAGTAACCCGGACTCCGTCGGCGCGCCGGGCGCCACCGACGTATTCACCTACACCGTGCGCGATGCCGACGGCGATGAGAGCACCACCACCATCACCATCGATGTCTACAACAGCTGCCTCGTCGCCGAAACCGATCAGGACATCACCGTCTACGAAAAAGCCCTGGACCTGAATCAGGACGGCCAGGACCTGGCTCCCGGCACCGTCATTGGCAGCGACCCGAGCGCCACCAGCGAAACCGCCACGGGCAGCCTTGTCGGCTCGGTCAGCGGTGCCGTCGGCGCTGTGACGTTTGCCCTGGTGGGCAACGCGACCGGCGCCTACGGTCAGTTGTTGCTCAACCCTGACGGCTCGTACACCTACACCCTGACTTCGCCCGCCACGACGGCGCCCAACGCCAACGACGGCCCGAATGTCTTGAGCGAAAGCTTCACCTACCAGGCTACGGACGCCTTGGGCAACAGTGTCACCGGCAACCTGGTGGTGAGCATCGTCGACGACGTGCCGACGGCCATCGCGTCCGAGCGTTCGGTGACGGCGGTGGAGATCGACTCGAACCTGCTGATCGTGCTTGACGTGTCCGGCAGCATGGCTGATCCCTCTGGTGTACCGGGGCTCTCGCGGCTGGACCTGGCGAAACAGGCCATCAGTGCCTTGCTCGATAAATACGACGATCTGGGGGATGTGAAAGTCCAGCTCGTGACCTTCAGCAGCAGCGCCACCGACCAGACTTCCGTGTGGGTGGACGTGGCGACCGCCAAGTCGCTCCTCACCGGCCTGTCAGCGGGCGGTGGGACCAACTACGATGCGGCGGTGGCGGCGGCCAAGACCGCGTTTGTCACCTCGGGGCAACTGACCGGAGCACAGAACATTGGCTACTTCTTCTCCGACGGCAAGCCCACTACGGGCCAGGGGATCGATGCGGCGGACGAAGCGGCGTGGAAAGCGTTTCTCGACGCCAATGGCATCAAGAACTACGCCATCGGCCTGGGCGGCGGAGTCAGTGACACTCACCTCGACCCGCTGGCCTACGACGGCAGTACCCACACCGACACCGACGCGGTGCTGGTCACTGACCTGAACCAGCTCAACTCGGTGCTCTCCGGCACCGTGCAAGGAGTGCCAGTCACTGGCAGCCTGCTGGGTGAGGGCGGCTCGTTCGGCGCCGACGGTGGGTTTGTCAAAAGCCTGGTGGTCGATGGCACCACCTACAGCTACGATCCGACCGCCAACGCCGGACAGGGTGCGCTGACCGCCAGCGGCGGCGCTAACCATGGCACCTTCAACACCGCCAACAACACGCTGAGTATCGCCACCGACCACGACGGTACACTGGTGGTGAATCTCGACACCGGCGAGTACAGCTATACCTCCCAGACCGCCACCAACACATTGATCACCGAGACCATCGGCTTCACTGTCAGCGACAACGACGGTGACCTGGCCAGTTCCAGCCTGGTGGTCAAGGTTCTCCCCAACAGCCCGCCCGTGGCAGTCGACGACAACATCATCACCAACGTCCTGTCGGGCAACATCGTGATCCCGGGAGAAATGCTGCTGGGCAACGACAGCGATGCCAACGGTGATCCGCTCACTGCCTCCCCCACAAGCTTCAATACCGGATGGACAGCCAAAGGCGGGGATTTTACCGGCAGCACCGGCACGGCCAGCTTCACCGGTAACAACGTGCAGTCGATCAACCTCAACCGCGGTGCCTTTGTCGCCAATGCCGCGACCATGACCGCGGTGCTGGTGGTCAGCGGTGCACTGGGGATGGTCTCCAACCACAACAGCAACGATGAAGACTTGCTCAATATCAGCCTCAAGCAGGGTGAAACCCTCACCCTGGACCACAATCTGGCAGCCGGACGCATCGCCCTGGAGTACTCCCTCAACGGCGGGCCTTTCATCGCGATCACCGACGGTGCCTCGTTCACCGCGGCGGCCGATGGCAACTACCAGATTCACGTCACCAACATCGCCAATGCCAGCGGCGGCAACCTCAACGGCGCGGAAAACTACCAACTGACCTTGACCGTCAACTACGCCGGCGCCCAGGACAGCACGCCGGACTACCACGGCAGCTACACCGCCAGCGACAATCACGGTGGCAGCGACAGCGCAGCGGTCGGCATCAGCTATCAGGCCGGCCACACCCTGACGGGCACGACCGGAGACGACGTGCTGATGGCCGGCGAGGGGGACAACATCCTCAACGCGGGCGACGGCGACGACATACTCAGCGCCGGTTCGGGCAACAACGCCTTGCATGGCGAGGCGGGCAATGACTTGCTCTACAGCGGCGCCGGCAACGACCTGCTTGACGGTGGCACCGGCAACGACACCGCCAGTTATGCCCACGCCACTGCCGGGGTTACGGTGAACCTGGGTCTGTTGGCCGCGCAAAACACCGTGGGCGCCGGCATCGATACCCTGGCGGGCATCGAAAACCTGGTCGGTTCGAACTTCAACGACACCCTCACGGGAGATAGCGCCAGCAACCGCATCAACGGCGGCCTGGGCGACGACGTGCTCAATGGCGGTGGCGGCGATGACGTGTTGATCGGCGGCCTGGGCAACAACACCCTGGCCGGTGGCAGCGGCGCTGATACCTTCCAATGGCAGGTGGGCAACAGCGGCCATGACCTGGTCACGGACTTCACCCCTGGCCTGGACAAACTCGACCTGTCGCAACTGTTGCTGGGGGAAAACGGCAGCAGCGCGTCCCTGGACGACTACCTGCACTTCAGCGTTACCGGTAGCGGTGCCTCGGTCATGACCAGCATCGACGTCAGCAGCATTGCCGGTGCGACACCGAACCAGACCATCGACCTGGCCGGCGTCAACCTTGCCAGCTACTACGGCGTCACGCCGGGTGTGGACGGCATGGTCGCGGGTGCGGATACGGCGACCATCATCAACGGGATGCTGAATGATCACTCGTTGAAGGTGGATACGGTGTGAGGTGAGCTGAAACGACAAAACCCGCCATTTCTTGACTGGGAATGGCGGGTTTTCTGTATTTCGGAGGTGGGGCTGTGTCGGATTCCCTGTGGGAGCAAAGCCTGCTCGCGATAGCGGTGGTTCAAAGTTGCATTGAGGTTGAATGTGCCTCAGTCATCGCGAGCAAGCTTTGCTCCCACAGCGGTCTTGTGGTGGTGCCCGGTATTCGGCCACAAAAAAAATCCCCTGTGGGAGCGGGCCTGCCCGCGAAGACGGCGGCACATCCAGCACTTCAGGCTCAGGCAGGGCGCCATCGCGAGCAAGCCCGCTCCCACAGTTGTTGATTGCGGCTGCTCACAGATCCAGGGCTCGCCACAGATCCCCTGTGGGAGCGGGCCTGCCCGCGAAGACGGTGACACATCCACCATCACCGCCCCAGACACACCGCTTTCGCGAGCAAGCCCGCTCCCACAGTTGTTGATTGCGGCTGCTCACAGATCCAGGGTTCGCCACAGATCCCCTGTGGGAGCGGGCTTGCCCGCGAAGACGGCGGCACATCCACCATCACCGCCCCAGACACACCGCTTTCGCGAACAAGCCCGCTCCCACGGTTGTTGATTGCGGCTGCTCACAGATCCAGGGTTCGCCACAGATCCCCTGTGGGAGCGGGCCTGCCCGCGAAGACGGCGGCACATCCACCATCACCGCCCCAGACACACCGCTTTCGCGAACAAGCCCGCTCCCACGGTTTTTTGATCGCGGCAGCTCACAGGTTTTCCACAAATCAGCTACCACCAACGTCTTGATCCTGTGGATCAAAGGTAAAGACAATTCCGTCTGTTGCGGCCAGATCCACGCGCACAATTGGCAGGTAGCGTCCCGTCTTCTGGAAGTAATCTTTCTGAAAGAAAACAGCATTGGGTTTTCCACTGAGCTCGACGTAGAAGAAGGCTTCGAGAGGAAGTTGCTCTGGAATATGTTGTGGCCAGTTCGCGACGATGATTTCATTGTGAACGATCCGGTCAGCGGCCTCCATGAGTGCTCTGGCCCTGATGCTCACTGCGAACGGTATCGTCTCTCCCGTGAAGCTGCACGCCGCCAGCTTATTGGCTTGTGCGTAAAAGTGCGTTCTCCATTGGTGTTCGGTCGTAATGCCTTGTTCCGCGCACGGTCTGCTGGTTTGTGGTGATCCTGAGTGCTGATTACAGCTATTGGAACGAAAAATAGTGGCTCCATCGTAGGGGTAAGAGCAGCGCACCGTGAGTGGGTAAGCGGTTGGGGCGGCCAACTCTTTCATAATCAAACCCTGGTTTCGGGCCCTGGAGAGCACCGGCAAATGTACATCCGCCCGCATATACGAAAACGAAACACCATCGCGCTCTATGGAACCAGGGCTTGGATTCCAGGCATGGAAATCCGGTGAGGCGTCAGTCATTCGAATCAGCACCCCGTTGCAGTTGTAAGCCGGCGTATCGCCGGGACAGGCCGCTGCGGTATCGGCATACCGGGCATTGAGCTTCGACGCTACCTGATAGCCAATGTACAACTGGTCCTGTTGGTTGAAACCGAAAACTCCATCGTCTGCCCGGTTCAGATCCATTCGCAGGATCGGCAACCAATCACCGGTGGCAATGAAGTAGTCGCGCTGATCCTTTTGTGCACCCAGTAATGACCCCGTTTGTGTTGTGTCATAAAACAGGCCATGCAGAGGCATCTGTTTGGGGACCTGAGCGTCCCAATTCTTGACCAGCAGCAGGTTCGGCCTGGCTGACCACGCGGTGTCGATGAGCTGGTGGGCGACGAGGCTTGCCTTGAATTGTGCAGGCTCGTCGCCGCTCAGTGAGCATTGTCGCTCGGGCTGCTGGTTCTGTTGCTGGAAGTGTGCAAGCCAGCCGAGCGCGTCGCTGATGCCCAGCGCGGCGCATGAGCCGGGGGCTTGCGTGGCGTTTGTCACCGCTGACAGACCGCAGCCGTGGTCGGGGCGATCACCTGAAAGGGTGAGTTCGAAGGGGTAGGCGCACAGCACCTCAAGGGATTTGCCATGGGCAATGGCGGTGAACGAGTCGGTAAAGATCCCTCCGTTTTTCTGCGTCATCACCCGGATGCCAAGATCGGACCGCAGGTAGGTGAAGCTTTCCGCACCTGATTGGGCGGACACGCTTGCGTGTTTCCAGAACTGTTCGGTGCCTTGACTCGCGCGAACCAACACACCGCTGCAGAAGTAAGCCGGGTTGTTGCCCGGGCACTGGGTAACGGTATATTTGTAGCGGCCATTGAGTAGTTGCGCGACTTCGGGGCCGGTGATGGCGAACACCGGGCAACTAATGAACAGCAGGGTGAGCAATACGACATGGGCAAAGGAAAGGATGTTGCGCATGACGTTGGCTCCTGAAGTTTCAGTATTCGTTTCTACACCGCCTGTTCAGACACTTCGTAAGCGGTGGCCGGCGCTTCGTACGAAACCTTGCCGCGCAGGTCGCCCTGAACCGAATCGCTGTTGCCGCCGGCCTCGGCCAATCCCCAGACAACCACATGTCCGTCGGCCCTGATACGTCCTATCCGAAAGCTCACGATCATCACCGGACAGGAGAGAAATTCCACGTGATCACTGCTGATCTAAATGAGTCAGTTACCCTTTTCGACATTCAATTCAGCTTGGCTAAATGTTCACCACCGCGAGCGAGCTCGAAATAAATGAGTCATCCAACTCCCAAGGATCACGGAAATTAAAAGCTCGTCCAACTCGGATGACCAGATGTCTATTCTCCTGGCAGGTAAGGTTGGCAAGTCCCCGTGGCGACGGAGTAATCCCCTCGCCACGGAAGAGGGTAACCCTTCACTGTTCTTGATTTTCTGGCACGACCGTCAGCTCAGCACTTGCTTCGACAAGTTCGCTGTAAAGCTCGGTGGTGGCTGCGTCTAGCTGAGGCGCATTACGGAGGCGGAAACCCCATCCCGCCGCATTGCCAAGTTCGAAAACAGGTCTTGTGGCCACGCCGAGTATATTTTCAGCGGTAACAAAGTGCACCGTTAGTGTTCCCACATTATGTGGGAACGGGTCGTGCCCACTTACCCGGCCGGCGGCATATATGAGCTGATTAGCAGTGTTCCAGATAGGGTAAAGGTATTCGTTTTTATTTGGAAACCTGCGGAGAATCGCCTCGCGCAACCCTGTAATTTCGGAAGGACGTGGCACCACGGGATTCAATTGATCTAGCGACCACGTATATAAAACTACACCCGTGGCGTATCCACTACGACTCTCAATCTCATATTTGTTCGAGACCCGAACCTCGTAGGAGGCCCATTTCTTGTTAGCGTCGATCACGGTGATCAAGGTGCGGCCATTGCGTAGCCCGGTCACAAGTCCATCAGCACTTACAGTCGCTATAGTATTGTCCGCCGAACTGTACCCAAATGGCGCACTGCCTCCGTCTGGGGTTCGGCGGCGTTGATTTTCAGGGCCGTAATTGCTGGTCTGAGTCCACGGATCAGTAATATGTTCCGCGAGAAATACCTCCACACCGTTAAGCTCCATCAGACTTTGGTCAATGGGCAGATGGTCATCCGAGGCGCCCGTAACAGTCGCTGTGGCCGTTTTCGATTCCCCCACGTTTGTGCCGTTTCTGGATAATATGTATGACACCAGCACCGTACTATCCGGGATCACCTTGTCATTCGGGACCTTAACGACACAGGGGGTTTTTTGCCCCAACTCATCTACTTCAACGTTGCCCGTCACGGGGAAGCTGTCATCCGGCTGGTCGGTGACTTTCGTTAAGTAGGTCGCTGTGATCGTGTCTCCAGGCCAAAAAACGGGGTCGTCGGTCAAGATGATCAGCGATAAGGGATTGGCTCCCAGTTTTTCCAAGTCGATGACGCTGGGATCGTCATTCGCCTCGCTGAGGACTTCCCGTGGGATAGGTTTCGGCAGTTGCCCCCGGCCCAGATGAATATCCAGATATTTGATCGACGACCGGTTGGAGTTGCCCAACTGATCGAGCACCACGAACTCCACCAGGGTATTGGGGTTATCGCCTGCCTGCTGGAAAAAATTGGTGAAATAGGTCTTCACCTCTGGTACCGAAGCGTCGGCGATCTCCCATTCATCAGTCGTATCACCCAGTAGAAAGCGAATGTGATCGAAGGGGCGCCGGTAGCTGTAGTCAAAACCGAACGCCACGCCCTGCGCCGCTCGCTCGCCACTGATCCCATCGCTGATTACATCGGGTGGAATCACCAGGTCCAGGCCTTCCGGCGCGGGTTCGCCCGGAGCGCGCAGGTGATACAGAACATTCAGATCTTCCGAGTCCTCGCCGCCGCCACTGGGACGGGTCACTTTGTAGTGCAGCCGGTTGACGCCTTGAATCAATCGGCCGTGGGGCACGTACAAGCGGATGCGATCGTTTTCCTCGCCTTTTATTATCGTCGCGCCTGCCACGGGAGTGGATTCGTCATTGACGTACAAATCGACACGATCATCCGCCTGCATTGTCCAGACCCGACGCTGGGGGTCGGGCTCGGGTAATGGATCGATCAGGCATTCGAGGCCCCGGGTCTGGCCGTCGTAAAGACTTTTGGGGATACCACCGTGGGCAAGGTCGACCGGCTTCACCGGTGTCACCCAGCCTGGAATCATCACAGGAACCAAATTCGCTAACGTCTTGGAGGGCGTATCCATCATGTTCTCCTGGCAGGTGCGATTTCCGGGGCTTTGGGGGACGCAGTTATCAAACTCCAGAGGGACGGAACTGGCTACTGTCAGAACTAACAGGTGCGTGGTTCTTTAAGACAAATGGTGGGGTTGCAACAGAGCCACGGGGCAAACCCACCAGTCCCGTTGAGAAGAGGGCAGGTTTGCAAATGCTTTTTTGTGGCGTGGTGTGAGGGCTAGCGCGGGTCGACGTTATCCAGCGCGCGGTTCGCCAGCAATCCGCTCAATTCGATCAACTGCTGGATGCCCAGCGCGACATGTCGTCGCGAGCCGTCCAGCTCGAACGCCAGGTCACTGACCATGGCATTGGCCGAAGCCAGAGTTTCGCTGAGGTTGGCGAGCAGGCATTCGGTGTCGACGCCGTTGACGACGGTGAAGATCTGGCTTGGATCCGCCTCGGGTTTGGTCGGTTTGGGTTTGAGGTAGTAATCGAGAGCGCGTTCGGTGGCTTCGGCGAATGCTTTTGAATCGAGGGGTTCGCCTGGGGATGTCGAATCGGTGTCCGGTGGGTTGGGTGTTGGTTTGAACATGGTGAAGCTCCTATGGGGGATAGAGCCACCAAGATCTGTCGCTAAACAGATAGGGTGGCGGCTGCAGCGGGTTAGCGAACCGGTCATAGGCACCCGGCAGACTCGAAGGTCTCCCACATACAGCCGCCATAACGTAGTTGCAGTTAAACCTGCAACGAAGCATGGATGCTGTGTGCCTAGAATGATCCGGGTCGCTAAACCCGATCGCTGATTTATCAGCGACCGGGAAACAATAGAGCCCGGTCCCCAGGCGCACAAGCCGGCGGATTCTGGCGCAGTTGTAGGCAATGGCGCAAGGCGGCGTAGCCCCTGGCTGGCAACGTCCTACACTCAAACTTATATTCCGTCAGCGCGGGTTCTACGCGTTGTGTGCTCGCCGCACGGTTACAGTTTTCTGATTGCCGGGAGGACCTCCGAGCCGTGGTGAGTAGCTTCGGCAGGGTTTGTCGCATTTAGCGGAAAGGCCAAGGCGTAGGGGCCGGGTGCTCCATCCGATGTCCAATACCAAGTGAGGGGCCAGCCCAATGCCTCGGCTACGGATCCTTCAGATGGGTAATAGATTCCCCAAAACCTTTTCATTTGAGCGAGATCAAGGTGAAGTTCCAGTGAGGGCCGCACAGCTGAAAAGTCCGGGTCCCACCACATTCCATCGACTCGCTCGACGAGCCGGACACCTGAAAAGGTGATCAGGTAGGAAGCAGCACGGTCATCTTCATCAGTGGCTGTTATCCGCGCCGAGCCATTTCCCGCTGCTCGCACAAGTCCTGACTCCGCATCCACAAGGGCAACCTGTTCGTTCGAGGATGTATATCGATAGGGAGGAACGCCTCCCGTAGCCGTACGCGCATAGGTTGCGGTTGCATCATCGGGGGGCATCCTGGGTGGCCGCCCACGCACGATAAAATAATCCGACGTGGCTTGGCTGTGGTCCTGCCCGAAGTTCAGCGGTTCCACCACAGTGAAAGTGTAAGCGGCAGATTCCGGATTGTTACCGTAGAGCGCCTTGGCGGTGAAGCTGTGGGCGCCGACGTCCAAGCCGATAACGGCATGGGTCCAGATACCGCTGCCGTTGACCAGGGCGATGCCTTTGGAATCCATACGGTCAAAAACTTCCACTTGATCTTTAACCGCGGTGCCCCTGAGCATGACGGCAGTTTCCACGGTGCTTGAGCCATGAGGAATCTCAACGCCTTTTCCATCCTCCACAGAGGTGATCTGCGGCGGAGCAAATCGGTTAAGGTGAATATCCAAACGCTTGGTTGGCGACCGGTTGGAGTTGCCCAACTGATCGAACACCACGAACTCCACCAGGGTATTGGGGTTATCACCCGCCTGCTGGAAAAAATCGGTGAAATAGGTCTTCACCTCTGGTACCGAAGCGTCGGCGATCTCCCATTCATCAGTCGTATCACCCAGTAGAAAGCGAATGCGATCGAAGGGGCGCCGGTAGCTGTAGTCAAAACCGAACGCCACGCCCTGCGCCGCTCGCTCGGCACTGATCCCATCGCTGATTACATCGGGTGGAATCACCAGGTCCAGGCCGTCCGGCGCGGGTTCGCCCGGAGCGCGCAGGTGATACAGAACATTCAGATCTTCCGAGTCCTCGCCGCCGCCACTGGGACGGGTCACTTTGTAGTGCAGCCGGTTGACGCCTTGAATCAATCGGCCGTGGGGCACGTACAAGCGGATGCGATCGTTTTCCTCGCCTTTTATTATGGTCGCGCCTGCCACGGGAGTGGATTCGTCATTGACGTACAAATCGACACGGTCATCCGCCTGCATTGTCCAGACCCGACGCTGGGGGTCGGGCTCGGGTAATGGATCGATCAGGCATTCGAGGCCCCGGGTCTGGCCGTCGTAAAGACTTTTGGGGATACCACCGTGGGCAAGGTCGACCGGCTTCACCGGTGTCACCCAGCCTGGAATCATCACAGGAACCAAATTCGCTAACGTCTTGGAGGGCGTATCCATCATGTTCTCCTGGCAGGTGCGATTTCCGGGGCTTTGGGGGACGCAGTTATCAAACTCCAGAGGGACGGAACTGGCTACTGTCAGAACTAACAGGTGCGTGGTTCTTTAAGACAAATGGTGGGGTTGAAACAGAGCCATGGGGCAAACCCACCAGTCCCGTCTAGAAGAGGGCAGGTTTGCGGATGTTTTTTATGGGGAGGGAAGTGTGTTGCTAGGGCGAGCCCATACTCAGGGCTTATGCAGGGTTTTTTGCTTGAGGATATAAACCGTCACCAGCACCGCACTGGTCAGCATGAACGCCCGCGCCCAAGGCAGGGGCACCAGGTAGCAGGACAAGAGGATGCTCGCCCACATCAACCCGATGGCGTAGACCTTGCCCTTGAGTGGGATGCCGTTGCCGCTGAGGTAATCGGCGATCCAGGGCCCGAGCCGCGGATGGCCCACCAGCCAGCGGTAGAAGCGTGGCGAGCTGCGGGCGAAGCAGGCAGCCGCCAGCAGCAGGAAAGGGGTAGTGGGTAATACCGGAATGAAGATGCCGATGACCCCCAGCACCACACTCAGCCAGCCGATGGCCAGCAGAGCGTAACGCAGGATCAGCGGGCGCTTGCCGAGGGGCGCGGGCACCCGGTGGCTCAGTGGTGGCGCGGCTTGAGGATCGCCGGTTTCTCGTCGGGTGCGTTGCACAGCAGGTACAGGGCAGTGAGGGCTTCCGGGATCTGTACGACCATGTCGTCCATCAGGTTCGCGTCGGCAGCGATGTCGGAAAACTCCGGTTGTTCGTCGAACAGGCCGGAACCGACCATGATCGGCAGGAGCATTTCGCTGACTTCGTCTTCGGCGGTTTCGAACCAGGCGGCTTCACGCAGGAACACGCCTTCCATGAAGCCGATGCACCAGCCACGCAGTTCCGAATCGTCCGGGTCATCGCCCAGGTCCAGCTCGCATGGCAATTCGAATTCTTCGTCGGAAGCCAACTGACGGGCGATGTGGGCCTTGAGCAACACCAGCGTGGTTTCGATGACCTCACGCTCGGCATCGTCGGCGTAATGCGGCTCTTCGGCGAACAGGGCATCGATCCACTCACGCTCCGGCACCTGTTCGGAGCAGATGGACAGGGCGGTCAGATAGCCGTGAGCGGCCACGTAATCCAGCGCTTCTTCGTGCAGCTCATCGGCGTCGAGGAAGACTTGCAGGCGGGTCAGTTGCTCAGCGAAGGACATTACAGGCTACCTTGGGGAATAAACAATGCGGGAATTCTAGGCCTTCTTGAGCGCCCAGGCCAGCCGCGTGGTGTATTTGCTTCGACTTGGGCGCACGGGCAGGTCGCGATACCTGTAGGAGCTGCCGAAGGCTCGGGCCGCGTTCGGACGATCTTTTGATCTTGATCTTGATCTTTCGTCTCTCGACTCAATGGACAGTGGAAAGATCGCAGCCTCGTTGCACTCGGCAGCTCCTACAGGGCGCATAGCGTGCAATCGCCTATTTGATCACCTCTTGTCAGCAGCGCCCTTTGCCGTGAAGGCCTCGGGTATACTGCCGCGTTTTGTGATGCCCTGCGGCGTCCTGGCGTTTCGAAACGCGCACTTACGATTTGCCGGTGCAGCGTGTTTGAATCTGAACCAGCCTTGCAGGGATGTTTCGGTGATTTTTGGAGTTTTTATGCTCGAACAGGCTCAACGCGTCCTCAAGGACATCTTCGGCTACGACAGTTTCCGTGGCCGCCAGGGTGCCATTATTGAGCGCGTGGCCAGCGGCGGCGATGCCCTGGTGCTGATGCCTACCGGCGGTGGCAAATCCTTGTGCTTCCAGGTGCCGGCGCTGTTGCGCAACGGCCTGGCGGTAGTGGTCTCGCCGCTGATTGCGTTGATGGACGACCAGGTGGCGACCCTTGAAGAGCTGGGGGTTGCCGCCGCTTCTCTGAACTCGACCCTCAGCGCCGAGCAACAGCGGGACCTGGCGGCGCGAATCAAGCGCGGCGAGATAAAAATGCTCTACCTGGCCCCGGAACGCCTGGTGCAGCCGCGCATGCTGGCGTTCTTGCAGAGCCTGGAAATTGCCCTGTTTGCCATCGACGAAGCCCACTGTGTGTCCCAATGGGGCCACGACTTCCGTCGCGAGTACCTGCAACTGGGGCAACTGGCCGAACTGTTTCCCGACGTGCCACGCATCGCCCTGACCGCCACCGCCGACAAACGCACCCGCGAAGAAATCGTCGAGCGCCTGCATTTGCAGAACGCCGAGCGCTTCCTCTCCAGCTTCGACCGACCCAACATTTTCTACCGCATCGTGCCCAAGGAACAGCCGCGCAAGCAGTTGCTGGCGTTTATTGCCGAGCGGCGCAGCGACGCCGGCATCGTTTATTGCCTGTCGCGCAAAAAGGTCGATGAAGTGGCGGCGTTTCTCTGCGAGCAAGGCTTTCCGGCATTGCCGTATCACGCCGGCCTGCCCAATGACCTGCGGGCCTACCATCAGAAGCGCTTCCTCAATGAAGAGGGCCTGATCATGGTGGCCACCGTGGCGTTCGGCATGGGCATCGACAAGCCCAACGTGCGTTTCGTCGCGCACCTGGACCTGCCCAAATCCCTCGAGGCGTATTACCAGGAAACTGGTCGCGCCGGCCGTGATGGTTTGCCAGCCGACGCGTGGATGGCCTACGGCCTGCAAGACGTGGTGATGCTCAAGCAGATGCTGCAGAACTCCGAGGGCGACGAGCGCCACAAGCGTCTTGAGCAGCACAAGCTCGACGCCATGCTTTCGCTGTGCGAAGAGACCCGTTGCCGGCGCCAGACCTTGCTGGCCTATTTCGACGAAGACATGCCCCAGCCTTGCGGACATTGCGACAACTGTGTCGACGGCGTGGAAACCTGGGATGCCACCGAACCGGCCCGCCAGGCGTTGTCGGCGATTTATCGCACCGGCCAACGCTATGGCGTGGGGCATCTGGTGGACGTATTGCTGGGCAAGGACAACGAGAAGGTGCGCAGCTTTGGCCACCAGCATCTTTCGGTGTTCGGTGTGGGCAAGGCACGCACGGAGAGTGAATGGCGTTCATTGTTCCGTCAGCTTGTGGCCCGCGGGCTGGCCGATATCGACCTGGAAGGCTACGGTGGCCTGCGCCTGAGTGCCAGCTGCCGACCGTTGCTCAAAGGCGAGGTCTCCCTCGAACTGCGCCGTGATCTCAAACCGGCAACGGCGATCAAGAGCAGCAAGAGCCAGGCCAGCCAACTGGTGCGCGGCGAAGAGCGGGACCAGTGGGAAGCCTTGCGCGCCTTGCGTCGCAAGCTGGCCGAAGAGCATGGCGTGCCGCCGTATGTCATCTTCCCCGACTCGACGCTGCTGGAAATGCTCCGCAGCCAACCGACCTCCCTGGCGGAAATGGCCCGGGTCAGCGGCGTGGGCGCGCGCAAGCTGGAGCGTTACGGTGAAGCCTTCCTCCAAGTGCTGGGCGGCGAGGCCGAAGTGCCGAAAGCGGTGGCCGATGTTCGTCACGAATTGATCACCCTGGCCCGCGCTGGCATGACCCCGTTGCAGATCGCCGGGCAACTGCAATGCTCGGAAAAGAACGTGTATACGATGCTGGCCGAGGCCATCGGCAAGCAGCAGTTGTCTTTGGAGCAGGCGTTGGATTTACCCGAGGAATTGATGGGCGAGGTGCAGGATGCATTTCTGGATGGCGAAGGCGAGTTGCCGCCAGTGTCGGAAATTTCTGCGTTGTTTGTCGGTCGGGTCCCAGAGGGCGTCCTGTATTGTGTCAGAGCTGCGTTGCAGTCTGAATTTGAAGTCTGATCAGTGAGTTACGGTCCTTTAACGATTCACTACAGGGGAAACCTTGCCTGAATCCAAAGCTCATGCTTAGCTGACTAATAATTAGTTTTTCTCTATTTCAGATCTGATGAGTTTTTTTATGCCGTTAACCGATCAACACCGTTTTGGCATGCAGTTGGCGCAAATGTCTCGAGGCTGGCGTGCCGAGCTGGATCGTCGCCTGGCCGGGTTGGGTCTGTCTCAGGCCCGCTGGCTGGTGCTGCTGCACCTGGCCCGTTTCGAACAGGCGCCGACCCAGCGTGAACTGGCTCAGAGTGTCGCTGTCGAAGGCCCGACCCTGGCCCGGTTGCTCGACAGCCTGGAAGCTCAGGGCCTGGTGCAGCGTCAGGCCGTGGCCGAGGATCGTCGTGCCAAGAAAATCGTGCTTTGTGCACCGGCGTTGCCGCTGATCGAACAGATCGAAACCATTGCCACGCAGCTGCGCCGCGAGTTGTTCGAGGGAGTCGATGAAGCCGACATGCGCGTGTGCATGCGGGTCCACGGCACGATTCTGGCCAATCTGGAAAAATCCTGAGGCATATCCTGCGGGTCAGACTTTTTGAGATTCGGCGGTTCGCGAACTATAACCAGTACTTAGGCGCTCAGTCTGGTAATCAAAAGGGATGCCCATGCTTGTAAGTTTGCAGTCCACGTTGCGCAGTTGGGTCAACGTGTTGGTCGTCGTGGCAGCCATGGGGTATCCGGCGTTTGCATCGGCGCTGGGGCTTGGGGAGATCACCCTCCATTCCGCCCTGAATCAGCCGTTGCGTGCCGATATCGCCCTGGTCGATGTGACCGGGGTGAGTGAAAGCGATTTATCGGCCAGCCTGGCGAGCCCGGACGATTTCAGCCGTGCCGGCGTGGAGCGGGTGTTTTTTCTCAATAGCCTGCGCTTCACGCCAGTGCTGCGCGGCGAGCGCAGCTACATTCGGGTGACCTCCAGCAAACCGGTGGAGGAACCCTTCCTCAATTTCCTGGTGCAGCTCAACCAGCCCAACGGGCGCCTGCTGCGCGAATACACCGTGTTGATCGACCCACCGGGCACGCCGGGTATCGTGCCGGCCCGGGACGAGCCTTCCGCCACGGTCCAGGCAACGCCTGCGATCAAGCCGCCTGCGGCTACTCAAGGCAAGCGCTATACCGTCGTGCAGGGAGACAACCCCTGGTCCATCGCCAAACGCCTGCATGACGCCGGCAGCAATGCTTCGGTCAATGAGCTGATGCAGGGCATCCAGGCCCTGAACCCCGGCAGCGAGCGGCTCTCCGTGGGCCAGCGTTTATTGCTGCCCGATTCTGCGGTGCTGCCATCAGCGACAGAAGCGGTTGCGGCCCCGGCCGCCGCCGAGTCCGACGAGCAACTGGCCGCCAGCGTGCTGCAGACCGAGCAGCAACAAAAAACCATCGAGCAACTGCAGGCGCTGCTCCAATCCCAGGACGAAGAAATCGCGAGTCAGCGCAAGCAGATCAGCGAGTTGCAGACACAACTGGCCGAGGTCACGCCGGCCCCTGCTGAATCTGCGCAGCCGGAGTCGGTGCCTGCCGCATCAGCCGCATCACCCGCGCCGGCAGATCAAGCACAACCCGTCACAGAACCGGTCCCGGAACCAGAGGAGGGCATTAACTGGTTGTGGATGACGGCGCTGGTGGGGCTGTTGGGGTTGCTGGGGTTATTGCTGTTCCTTCGTCGACGGCAGCAAGAACAGGCCGAAATGGAGCCCATACCCGAGCGTCCTGAACCGATGCTTGAAGACGACAGCCCAACCTATGCGTCGACCGCCGATACGGAGCAGCCCGAGGCCGCCACATCGTTCAGTAACGGTGATGCACCTTTGGGGGACGTGCTGGAAGGAGTCGGGATTTACCTGACCTACGGTCGTTTCACCGAAGCGGCGGGATTGCTGCGCGCCGCGTTGCTGACGGAGCCCGCGCGTACCGACCTGGGCCTCAAGTTGCTGGAGGTGCTGGGCAAGCAGGGCGATACCATCGGTTTCCAGGCCCAGGAACATCATTTGTTGGCGCAGGGCATTGATGTCAGGACACTGGAGGAGATCCGCGGGCGTTATCCGAAGGTCGCCGCGGTCGCCGCGCCCATGGTGACAGAGCCTCAGCCGCTGGCGCCGCTGCCTGACGCCGTCCCTGTGTCCAGTGACGAGTTCGAGCTCGATCTGGATGCGCTGTCCATGGAAACCAGTTGGGACCTTGCCGAGCCCCCGGACAGTGCCGCTGAAAAAACACCTGTTGCACCCGAAGGCTTTGGGGACTTGTCGCTTTCGAGTTTCGACGAGCCGGAGCTGCAGTGGAGCGCACCGTCGGAAACCGAATCGCTGGACGATGCATTTCTCGACGGGTTTGCCGATGAAGAACAGTCGCTGGAACTGGAACCGATGGCCCTCGAACCTGTTCGCCAAGAGCCTCAGGTACCGGAACACTCCGACAAGCTGGAGCAGGCGCAGAATTGCATTGATGATGGCGATTTGAAAACCGCCGTCGCACTGCTGGAAGAGTTGCTGGAAGAGGGCAACGAACCCCTCAAGCAAACCGCGCGGGTGCTGCTGGCGGGGATTCGCTGAAGTCCTTTATTGATCTGAACCTACCGGCCCCTTCGCGAGCAAGCCCGCTCCCATAGGGGGGTACGGTGAACGCCAATGCTGCGCCCGACACGAAACCAATGTGGGAGCGAGCCTGCTCGCGATAGCGGCAGCACAGTCGACGTCATTGCAACTGAACCACCGCGATCGCGAGCAGGCTCGCTCCCACACAATAGCTGTTGCGGATACAGGGGTGTGTCTACGCCTCCCCTTGGTTTGTTGCATGGCCATCAAAACGTCTGCCCCAGATTCAGATACACCGCCTGTTCATCATCATCGTTAAACCCATAACTGAAATTCAGTGGCCCCAGTGGCGTATCAAACCCCAGGAAAATACTGGCGGCATTGATGTAGCCGCTGTCGAACTCATTGTCGTTGTTCCACGTCCGGCCCCGTTCCAGGGAGCCGCCGATGTACAGCGGGAAATCCAGCGGCAGGTAGGCTCGCGGTGTGAGCCTTCGGTAATACACGGCGCGCATCAGGCTCATGTTCTGCCCGGATATGCCGTCTTCGCGAAAGCCCGACAGCTGCCGCGCACCGCCGAGTACAAAGCTTGAAGTCACCACATCGGCGGTGTCCAGGGTACGCCCGTAACGCCCGCCGAGGATGAAGGTGTCCGGGCCGCGGCTCAGCGCTTTGTCCAGGTTGAGTTCCCATTGGCGGTAACGCTGGTCGGAACCCAATCCCGGCTCATACTGGCGCCAGGTCAGGCCGATATCTTCGCCTTCATGGGGGAAGTACACATTGTCGAAGGAGTCGAATGAATACTTCAGGTCGTAGAAGCCTTCATTGAAGCTTTCGCTGGGCTGGTCATGATCGCCAATACGTACATCTGCCTCGCCCCAGGCTTGGCCGACACCGAAACGGATTTCGCCGCTGTTGCCGATCTGCCGGCCCAGGTTCAAGCCGAAGCCATAACGCTCGACGCGGTACTGGGCCACCGGATCGTTGTCCAGGATGGACTCCACGTTGCGGGATTCGAATTGCCCGTAGGGGGCGATGAAGTAGCGCGAACCGACATCCAGCGGCTGGTAGAACTCGCTGTACAGTTCCTGCTTGCCGCCGATCTGCGCCCGGGTCAGCCACTCCGCGCCCAAGCGGTTGATGCCATTGACCCGATAGCTGGCGCCGAGGTTGTAAGCGCTGTCGCCGCGCATGTCGTCCGACAGGCTCAACCCCAGCCGCAGGTAATCGGTGCCGGTGCGTTTGCCCCGGGCACTGATGACCAGCGTATGCTCCGGGGCCTTGTGCACGACGCGGTATTGCACCTGCTCGAAGTAATCCAGCCCGTACAACGTGCCCATATCGGTCTGCAAACGACCCAGGTCCAGTGGCTCGCCGACTTGCTGG
The DNA here is from genome assembly GCF_900113505.1 of Pseudomonas sp. NFACC45. Taxonomy (NCBI): domain Bacteria; kingdom Pseudomonadati; phylum Pseudomonadota; class Gammaproteobacteria; order Pseudomonadales; family Pseudomonadaceae; genus Pseudomonas; species Pseudomonas sp. NFACC45. The sequence continues at coordinate 134,029 of NZ_FOPO01000011.1, forward strand.
CGAACGTAATAGCGAATCACATCGTCGCCGACTTTCGAGTCGTTCTCCACGCGAATGGCGGTGATGACCGGTGTGCGCTCACTCGGGGTGCGCGCCGCCATGAGTTCGGGGTCGGCCGGTTCCGTGGGGCGCAGGTGCGCCAGGCGAGCCTCGAGTATTTGGGTGGCACGGTAACCGGCGTCGATCATCTCCTGGGCACGGCCAAAGTCTGTGGCGCCGAAGCTCGCCAGTGCCGGCTGGATCAGCACATCGTCTTCTCTGAGCGTTGCCAATTGTTCTTCGGAGTTGCGCCGGGTCATCAAGGTGGTCGACTGGTTCAGGACGTCGATCACCGTGACCAATTGCTTGCGGGTGCTCAGCGGGGTGCCGATGTCCACCACGATGGCCATGTCCACGCCCATTTCCCGGGCCACATCCAGCGGGATGTTGTCGGTCATGCCGCCATCTACCAGCAATCGGCCGTCCAGTTCCACCGGCGCGAACACCGCCGGGATCGACATGCTGGCGCGGATCACCTTGGGCAGGTGGCCCTTGCGAAACACCACTTTCTCGCCACTGGCGATGTCGGTCGCCACGGCGCGAAACGGGATTGGCAGTTTGTCGAAATCCCGGGTGTCGCTGGCGTGGGCCAGCAGGCTTTCAAGCAGCAGGGCCAGGTTCTGCCCCTGGATAACGCCCAAGGGCAGGCCGAGGCTGCCGTCGTCGCGAAAACTCAGTTTCTGTTTCACCAGAAAGTCGCGGTCATCCTGCTTGCGCCGGAACGGCACATCCTTGCGCGGCGGGGCGTCGGACAGGGCCTGTTGCCAGTCGATGCCCAGGGCGAGTTTTTCCAGCTCGTCGATTTTGTAACCCGAGGCATACAGCCCACCGATCACTGCGCCCATGCTGGTGCCCGCGATGGCGTCGATCTGGATGCCTTGCTCCTCCAGAGCCTTGAGCACCCCGATGTGGGCCAGGCCCCGGGCGGCGCCGCCGGACAGTACCAGGCCGACTTTCGGATGCGGCGCCTCGACGACGGGCTCGTTGGCATGGCCGAGCAGGGGCAGCAGTAACAGGAGCAGGCAAGGCAGCAGGCGGCGCATCGTCAATCTCGGGGCGGGCGATCAAAGGCAGGTATTATAGCGATGCCTTTGCCCCCAGGAGTTCCCCCGCAATGACCGCACACAAACCGGAAGTCGTCATTACCTATTGCACCCAATGTCAGTGGCTGCTGCGCGCCGCCTGGCTGGCTCAGGAGCTGCTCAGTACGTTTAGCGACGATTTGGGCAAAGTGTCTTTGGTGCCGGGCACCGGTGGGGTGTTTCACATCAGTTGCGATGGCACGCAGATCTGGGAGCGCAAGGCCGATGGTGGTTTTCCCGAGGCCAAGGTTCTCAAGCAGCGGGTCCGCGACCGGATCGACCCGGAGCGGGATCTGGGCCATAACGACCGGGTTCAGTGAGACGTGGCTTGGGCCCCTACACCCGGTTTCTGTGTGCCGCCACTGAGTTGGCTCGACACCACGATCGCAACGATGATCAGCGCGCCACCCAGCAGCATGCGCAATGTGGGATTTTCATCGAATAGCAACCAGGCCATGGTGATGCCATAGACCGGCTCCATGGCAAACACCACCGCCGCCGTGCGGGCCTTGATCACCGCCAGGCTGGCGACGAACAAGCTGTGGGCCAGGCCGGTGCAGAACACCCCCAGCAGGGCGATCCACAGCCAGTCGACAGGGCGCACGTCAATCAGTTGTGGCGCTGCCATTGGCAACAGGCAAAACCCGACCACCAGGTTCTGGCACAAAGCGGCCTGTACCGGCGGTACCCGTGTGGAACCGGCGCGGTTGACCAGCGAAAGCAGGGAGAACAGCAAGCCCGAAAGCATGGCCCACAGCAGGCCGGTGGTGGCGCCGCTGGCCAGGTCGAAGTGCGGTGTGACCAGCACCAGGCCGATGCTCACCAATACCACCAGCAGGATTTCATTGACGCGGATCCGCTCGCGGAAAATCACCCCTTCGAGCAGCACCGTGAAGGCCGGGAAACTGGTAAAGCCCAACGTGGCGATCGCCACGCCGGCGACTTTCACCGCGATGAAGAAGCTCACCCAATGGCCGGCGAGCAATAGCCCGCCCAGCAGCAAGCGTCGAACGTCCTGTGCGTGGAGCTTGTGCCAGCGGGCGCTGCTGGCGAAACGGGCAAAAACTGCCAGGGCCAGCACCGCGAATACGGCGCGACCGAACACGATGACCGCTGGTGAGGCGGCGGCGAGCTTGCCGAATACACCGGTCAGGCCAAACATGAGTGCGCCAATGTGCAGGGCGCCGAGGGCGGTACGGGGAGTCATTGCGATCCTTGTCCAACGGTTGAGCGTCAGGGTATTGAACCCGTTACCGGCCGTTCTTGTCTGTCGCGATCCTAGCGTTTTTTAGCGCGAAGCTAGCGCTGGCGCCGCAGCTTGCCCGGTGAAGCGCCGAATTCGCGCAGCACTGCAGCGGCAAACGCACTTTGCGAGCTATAGCCGACCCGGTGGGCAATTTCACCGATGGGCAGTTGTGAGTCACGCAGCAGCCCTACCGCCTTGTGTAGACGGCGGCTGCGGATGTAGTCCATCGGGGTTTGCCCGCATTCGGCGACGAAACGTGCATGCAAGCGGGCACTGGAGAGCCCGGCGACCTGGGCCAGGTCCGCTACTTGCAGCGGATAAGCGGCGTACTGGTCAATGTGGGCGTTGAGCGCCGCATAGGGCAGGCGCCGGCCACCGATTGTGTCCTGACCAGAGCCATTGAGGCTGGCCAGGAGCAGCACCGCCCCTTGTTGGGCAATCAGTGGGTCGTCCACCGGGCTGCCCGCCAGCCAGTTGACCAACTGGCTTTGCCCCGCATCCAGGGGCCTGCGAGCGGTATTGTCGAGCAATCGGCGGCTGGCGTCGGCGTGATCACCCAAGGCTTGCCCGATCCAGTCATCGCCCGGCACATCCAATACCAGGCAACGGCTGCCACGGGGGCTGCCGCAGGCGTGATGGGCGCCGGCCGGTATCACCACGAAGCTCTGCTGCACGACCTGGCTGCCACAACCTTCGACCTCGAAATCCAACAGGCCGGACAACCCGAACACCAGTTGGGCGTGGTCGTGGCTGTGGACAATCAGGTCGTGGCTGTACTGGCGTAGCGTGAGGATCGGTCTCATCTCGGTCTCCCGGGGCAGGCCGTCAGCATACACCGAGGCCACGACGCTTCGCGCTGTCATGTAACGGACTTGTGTTTGTCATGGGGTATTAACCGCAGGCAGGCACAGTGGCTAAAACGATCAGAGGGTTGCCCATGACCAGCGCCGAGCTCGCCAGACCCAGCCGCAAACAGCGTGTTCGCACCCTATGGATTTCCGATGTGCATCTGGGCACCCGGGACTGCCAGGCCGAGCATTTGTCGCAGTTTCTCAAGGGCTACCATACTGACAAGATCTACCTGGTGGGTGACATCATCGACGGCTGGAAGCTGCGCGGCGGGATGTACTGGCCACAGGCTCACACCAACGTCATTCGTCGCTTGCTGACCATGAGCAAGCGCGGCACCGAGGTGATCTACGTCACCGGCAACCATGACGAGTTCCTGCGGCGTTACTCCAAGCTGATTCTGGGCAATATCCAATTGGTGGACGAAGCGGTGCACGTCACCGCAGACGGCCGACATTTGCTGGTGATCCACGGCGATCAGTTCGATGTCATCACCCGGTACCACCGTTGGCTGGCATTCCTGGGCGATTCGGCCTACGAGTTCACCCTGACCCTGAATCGCTGGCTCAACCATTGGCGGGCCCGTTATGGCTACGGTTACTGGTCGTTGTCGGCGTACCTCAAGCACAAGGTCAAGACGGCGGTCAGCTTTATCAGTGATTTTGAAGAAGCCATCGCCCATGAATGTGTGAAGCGTGAGCTGCACGGCGTGGTGTGCGGGCACATCCACCATGCCGAGATGCGCCGGGTGGGCGAGGTGGAGTATCTCAATTGTGGCGATTGGGTCGAGTCATGCACGGCGCTGATCGAGCACTGGGACGGGTCGATCGAGTTGTATCGGTTGGCCGATGCCCAGGCGCGGGAGGCGCAGTTGAAAGCACTGAAAGTCGCCGAACCTGCTTGAACCCGTAGGAGCTGACGAGTGCAACGAGGCTGCGATCTTTTCCTGCCGCTTGAGTCTCAACCGAAGCTTCAAGATCAAAAGATCGCAGCCTTCGGCAGCTCCTACAGCAGGCGTTTGATGTCTGTCAGGCCGGTGTTTCAGCCATCGCCGCCTTGTAGATCGACTGCTTCGGCACAGCAAACAGCCTTTCCAGCATCGGCTCGAAGAAACTCAACGGCAGGGTGTCGTACTCGGCATCGAACGCCGCGGCGTCGTATCGGGCGCAGAAATCAATGGTCGCCTGGTATTGGGGATGCGCTTTGAATTGCTCGCGCAGGTGCCGGTCCATGCCCAGGTGGTGGAAGAAGTAATAGCCCTGGAACATCCCGTGTTTCTCCACCATCCACAGGTTTTCGGCGCTGACGAATGGCTTGAGGATGGCGGCGGCAATGTCCGGGTGGTTGTAGCTGCCCAAGGTGTCGCCGATGTCGTGAAGCAAGGCGCAGATCACATATTCCTCGTCCCGTCCGTCACGATAGGCACGGGTGGCGGTTTGCAGGGAATGGGTCAGGCGATCCACCGGAAAACCGCCGAAATCGCCGTCCAGCAACTTCAAATGGGTCAGGATCCGACCCGGTAATTGCCGGGCATAGGTGCTGAAGTCGGCGGCGATGATTGCCCAGTCTTCCTCAGTACCGTCCTTCATGTGGGTAAAGCTCGCTTGAGAGTTCATGGGCAGTCCTTTGAGCGTGGCTAGAACGCGACCTTGCCCCGCAGCATGTCGCGGTACATGACAAAATCGCCGAGCAGGCTGTAGAACGGGTGCTGGAACGTGGCGGGACGGTTCTTTTCAAAGAAGAAATGCCCGACCCAGGCAAAGCCGTAGCCGGCAATGGGCAAGACGATCAGCCACCAGGCGTTGCCGACGATCAGAGCCAGGGCAACAATCAGGATGACCAGGGAGGTGCCGATAAAGTGCAAGCGCCGGCAGGTGCTGTTGCTGTGTTCGCTGAGGTAATAGGGATAGAACTCAGCGAACGTATTGAAGCGTCTGGTGTTTTCCACGACTGCGGGCTCTGTGGTTATTGTTCTGTTGATTCTGGGCGACCAACGGTTTGATTGAAGTCTAGAGCGATCACTTGCAACGACCAGTGACAATGGGCGCCACTTTAGTATCCTTCGCAAATCCAGCCGTACCCTGCGGCTCGTCATGCAAGTAAAACGTCATGAGCGAACGAACGACTTCTTCAAGCTGGGCGATGGGGATTGTCAAGGCACTGGAAATGGACGGCCTGGATTGTCGGATGCTGTTCAAACAGCTGGGGCTGGACTATGACGCGCTGGAAGATCCGGATGCACGTTTCCCCCAGGATTCGATGACCCGCCTCTGGCAACGCGCTGTGGAGTTGTCGGGCAACCCGGCCATCGCCTTGAACATGGGTAAAGTGGTGCGCCCGGCGTCGTTTCACGTGGTCGGGTATGCCTTGATGTCCAGCCGCACGCTGGTCGAGGGTTTTCAGCGGCTCGTGCGTTATCAGCGGATCATCGCTGAAAGCGCCGACCTGAGCTTTCGTCAGATGGAGGGGGGCTACGGATTGGTGCTGACTGTGCATGGCGATCACCTCCCGCCCACCCGTCAAAGCGCCGAGGCTTCCCTGGCCTGTGCGCTGGCCATGTGCAACTGGTTGACCGGACGCACGCTGCACCCGATGAAGGTGTTGTTCCAGGGCGCCGAACCGGTTGATCTGGCACCTTATCAGCAGGCGTTTCCCGCGCCGCTGGTATTCGGCGCGCCCTACGACGCGTTGATCTTCGAGCGTAGCGACATGGAGGCGCCGTTACCCACCGCCAACGAGGCCATGGCGCAGCTCCACGACCGGTTTGCCGGTGAATACCTGGCGCGTTTTTCCGAAAGCCGCGTGACCCACCAGACCCGCCAGGTATTATGCCGGCTACTGCCACGGGGCGAGCCTAAGCGTGACGTGGTGGCGCAGACGCTGCACCTGTCCCAGCGCACCTTGCAGCGACGCTTGCAGGAAGAGGGCACCAGTTTCCAGAGCCTGCTCGATGACACCCGCCGCGAACTGGCCGAACAGTACCTGGCGCAGCCGGCCCTGACCCTGCTGGAAATCGCCTATCTGCTGGGCTTCGCCGACCCGAGCAATTTTTTCCGGGCCTTTCGACGCTGGTTCGACACGACGCCCGGCGAATACCGGGCGCGGTCAAACGGCCAGGCTGGTCAGTGACGCCAGAACGCCGGGATACACAGCACGAACACGGTGATGATCTCCAGTCGGCCCAGCAGCATGCCAGCCGACAGAATCCATTTGGCCGCATCCGGCAGCGGGGCAAAATTGCCGGCCGGGCCGATGGTCTCGCCAAGCCCTGGGCCAACGCCGGACACGGTGCTGGCGGCGCCGGTCAGGGCTGTCATCCATTCCACCCCCAATAGCGAGAGCAGTAGGGCGATCACGCAGATGGTGATGGCGAAGAAGAACGAGAAGGTGAGAATCGAGCGCACGATTTCTTCGTCGAGGCGGTGGCCGTTGTACTTCTGTTTGATCACCGCGCGCGGGTGAATCAGTTGCTTGAGGTTGGCCCTGAGCAGGATGTAGGCGACCTGGAAGCGGAAGATCTTGATCCCGCCGGCCGTCGAACCTGAACAGCCACCGATGAACCCCAGGTAAAAAAACAACATCAGCGAGAAATTGCCCCACAGGCTGTAGTCCCCCAGGGCGAAACCGGTGGTGGTGACGATCGACGTCACGTTCATCGCCACGTGCCGCAGGGCCTCCAGCCAGTGCAGGTCGGTAGTTGCCCAGTACCATGTGCCCAGCACCACCCAGGTCACCAGCAGCACCGCCAGCAGGCCTTGGACCTGCTGGTCCTTGATCAGCGCCCGGCGATTGCCCCGCAGCGTTGAGACGTACAAGGCAAATGGCAGGCTACCGAGAATCATGATAACGATAATGACCCAGTGCACCGCCGGCTCGGTCCATTTGGCCAGGGATTTGTCCGACGTCGAGAAGCCACCGGTGGAAATCGCCGACATTGCATGGTTGATGGCATCGAACAGGCTCATCCCCGCCCACCACAGTGCGAGGGTGCCGAGAATGGTGATGCCCACATAGGACGCCACGATCAGCCGCGCCACCATGTGGGAGCGGGGCATGACTTTCTCTGAGCGGTCGGAGGATTCGGTCTGGAACAGCCGCATGCCACCGATGCGCAACAGTGGCAGGATCGCCACCGCCATCGCGATGAAGCCGATCCCGCCGAGCCAGTGCAACAACGACCGCCACATCAGGATGCCAGGGGACATGTTATCCAGGCCGCTCAGGACCGTGGCGCCGGTGGCGGTGATTCCGGACATGCTTTCGAAGAACGAGTCGGTATAGCTGATGTGCTGGGTCAGCAGGAAGGGCAACGCGGCAAAGATACACACCACCAGCCAGCTACTGACGGTCAGCAGGTACATGTCCCTGGGGCGCAGATGCACGTGTTCCGGGCGTCCGGGCAGGACCAGGGCCAGGCCGGCGACAAAAGTGATCATGCTCGACCAGAGGAACGACGGCAGGTCGTTGGTGCGCTCGAAGATCAGCAAGGTGGCCATGGGCACGACCATGGAGATCGCCAGGGTGATCAGGAAGATGCCGATGATGAAACCAATGATCCGTAGGGTCGGCAACGCCATGAAGTCCGCTCGGGCTGAAAGGGAAGGGCGTCATTCTACCCGCGACAAGCGGCATGTAAACCGGCACCCGGTGACGCGTGAGGCCAGTGGCCTGGGCAATGGACTTCTTGTCGCGGAATTTGAGCTAACGAACTCGCCGTACAAGCCACTAGAATAGCGGGACATTTTTTCAGGAGGTGGCCGATGCAGGCTCTCGACGCTTTGCTCAACCGTGTTTCCGTCCCGCGCCTGGTGGACCCGGCGCCTACCGCTGAACAGCGCGAGGTCATGTTCGCCGCTGCGATGCGGGCTCCGGATCATGGCCAGTTGCGGCCATGGCGTTTTCTGACGGTCGAAGGGCAGGCGCGTCATCGCATGGGCGAGCTCCTGGCCGAAGCGGCACGGTTCAATGATCCGCTGGTCGCCGAAGCCGTCGTGGAGAAAGCGCTCAACGGCCCCCTACGCGCGCCGCTGGTTGTGGTGGTAATTGCACGGTTGCAGGACCATTTCAAAATCCCCAAGTCAGAACAATTGCTGGCGGCCGGCTGCGCGGCCCACGCAATCCTGCTGGCGGCGTATGCCCAAGGGGTGGGCGGAGTCTGGCGGACCGGTGAGCTGGCGTATTCACCTCATGTGGCCAAGGGGCTGGGCCTTGAGGACGGGGAAGAGGTGATCGGTTTTCTCTACCTGGGGACGCCGCAGAAAGAAGCGCGCACGGCGCCGAAGGCGGAAACGGCAGAGTTTGTCAGCGAGTGGACTGGCTTGTAGGAGCTGCCGAGCGAAGCGAGGCTGCGATCTTTCCCCATCCCCATTGAGTTCCGAGCGAAAGGTCAGGATCAAAAGATCGCAGCCTCGCTTCGCTCGGCAGCTCCTACATGTTACTTGCACACGTCAGCAATCGCCTCCGCCAGCAAATCCAGGCGCGTGGCATCAATGCCGGCCACGTTGGCCCGGCCTGTGCCGACCATGTACACGCTGTGACGTTCGCGCAGGTGCCTGACCTGTTCCGGCGTCAGGCCGGTGTAGGAAAACATCCCGCGTTGTACGCCGATATGGGCGAAGCGCTCACGCAAGCCGTGAGGTTCGAGCGCTTCCAGCAGGCCGCTGCGCAACTGCGCAATGCGCAGGCGCATGGTCTGCACTTCGTCGGCCCACAGGCTTTTGAGATCCGGGTTGCCCAGAATCGTCGCCACGACGGCTGCGCCATGATCCGGCGGCGTCGACCACAGGTTGCGGGCGATGTTCGCCAGTTGGCTGCGGATGTCCACCAGTTTGTCGGCATCGCCGGCGCAGACGATCAGCGCGCCAGTGCGGTCGCGGTACAGGCCGAAGTTCTTCGAACAGGAACTGGTGATCAGGATTTCAGGCAAGCTTTGGGCAAACAGCCGCACGGCCCAGGCATCCTGCTCCAGCCCATCGCCGAAGCCTTGATAAGCGAAGTCGATCAACGGCAGCAGGTTGCGGCTGCGCATCACCTCCAGCACCTGGCGCCATTGCTCCTGGGTCAGGTCGAAACCGGTGGGGTTGTGGCAGCAGGCATGCAGCAGCACCACATCGCCCTTGGGCGCCTGGCTGAGGGTCGCCAGCATCGCTTCGAAATCCAGGCGATTGTCGGTGCCCACGTAGGGGTAATGGCTGGTCTTGACCCCGGCAGTGGCGAAGATGGTTTCGTGAATCGGCCAGGTCGGGTTGCTCAACCATACGCCGCGGCCCGGCAGGCATTGGGCAATGAAGTCGGCGCTCAGGCGCAGGGCGCCGGTGCCGCCCGGCGTCTGGGTAGCACCGGCGCGTTTGTCCTTGATCAGCGTCGAGTCGGCGCCCAGCACCAGTTCATTGATCAACTGGCCGAACGCGGCGTCGCCATGACCGCCGATGTAGGTCTTGGTGCTCTGGCGGTCCACCAGGCGCTGCTCGGCCTGTTTGACTGCCGCAAGAATCGGCGTCAGGCCTTGGGCGTCTTTATAGACGCCCACGCCCAGGTCGAACTTGCCCGGATTGCTGTCTGCCGCGTAAGCCTCCATCAGGCCGAGGATCGGATCGCCGGGCACCCGGCCGATGGCATCGAAATGCATTACTTGCGGCCCTCGGCGGTCTTGGCCACGTCATCGGTGCGGGCGGCCATGATGAAGTCATTGCGGTGCAAACCTTTGATGGAGTGGCTCCACCAGGTCACGGTGACTTTGCCCCATTCGGTGAGCAGGCCCGGGTGATGACCTTCGGCCTCGGAGATTTCCCCGACGGCGTTGGTGAAGGCCAGGGCGTGCTTGAAATTCTTGAACAGGAAGACTTTTTCCAGTTGCATCACGCCGTCGCGCACTTCGATGTTCCAGTCCGGGATCTGCTTGATCAGTACCGGCAGTTCTTCGTCGCTGACTTGTGGAGCGTCGGCGCGGCAGGCTTCGCAATGGGCTTGGTTCAGAGTGTTCATGGTGTGTTCCCGGATCGAATATTTGAAAAACGTCGATGCACTCACGCTAAAGCAAAGCCGCGTTGTGCAACAGACTCAATTGAGATTAAAAGACGCGGTTCACGCAGCTTTTGGCGGAAATTTCGGAGCGTGCAGGCCCAGTTCGCGACCGCGCTTGACCATGCCCATAATGTCTTCGTGGGCCAGGTCGAACAGTCGCTTGAGCTCGGGGAGCACGAAATACACCGGCTGCAGGATGTCGATGCGATACGGCGTGCGCATGGCTTCCAGCGGATCGAAGGCTTGATGCTCCGGCTCGTCCGACAGGCAGTAAACGGTTTCTTTGGGCGAAGACAGGATGCCACCACCGTAGATGCGTCGGCCTTGCGGGGTTTGCACCAGGCCGAACTCAATGGTCATCCAGTACAGGCGCGCCAGGTAGACGCGTTCTTCCTTGGAAGCCTGTAGGCCGAGTTTGCCGTAGGTGTGGGTAAATTCGGCAAACCAGGGGTTGGTCAGCAGCGGGCAGTGGCCAAATATCTCGTGGAAAATGTCCGGCTCTTGCAGGTAATCCAGTTCTTCGCGGGTACGAATAAACGTCGCGACTGGAAACTGCTTGCTGGCGAGCAATTCAAAAAAGGTCTGGAAGGGGATCAGCGCCGGTACCCGGGCGACTTGCCAGCCGGTGGTTTCGCCCAACACCTTGTTGATTTCACCCAATTGCGGGATACGGTCGTGGGGCAGGCCCAGCTTGTCGATACCGTTCAGGTACTCCTGGCACGCACGGCCTTCGATGACTTTGAGCTGGCGGGTGATCAGCGTGTTCCACACCGCGTGTTCCTCGGCGGTGTAGTGGATAAAACCTTGCGCATCGGGCTCGCGGGCCACGTATTGCGTCTGCTTCATGCTGCTCTCCTGCTGATTTCCCTCTGGGGGACGGCTTGTTTGTTGTTATGTCCAGCGATGCATTAGAGATAACCCGAAGCAGGCGTCGGCGCAGCGACGAGACGCAGAGATCAGTCTCTGATAAAGGCCAATAACGTAAAGTTTTCGTTACGTATCGGCTGGCGTGGCGATGTTCTGGAGATTTTCGAGTGGGAATCGGCCTACAACTGTCACATAATCTTGACGACTATTTGCGCGCCACTGCAGAAATTCTTTGTGGCGAGGGAGCGTGCTCCCGCTGGGGCTGTGCCGTAGGAGCTGCCGAAGGCTGCGATCTGTTGGGACTCAAGTGTTTTGGAAAAGATCGTAGCCTCGCTTCGCTCGGCAGCTCCAAGCGGGAGCGAGTGCCCTCGCCACGAATTCCTAATACACATCGGGTCTTTTTATGCGCATCAAAGTCCATTGCCAGAACCGCATCGGCATCCTGCGGGACATTCTCAACTTGCTGGTGGAGTACGGCATCAACGTCGCCCGCGGGGAAGTGGGTGGTGAGCACGGCAATGCGATTTATCTGCACTGCCCGAATCTGATCAACATCCAGTTTCAGGCGCTACGTCCGAAGTTCGAAGGTATTGCCGGGGTGTTCGGCGTCAAGCGCGTCGGGTTGATGCCCAGTGAGCGCCGGCACATGGAGCTCAACGCGCTGCTCGGCGCCCTGGAATTTCCGGTGCTGTCCATCGACATGGCAGGCTCCATCGTCGCCGCCAACCGGGCAGCGGCGCAGTTGCTCGGGGTGCGAGTGGACGAAGTGCCAGGAATCCCCCTGTCCCGGTACGCCGAGGATTTTGACCTGCCGGAGCTGGTGCGGGCCAATCAGTCACGCATCAACGGCTTGCGAGTCAAGGTCAGGGGCGATGTGTTCCTGGCGGACATCGCGCCACTGCAATCGGAGCACGACGACAGCGAGGCCATGGCCGGTGCGGTGCTGACGCTGCATCGGGCGGACCGGGTCGGCGAGCGCATTTATAACGTGCGCAAGCAGGAGCTGCGCGGCTTTGACAGCATTTTCCAGAGTTCGAAGGTAATGGCTGCGGTGGTCCGCGAGGCCCGACGCATGGCGCCACTGGATGCGCCGCTGTTGATAGAGGGCGAAACCGGCACTGGCAAGGAGTTGCTGGCTCGCGCCTGTCACCTGGCGAGTCCGCGCGGGCAGTCTCCGCTGATGGCGCTCAATTGCGCGGGGTTGCCCGAGTCCATGGCCGAGACCGAACTGTTCGGCTATGGCCCCGGTGCTTTCGAGGGCGCCCGTGCCGAAGGCAAGCTCGGTTTGCTGGAGCTGACCGCCGGAGGCACGTTATTCCTCGACGGGGTGGGGGAAATGAGCCCGCGCCTGCAAGTGAAATTGCTGCGCTTTTTGCAGGACGGTTGCTTCCGTCGTGTCGGCAGCGATGAAGAGGTGTACCTGGATGTCAGGGTGATCTGTGCAACGCAGGTGGATTTGTCCGAACTCTGCGCCCGAGGGGAATTCCGTCAGGATCTGTACCACCGCTTGAACGTCCTTTCGCTGCACATCCCGCCCCTGCGCGAATGCCTCGACGGCTTGATGCCGCTGGTGGAACATTTTCTTGACCAGGCCAGTCGGCAGATTGGTTGTGCGCTACCGAAACTGGCCCCGGCGGCGATGGACCGTCTGAGCCACTACCACTGGCCAGGCAACGTTCGGCAGCTGGAAAACGTGCTGTTCCAGGCCGTTTCCCTATGTGACGGCGCAACCGTGAAGGCCGAGCACATCCGCCTGCCGGACTACGGCGTGCGTCAGCCCCTGGGGGACTTTTCCCTGGAGGGCGGGCTGGACGACATCGTCGGGCGATTCGAGAAAGCGGTGCTTGAGCGGCTGTATTCCGAACACCCCAGCAGCCGACAACTGGGCAAGCGGCTGGGGGTTTCCCATACCACCATCGCCAATAAGTTGCGTGAGTATGAGGTCGGTAAGGAACCTGGGATGTAATCCGTTATTTGTGGCGAGGGGATTTATCCCCGCTGGGGCGCGAAGCGGCCCCCGATATTCTGTCTGACACACCGCGCAAGCAGGCACAGTTTGGGGCCGCTTCGCAGCCCAGCGGGGATAAATCCCCTCGCCACAAGTATTCGTGAGCCTGCCCATCCGGTCATCCTTTGCCTTGCAGCGGCATGACACCGCCGGTTTTTCGTCTTCGATACATTTCCCCAAATCCCTTCAAGAACCCGCAAACCCTTTGTTTGTGCGGCTCGACGGCGCCAGAAAAAAGTTGGTCTGCAAATTGCTTAGTGCTCAGCAGTACAGCAGTGGACGGCAAACGTCCGGCATGCAGAGGAACGACAGTGGACAAGTACCTTTATGTGGCAATGACCGGCGCCAGCCAGAATGCACTGGCGCAGCGGGCCCATGCCAACAACCTGGCGAACATCTCCACCAACGGTTTTCAGAAGGACCTGGAACAGGCTCGTTCGATGCCGGTGTTTGGCGACAGCTTTCCGGCGCGGGCATTTGCCATGTCCGAGCGTCCAGCCACCGACTTCACCCCTGGCGCGCTGGTGGAAACCGGCCGCGACCTCGACGTGGCAGTCAGCGGGCCGGGCTGGATGGCTGTGCAGAACCCTGAAGGCGGTGAAAGCTACGTGCGCACCGGCAGCCTCAACGTTGACGCCCTGGGCGTGCTGCGGGCCGGCAACGGTATGCCGGTAATGGGCAACGGTGGTCCGATCGCCGTGCCGCCAGAGCAGAAAATCGAAATCGGCCAGGACGGCACCATCAGCATCCGCGCCATGGGCGAAGGTCCGCGCGTGATGGCTGAAGTCGACCGCATCAAGCTGGTCAACCCGGATCTTCGCAACATGACCAAGGGCCTGGACGGCACCATCCGTACCAAGGACGGCCAGCCTGCACCCATCGACGCCAACGTGCAGTTGGTATCGGGTTTCCAGGAAGCGAGCAACGTCAATGCCGTGGACGAGATGACTTCGGTGCTGGCCCTGGCCAAGCAGTTCGAGCTTCACGTCAAGATGATGAACACCGCCAAAGAAGGCGACGAAGCCATGGCTCGGGTCTTGCAGATCTAATCATTAATTACAGCGTTGCGCCGAAAAACAGGCGTACGAGGAGAATCGAATGCTTCCGGCTCTTTGGGTTGCCAAAACAGGTCTGTCCGCCCAGGACACCAACCTTTCTACTATTTCCAACAACCTGGCGAACGTGTCGACCACGGGTTTCAAGCGTGATCGCGCCGAGTTCCAGGACCTGCTGTATCAGGTCAAACGCCAGCCAGGCGCCCAGTCGACCCAGGACAGCGAACTGCCGTCGGGCCTGCAAGTGGGTACCGGTGTGCGCATCGTCGGCACCCAGAAAAACTTCAACGCCGGCAGCCTGCAAACCACCGAGCAGCCGCTGGACATGGCGATCGACGGTCGCGGTTTCTTCCAGATTCTGCAGCCCGATGGCACCACGTCCTACACCCGTGACGGTACGTTCCACCTTGACTCCAATGGCCAGATTGTCAACGCCAGCGGGTTTGCGCTGGAACCGGCCATCATCATTCCGAATGATGCCCAAACGTTCACCGTGGGCCGCGACGGCACCGTGTCCATCACCGTGGCGGGCAACCCGGCCTCTCAGGTGATCGGCAACCTGCAGACTGCTGACTTCATCAACCCGGCCGGCCTGCAAGCGGCGGGTAACAACCTGTTCCTGGAAACCGCGGCCAGCGGCGCGCCACAAGTCGGTACGCCAGGCCTGAACGGCTTCGGTACCACGCTGCAGAACACCCTGGAAACGTCCAACGTGAGTACGGTGGAGGAGATGGTCAACATGATCACCACCCAGCGCGCCTACGAGATGAACTCCAAGGTGATTTCCACCGCCGACCAGATGCTCTCGTTCGTTACGCAGAATCTGTAATCACGTCTATAAGGCGGCCTGAGGTCGCCTGCAACACCAAGAGGTAGGGTCATGAATCGCTTCGTATCTGTTCTGGCACTGAGTGGGATTACCGCGCTCGCGGGCTGTGTCGCGCCAACGCCCAAGGCCAATGACCCGTATTACGCTCCGGTGTTGCCGCGCACACCGTTGCCGGCCGCCGCCAACAATGGTTCGATCTACCAGGCCGGTTTTGAGCAGAACCTGTACAGCGACCGCAAGGCTTTCCGGGTCGGGGATATCATCACCATCACCCTGAACGAGCGGACCCAGGCCAGCAAGAACGCCAACTCGCAGATCGACAAGACCAGCGAGACCAGCGTCGGCCTGACGTCGTTGTTCGGCTCCAGCCTGACCACCAACAATCCCATCGGTGGCGGGGACCTGAGCCTCAACGCCGGTTATGGCTCCGACCGGGCTACCAAGGGTGACAGCAAGTCTGGCCAGAGCAACAGCTTGACCGGCTCGATCACGGTGACCGTCGCCGATGTGTTGCCCAATGGCATCATCGTTGTGCGGGGCGAGAAGTGGCTGACCCTCAACACCGGTGACGAACTGGTGCGTATCGCCGGCATGGTTCGCGCCGATGATATCGCTACCGACAACACCGTATCGTCGACCCGTGTAGCCGACGCACGTATTACCTACTCGGGCACCGGTGCCTTTGCCGATGCGAGTCAGCCAGGCTGGTTCGACCGTTTCTTCCTCAGCCCGAAGTTCCCTTTCTAGGTGGCCCAGTTGAATCTCAAGCGGTTGAATCTCAAGCAGCTGTTGATGGGCGCGTTTCTGCTGACGGCGGCCTTCACCGCTCAAGCCGAGCGTCTGAAGGACATCGCCAGCATTTCCGGCGTGCGTTCCAACCAGTTGATCGGTTATGGCTTGGTCGTGGGTCTGAACGGCACGGGTGACCAGACCACCCAGACCCCGTTCACCCTGCAAACCTTCAACAACATGCTGTCGCAGTTCGGTATCAAGGTGCCGGCGGGGTCGGGCAACGTGCAGTTGAAAAACGTCGCGGCGGTGTCGGTCAGTGCCGACCTGCCGGCGTTCGCCAAGCCCGGGCAACAGGTGGATATCACTGTTTCGTCCATCGGTAACTCCAAGAGCCTGCGCGGCGGCACCCTGCTGCTGACGCCGCTCAAGGGTATCGACGGCAACGTCTACGCCGTCGCCCAGGGTAACCTGGTGGTGGGCGGCTTTGACGCCGAGGGGCGCGACGGTTCGAAGATCACCGTCAACGTTCCGTCGGCTGGCCGCATTCCTGGTGGCGCGTCGGTGGAACGTGCGGTACCGAGCGGTTTCAACCAGGGCAACAGCCTGACCCTGAACCTCAACCGTTACGACTTCACTACCGCCAAGCGCATCGTCGACAAGATCAACGACATGCTTGGCCCAGGCGTGGCCCAGGCCATCGACGGTGGTTCGGTGCGCGTCACTGCACCGCTGGATCCGAGTCAGCGGGTCGACTACCTGTCGATCCTGGAAAACCTCGAAGTCGATCCGGGCCAGGCGGTGGCGAAAGTCATCATCAACTCGCGTACCGGCACCATTGTGATCGGCCAGAACGTCAAGGTTTCACCCGCTGCGGTGACCCACGGCAGCCTGACCGTGACCATTACCGAAGACCCGATCGTCAGCCAGCCTGGACCATTGTCCAATGGCCAGACCGCCGTGGTGCCCCGTTCGCGGGTCAATGCCGAGCAGGAAGCC
Source organism: Pseudomonas sp. NFACC45 (assembly GCF_900113505.1). NCBI lineage: Bacteria > Pseudomonadati > Pseudomonadota > Gammaproteobacteria > Pseudomonadales > Pseudomonadaceae > Pseudomonas > Pseudomonas sp. NFACC45. Next base: position 150,755 of record NZ_FOPO01000011.1, read on the forward strand.
AAGCCGATGTTCAAGTTCGGCCCGGGCACTACCCTGGATGAAATTGTCCGGGCGGTGAACCAGGTCGGCGCGGCGCCGGGCGACTTGATGGCGATTCTCGAAGCCTTGAAGCAGGCCGGCGCGTTGCAAGCCGACCTGATCGTGATTTAAGGAACGAGCCATGGATATGCGCAAGGGCGCTTTGATCAGCGGGGATTCGGGTTCCTACTCGGACCTCAATCGCCTGAACCAGCTCAAGGTCGGCGACAAGAACAGTGACGGCAACCTGCGCAAAGTGGCGCAGGAATTCGAGTCGTTGTTCATCGGTGAAATGCTCAAGTCCATGCGCGCGGCCACCGAGTCGATGGGCAAGGACAACCCGCTCAATACCGCTGAAGCCAAGCAGTACCAGGAAATGTACGACCAGCAGTTGGCCGTTTCCATGTCTCGCGAGGGCGGTGGTATCGGCTTGGCCGACGTGCTGCTGCGCCAGATGTCCAAGAACAAACCCCTGGTGTCAGGCGAGGCGGCAACACTGGCGGCCGGCAAGCAGGAGCAAGCGTTGGACGAGGCCGTCAAGGCCCCGGTGCCGACGCCCATTGCCGCCGGAACATTACCCGACGGGCCATTGTCGCGCTCCAACGGCCAGCGTCCGTTGTGGGCTTCGCGGGCCGTGAGTGCGCCGCAAGGGGCGGGCGAGGGCGTTCATCGCAACGACATGGAATTGCTCAACCAGCGCCGCCTGGCCTTGCCGCCGAAACTGGCCGACCGTCTGCTTGCCGGGCTGGTGCCTTCGGCTGCCGCAGCGCCTGACGTCAAGGCGCAGAACATATTGCCGGATCGTGCCATCACCGCCGTCAAGCCTGCCACCGGCGAACTGGCCAATGGCGACTGGCTGGCCGCGCTCAAGGCAGCAGAACCGAGCGGATCGATGCAGGTGTACGGTCGCGCCGTGGCGCAGCCACCCCTGGCTCCTGCTCGCAAGGCCTTCCGCGATGCTGATGAGTTCGTCGATGCCATGCTGCCAATGGCCAAGGAAGCCGCAGACCGTATCGGCGTAGACCCGCGTTATCTGGTGGCCCAGGCGGCCCTGGAAACCGGCTGGGGCAAGTCGGTCATGCGTCAGCCCGATGGCAGTAGCAGCCACAACCTGTTCGGTATCAAGGCCAGCAAGAACTGGACGGGCGATTCGGCGCGGGCGATCACCAGCGAATTCCGCAATGGCGAGATGGTCAAGGAGACGGCCCAGTTCCGTTCCTACGCCTCGTATCGCGACAGCTTCCATGATCTGGTCAATCTGCTGCAAAGCAACAGTCGCTATCAAGATGTGCTGAAGTCGGCCGATAACCCGGAACAGTTTGTGCGTGAGTTGCAGAAGGCCGGTTACGCCACCGACCCGAACTACGCCAGCAAGATTTCGAATATAGCCCGGCAGATGACCAGTTACCAAAACTACGCTTCGGCTGGCGCCACTACGACTTTATAAGGTCTGAACCATGAGTTTGCTCAACATCGGGATGTCGGGTCTGTCCGCAAGTCAGACCTCATTGGTGACCACGGGTAACAACATTGCCAACGTTGATACCGCCGGTTATTCGCGTCAGCAGACTGTGCAGACCACCAAAGCGTCCAATCAATACGGCAACGTGTTCATCGGCTCCGGCACCACCCTGGCCGATGTGCGCCGGGTCTATAATTCTTACCTTGAAGCGCAGTTGAAGACCACGACCTCGCTCAACAGCGATGCGGCGGCCTATCAAGGGCAGATCACCCCGCTCGACTCCCTGCTCTCGGACAGTGGCACCGGTCTTAACGGCGCCCTGACCAAGTTTTTCGCGTCGGTGCAGAACGTCAACGCCAAGCCGGGTGACGATGCGTCCCGTCAGTTGTTGCTCAGCGATGCCCAGGCCCTGAGCAACCGTTTCAATTCGGTCGCCAGCCAGTTGACGGAGCAGAACCAGAACATCAACGGCAACCTGTCGAGCATGGTCGATCAGGTCAACAAACTGGCCACCACCGTTGCTCAGTTGAACAAGAAGATCGCCGAAGTCTCCAACTCCGGCGGGGCTCCCAACGATCTGCTCGATGCCCGCAACCAGACCATCCTCCAGCTCTCGGCGTTCACCGGTACTCAGGTCGTGGAGAACGGCAGCAGCCTGGACATCTACCTGGGTTCCGGCCAGCCGCTGGTGATGGGCAATACCGTCAATACCCTGCAAACCGTGCCGGACAAGAACGATCCGGGGCGCCTGGGGATCCAGCTCAATAGCGGCTCCAGTGTCATGGACCTCACCCAGGTACTCACCGGTGGCGAGATCGGCGGCCTGATGCGCTATCGCAGCACCGTGCTCGACCCGGCCATGAATGAGTTGGGCCGCGTGGCCCTGGTGGTCGCCGACCAGATGAACGCGATCCAGGCCTCCGGCATCGACAAGAACGGCGCCTTCGGTTCCAACCTGTTCACCAACATCAACAGTGCCGCGCAGATGAGCCAGCGCAGCATTGCCGCGCTGGACAACAGCGCCGGTTCCGGCAACTTCAACGTGGCCATCAAAGACACCGGCGCGCTGACCACCAACGATTACAAGGTGACGTTCACCAGCGGCACCGACTACACGGTCCAGCGCCTGCCCGACGGCACTTCGATGGGGTCGTTCAATACCGCAACGACGCCGCCGCCGGTGATCGACGGTTTCTCGATGACCTTCGCCAATGGCACCGCTGCCGCTGGTGATTCGTTCAAGATCACCCCGACCCGCAACGCAGCGACCAGTATCAAGACCGAGATGACCGACTCCAAGCGGCTGGCGATTGCCGCCCCGCTGGGCGCCGCCATCGTGCCGGGCGGCAGCGGTACGCTGACCATTCCGGCCAGCGGCCAGCCGGCCATGACGTCGCAGCTGGATATCTATGACGAAGCCACCACCACCATCATCCAGAACGGCATCAAGACCTCGATGCCAGTCAAGGTGGTCTTCGGCGCGACGTCCGCCGACGGCACCAGCCAGGCTTATCAGTTGCTCGATGCCACGGGCGTCGAGATCAGCAATGGCACGATCAAGCCCGGCCAGAGCAATACCTTGAGCCTGAGCGTTCCGCTCAAGGATGCCAGCGGCAACCCGATCATGGATTCTTCCGCACCGCCGGTGCAGCGTACCGTCACCTTCGACATGTCGATTGCGGGCGCGCCGTCCAACGGCGCCGCGATCGATGTGAGCGTCAGCCAGGCCGGCAGCCTGGACAACCGTAACGGTACTGTCCTGGCCGGTTTGCAGACTGCCAAGACCGTGGACACCGGTTCCGCCAGCAAGGGTATTTCCCTGGGCGATGCCTACGGCAAGCTGGTGGAAGGGGTCGGCTCCAAGGCCGCCCAGGGCAAACTCGACAGCGCCGCCACCGGTGCGATCCTGGATAACGCCAAAGGCGCTCGCGACTCGCTGTCGGGCGTGGACCTGGACGAGGAAACCGGCAACCTGGTCAAGTATCAGCAGTACTACACCGCGTCTTCGCAGATCATCAAGGCTGCGCAGGAAATCTTCAGCACATTGATCAACAGTCTTTAAGGAGTCGTAGCCCATGCGAATTTCTACCGCCCAGTTTTACGAATCCACGGCTGCGAACTATCAGAAAAACTTCGCCAATGTGGTCAAGACCAGCGAAGAGGCCAGCAGCCTGGTGCGCATCAATACCGCCGCCGATGACCCGGTAGGGGCTTCGCGTCTGCTGCAATTGGGCACGCAGGCCTCGATGCTGGCCCAGTACGAAACCAACGCCAACACCATCAAGGCCACCCTGGGCACCACTGAAGCGGTGATGACCAGCATTGGCAACGTGCTGCAACGCGCCAAGGAATTGGCCGTCGGTGCCGGCAACGCTGGCTACACCGACGCCGACCGCCAGGCCAACGCCTCCGAGCTGGCACAGATCGAAGAGCAGTTGCTCAGCCTGATGAACAGTAAGGACGAAAACGGCAAGTACATTTTCGCCGGTTCCAAGGGCGACACCATCCCGTTCACCCGTAACACTGATGGCAGCTACAGCTACAACGGTGACCAGGTGACCCTCGACCTGCCAGTCGGCGACACCATGTCGATGGCCACCAACAGCACCGGCTGGGAAGTGTTCCAGCAGGCCGTCAACACCAGTCGCAGCCAGGTCACCATGACCGCGCCGGCGGTGAATGATGGTCGTGTAGTGCTGTCCGACGGTCAGGTCTCGTCCAGTGTCAGCTACAACAGCAAATTCCGCAGCGGCGAGCCGTATACCGTTGAATTCACCAGTGGCACGCAACTGAGAATCACCGACTCCGGCGGCAACGACGTCACCGCCGAAGCCAGCCAGGGCGGCGCTTTTGACCCCACCAGCAAAAGCGGTCAGGCAGTGCAGTTCCGTGGCCTGGAACTGACCTTGAACATCAATCTGCAAACCGGTGATGATGCCAATACCGTGTTGCCAGGCCATACCTTCACCCTGGCCGCCAAGCCGGACACCTTTGTCGCGACCCGTAGCCCGGGCAACCCGACCGCCGTCCAGGTCACGGGGAGCGAGATCACCGACCCGGTGGCGTATCACGCCAGTTTCCCTACCGGTTCGGCCGTATTGAAGTTCACCAGCGCCACCGATTTCGACCTGTACGCCGCGCCGTTGACCGCCAACAGCCAGCCGGTGTCCAGCGGCACTCTGGCCGGCAACGTGGCCACCGCCTCGGGTGTGAGCTTCACACTCGACGGTACGCCCGGTGCGGGCGATCAGTTCAGTATCGCGGTCAATACCCACGAGACCCAGAACATTCTGGACACCGTGAACCAACTGAAAACCGCGTTGAGCACGCCGACCAACAACGATCCGATTGCGCTGCAAAAGCTGCAGGCTTCGCTGGCCTCCGGTATTGGCAACCTGGCCAGCGGCACCGATCAGTTGTCCAGCGCCTTGAGTTCGGTAGGTGGGCGTGGTCAGGCTCTGGAAACCCAAAGCGACACGAACCAGAGTCTGTTGTTGGCCAATAGCCAGACCCAATCGTCGATTCGTGATTCCGATGCGGCTGAAGTGATGACGCGCCTGACCTTGCAGCAGACCATGTTGCAGGCCTCGCAACTGGCTTTCAGCAAGATCGCCCAACTGGGCCTGTTCAACAAGATCTGAGCCGGTATCGACCGAGCCGCCAACCGTCTTTTTTAAGCGGTTCCGGGGCTTCGGCCTGAAAAGGCCGGGGCCCGCCGCTCGAGAGTTTTCACCGTGAAATCATTGCCCCTCGTCAGCATCGTCATTCCTGCGTACAACCCCCGGTTCTTCGACCAGGCACTGCTCAGTGCCCTTGCCCAGACTTACGCACAGATCGAAATCGTGGTTTGCGACGATTCGCCTGGCGATGAAATTCGTCGGATAGTCGATTCCTTCACTGAACCGTCCCATCCGATCCGCTATCTGCGAAATCCGCAGCGGCTGGGGCTTCAGGGCAACCTGTTGCGCTGTGTCGAGGAGGCCAGGGGCGAGTTCATCAAAGTGCTGTGTGACGATGATCGGCTGTTTGCGCCGAGCATTGCCATGCAGGCCCAGGCGTTGATGGATCATGCTGATGTCAGCGTTGTGTTCGCGCTTCGGTTGTTGTGTGACGCAGGTAACTTCATCCTGCCACCCCGTGTGGACAATTGCCGCTTCTCGCCCAACGATGCCCTGCTCAAGGGCGATGACATGCTGGCGATTTTCGAGAGCACGCTGACCAATTTCGTTGGTAATTTCAGTTCCGCGCTGATGCGCCGGGCCGATGTGCTGGAATTGCTGCCGGCGCTCCTTCAGGACGGTGCCGGTTTTGTCGCTTTGCTCGACTTTGCTTTGTTCGTCTGCCTGATGCGTCGTGGCAACTTGATTGCCTTGAATACCGTGTTGAGTGTCGAGCGACTGTACCCGGAGCGTTTGAGCAAGACTCCGGAAATGCTCAAGGCCGCGAAGGCAGAAGGGGGGTGGCTGGCGCAAATGCTTGTTGCGCGCAGCGGCGAAGCGGCTCCGGCCTCGGGTTGGGTGCGCTGCATCGATTTGAACAAAATCACTGACCAGCCTCATGCCTGGCAGGAACTCTGCGTAACCCGCGTGCTGGGCAACCGCAATACCGTCGTCAATGGTCGGGTAGGTGCGCAAAGTGAGAGCTACGCCGACTTTTACCGCGAGTGGCTGAGCGTCCGCCAGTTCAGCGAGGTTGAGCGGCGTGTCATGCCCGCGCGCATCGATAGCTGGTCGTTTCAGCCGAACATCGTGCCTGTGATCATCGATGCTCTTGGCGATGCGACGTCGCTTGCGGCGACGTTGCGTAGCATCAAGGGCCAACTGTATCGCGCCCAGGCCGTGGTGGTGCTTTCCGATGCGCATTGCGAGGTCGACGAGCGAGTGCTGCAGTTGCCTTATCAGGCCGATTGGCAGCGTCAGCTCAATGCCATCATTCCACAGCTGGAAGGCGCGCACTGGTTTTACCTGCTGCGAGCGGGCGACGTTTTGCGCGATTCGGCATTGCTGATCCTGGCCGAGCGCGTGGCCGGGAGGCAGGGCATCCTTTGCGTCTACAGTGATGAAGGTGCGTTGGTGGACGGGGAGTCCTTCGAGCCGGTATTCAAGCCGGACTTCAACCTGGACCTGATGCGGGCCTATCCTTATGTTGGCCGAACCTTGGCTTTCGAGCGTGAGCGGTTCATGACCGCAGGCGGCTTCGAGCCGGCCCAGGGTGAACTGGCGCCCCACGATCTGCTCTGGCGCCTGGTGGAAGAGGCCGGCCCTCAGACCATCGAACACATTCCGGAAATCCAAGTCGAGTCGGCCCTGAGCTTCGCCCAATGGTTGTCGCTGCCCGAGGTCATTGAAGGCAATGCCCGGTTGGTTGGCGCGCATCTGGATCGTATCGGCATCGAACACAAGATCTCACCGGATACGATGCCGTTGATCAATCGCATCAACTATCGACACGGTGCACGTCCGCTGGTGTCGATTATCGTGCGTACCGGTGACTCGCTTGCGGCGTTGCAACACTGCACCGAAAGCCTGATCGAGCGTACTGCCTATACCCATTATGAAATCCTGATCGTCGACAGCGGCGTCCAGGATCCGGCCATGCTCGACTGGCTGGCGAACATGGCTCAGTTGGGGGCGAGCATGCTGCGGGTGCTGCGTCATGTCGGCGAGGCCAATGACGCCGCTGTGCGTAATTTTGCCGCCAGCCATGCCCGTGGTGAATACTTGCTGCTGCTCAGTACGCACATTATCGTTCGCGATAATGATTGGCTGGACGAGATGATCAATCATGCCCAGCGACCTGAGGTCGCGGTGGTAGGTGCCAGGATCCTCAGCCCTCAAGGCGCCCTTGTTGGCGGCGGGCAGATTCTCGGGTTGGCCGGGCCGGTGGGGACGCCGTTCTATGGTGAGTCAGCGGCTTCCCGGGGCTATATGCAACGTTTGCACACGACCCAGAACTGGAGTTCGGTGAGCAGCGACTGCCTGATGGTGCGCAAGCAGGTTTTCGATGAACTCGGCTACCTGGACGAAACGTCCTTTACCCTCGGTCTCAGCGATGTCGACCTGTGCTTGCGCGCTGGCCAGCACGGCTATCTGGTGGTTTGGACGCCTTACGCCACCTTGATGAAAGTCGACCCTCAATCAAGCGTTGTCCGGCCCGATGAAACCACGTTAATGGAGCGCGAACACGAAATCTTCTCTCGTAGGTGGTTACCGCAGATTGCCCGGGATCCTGCCTACAATCCTGCGCTGAGCCTGGGAGCATCGAGCTTCAGCCTGGAGCCTTCGCTGCGCAACAACTGGAATCCGTTCTACACCCGCGCGTTGCCACTGGTGCTTGGCTTGCCGGTCAACGCCACCGCGGTCGGCCATTATCGTGTCACGGCTCCGTTGGCCGAATTGGAGGCTGCGGGACGGGTGATTGCCCGAGTCGCCTACGAGTCGCCTTCGACCGTAGAAGTCGAGCGCTTGTCGCCGGATACGATCGTCTTGCAGGGGCGCTACAGTGAAGGTGCTGCTGGCGATATCCTGAGGATGAAGAAGTATTCCAATGCCCTGCGGATCTTCGAGCTTGACGATTACGTCGTCAATGCGCCCAAGAAAAACACTCATGCGCGCAACAAGCCGGTCAATATCGAGCAGATGCTGCGCGAAGGGATCGGATTGTGTGATCGCGTTGTGGTGACGACGCCGTCGCTCGCTGATGCGTTGTCCAGCATGCACCATGAGATCCGTATCGTGCCCAACATGCTGCCGCCCAAACCATGGAGTCGGTTGACCAGTCGTCGCGGTACGTCCTCCAAGCCTCGGGTGGGTTGGGGAGGTGGGACAAGTCACAGCGGTGACCTGGAGATCATTGCGGACGTGGTTCGCGAGCTGGCAGACGAGGTGGAGTGGGTCTTCTTTGGTATGTGTCCGGATGCGCTGCGGCCGTACATCCATGAATTCCACCGGTCGGTTGCCTTGAGCACTTATCCTTCCAAATTGGCCAGCCTGAACCTGGACCTGGCCTTGGCGCCGCTGGAGTTCCACATCTTCAACGACTGCAAGAGCAACTTGCGCCTGCTGGAATACGGCGCCTGCGGTTACCCGGTGATCTGCACCGACACCAAGGCCTACGACGGTTTCCTGCCGTGTACCAAAGTACGCAGCAACAGCACCGAGGAGTGGATCGCGGCAATCCGCATGCACCTGGCCGACCCTGACGCCAGCTACCGCATGGGCGATGAACTGCGCGAAGCAGTGCTTCGTGATTTCATGCTCAGTGGCGACAACTTGCAGCATTGGTTGTGGGGCTGGTTGCCGGACTGAGCATGAGCTGTTTGGGCCGGAAGGCCTGTGGCGAGGGGATAAAATTCCCTCGCCACAAAGATCAGTATCCAACCCTGTTCTGATTCAAATCCCCTCCAGCGAGCTGGCGCGTTTCCTGCAAGCCCCCCTCATATCGCCATAAAACGAGCGCTTGCGGCATACCGCGGCGCCCGGATCGGCATCGAAGGTGTAATCCCCGCGCCCGCAAAGCGAAACAACGCTTGGCCGAGCCCGGTGATGGACAAGAGGGGAGACGATGAAGGCAGTTATCTTGGCAGGTGGTCTCGGCACGCGGATCAGCGAGGAGTCGCACCTCAAGCCCAAGCCGATGATCGAAATCGGCGGCAAGCCAATTCTTTGGCACATCATGAAGCAGTATTCCGCCCATGGAATCCACGACTTCGTCATTTGCCTGGGCTACAAGGGCTACGCCATCAAGGACTTCTTCGCCAATTACTTCCTGCACACCTCCGATGTCACGTTCGACATGTGCAACAACCGCATGGACGTTCACCAGAACTACAGCGAGCCGTGGCGCGTGACCCTGATCGACACCGGTGAAGACACCATGACCGGAGGGCGGCTGCGTCGCGCGGCGCGTTATCTGGAAAACGAAGAGGCGTTTTGCTTTACCTATGGCGACGGCGTCTCGGACCTCAACATCGGTGCACTGGTGGATTTTCATCTGGCCCACGGCAAGCTCGCCACGGTCACGGCGGTCCAACCTCCTGGACGTTACGGTGCGCTGGAGCGCGACGGCGATAGCGTCCTGGGTTTCACCGAAAAACCTCGGGGTGACGGCGGCTGGATCAACGGTGGTTTTTTTGTACTCTCGCCCAAGGTCCTGCCTTATATCGCTGACGACCAGACTTCCTGGGAGGCCGAACCGCTGGCGGCGTTGGCAACGGAACAGCAACTGCAGGCGTTCCAGCACGACGGTTTCTGGCACCCGATGGACACCCTGCGAGATAAAAATCATCTTGAGGCCCTGTGGCAAAGCGGGGAGGCCCCATGGAAGCAATGGGGTTGAGTCCGGAGTTCTGGCGCGGCAAGCGAGTGCTGGTTACCGGCCACACCGGTTTCAAGGGCAGTTGGCTGGCGCTGTGGCTGCAAAGCCTGGGCGCGCAGGTCAGTGGCTTTTCCCTGGATCCGGCCACTGATCCAAGCCTGTTCGAGTTGGCCCGCGTAGGCGAGGGCATCGATGATCGGCGCGGTGATTTGCGCGACCTCGGTGCCTTGCTGGAAGTGCTCGCCGACGTGCAGCCGCAGATCGTCCTGCACCTGGCGGCCCAGCCGTTGGTGCGCGAGGGTTATCGCGACCCGCTGGGCACTTATTCCAGTAACGTCATGGGCACCCTGAACCTGCTCGAAGCGGTCCGTCAGATCGGCGGCGTGCGAGCCTGTGTTCTGGTCACTACCGACAAGGTCTATGCCAATCAGGAATGGCTGTGGCCTTACCGCGAAAACGAAGCCCTGGGCGGCCATGATCCTTACAGCAGCAGCAAGGCCTGTTGCGAGTTGCTGGCGCAGTCTTATGCCGCCTCGTTTTTCTCCGCCGATCGTTACGCCGAACACGGCCTGGCCCTGGCCACGGCCCGGGCCGGAAACGTGCTGGGCGGCGGTGACTTCGCCCCTGAACGGCTGATCCCGGACGTGCTCAAGGCCTGGTCGGCGGACGAACCGGTGACGCTGCGTTATCCCCAGGCCGTACGCCCCTGGCAGCACGCCCTGGAGCCGCTGGCCGGTTACCTGCAATTGGCTGCGCGGCTCTTTGAGCAAGGCCCGGAGTTCGCCGGTGCCTGGAACTTCGGCCCCGGCGAGGCTGACATGTGCAGCGTCGGCGAAGTCGTTCAGTTGCTCGCCGAGCGCTGGCCGCTGGCGCCAGGCCTGCGGATCGAACCGAGCGATTTGCATGAAGCCGGCCTGTTGCGCCTGGACAGCAGCCGCGCCCGGCAGTTGTTGGGTTGGCAGCCGCGTTGGTCGTTGCAGCAGTGTCTGGCCCAGACCCTCGATTGGCATTTGGCGTGGCAGAACGGCGATGACATGCGTCAGGTCACCCTCGGCCAATTGAACCTGTACCGAGGCGCGTTGTGAGCGAGTTTTTGTTAAAGGCATTGCCTCTTGCCGGGCTGTTCAGCGTCCAGCACAAACGCTTCGAAGACCAGCGCGGGCATTTTGCCCGGCTGTTCTGCGAGGGCAGTCTGAGCGCGTTCGGCCAACCCTTTCATATCCGTCAGATCAACCATTCCTGCACCCGCGAGCGAGGCAGTGTGCGAGGTCTGCATTACCAGAGCGCGGCGCAACCGGAGGCCAAATTGATCACTTGCCTGCGCGGTGAGGTCTGGGATGTGGCGGTGGATTTGCGCCCCGATTCCGACACGTTCCTGCGCTGGCATGCCGAGCATTTAACGGCGGGTGACGGACGCAGCCTGTTGATCCCGGCCGGATTTGCCCACGGCTTCCAGACCCTGACTGACGATGCCGAACTCCTGTATCTGCACAGTGCCGATTACGCCCCGGAGCATGAGGGTGGCGTGTCGGTCAATGATCCGCGGCTGGCGATTGCCTGGCCGCTGCCTGTCAATAATCTGTCGATCCGGGACAGCAGCCATCCCTTGCTCGATGAGCATTTCGCTGGAGTGCGTGTATGAATTGCCGAGGTTGCGGGACTGCCCTGGTGTTGCCACTGATTGACCTTGGCACGTCGCCGCCGTCCAACGCCTACGTGCGGGCCGACCAACTGGAGCAGGCCGAGCAGTGGGTGCCGCTCAAGGTTGCGGTATGCCAGCAGTGCTGGCTGGTACAGACCGAGGATTACACCCGCGCCGACAGTCTGTTCGACGCCGACTATGCCTATTTCAGTTCGTTCTCCAGTACTTGGCTGGCCCATGCCGAGCGCTATGTGGCCGAGATGGTCGAACGCTTCGATTTGACCCCGGACAGCCGCGTGGTGGAGATTGCCGCCAACGACGGTTACCTGTTGCAGTACGTGGCCAAGCGCGGCATTGCGTGCCTGGGCGTCGAGCCGACCCGCAGCACCGCCGAGGCGGCTCGTGAAAAGGGTCTGGAAATTCGCGAGCTGTTCTTTGGCCGCGATACCGCGTTGCAACTCATGGGGGAGGGTTGGGCAGCCGACCTGATGGCGGCCAATAACGTGCTCGCCCATGTGCCGGACATCAATGATTTCCTCGTCGGTTTCGCCACGCTGCTGAAGCCGACGGGCGTAGCGACGTTTGAGTTTCCGCAATTGCTCACGCTAATGGCCGGGCAGCAGTTCGACACTCTGTATCACGAACATTTTTCCTACCTGTCGCTGACGGCCGTACAAACACTGTGCGAGCGCAACGGGCTGGAAGTATTCGATGTCAGCCAACTGTCGACCCACGGCGGTTCGTTGCGGGTGTTCGTCCAGCGTGCCGATGACGTGCGTCGTCCGGTGCAGGCCACGGTGCAACAGCAGTTGCAGGCTGAGCTGTCTGCTGGCGTGAAAACTTCTGCGTATTACGCCACCCTGGCGCCGGCCGCGGAGGCCATCAAGCATGGTTTGCTGCGCTTCCTGTTGCAGGCCAAGGCTGATGGCAAGCATGTGGTCGGTTATGGCGCGGCCGCCAAAGGTAATACGTTGCTCAACTATGCTGGGGTCAAACCCGACCTATTGGCCTGGGTCGCCGATGCCAACCCGCACAAACAGGGCAAGTACCTGCCGGGCAGTCGAATCCCTGTGGTGTCGCCTGAGCGTATCGCGCGGGAGAAACCCGATTATGTCCTCGTCCTGCCCTGGAACCTGTTGAGCGAAGTCAGCCAGCAGTTGGCCGAGGTTCGCCAGTGGGGTGGGCAGTTCGTGATCGCCGTGCCTGAGTTGACGGTGCTATGAAGGTCCTGGTGACTGGCGCTACGGGGTTCGTCGGCCGTCATCTGGTCCAGGCGTTGCTAGCGCGTGGCTGTGAGGTAAGGGCTGTTGCCCGTCGGGTCGAACCGGCGAGAGCATTGCCTTGGTTCGACCAGGTCGAGTTCGTGGCGGCTGATGTTCACGATGACGCGTTGGACGTCGCGGCGCTGGCCGAAGGAGTCGATGCGTTGGCGCACCTGGCATGGCCTGGGTTGCCGAATTACCACGCACTGTTTCATTTCGAACACAACTTGATGGCTGATTATCGCTTCATCAAAAAGGCCGTCGAGGCAGGCGTTTCCCAAGTGCTGGTCACTGGCACCTGTTTCGAATATGGCCTGCAAAGCGGGCCGCTCGACGAGCAGACTGCGCCGCAACCGGCCAATCCTTACGGCTTGGCGAAAAATACCTTGCGCCTGTTTCTCGAACACCTGCAACGCGAGCATCCCTTTACCTTGCAGTGGGCCCGTCTGTTCTACCTGCATGGCGCTGGCCAGAACCCCAACAGTCTGCTGGCGGCGCTGGACCGGGCGATCGATGCGCAAGCAGCGGTATTCGATATGTCTGGGGGGGAGCAGTTGCGCGATTACCTGCCCATCGAGACTGCGGTCGCCCATTTGGCTGGCCTGCTGCTGCGGCGGCGATTCAATGGCGTGGTCAATTGTTCCAGCGGCGAGCCGGTGTCGGTGCGCGCGCTGGTGGAAGCACACCTGCGCGAGCGTGGTGCCATCCTTCGCCTGAACCTGGGCCAATATCCTTATCCGACTCACGAACCCATGGCGTTCTGGGGCGTGGCTGACCGTTTGCAAACCTTATTGGGAGCCGCACATGACGCGTGAGCTGTACCGGGCCACCGGTCTTCCGGTGCTGCAAAACCGAACCTTTGCCGATGAGCAGTCGGCCAAAGCCTCGGCGTGTGCCGATATGGTACTCGTCCAGGACGAAGTGAGCGGGTTGGTCTTCAACCAGGCATTCGATGCCGACAAGCTCAGCTACGACAGTGATTATCAGAACGAACAGGCCCACTCAGCTCAGTTCCAGCAGCATCTGTCTGAGGTAGAAGGCATCATTGCCCGGCATTTCCGCGCTCAGGAGCTGATCGAGGTCGGTTGTGGCAAGGGTTATTTCCTGGAGCTGCTCAAGCAGCGTGGCTACGCCATCACGGGCATCGACCCGGCCTACGAGGGCGATAACACCGATGTGATCAAGGCGCCGTTCACTCGTGACCTGGGCCTGTCGGCCGATGCAGTGGTGCTTCGTCATGTGCTTGAGCACATCCAGGACCCGCTGAGCTTTCTCGCCGAAATCGCAGCGGCCAACCAGGGCGGACAAATCTACATCGAAGTGCCTTGCCTGGACTGGATCCTGGAGCATCGCGCCTGGTTCGACCTGTTCTACGAGCATGTCAATTATTTCCGCCTTGATGACCTGCGCCGAATGTTCGGCACGGTACATGAGGCCGGACATCTGTTCGGCGGCCAGTACCTGTACATCGTGGCTGACCTGGCTACGTTGCGCCTGACGCCGGAAGAACCCGCGGCGGAACTTGCGTTGCCGGACGGCTTCACTGCCAGTCTCGGGCGCGCGGTGCAGATTATCCAGGCTGCGCCGCAGCAAGGCTCGGCGATCTGGGGGGCTTCGTCCAAAGGGGTGATCTATTCGCTGTTCCTGCAACGCGCGGGTGTGGCGGTGGACTGCGTGGTGGATATCAACCCGGCCAAGCAAGGACGGTATCTGCCCTTGAGCGGCGCGCGTGTCTGCTCACCGGATGAGGCGATGGATACCTTGCCTGAAGGGGCGCACGTGTTTGTGATGAATTCCAATTACCTTGAAGAGATCAAGCGGATGACCGGTGGGCGTTACGTCTACCACGCCGTTGACAGTGCTTCGTTCCAATAACCACGAGATTCGAACATGACCGACAACACGATCCATAAAGCCTTCGAAGCCCAATGCCAGACCGAAATCGCCGGTCAAGGCCAAGACCAGAAACTCGTTGGCCTGGCCAAGGAGTTTTTCAACGAATCGGCCCGTCACAAGTACAGCTACCATTTTTCCTGGATGGGCCGCCCCATCATCCAGCTGCCGCAGGACATGATGGCCATGCAGGAACTGATCTGGCAGATCAAGCCTGACCTGATCATCGAGTGCGGCATCGCCCACGGCGGTTCGATCATCTATTACGCCTCGTTGCTGGAACTGCAAGGCCACGGCGAAGTGCTGGGCATCGACCTGGATATCCGCCCGCATAACCGTGAAGCCATCGAAAACCACCCGATGAGCAAACGCATCTCGATGATCGAGGGCTCGAGCATCGATCCGGCCATCGCCGAGCAGGTCCATGCTGCGGCCAAAGGCAAAAAAGTCATCCTGGTGCTCGATTCCAACCACACCCACGACCATGTCCTCGAAGAACTGCGCCTGTACGCACCGCTGGTTTCGGTGGGCAGCTATTGCGTGGTGATGGACACCGTGGTCGAGGACATGCCGGCGGACTTTTTCCCGGATCGTCCATGGGGCCCGGGCGACAACCCGAAAACCGCGGTGTGGAAATACCTTGAGGAAAATGGCGATTTCGAAATTGACCGGCAGTTGCAGAACAAGCTGCTGATCACCGTTGCACCGGATGGCTATCTGCGCCGGGTTCGTTAATTCATCCGTATCAAATCATTGGCGTCTGGCAGGTTGTGGGGACAGGAAATATGCAGGTTCGAAACAATGCTCAAAGCAACGTGGCACCGCTGAACGAGCGGTTCACGGTGGTGGTGATCTCCCACAACCGCAGCGCGTTCCTGCGCCGGACATTGCATTACTACAGCGGTTATCCGTGTTCGGTGCTGGTGCTTGATTCATCGGTCGAGCGCGATGAGCAAATTGCCCGGGACTTTCCGTCGGTCGATTACCGGCACTTGCCTCAGTTCACCTACAAGGGGCTGCAAGACAAGTTGGTGTACGGCGTCAATCAGGTCACGACGCCCTACATGGTGTTCGCCGCCGATGACGATTTCCTGCTGCACAATGCCTTGACCGAGTCGGTGGAGTTCCTCGAAGCCAATCCTGACTATGGCCTGTGCCATGGCTACGGGATCATGTACCTGTCCTGTGCGACCGAAGTGAACTATTTCCGTCGTGATCGCAAGGTGCATGAGGACTACAACAGCGAACTGTCCGAAGACCGGGTGATCCGCTTCATGGATCAGTTCCTGCCGCCGTTCTATGCCGTGACCCGCACCGACCTGCTGCAGCAGTGGTACGGCATGCTGCCGCCAGGCACCAGTTTCGAATGGCAGGAAATCGGTCATACCTTTTACTTGCTGGCGTGCGCCAAGGCGCGGATCCTGCCGATTCCGTTCGCCGTGCGCGAACTCAACTACGGCGGTTCCGAACACAACACCAATGTGTTGACCGTGCTTAGCTACAAGGACGCCAAAAGCGTTGCCGAGCGCGAGCAATTCGCCGAGTTTCTGGCGTCCCTTCCAACGCCGCTGCGCGAGCAAGCGCCGGGACGTGCCAAGCAGATCGCTCTGGACAGCTTCGCGGCCATGGCTGACTGCCTGCAGCAGGGGCGTTCACTCAAGGGCACACAGATCATTCGTTCGGCCTGGCTGGAAGCAGGGGGCGAGCCGATACGTTCGTTTGGCCCACAGCAGTTTGTCGAGATGCCTTTCTACAACCAACGGGTATTCGATCTGCTGACCCAGTTCGAATTCCTGCTGCATGCCATGCCGGCCGGTCGCCTTCAGCTTCAGCAACTGGAAGGCATCCTGCTGCGCCAGCACGAATTGATGCAGGTGCAACCCAACGACAACGAACGCACGATACGCAGCCGTTTGTGGGAAGCCCAAGGTCTTTATGCGTTCAACCGTACCGTGGTCAAGCGCCTGGCCGAATCGTTGAAGAACGGCGATGAGCCCGAGGAAGCTGTGAAATTGCAAGCCTGGCTCGAGCGCCTGGACTCGGTGCCGGGACAGCAGGATCGCCGGCTACTGGAGAACATGCACTCCGGCCGCTTGTTGAGCTGGCTTGAGGCACGTAACCCTGATGAACAGCAACTCAAGTCCATCGCCGCCCACCTGGCCGAGCATCAGGGCGGGCCGCGGTTTGGCATCCTGTTGCTGGATCTGGACGCTGACATGTTCAAGTTGCAGGCCTCCTTCGACAGCCTGGTCAATGGCCATTGCAAAGCATTCAACGTAGTGGTGTTCACCACCGGTGATTTGCCGGCGACCACCACCGCGCGTGACACCGTGCACTTCGTCAAAGTCAGCACCGCCAATTACGTCGAGCGCATCAATCAGGTCGTCGGGCAATCCACCGCCGACTGGCTGTTGCTGGCCGAAGCCGGTGACCAGTTCACCCAAAGCGGCCTGCTGCGCGCCAGCCTCGAACTGATCGGTGCCGAGGGTGTGCGTGCGGTAGCCATGGATGAAATCCAGCGCAAGACCGATGGCAGCCTCACCGACGTATTCCGTCCGGGGGTCAACCTTGATCTGTTGCAATCGGTGCCTTCGTTGATGGCGCGGCACTGGCTGATTCGCCGTGAGGTGCTGACCCAGGCCGGTGGCTTTAGCGCGCAATACACCCAGGCCCTGGAACTGGACCTGCTGTTGCGCCTGATCGAGGACGAAGGGCTCAGCGGTCTGGCGCATCTGGCCGAGCCGCTGTTGATCTGCAACGCCCCGACGCAGGAAGAAAACCCTCAAGAGCGTCAGGTGTTGACCCGTCACTTGACTGTCCGGGGCTATCGCGCCCAGGTCACCTCGGCCCAGCCGCTGACCTACCAGATCGATTACCAGCACGCCGAACGGCCGCTGGTGTCGATCATCCTCGAGAGTCGCGACAACTTTGAACACGTCCAACAGGCGTTGGTCAGCGTGCTGCAACGTACTCGCTACCATCGTCATGAAATCGTGATTGCCGACAACCACAGCCAATCCGAAGACCTGATCCAATGGCTGGACAGCCTGGAAGGCAAGGGCGAACGGGTTCGCATTCTGCGCAGCGACCGCCGCTTGAGCGCGTCGGCGTTGTACAACTGGGCCAGCGGTCAGGCCAAAGGTGACTATCTGGTGCTGCTGTCGGCCCAGGTGCAAGTGGTCAATGCCAACTGGCTCGACAGTCTGCTCAACCAGGCCCAGCGGCCTGAGGTGGGGATCGTCGGCAGCAAACAGATGGACCACCGTGGTGTCACCACCCAGGCCGGGCTGGTACTAAAGCCCGACGGCCAGGTGGGCTCGGTGTTTGTAGGCGAACGCAAAGACGCCAAGGGCTACCTCAACGGCCACCAGGTGGAGCAGAGCTACTCGGCGGTGTCGGGCGCTTGCCTGATGATCCGCAAGGAGCTGTTCGAAGCCGTGGGCGGCCTGGACGAGGAGCACTTCGCCGAGGCGTTTGCCGACGTCGATCTGTGCCTGAAAGCGGCCGATGCGGGTTATCTCACCGTCTGGACCCCTCAGGCCCAGATGCTGCACCCCGGCACATTCGTCGAAGCGCCACAGGCTGCCGGCGCCCTGCAGGACAAATGGCAGGCGCGCTTCGAACACGACCCGGCCCGTAACCCCAACCTGGCCTTGACCGGTACCGGCTTTGCGCTGGGCACCGCCACGGCGGTGGACTGGGCGCGGTTGTTGGCATAGGGCCTGTTACTACACTCGTTGTTGCTGATTAGGCCTTTTCAAAAAGGCTTAATCAGTAAAATCGCGTGACCTGTGAGTCATAACGCGCATCTTCACTGTATTGTATTGACCGGGAAGATGGCGCCTGGCCCTTATCAGGCCCAGTGATAGCCCTTTACACTTCCCGTTTGTCGGCGCCCCTCGAATCCTTGCGAGCGGTGGTATTGGGCTGTTTTTAATTGGGAAGCCGTAATGATTGGCATAAAAGGCATTGCGAGCTACGTTCCTGTAGCCGGCGTGGATAATTACGCACAAGGTGCGAAGTTCGACAAGGATGAAGAGTTCATCCTGGGCAAGATCGGTTCCGCCTTCTTGCCGCGCAAGGATGACGGGCAGGAAACCTCGGACCTGTGTGTAGAAGCGGCCAATGCGCTGTTTGCCAACAATCCCGGCCTCAAGCGTGAGTCTGTCGATGTACTGATCGTCGTTACCCAGAACGGTGACGAAGAAGGCTTGCCTCACACCGCGGCCATTGTTCAGGACAAGCTCGGCTTGCCGACCACCGTGGCGGCGTTTGATATCTCCCTGGGCTGCTCGGGTTATGTCTATGGCATCTACGCCATCAAGGGCTTCATGGAAGCCGCCGGCCTGAAGAATGGCCTGCTGATAACGGCGGACCCGTATTCGAAGATCGTCGACCCGGAAGATCGCAACACCACGATGTTGTTTGGCGACGCGGCCACCGCTACCTGGATGGGCGAGGATGCACCCTGGCATTTGGGCAAGGCCAAGTTCGGCACCGACGGTTCCGGTGCACCGCACCTGAAGGTCAGCGACGGGGTGTTCTTCATGAACGGTCGCCAAGTGTTCAATTTCGCCTTGATCAAGGTGCCGGCCCATTTGCATGAATTGCTCGCCGATTCCGATCTGCAAGCCAGCGACATTGATGCCTTTTGCATTCACCAGGGCAGCGCAGCGATTGTCGATGCGGTGGCGCGGCGTTTCGAAGGTGAGCCGGAGAAGTTCATCAAGGATATGGTCGAGACCGGGAACACCGTGTCGTCGAGCATTCCATTGCTGCTGGAAAAGCACGTGCTCGATTCCGACTGGAAGCGCGTGGCGTTAAGTGGTTTTGGTGTAGGCCTGTCCTGGGGCTCGGCGATTATTTATCGTCCCTGAGCCGTTAAATCCGGGGCACAAAAAATAGCGTTCAAGGTGTAACCTTGAACGCTATTTTTTTGCCCGATGGAAAAGCGAGACGCCATGAGCGAGTTCTTTGAGCGAAATTTCCAGGTGATCGAGCAACGTTGGCCGGCCCTGGCCCAGCGGTTGCTGCTGGAGAACGCCGGTGAATTGCAGGCCGATCTGGTGGAGGGCCTGGGTTCGACCCTGAGCATCAACGGCATCCAGCTGACCAGCCGGCATGACCGTCTCGCCGAAGCCGAACTGCAAGCCGCCAGTCTGCCGCAGGACGCCAACTCGGTGCATGTCTATGGCACCGGGCTGGGGGATCTGCAAAGCCGGCTGCTGCAGCGGGTAGAGGTCGAGCGCCTGCACGTGCATATCCTCAATGGCTCAGTGTTCGCCCTTGTGTTGCAGTTGCTGGACCAGTCGTCATGGCTTGCTGACACGCGGGTCGAAGTGCTTTATGCCGGCGATCTGGCAGAAATCCAGCTACCGTTTTTCGCCCTGCCCGCCGAACTGGTGCTGGCCGATGATTTCAACGCGAAGATTCGCGATCGATTGATCAGTGAAATCCATCTGGCCTTCAATAACCGCGAATTCGACCCCCGGAACCCGGTGATCATCGAGCGTCTGCAAGCCACCTTCGGCCTCGTGCAAGGTGATCATGATGTCGCCGAGCTGTTTGGCACCCTCAATGGACGCGAGGTTTTTGTCATCGCCACCGGGCCGAGTCTCGAGCAACATTTCGAGCGGCTGCGCGAGCTGAGTGAGCAAGCCGAGCGGCCGTTGGTGATCTGTGTCGATACGGCCTACCGACCATTGCTCAACCACGGCATTCGGCCGGATATCGTGGTCAGCATCGATCAACGCATTTCGGCACGCCACCTTCCGCCCGAAGACACAGGCGACATTGCCCTGGTTTACCTGCCCATGGCGGATCCATCGGTGATTGAAGCCTGGCAGGGGCGCCGTTATGCCGGTTATTCCGCCAGCCCTGTCTATCATCAAATGCGCCAACAACTGCCTCGGGGCAAGCTGTACGTAGGTGGCAGCGTGATTCATCCGGCCGTGGACCTGGCCGTCAGGATGGGCGCGGCGCAAGTCACCTTGTTCGGAGCTGACTTCGCTTTTCCCCATGACAAGACCCATGCGGGTTGGGGCGACGGCGACCTGGGGCCACAGTTGGGCGTGGCAAAACACTGGGTTTTGGACGGCCATGGTCAGCGCGTCAAGACTCAGCTCAACTTTCGCAGTTATTTGTGTGAGCTGGAGCGTTTTATCGCTGGGCACCCGCAGGTGCGTTTCTATAACAGCAGCCGGGATGGGGCGATGATCGTGGGGACTGCTTTTCATCCGGAGTTTGTGCGATGAGCGGCCTTGAGGGTGTGATCGAAGACGCGCGCCGGTGTGCCCGGCTGTTTCGTCTTGGCTGCGATGTCGAGGCGGGGCTGGCGATGGTTGCAGTGATCGAGGCCGCGCAGCCTTTTGTCGAGCTTATGCCAGGCGATGTCCAGTCATCCTGGAGCGGCTTGCTCGGCTTGATGTTCCACGATCAGCAGGCTCAGAACTGGCTCTCGCTGGCGGATTATCTTGAGTATGAGCTGGTTGACTTGTTGACCGCTGGTCCGGCGGTTTAAGTCCATTTCTCTCTCAATTGAGGCCGTTGCTTGATGGAAGGACGGCCCTGGCATTTCCCTGACGTCATTTTTTTACCTCCAGGCCCTGCCAAGTCCTTGATTTACGAGGGGTGGCATCCTGATGGCAAATTATTTGAAAAAACCGCTAAAGCAAGTTCCGATTACGACGATAACTATTACGAAGGTTCTCTAGGCCACACCCGGCGGTTGCCAGGGCCGGAAGCCGCAGTACCCAACCAACGAGGAATTCGTCATGGCTTTAACAGTAAACACCAACGTCACATCGTTGAACGTTCAGAAGAACCTGAACCGGGCTTCCGATGCTCTCTCCACTTCGATGACCCGTCTGTCTTCCGGCCTGAAAATCAACAGCGCCAAAGACGACGCCGCCGGCCTGCAGATCTCCACCCGTATGACCTCGCAAATCCGCGGTCAGACTATTGCGATCAAGAACGCCAACGACGGTATCTCCATCGCTCAGACCGCTGAAGGCGCTCTGCAGGAATCCACCAACATTCTGCAGCGTATGCGTGAACTGGCAGTACAGGCACGAAACGACAACAACGGCACTGCTGACCGTGATGCTCTGAACAAAGAATTTGCTCAGATGTCGGACGAACTGACCCGTATCGCCAACTCCACCAACCTCAACGGTAAGAACCTGATCGACGGTTCCGCTGGCACCATGACCTTCCAGGTCGGCTCCAACACCGGTGCTACCAACCAGATCACTCTGACCCTGAGCGACAGCTTCGACGCTGCGACCCTGAGCGTTGACTCTGCTGCCATCGCGATCAGTGCTGCAGATAGTGCTGAGGCTGAAACCAACACTTCCGCTGCAATCGACGCGATCGACGCTGCTCTGGCGACCATCAACGCCAGCCGTGCGGACCTCGGTGCTGCCCAGAACCGTCTGACCAGCACCATCTCCAACCTGCAGAACATCAACGAAAACGCCGCCGCTGCACTGGGTCGCGTACAAGATACCGACTTCGCTGCTGAAACTGCACAGTTGACCAAGCAACAGACTCTGCAACAAGCCTCTACCGCAGTACTGGCTCAGGCCAACCAACTGCCATCCGCTGTACTGAAGCTGCTTCAGTAATAGTCGGATGAGTTTTTAGCGGGGGAGTGCGCTTGCGTGCTCTTCCGCTTTTTCAGTTCATGAGGTGATGGACATGGATATGAGCGTGAAGCTGAACTTGTCTTATCCAGCTGCGAAGCCGGCGACGACAATTGCCGACAAGCCAGTGGAGAAGCCTCGAGCCGATGCTGCCACCGTGGTACCGGTCAAGGATGAACCGAAAGACGCTGTGGCCGAGCAGGAAAAACTGAAGAGGGCGGTTCAGGAAATCGAAACCTTCGTTCAGTCGGTCAAGCGTAACCTGGAGTTCTCAATCGATGAGCCTTCAGGCAAAGTGGTTGTCAAAGTGATTGCCAGTGGCTCCGGTGAAGTGATTCGCCAGATCCCAAATGAAGAAGTGCTTAAACTGGCGAACAGTTTGAATGATGCAAGCAGCCTGTTGTTCAGCGCGCAAGCCTGATAGCTGGCACGAATTTTGTTCTTTTAGTCTTTTGAGCGTTGTAAAGGTCAAAAGGCCGGCGGCACACTGAAGGGAGTCCCACATGGCAAGTCCAATTCTACCTGGCTTGGGTTTAGGCTCTGGCCTTGATACCGGTGCTATCGTCAAGGCATTGGTGGATTCTGACAAAGCAGCCAAGCAAGGTCAGATTGACCGTGCCACCAAGACCAATACGGCCAATATTTCAGGTATCGGCACTCTGAAATCGCTGTTGGCTACCTTCCAGTCCACGCTGAAAAGCCTGGGTAGCACGACCACGCCTCAATTCACAGGGGTTGCCGCTACTTCGGCCAATACAAGTGCCTTGACGGTGACTGCCGGCAACTCGGCGGTGAGCGGCACTTACACGGTAAACGTCACTCAGTTGGCTACCTCGTCGAAAGTTGCGACGGCTGCTTTCGCAGGTGGTGCTTCCAGTGCTGTGGAAACCGGTACGCTGACCATCAGTCAGGGGGGCACGGATTACACCCTTGATATCCCTGCTGATTCGACGCTGCAGTCGGTTCGGGACGCAATCAACAGCAAGTACTCCTCCAGCGGTCTGACCGCCAACATCGTGACCGACAGTTTCGGTTCACGTCTGGTAGTGGGGTCGACGAAGACTGGTGCAGGCAGCGATATCTCTCTTAGCGGTGTTGCCAGCCTTGCGGCTGACGGCTCCGTAGCGATGGCCACCCCCCCAACCGCAACTTCTTCAGGTTCCCTGGGGTTTGCCAAGGACGCCATTTTCAGTGTTGATGGCCTGGCAATGACCAGCCCGACCAACAAGTTGGATAATGTGGTCTCGGGCTTGAGTATGACGTTGCTCGTTGCCAATACCGGTCCAACGACGGTCACTGTCGCCACCAACGCTGATGGCTTGAAAGCTTCAATTCAGAAATTCGTCGATGCTTATAACGCCGTTGCCAGGGCTGTGACATCCCTGACCAAGCCGTCGACGGATGCGGAAGGTAATTCGGTCCCCGCGGCATTGACCGGTGACTCGTTACCACGCTCGCTTTTGGCAGCTATTCGAGCGCCTTTGTCCGAGACTGGTGCTGGTGACAAGCTGACCGTTCTTTCTCAGTTGGGTATCACGACCAACCAAGCGACCGGTGCTCTGGATTTTGACAGCGGGAAATTTACCGCTGCGTTGAATGACAAGCAGTTGGGTGGGGAGGTCCAGACGCTGTTCGCGGGAGAAAATGGTCTGCTTGCACGCATGGATAATGCAATCAAGCCCTATACGGAAGGCAAGACCGGTTCGGGTGGAGCGTCGAATGTCGAAGCTATCCTGACCACTCGTTCAAAGAACCTCGATATCATCAAGACGAAGCTCTTCGAAGACCAGCAAGCCCTTGATCGTCGAATCGAAACCCTCACCGCGGTACTGACCAAAAAGTACAACGACATGGATACCCTGGTCGGCAAGCTGAAAGCCACGGCCAGTAACATCACCTCCATGTTCGAAGCGATGACGGCGCAGCAGAAAAATAGCTGATTTCGCCTGATACAAAAAAGCCCGGCAGCGTTTTGACAGCGCTCCGGGCTTTCGGCTTTTTCGATCTAAAGTTTTTTGACGCGGCGTCGATACGCTGTTTATACGAACCGAAGTTTTTTTGATGAGGTAGAACATGAATCCGATGTTAGCCCTTCGCCAATACCAGAAGATTGGCGCCCAGGCGCAAACCTCCGAAGCAAGTCCCCATCGTCT
Source organism: Pseudomonas sp. NFACC45 (assembly GCF_900113505.1). Classification (NCBI taxonomy): domain Bacteria; kingdom Pseudomonadati; phylum Pseudomonadota; class Gammaproteobacteria; order Pseudomonadales; family Pseudomonadaceae; genus Pseudomonas; species Pseudomonas sp. NFACC45. The sequence continues at coordinate 175,144 of NZ_FOPO01000011.1, forward strand.
GGTGCAGATGCTGATGGAGGGCGGGCTGGATCGCATTGCCCAGGCCAAGGGCGCGATGGAGCGCAAGGATATTGCCAACAAAGGCGTACTGATCAGCAAGGCCATCGGCATCATTGGCGGCTTGCGTGAAGGCCTGGACCTGGAAAACCAGGCTGAGTCGGTCGCCGAGCTGGATAGTCTCTATACCTACATGATGAATCGCCTGGCCGAAGCCAATGCCAAGACCGAACCGAAGATCCTTGACGAAGTCGCCGATCTGCTGAGCACGGTCAAGGAAGGTTGGGATGCCATCGCCGCACCGGGTCCGCAATTCTAAGGAGCACGCTCATGAGTCTTGTCCTGCAGCGAATCGAACAAACCCGTGATGCCCTGGTCGGTGCCCTGGTCGAGCGCAACTGGGAGGCAATCGGTCAATTGGACCTGGCTTGCCGTTCCTGCATGGAAGACGTTCTGAGCGAGCCTGAGGTAGACGAGGCGGCGTTGCGGAGCAATCTTGAGGAGTTGCTGGGGGTCTATCGGCAACTGCTGGAGGCGGCCACTGGCGAGCGTCAGGCGATCGTCGACGAGATGTCGCAGATCCATCAAGCGCAGAACGCGGCAAAGGTTTACCATCTGTTCGGTTAACGCTCAGTTAATCTGAACAAAGTGCGCCATAAATTTGACTGTGCACGGATTTTTGACTTAACTAGTGGCTGTTTACAGATTTCAGGCGTCTACAGGCATGACAAGTCTGCAAGCGTCTAGCTTGCCCCCTAATTCCGGGCATTGAGTTGACTAGGGAAGTTGCTATTGCATGTGGCGTGAAACCAAAATTCTCCTGATCGATGACGATAGCGTCCGCCGCCGCGATTTGGCGGTGATCCTAAATTTTCTTGGTGAAGAAAATTTACCCTGCGGAAGCCATGACTGGCAGCAGGCCGTCGGCTCTTTGTCATCCAGTCGTGAAGTCATTTGCGTTCTGATTGGGACCGTAAATGCGCCCGCAACACTTTTGGGCTTGCTAAAGACACTCTCAACCTGGGATGAGTTCCTTCCGGTTTTGTTAATGGGCGAAAATTCTTCCGTTGACTTGCCTGAAGACCAGCGTCGTCGGGTACTTTCCACCTTGGAAATGCCACCCAGCTACAGCAAGTTGCTCGATTCGTTGCACCGCGCCCAGGTTTATCGCGAGATGTACGACCAGGCGCGTGAGCGCGGTCGGCATCGCGAACCCAACCTTTTCCGTAGCCTCGTTGGCACCAGTCGGGCGATCCAGCATGTGCGCCAGATGATGCAGCAGGTCGCCGATACCGACGCCAGCGTGTTGATCCTGGGTGAGTCGGGCACCGGCAAGGAAGTGGTTGCGCGTAACCTGCACTACCATTCCAAGCGTCGCGAAGCGCCGTTCGTGCCGGTCAACTGTGGTGCGATCCCGGCCGAGTTGCTCGAGAGCGAACTGTTCGGGCACGAGAAGGGGGCCTTCACTGGCGCCATCACCAGCCGGGCTGGTCGGTTCGAGCTGGCCAACGGCGGCACGCTGTTTCTCGATGAAATCGGTGATATGCCGTTGCCGATGCAGGTCAAGTTGCTGCGAGTCTTGCAGGAGCGCACCTTCGAGCGCGTGGGTAGCAACAAGACCCAGAGCGTCGATGTAAGAATCATCGCCGCGACCCACAAGAATCTCGAGAGCATGATCGAGGTGGGCAGTTTCCGCGAAGACCTCTATTACCGCCTCAATGTTTTCCCGATTGAAATGGCACCGCTGCGTGAGCGGGTCGAAGACATTCCGCTGCTGATGAACGAGCTGATTTCGCGCATGGAGCACGAGAAGCGCGGTTCGATCCGCTTCAACTCGGCGGCAATCATGTCCCTGTGTCGCCACGGTTGGCCGGGTAATGTCCGTGAGCTGGCCAATCTGGTCGAGCGCATGGCGATCATGCATCCCTACGGTGTGATCGGCGTGGTCGAGTTGCCGAAGAAATTCCGTTATGTCGACGATGAAGACGAGCAAATGGTTGATAGCCTGCGCAGCGATCTGGAAGAGCGCGTAGCAATCAACGGCCATACGCCGGACTTCACCGCCAATGCCCTGCTGCCACCAGAAGGCCTTGACCTCAAGGATTATCTGGGAGGCCTGGAACAAGGCCTTATCCAGCAGGCTCTGGACGATGCCAACGGTATCGTGGCCCGCGCCGCCGAACGCCTGCGCATCCGTCGCACCACCCTGGTGGAGAAGATGCGCAAGTACGGCATGAGCCGTCGCGAAGGAGATGAACAGGCGGATGATTGACGCCTGTTTTCCAACCGTCTGATTTTTCAGGCGGTTTTTTTTCGGCACGGGTATTGCTACATCCCTCGCAACGTTCCGTTTAACTGACGGTCAGCCAAGCGAGAGAGCACGATGACCCAAGCCGCCCAGATCTCCCCTGTCCCCGAGCCGGGGATCATGCCGTCCGCCGAACAGGCAAGCCGGGTTGGACTTGAGCAGGCCTATTCGCTGTTCGACCAGATGTCCAGCCGGTTGACCGATTCCTACAGCCTGCTTGAAGCTCGCGTCACTGAGCTCAAGGGTGAGCTGGCAGTGGTCAGTGCCCAGCGCATGCAGGAGCTGGCGGAAAAGGAACGGCTGGCCAATCGGCTGCAAAATCTCCTCGACCTGTTGCCCGGTGGCGTTATCGTCATCGATGCTCATGGGCGCGTGCGCGAAGCCAATCCGGCGGCCTGCGAGCTGCTCGGCCTGCCGTTGGAGGGCGAGTTGTGGCGGCACGTCATCGCCCGCTGCTTCGCCCCGCGTGAAGACGACGGCCATGAAGTGTCGCTCAAGGACGGTCGGCGCCTGTCCATCTCCACTCGTTCACTGGACGCCGAGCCCGGGCAGTTGGTGTTGCTCAATGACCTGACTGAAACCCGTCACCTGCAAGATCAACTGGCCCGCCACGAGCGCCTGTCTTCCCTGGGGCGGATGGTGGCCTCGCTGGCTCATCAGATTCGTACGCCGCTGTCCGCCGCCCTGTTGTACGCCAGTCATCTGACCGAGCAGCAATTGCCCATGGAAACCCAGCAACGCTTCGCCGGGCGCCTGAAAGAGCGGCTGCACGAGCTGGAGCATCAAGTGCGCGACATGCTGGTGTTCGCTCGAGGCGAGTTGCCATTGACCGATCGCGTCACCCCTAAGGCTTTGCTCCAATCCTTGCAGGCCGCCGCATTGACCCACGTGCAGGACCTGCCGATTCGCTGGCAATGCGACAGCCATGCTGGCGAGGTGTTGTGTAACCGCGACACCCTGGTGGGCGCAGTGTTGAACCTGATCGAAAACGCGGTCCAGGCCAGCGGCGGCGATGTTCGGCTCAAGGTGCACTTGTATACGCGGGGCAATACCTTGCGCTTATGCGTCAGTGATAGTGGTAGCGGCATCGAGCCGGCGGTGCTGACGCGTTTGGGCGAGCCCTTTTTTACCACCAAGACTACAGGCACGGGCCTTGGCCTGACCGTGGTCAAGGCTGTGGCGCGTGCCCATCAGGGAGAATTGCAACTGCGCTCGCGTCTGGGGCGTGGCACCTGTGCACTGGTGCTTTTGCCATTGTTTTGCAGTACGCCGGGAGTGGAGTGAGGGGCATGACGATCAAGGTGTTACTGGTTGAGGATGACCGGGCCCTGCGTGAGGCGCTGGCCGATACCCTGGTGCTGGCCGGGCACGATTACACCGCCGTCGGTTCGGCGGAAGATGCTTTGCTGGCTGTGGCTCAAGAGACCTTCGGCCTGGTGGTCAGTGACGTCAACATGCCGGGCATGGATGGCCATCAACTGCTTGGTCTGTTGCGCGCCCGCCAACCTCAATTGCCGGTCCTGCTGATGACTGCCCACGGTGCCGTCGAGCGCGCCGTGGATGCCATGCGCCAAGGAGCTGCGGATTATCTGGTCAAGCCGTTCGAGCCCAAGGCGCTGTTGGACCTGGTGGCCCGTCATGCCTTGGGCAGCCCCGCCGTCGAGGGCGAAGGCCCGATAGCGATCGAGCCGGCCAGCGCGCAGTTGCTGGCGTTGGCCGCGCGGGTGGCGCGCAGTGACTCCACTGTTTTGATTTCCGGCGAGTCCGGCACCGGCAAGGAGGTGCTGGCGCGCTACATTCACCAGCAATCCCGGCGTGCCAGCGAACCGTTCATTGCCATCAACTGTGCGGCGATTCCCGACAATATGCTGGAAGCGACGCTGTTCGGTCACGAGAAGGGCTCGTTTACTGGGGCCATCTCGGCCCAGGCCGGCAAGTTCGAGCAGGCTGACGGTGGCACCATTCTGCTCGATGAAATTTCCGAAATGCCCCTCGGCCTGCAAGCCAAGCTGTTGCGCGTGTTGCAGGAGCGGGAAGTGGAGCGGGTCGGTGCGCGTAAGCCTATCAGCCTGGATATCCGCGTGGTGGCGACCACCAACCGCGACCTGGCCGGCGAAGTGGCGGCGGGGCGTTTTCGTGAAGACCTTTATTACCGTCTGTCCGTATTTCCGCTGGCCTGGCGACCGTTGCGCGAGCGCACCGCCGATATCCTGCCGCTGGCCGAGCGTCTGCTGAGCAAACACGTCAATAAAATGAAGCACGCGGCAGCCCGACTGTCCCCCGAGGCCCAGGCGTTTCTGATTGCCTACCGTTGGCCTGGCAATGTACGGGAGCTGGACAATGCCATTCAGCGGGCATTGATTCTGCAGCAGGGCGGTTTGATCCAACCGGAAGATTTCTGTCTGAGCGGGCCGGTGGCCTGCGCGCCATTGCCGGCAGCGACCGCAGTCCCGGCGTTTGCCCCTCCGGTGGAAGTGGAGGGCGAATCGGCCGGTGCTTTGGGAGACGATCTGCGTCGTCGCGAATTCCAGATGATCATCGACACCCTGCGCGCCGAGCGTGGCCGGCGTAAGGAAGCGGCCGAGCGCTTGGGGATCAGCCCGCGCACCCTGCGCTACAAGCTGGCGCAAATGCGTGATGCGGGGATGGACGTGGAGGCTTATCTCTTCGCCAGTTGAGTGGTATGCACCGAAAATCCATGTGGGAGCGGGCTTGCTCGCGAAAGCGGTGGTTCAGCCAATGCAAATGTGACTGACAGATCGTCTTCGCGAGCAAGCCCGCTCCCACATGAGCTTATGTGAGCATTTGTTTTCTGTCGCCACGGAGCTGGCACCCTTGTTGCTAATACCTGTGTACCCGCTGAGTAAGTGTCAAAAAAATGCGGGCCGCCAGAGAGAGTAGACCATGAGCCAAGGTATTGAATTTAATCGGTTGATGCTGGACATGCGGGCCATGCAAATGGACGCCATGGCACAGCCTAAGTCGGTCGCGGTCCCGGAAGTGGGTGCCAGCAGTTTTTCCGACATGCTCGGTCAAGCCGTCAATAAAGTGAACGATACCCAGCAGGCGTCGAGTCAGTTGGCCAGTGCTTTCGAGATTGGCAAAAGTGGCGTCGACCTGACGGACGTGATGATCTCTTCGCAGAAAGCCAGTGTCTCGTTTCAGGCGTTGACCCAGGTTCGCAATAAGCTGGTTCAAGCCTACCAAGACATCATGCAGATGCCGGTCTAAGGAAATTATTGAGTCATGGCAGAAGCAGTCGCTGATAACGTTCCGGCCAAGGCCACTCCGCCCGACGGCAAACCGCCGCTGTTCGGTCTGTCCTTCCTGGAAAACCTCTCCGAGATGACCATGCTGCGTCAGGTGGGCCTGTTGGTCGGCCTGGCTGCGAGCGTGGCGATCGGGTTTGCCGTGGTGCTGTGGTCCCAGCAGCCGGACTACCGTCCTTTGTACGGCAGTCTGGAGGGCATGGACGCCAAGCAAGTCATGGAGACCCTGGCTGCCGCCGACATTCCTTATACCGTCGAACCCAATTCCGGCGCCTTGCTGGTCAAGGCCGACGACGTGGCGCGCGCGCGCCTCAAACTCGCCGCTGCTGGCGTAACGCCCACCGATGGCAATATCGGTTTCGAGATCCTCGACAAGGACCAGGGCCTGGGTACCAGCCAGTTCATGGAGGCGACCCGTTATCGTCGCGGCCTTGAAGGCGAATTGGCGCGTACCATTGCCAGCCTGAACAACGTCAAGGGTGCCCGTGTGCACCTGGCGATTCCAAAAAGCTCGGTGTTTGTGCGCGATGAGCGCAAGCCAAGCGCCTCGGTACTGGTTGAACTGTATTCCGGTCGCTCTTTGGAGCCCAGCCAGGTCGTGGCCATCGTCAATCTGGTGGCAACCAGTGTTCCCGAGTTGAGCAAGTCCCAGATCACCGTGGTCGACCAGAAGGGCAACCTGTTGTCCGATCAGGCGGAGAACTCTGCTCTGACCATGGCCGGCAAGCAATTCGACTACAGCCGTCGCATGGAAGGCATGCTGACTCAGCGGGTGCACAACATCCTGCAACCGATCCTGGGTAACGACCGCTACAAGGCCGAGGTGTCGGCCGATGTGGATTTCAGCTCCGTCGAATCAACGTCCGAACAGTTCAACCCCGATCAACCGGCGTTGCGCAGCGAACAGTCGGTGAACGAGCAACGCACCGCCAGCAATGGCCCGCAAGGGGTACCTGGTGCGCTTAGCAACCAACCGCCGTCGCCGGCCAGCGCGCCCCAAACCACCGGTGGTGCCACTGCGGCCGCTGGCATGGTGCAACCGGGCCAGCCGCTGATCGACGCCAACGGTCAACAGATCATGGACCCGGCCACCGGTCAGCCCATGCTGGCGCCGTACCCGGCCGACAAGCGCCAACAGTCGACCAAGAACTTCGAGCTCGACCGTTCCATCAGCCACACCAAGCAGCAGCAGGGCCGTTTGAATCGCTTGTCGGTGGCGGTGGTGGTGGACGATCAGGTCAAGATCAACCCGGCCAATGGCGAAACCAGCCGTGCGCCGTGGAGTGCCGACGAGCTGGCACGATTCACTCGTCTGGTGCAGGACGCGGTGGGTTTCGACGCCAGCCGTGGCGACAGCGTGAGCGTGATCAACGTGCCGTTCTCCCAGGAGCGCGGCGAAGAGATCGCCGACATTCCATTTTATTCGCAACCCTGGTTCTGGGATGTGGTCAAGCAAGTATTGGGTGTGCTGTTCATCCTGATCCTGGTGTTCGGCGTGCTGCGTCCGGTGCTCAACAACATCACCGGTGGCGGCAAGAACAAGCAGTTGGCTGGCTTGGGTGATGTAGAGCTGGGAGGCATGGGCGGCCTGGATGGCGAATTGGCCAATGATCGCGTCAGCCTCGGCGGGCCGCAGAGCATTCTGCTGCCAAGCCCGAGCGAAGGCTATGACGCTCAGTTGAACGCTATCAAGAGTCTGGTGGCAGAAGACCCGGGTCGTGTGGCTCAGGTCGTGAAAGAGTGGATTAACGCAGATGAGTGATAATCGAGCCGCTGTTGCCAAATTGTCCCGGGTCGACAAAGCCGCGATTTTGCTGCTGTCCCTGGGATCGACCGACGCCGCCCAGGTGTTGCGTCACATGGGGCCCAAGGAGGTTCAGCGCGTGGGCGTGGCCATGGCGCAGATGGGCAACGTGCACCGTGAGCAGGTCGAGCAGGTGATGAGTGAGTTCGTCGACATCGTCGGCGACCAGACCAGCCTGGGCGTCGGCTCCGACGACTACGTGCGCAAAATGCTCACCCAGGCGCTGGGCGAAGACAAGGCCAATGGCCTGATCGACCGGATTCTGCTGGGTGGAAACACCAGCGGCCTGGACAGCCTCAAATGGATGGAGCCGCGCGCAGTGGCTGACGTGATTCGCTACGAGCACCCGCAGATCCAGGCGATCGTGGTGGCTTACCTCGACCCGGACCAGGCCGGTGAAGTGCTGGGCAACTTCGATCATAAGGTGCGCCTGGACATCATCCTGCGGGTGTCGTCGCTCAATACCGTGCAGCCGGCGGCCCTGAAAGAATTGAACCAGATTCTCGAGAAACAGTTCTCGGGTAACTCCAATGCCTCGCGCACCACCCTGGGTGGCATCAAGCGCGCGGCGGACATCATGAACTTCCTCGACAGTTCGATCGAAGGTCAGTTGATGGACTCGATCCGCGAGTTCGACGAAGACCTGTCCGGTCAGATCGAAGACCTCATGTTCGTGTTCAACAACCTGTCCGATGTCGACGATCGTGGCATTCAGGCGTTGTTGCGCGAAGTGTCCTCCGACGTCCTGGTACTGGCCCTCAAGGGGTCGGACGAAGGCGTCAAGGAAAAGATCTTCAAGAACATGTCCAAACGGGCGGCCGAACTGTTGCGCGACGATCTCGAGGCCAAGGGCCCGGTACGTGTCAGCGACGTGGAAACCGCACAAAAGGAAATCCTCACCATCGCCCGCCGTATGGCCGAAGCCGGAGAGATCGTGCTCGGTGGCAAGGGCGGCGAAGAGATGATTTAAGGTCGTTATGTCTGCCAAGAGTGATGATTCACCCAGCGACCTGATCCGCGCTCGGGATGTCGGTGGTTTTGACGTCTGGTCGCTGCCCAGCTTCGATCCCCACGTCCCCGAGCCCGAGCCTGAGCCCGAGGAAGAACTGCCGGAAATGGAGGAGGTGCCGCTGGAAGAAGTCCAGCCACTGACCCTCGAAGAAGTCGAAAGCATTCGTCAGGAGGCCTACAACGAAGGCTTCGCCATTGGTGAAAAAGAAGGTTTCCATAGCACCACGCTCAAGGTTCGCCAGGAAGCCGACGTAGCGCTGACAGCCAAGCTCCGCGCGCTGGAATCGCTGATGCTCAACCTGTTCGAGCCTATCGCCGAGCAGGACACTCAGATCGAGAAGTCCCTGGTCGGGCTGGTGCAGCACATCACTCGACAAGTGATCCAGCGTGAACTGGCCATTGATTCGAGCCAGATCGAACACGTCATGCGCGAAGCCCTCAAGCTTTTGCCGTTGGGCGTGGGCAATGTGCGGCTGTACATCAATCCTCAGGATTTCGAACTGGTCAAGGCGCTGCGTGAGCGTCATGAAGAAACCTGGCGCATCGTCGAGGACGAAGCCCTACTGCCGGGCGGTTGCCGTGTGGAAACCGAGCACAGCCGCATTGATGCGACCATCGAAACCCGCATCAGCCAGATCATGGCCAAGCTCTTCGACCAGTTGCACGAACAGGCACTGCACCCGGCCGCTGCCGACCTGAGCCTGGAATTGCCAGACGAGCCCCCGGTTGACACCCATATTGATCAAGACGCCGCAGAATCGGATGCTCTTGAACTCACTGCCCCTGAACTGGACGGCCGCGATGCGCCTTGAGCGAACCAGCTTCGGCAAGCGCCTGGGCAGTTACGCCGAGGCTACCGAGCTGGCCGGACAGCCTATCCTGGAAGGGCGCTTGCTGCGCATGGTTGGCCTGACCCTCGAAGCCGAGGGCCTGCGTGCCGCCATGGGCAGTCGCTGCATGGTGATCAACGACGACAGTTATCACCCGGTCCAGGTCGAAGCAGAAGTCATGGGCTTCTCCGGCAGCAAGGTCTTCCTGATGCCGGTGGGCAGCGTAGCCGGCATCGCACCTGGGGCGCGGGTTGTGCCTTTGGCTGACACCGGTCGGCTGCCCATGGGCATGAGCATGCTCGGACGGGTGCTGGACGGCGCCGGGCGTGCCCTGGACGGCAAGGGCGGCATGAAGGCCGAGGATTGGGTGCCGATGGACGGCCCGACGATCAACCCCCTCAAGCGCGACCCCATCAGCGTACCGCTGGACGTGGGCATCCGTTGCATCAACGGTTTGTTGACAGTCGGGCGCGGCCAGCGTCTGGGCCTGTTTGCCGGTACGGGGGTGGGCAAGAGTGTGCTGCTGGGCATGATGACCCGGTTCACCGAGGCGGACATTATCGTGGTCGGGCTGATCGGCGAACGGGGGCGCGAGGTGAAGGAATTCATCGAGCACATCCTCGGCGAAGAGGGCCTTAAACGATCGGTGGTGGTGGCTTCGCCGGCCGATGATGCGCCATTGATGCGTCTGCGGGCTGCCATGTATTGCACGCGGATCGCCGAGTATTTCCGCGACAAGGGCAAGAACGTCCTGTTGCTGATGGACTCGTTGACCCGCTTCGCCCAGGCCCAGCGGGAAATCGCGTTGGCCATCGGCGAGCCGCCGGCCACCAAGGGCTATCCACCCTCGGTATTCGCCAAGTTACCCAAGCTGGTTGAGCGCGCGGGTAATGCGGAGAAGGGCGGCGGTTCGATCACGGCGTTCTATACCGTGCTGTCCGAAGGCGACGACCAGCAAGACCCCATTGCCGACTCGGCCCGTGGCGTGCTCGACGGTCACATCGTGTTGTCCAGGCGTCTGGCCGAAGAGGGGCACTATCCGGCCATCGACATCGAGGCGTCCATCAGCCGGGTCATGCCGTCGGTCATCAGCGCCGAGCACTTGAAGCGTGCGCAACAGTTCAAGCAATACTGGTCACGCTATCAGCAGAGCCGTGACCTGATCAGCGTGGGTGCCTACGTGCCGGGCGGTGATCGTGAGACCGATACCGCCATCAATCTCTATCCGGCAATGGCGGTTTACCTGCGCCAGAGCCTGAACGACAACATCGGCATGGGCGCCAGCGAAGCGCACCTGCAGAGCATCTTCACTCCGGTCGCAGGCGGGTAACCGGCCATGGCCACGAGTCGTGCGGCACGTCTGGCGCCCGTGGTGGAGATGGCGGAAAAGGCCGAAAAAACTGCCGTCCAGCGCCTGGCCTATTTCCAGGGCCAGGTGGCAGTCGCCGAAAGCAAGCTGGCGGACCTGGAAAACTTTCGCCTCGAATATCAGGAACAATGGATCGCCCGTGGCAGTCATGGCGTTTCTGGGCAATGGTTGCTGGGCTACCAGGGCTTTCTTGCGCAACTGGGCACCGCCATCGACCAGCAGCGCCAGAGTCTGGTCTGGCACCAGAACAACTTGGAAAAGGCCCGTCAGAGCTGGCAAGAAGCTTTCGCCCGGGTCGAAGGCCTGCGCAAACTCGTACAGCGTTATATCGACGAAGCGCGGCGATTGGAGGACAGACGCGAGCAAAAACTGCTGGATGAGTTGTCCCAGCGTCTGCCGCGTCAGGATCCGTATTGATCATCGGGCCGGGATTTTGCGAGGCAAGTGTTGCAAACCTTGCTCAGACTTCTACCAGGTGCTAAACCTTGTACACGTATGTCCATGACAAGGAAGCCGAACATGTCAGTCGTTACCGAAGTATCCCCCGATGGGCAAAAGCTGACGATCTCGATCAAGGGTCGTTTCGATTTTGGCCGGCATCAAGAGTTTCGCGAGTCTTACGAGCGGCTCAACCAAAAGCCCGAATCCATTGTGGTGGACTTGAAAGAAGCCACCTATCTCGACAGTTCCGCCTTGGGCATGCTCCTGTTGCTGCGCGATCATGCAGGCGGCGAAGATTCGGATATCCGGATCGTGAACAGCAACAGTGACGTCAAGAAAATCCTGGCGATCTCCAACTTCGACAAGCTGTTCGATATCTATCCGAAAGAAGATGCAGGGAAAGACAGCGCGGGAGAAAAAGACAAGCCACAGGCAGGCCATCTCCAGGACAAGCTTCATCCCGGAAAAGCTTGACCTGCAGCCATGTTGTCCGACCTCGAACCGCTGACGGTCCTGATTGCCGAAGACAGTGCCGCTGACCGACTGCTGCTGTCGACTATTGTCCGTCGTCAGGGCCATCACGTGCTCACTGCGGCTGACGGTGCCGAGGCGGTGGATATCTATATCCAGCAGCGTCCGCACCTGGTGCTGATGGACGCGATGATGCCGGTGATGGATGGTTTCGAGGCGGCGCAAAAGATCAAGCAACTGGCCGGGGAGCAGTTGGTTCCGATCATTTTTCTCACCTCGCTGACCGAAAGCGAAGCCTTGGCCCGATGTCTGGAAGCGGGGGGTGACGATTTTCTGGCCAAGCCGTATAACCAGGTCATCCTAGCCGCCAAGATCAAGGCCATGGACCGCTTGCGTCGGTTGCAGGCCACTGTCGTGGAGCAGCGTGACCAGATATCCCGGCACCATGACTACCTGCTCAACGAGCAGCGCGTAGCCAAGGCCGTGTTCGACAAGATCGCCCATTCCGGCTGTCTGAGCGCACCGAACATCCGCTACCTGCAATCCCCCTACGCGCTGTTCAACGGCGATTTGCTGCTGGCCGCATTCAATCCGGCAGGCGACATGCACATCCTGCTGGGGGATTTCACCGGACACGGTTTGCCGGCCGCGGTCGGCGCGATGCCGCTGGCGGAGGTGTTCTACGGCATGACCGCCAAAGGCTATGGCCTGGCGCAGATCCTGCGGGAGATGAATGCCAAGCTCAAGCGCATCCTGCCGGTGGACATGTTCTGTTGCGCGACCCTGTTATGTCTGAGTTTCCAGCGCTGCACGGTGGAAGTCTGGAACGGCGGCATGCCTGATGGTTACCTGCATGACAGCCTCAGCGGCGTGCGCACGCTATTGCCGGCGCGCCACCTGCCGTTGGGCGTGCTCACTCCCCAATTGTTCGATGACCGCACTGAAGTGCACCCCATGTCGCTGGGTGACCGGGTATTCCTGCTGTCCGATGGCGTGATCGACACCGCCGACGACAATGAGCAGCTGTTTGGCGTGGAGCGTTTGCAACAGGTTTTTTCGGCCAATCGCGAGCCCGACTGTCTTTTCGAAGACATCCAGCAAGCCTTGCGAGACTTTCGCGGCGAGCCGCGGGATGACTTCAGTATGGTCGAGGTGCGTTTGGTCGCACCGACGCAACTCAACCCGCCGCCGCCGGTCTATTCCGATAGCGGCCAGTCCAGCCCGCTGGACTGGTCGATGAGTTTCGAGTTTCGCGCGCAGACGCTCAGGCGGTTCAACCCGATGCCGTACCTGTTGCAGCTGTTGCTTGAGGTTCACGGGCTCAGGGCTCAGAGTGGCGCCCTTTACAGCGTGCTTTCGGAGCTCTACTCCAATGCGCTGGACCATGGCGTATTGGGGCTCGACTCGAGTATCAAGCGCGACGCGTCGGGTTTCGCCCGTTACTACAGCGAGCGCAACCAGCGCCTGGATGAATTGAACAGCGGTCACGTCCGGGTTCATGTGCACGTCACGCCTCACGGTGACGGTGGTCGTCTGGTCATTGAAGTCGAAGACAGTGGCAAGGGCTTCGATGTCGCCCGGGTGTTGGCGCGACCTGCGGACAGTAACCGGTTGTCGGGGCGCGGCGTGAGCCTGGTCCGCCAGTTGAGCCATCAGGCCTGCTGGTCAGACGATGGTCGTAGTGCGCGCGTGGAGTTTTTCTGGGAGGCTCTGGCATAATCGGCGCCATTCTTGATCAGGGAGCGAACAAGTGAGTGAGATTCATCTGGACCGCGACGTACTGAGTACGTTGAAGGAAGTCATGGAGGACGGGTATCTGGAGTTGCTGGATACCTTTCTTAACGATTCCGAAGCACGCCTGCGTGTGCTGCATGAGGCTCGGGACGCGGAAAAGCTCAGTGCCACGGCCCACAGCTTCAAGGGCAGCAGCAGTAACATGGGTGCCATCCGTCTGGCAGAACTGTGCGGCGAACTGGAGCAACGTGCCAAACAGCCGTCGTTAGGCGGGATCGAAAAGCTGGTCAGCGAAATCGACAGTGAATTCGCCCACGTTCGCAAGCTTTGCAGGGAAGAGCGTGAAGGGTTCCACTGCTGAGATTCGAGCATTGCCAATAGGTTGGCCCGTCCCTTGCATTCTCCTCTCTCGACTGTACCTATGATTCCAGTGCAGCGGAGACCTTTTTATGCCCGTAACGCCCAATACACTGCTTCAGGCCACCCCGCAGGCCAAGCCTCAGGCCGCCGTCAATTCACCGGCAGCGGCCCCTGAGTTCGGGAATAAAGCCTCCAGCTTCGCTCAGGTCTTCGCCCGCCAGGCCCCCGCCAAGTCGTCGATGGCCCCCGAGCCATCGGTTAAACAGGTGCGCGACCAGGCTTCTGATAACACCGTCAAAAAAGATGATGGCGACGAAACGGCTGCCGCCCCCGAGACGACGGTTGCCGATAGCGGCAAATCCTTGCCCGCCGACAAACCGTCAACGGCCGATGACAAAGTGGCCAATGATGACGGCGCCGACACGACTGAAACCCCGGCGGCGCAAGTTGCTTCTGGCGATCCAGCAGTGGATCCCGCGTTGCTGCCGGATATGATCGCACCGGCTGTCGCAACCGAGGCAGAGCCCGCGCCCGTGGTGGCCACGACGACGCCTCAAGTCGCGGCTGCGGTGGCGGCGCCGGTCGCTCCATTGGCCACAGTGGCCCAGGCTGCGGTGGTGGTCGACCCTGAATTCGATCCGGCCGCCGATCCGCTTGATGCATTGCCTGCCTTGCGCCTGGCGATGGAGCAGGGCGGCCATGTTTCCGCTGCCAGTCAGGCCCAGTCCAAGGCACCCGCCCCGGTATCGCTCGACGCTGAATCGACATCTGCTCAAACCTTTGCCGCCGGCATGGCAAGCATGCTCACCGTGCAGGCTGACCAGAACAGTACCGGCCCCGGCAGCCAGGGTGGTGAAAAGGCATTTGGCGGCTTGCTCAATGAGGGCCTCAAGGATCTGACCGCTGCTTCCAGCGATACTCGCGTGGATGACTTCGCCAACCGTCTGGCGGCGCTGACCCAGGCCGCCACGCCAAAAACCGCCAATGCGATACCGGTCAACCAGCCTATCGCGATGAATCAGAGCGGCTGGACCGAAGAGGTGGTCAACCGGGTGATGTACCTGTCGAGCGTCAACCTCAAGGCGGCCGATATCCAGTTGCAGCCGGCCGAACTCGGTCGCCTGGATATTCGGGTGAACATGGTTCCGGATCAGCAGACCCAAGTGACGTTCATGAGCGCTCATTCCGGCGTTCGCGAAGCTCTCGAAGGCCAGATGCATCGCCTGCGCGACAGTTTTGCCCAGCAGGGCATGGGCCAGGTCGACGTCAGCGTGTCCGACCAGTCCCGTGGCTCCCAGGGGCAGGATCAGCAAGCGCAGCAACAGGCTCAGGCTGGGCGCACAACATCGTCCGGCGGGCGGGTGGATTCGGTAGAGGAAGACCTGCCAGCCAGCATTGCTGAAGTAGCAGCCACTGCCACCAGCGTGATCGGCACCAGCGCGGTCGATTTCTACGCCTGACCAAACGCTGAAAACCCTGTGGGAGCGGGCTTGCTCGCGAAAGCGGTGTGTCAGTTGGCAATGATGTCGACTGACACTGCGCCTTCGCGAGCAAGCCCGCTCCCACATTGGTTTATGGCGTCCTGAAGATTTATCTCACATCCCTTTCTCCAAACACTTCTGGCATAACACTTGCTCCTGCCTTGCCGTGCAACAGTGAAAACCCCGATTAGTGACGGATTATTGGCATGGCGAAGAGCGAAGCAGCAGCTGTAAAGGACCCGGCAACCAAGGGCAAAATCAAGCTGATCATCTTGATCGTGGTGGGCTTGCTCCTGGCCATGGGGCTTTCCGTGGGAGCGACCTGGTATTTCATGCACAACGCTCAAAGCAAGCCGGCCGTGGCGGTCGAAGCCGCGCCGGTAGGCAAGCAGCCGGCGATTTTCGAGCCGATGGCGCCCGCTTTCGTGGCCAACTACACCCAGAACGGTCGCCAACGCTACATGCAGGTCAGTATCACCCTGTTGGGCCGCAACCAGGCTGACCTGGAAGCGCTGCGGGTGCACATGCCACTGATCCGCAACAACCTGGTGATGCTCTTTTCCGGACAGAATTTCGACACCCTGGCCACGCCCGTCGGCCAGGAAATGCTGCGTCAGAAAGCCACGGCCAGCGTGCAGGAAGTGGCTCAGAAAGAGCTCGGCAAAGTGGTGATCGAACAGTTGCTCTTCACTAACTTCGTATTGCAGTAGGAACCCGACATGGCCGTGCAGGACCTGTTGTCCCAGGATGAAATCGACGCGCTGTTGCATGGTGTCGATGATGGCCTGGTGCAGACCGAAAACGCTGCTGAGCCGGGCAGCGTCAAAAGCTACGACCTGACCAGCCAGGATCGCATCGTTCGCGGACGGATGCCGACCCTGGAAATGATCAACGAGCGTTTCGCCCGATACACCCGCATCAGCATGTTCAACATGCTGCGCCGTTCGGCCGATGTGGCCGTCGGTGGCGTGCAGGTGATGAAGTTTGGTGAATACGTGCACTCGCTGTATGTACCCACCAGCCTCAACCTGGTGAAGATCAAGCCGTTGCGCGGCACTGCGCTGTTCATCCTTGACGCCAAACTGGTGTTCAAGCTGGTGGACAACTTCTTCGGCGGTGACGGTCGTCACGCCAAGATCGAAGGGCGTGAATTCACCCCGACCGAGCTGCGGGTAGTGCGCATGGTGCTGGAGCAGGCCTTCGTCGATCTGAAGGAGGCCTGGCAGGCGATCATGGAAGTGAACTTCGAGTACATCAACTCGGAAGTGAACCCGGCCATGGCCAACATCGTCGGCCCGAGCGAAGCCATTGTGGTTTCGACCTTCCACATCGAGCTCGATGGCGGTGGTGGCGATCTGCACGTGACCATGCCGTACTCGATGATCGAGCCGGTACGGGAAATGCTCGACGCCGGCTTCCAGTCGGATCTCGACGATCAGGACGAGCGCTGGATCAATGCTTTGCGTCAGGATGTGCTGGATGTCGACGTGCCGATCGGCGCGACGGTTGCCCGGCGTCAGCTGCGCCTGCGGGACATCCTGCATATGCAGCCGGGGGACATTATTCCTGTCGAGATGCCTGAGGACATGATCATGCGCGCCAACGGTGTACCGGCCTTCAAGGTCAAGATGGGCTCTCACAAAGGCAACCTGGCGTTGCAGGTGATCGAGCCGATCGAACGCCGCTGAGCGGTGTCGAACCCTTACGTTTTTAACTGAATTTTTGCCCGCCGAGGACAAATGATGGCTGACGATATGAACACCCAGGATGACCAGGCGCTGGCCGACGAGTGGGCTGCAGCCCTGGAAGAAACCGGCGACGCCGGGCAGGCCGACATTGACGCTTTGCTGGCGGCCGACACTGGCGCTCACGCCTCCAACCGCCTGCCGATGGAAGAGTTTGGCAGCGTGCCTAGAAGCAACGAACAGGTGACGCTGGACGGGCCGAACCTGGACGTGATTCTCGACATCCCAGTGTCTATTTCCATGGAAGTGGGCAGCACCGATATCAATATCCGCAACCTGCTGCAGCTTAACCAGGGCTCGGTGATCGAGCTGGATCGCCTGGCTGGCGAGCCGCTGGATGTGCTGGTCAACGGCACGTTGATCGCTCATGGCGAAGTGGTGGTGGTCAACGAGAAGTTCGGCATTCGCCTGACGGACGTGATCAGCCCGAGCGAACGCATCAAGAAGCTGCGCTGAGTGAAAGGTTTTTTCGCCGCAGCCTTGATGCTGCCATTCAGTGTGCTGGCAGCCGAGCCGGTAGCCACCGTCGCTGCGGCACCGGCGGCGAGTAGCGGGATCGCTGGGCAACTGGCGCAATTGGTGCTCGGTCTGCTGTTGGTGCTGGGGTTGATCTTTTTCCTGGCCTGGTTGCTGCGGCGCGTGCAGCAGGCTGGGCCAGCCGGCAAGGGGCAGGTCATCGACATCGTCGGTTCCCGCGCGCTTGGCCCGCGGGATCGGCTGGTGCTGGTTCAGGTTGGCAACGAGCAGATTCTGCTGGGGCTTAGCCCGGGCACTATCACTGCATTGCATGTTCTCAAGGAGCCGGTGCAGGTGCCTGCCACCGACCAGGCCACCCCCGAGTTTGCCCAGCGTCTCATGGAGCTGTTGGGTAAAGATCAGAAGGATAAAAAGTAATGCCGTTGCGCATTCTGTTGGCGGTGGTCCTGATGCTGGCCGCGCCGTTGGTGCTCGCTGCCGATCCGCTGTCGATCCCGGCAATTACCTTGGGCACCAACGCCGAAGGGGCTCAGGAGTATTCGGTCAGCCTGCAGATCCTGCTGATCATGACCGCGCTGAGTTTCATCCCGGCGTTCGTCATGCTGATGACCAGTTTCACCCGGATCATTATCGTCTTTTCGATCCTGCGCCAGGCCCTGGGCTTGCAGCAGACGCCGTCGAATCAGATTCTGACCGGCATGGCGCTGTTCTTGACGATGTTCATCATGGCACCGGTCTTCGACCGGGTGAACCAGGATGCGCTGCAACCCTATCTGGCGGAAACCATCACCGCCCAGGATGCGGTGGCCAAGGCTGAAGTGCCGATCAAGGATTTCATGCTGGCCCAGACCCGCACCAGCGACCTGGAACTGTTCATGCGCTTGTCCAAGCGCACAGACATCGCCAGCCCGGATCAAGCGCCGCTGACCATCCTGGTGCCGGCGTTCGTGACGTCCGAGCTCAAGACCGCGTTCCAGATTGGTTTCATGATTTTCATCCCGTTCCTGATCATCGACCTGGTGGTCGCCAGCGTGCTGATGGCCATGGGTATGATGATGCTGTCGCCATTGATCATTTCCCTGCCGTTCAAGATCATGCTGTTCGTGCTCGTGGACGGCTGGGCCCTGATCATCGGCACCCTGGCGGGCAGTTTCGGCGGTGTGTAGGCCATTTGTGCGGGTAGCAAGAATATGACGCCTGAAGTAGCGGTAGACCTGTTCCGCGAAGCGCTCTGGCTGACGACCATGATGGTCGCCGTGCTGGTGATACCCAGCCTGCTGGTGGGCTTGCTGGTGGCAATGTTCCAGGCCGCGACCCAGATCAACGAACAGACCCTGAGCTTTCTGCCGCGTCTGCTGGTGATGTTGGTGACGTTGATCGTCGCCGGTCCCTGGCTGGTGCAAACCTTCATGGAATACATCCTGCAGCTTTACGGCAGTATTCCGCAGTTGATCGGTTGACCTGATGTCGATGCTCGAACTGACGGATACCCAGATCAGTACCTGGGTGGCGTCATTTATCCTGCCGCTGTTTCGCGTTACCGCGCTGCTGATGAGCATGCCGGTCTTTGGCACCACCCTTGTGCCGACCCGCGTACGGCTGTACTTCGCCCTGGCGATCACGGTGGTCATCGCGCCGGGGCTGCCACCTATGCCGCCGGTCAACGCCCTGGACCTCAGTGCGTTGATGCTGGTGGCCGAGCAGATTCTGATTGGCGTCTTGATGGGCTTTTCGCTGCAACTGTTCTTTCAGGCGTTTGTAGTCGCCGGGCAAATCATTTCGATCCAGATGGGCATGGCGTTCGCCTCCATGATCGACCCCACCAACGGCGTGAACAGTGCGGTAATCGGGCAGTTTCTGACGATGTTGGTGACCCTGCTGTTTCTGGCCATGAACGGGCACCTGGTGGTGTTTGAGGTGCTGACTGAGAGCTTCACCACATTGCCAGTGGGCAGCGCGATGCTGGTCAATCATTTCTGGGACATCGCTGGCAAGCTTGGCTGGGTTCTGGGCGCGGCGATGGTGTTGGTATTGCCCGCGATTACCGCGCTGCTGGTGGTCAATATTGCCTTTGGTGTCATGACTCGGGCGGCGCCGCAGTTGAACATTTTCTCCATAGGCTTTCCGTTGACCCTGGTGCTGGGCCTGGTGATTTTCTGGATCAGCCTGGGGGATATTCTCAATCAGTACCAGCCGTTGGCGACCCAAGCCCTGCAGCTGTTACGCGATATGGCACAGGCGCGCTGAACCATGGCCGAAAGCGAGAGTGGTCAGGACAAGACAGAAGACCCCACGGAGAAGCGCAAGAAAGAATCCCGGGACAAAGGTGAGATTGCGCGCTCCAAGGAGCTCAACACTCTGGCGGTGACGATGGCCGGGGCCGGTGGCTTATTGATTTATGGCGGCGGGCTGGCCCTGGATCTGCTGGAAATCATGCGCCTGAATTTTTCCCTGCCCCGCGAGGTACTGCTCAGTCCCGGTGCCATGGGGCAATACCTGCTGCACTCCGGCAAGATCGCGATCCTGGCCGTGCAACCGGTTCTGATCTTTCTCCTGCTGGCGGCCATTATTGGTCCGATCTCCCTCGGAGGTTGGCTGTTTGCCGGCAAGAGCCTGGCCCCCAAGTTCAGTCGGATGAACCCGGCTAACGGCCTCAAGCGAATGTTTTCCAGCACGGCGCTGATTGAACTGCTCAAGGCGCTCGGCAAGTTCCTCCTGATCCTGTTCGTAGCGCTGACGGTACTGCAGGCTGATATCGACGACTTGCTGCGCATCGCCCATGAACCCTTGGAGCAGGCGATCATCCACAGCGTGCAGTTGGTGGGCTGGAGTACATTGTGGATGGCTTGCGGCTTGATTCTGATTGCCGCCATCGACGTGCCGATCCAGCTGTATCAGAGCAAGCAGAAGTTGCTGATGACCAAGCAGGAGATCCGCGACGAGCACAAGGACCAGGAGGGTAAGCCGGAGGTCAAGCAGCGGATTCGCCAGTTGCAGCGTGAGGTGTCCCAACGTCGGATGATGGCGGCGATTCCAGACGCCGACGTGGTCATCACCAACCCGACCCACTATGCCGTGGCGCTCAAGTACGATCCCGATAAAGGCAATGCCCCGGTGTTGCTGGCCAAGGGCAGTGATTTCCTGGCGCTGAAAATTCGCGAGATCGCCGTAGCCAACGAAGTGATGCTGCTTGAATCCCCGGCATTGGCGCGGTCGATTTACTACTCCACCGAACTCGACCAGGAAATTCCTGGTGGCCTGTACCTGGCCGTGGCTCAGGTGCTGGCTTACGTCTATCAGATCCGTCAACACCGCGCCGGCAAGGGCAAGCGCCCCGAGCCTCTCAAGGATTTGCCGATTCCACCGGATTTGCGCCGCGACTCCTGATTCGGGCTCCCACTCGATTGCATTCAGCGCTTTGGCTAGCGCCTCTATTTCGGCCTCCGACGAAAGTTGGAAGGCTTCTTGCAATACCCCGTCTGCGTCCGTTTCGGGCGTCAAAAGTTTGCTTCACAGGAACGGGGATTATTGGTGGATCGCTCTCAGTTATTCAGCACCGCACGCAGCAACGTAGCCGACCTCAGCCGGGGTAATCTGGGCGTGCCGTTGTTGCTGCTGGTCATGCTCGCCATGATGATGCTGCCGGTGCCACCGTTTCTGCTGGACGTGTTCTTCACGTTCAATATCGCGTTGTCCATCGTTGTACTGCTGGTGTGCGTGTACGCATTGCGGCCACTGGATTTTGCGGTGTTTCCGACCATTCTGCTGGTGGCGACGCTGATGCGTCTGGCCCTTAACGTGGCGTCCACCCGCGTGGTGATGATCCACGGTCATGACGGTCATGATGCCGCTGGCAAGGTGATCCAGGCCTTTGGTGAGGTGGTGATTGGCGGCAACTACGTGGTGGGTATCGTCGTCTTTGCCATTTTGATGATCATCAACTTCGTGGTGGTGACCAAGGGTGCCGGGCGGATTTCCGAGGTGAGCGCGCGTTTCACCCTCGATGCAATGCCCGGCAAGCAAATGGCAATCGACGCTGATCTCAACGCCGGCCTGATCGACCAGGGTCAGGCCAAGGCCCGTCGCCTGGAAGTGGCTCAGGAAGCCGAGTTCTACGGTTCCATGGACGGTGCCAGCAAATTCGTGCGCGGTGACGCCATCGCCGGTTTGCTGATCCTCTTTATCAACCTGATCGGCGGCATGGCTGTCGGTATTTTCCAGCACAGCATGACTTTCGGCGAGGCCGGCAAGGTTTACGCCCTGTTAACCATTGGTGACGGTTTGGTGGCGCAATTGCCATCACTGTTGTTATCCACAGCCGCCGCGATCATGGTGACCCGTGCGTCCGGCTCCGAAGACATGGGTAAGCAGATCGGCCGGCAGATGTTTGCTTCGCCCAAAGCGTTGGCCGTTGCAGCCGGGCTGATGGCCGTGATGGGCCTGGTCCCCGGGATGCCGCACTTCTCCTTTCTGAGCATGGCCGCCCTGGCGGCGGGGGCTGCCTACCTGTTCTGGAAGAAGCAGAACGTGCAAAAGGTCCAGGCCCTGCAAGAGGTCAAGCGCCAGCAGGAGCTGCTGCCATCGCCGGCTCGCGCCATGGAAACCAAGGAGCTGGGTTGGGACGACGTGACGCCGATCGACATGATCGGCCTGGAAGTCGGTTACCGTCTGATCCCCCTGGTGGACCGCAATCAGGGTGGTCAATTGCTCGCGCGGATCAAGGGCGTGCGCAAGAAGCTGTCCCAGGACCTGGGGTTTCTGATGCCCACCGTCCATATTCGCGACAACCTCGATCTGGCGCCCAGTGCCTATCGCTTGACGCTGATGGGCGTGATTCTGGCCGAAGCCGAGATCTACCCGGACCGTGAACTGGCGATCAACCCAGGGCAGGTCTACGGTTCGCTCAACGGCATTACCGCCAAGGATCCGGCTTTTGGCCTGGAAGCGGTGTGGATCGAAATCAGCCAGCGGGCCCAGGCCCAGTCCCTTGGCTATACCGTGGTGGACGCCAGTACCGTGGTTGCGACCCACTTGAACCAGATTCTGTACAAGCACTCCAGTGAGCTGATCGGCCACGAAGAAGTCCAGCAATTGCTGCAAGTGCTGGCCAAAGGCTCGCCAAAGCTGGCCGAAGAGCTGGTGCCCGGTGTGGTTTCGTTGTCGCAATTGCTCAAGGTGTTGCAGGCGCTGTTGGCCGAGCAGGTGCCGGTGCGCGACATCCGCAGCATTGCCGAGGCGATCGCCAACAACGCTTCCAAGAGTCAAGATACCGCCGCTCTGGTGGCTGCGGTGCGGGTTGGCGTATCCCGCGCAATCGTCCAAAGCATTGTAGGCACTGAGTCGGAGCTGCCTGTGATCACGTTGGAGCCAAGGTTGGAACAGATATTGCTCAATAGTCTGCAGAAGGCAGGACAAGGCTCGGAAGAGGGCGTTCTGCTGGAGCCAAGCATGGCCGAGAAGCTGCAGCGTTCGCTGATCGATGCAGCCCAGCGGCAGGAGATGCAAGGCCAACCGGTGATCCTGCTGGTGGCCGGTCCGATTCGCGCGATGCTCTCGCGGTTCGGGCGCCTCGCGGTCCCGGGGCTGCATGTGCTGGCGTACCAGGAAATACCGGACAACAAGCAAGTGACCATCGTTGCGACAGTAGGGCCCAACGGCTGAGGTAGTGGTTTATGCAAGTGAAGCGTTTTTTCGCCGCCGATATGCGTCAGGCCATGAAGCTGGTTCGTGACGAGCTGGGCGCTGAAGCAGCCATCATTGGCAATCGCCGGATCGCCGGCGGTGTCGAGCTGACGGCGGCTCTGGATTACAAATTGTCGGCGCTGGCCCCGCGCGTTCCCAACATGGAACTCGAGGATGAGCTGCGCAAGACCCAGTCGCGCATCGCCAGTGCTCAGGCCGAATTGAGCTTGCGCAGCAGCGATGGCGAAGCTAGCGAGGGCACCAATCGTCAATTGTTCGCCGGTCAGCCACTGACCGCTGGACTGCCGTTGACCGCTGCCGAGCCGCTGGTCGAGCAGGCCAAGGCTGAGCCGCGTCGTCCGGCACCGGTTCAGGCCGCGTCAGGCGGTGGCGTCGACCCGCGGGCCCTGGACTCGATGCGCTTCGAACTCAACAGCCTGCGTGAACTGATGGAAGTTCAGCTCGGCTCCCTGGCCTGGAACCAGTTGCAAGGCAACCGTCCGGCCCAGGCTAATCTGTGGCGTCGCCTGCAACGCATCGGCTTGTCCGGCCCGTTGTCCCGCGACCTGCTGGCGCTGATCAACGATATCGAAGAACCCCGTCAGGCCTGGCGCATGCTGTTGGCGCACCTGGCGCGAATGATCGCCACCCCGGAAGTCGAGCCCCTCGAAGAAGGTGGCGTCATTGCCATGGTCGGCCCGGCCGGCATGGGCAAGACCACCACCCTGGCCAAGCTCGCGGCGCGTTATGTACTCAAGTACGGCGCCCAGAGCATCGCCCTGGTGAGCATGGACAGTTTCCGTATCGGTGCCCAGGAACAACTCAAGACCTTGGGTCGGATCCTCAATGTGTCGGTGACCCATGTGGATCCGGGCCAGTCCCTGGCCCAGGCGCTGGAGCCGCTGCTGCGCAAGCGCGTCGTGCTGATTGATACCGCCGGCCTGCAAGCCAGCGATCCGGCCCTGCGCATGCAGCTTGAAAGCCTGGCCGGGCGTGGTATCCGGTCAAAAAATTATCTCGTGTTGGCAACCACCAGCCAGAAACAGGTTCTAACCGCCGCGTACCACAGCTACAAACGCTGCGGGCTGGCCGGTTGCATCCTGACTAAGCTGGACGAAACGGCAAGCCTGGGCGAGGTGTTGAGCCTGGCGATCGGTCATGATTTACCGGTGGCCTACCTGACCGACGGGCCGCGGATCCCGGATGATTTACATCTGCCGCGCCGTCATCAACTGGTCAGTCGTGCCGTGAGTGTGCAAATGCAGGAAGAACCCAGCGAAGAAGCCATGGCTGATATGTTCGCTGACATCTACCACAGCCCGACCAAGCAGGTCGGCTGAGGTAATCATGAATATTTTTTGTACCTACATCGATGGTCTGCCATGCATTGTTCCGAATGTGAACGCGCAGCCAGTAATGTGGCCTCCGTCTAAGTAAGACAAGGTAAAGAACGAACATGGGCAGCATGCATCCCGTACAGGTGATCGCGGTGACCGGCGGCAAAGGTGGCGTCGGCAAGACTAACGTGTCAGTGAACTTGTCCCTGGCTCTGGCAGAGCTTGGCCGACGGGTCATGCTGCTGGACGCCGACCTGGGCCTGGCGAACGTCGATGTGCTGTTGGGGCTCACTCCCAAGCGCACGCTGGCGGACGTGATAGAGGGGCGCTGCGAACTGCGTGACGTGCTGCTGCAGGGGCCCGGCGGGATTCGCATCGTGCCGGCTGCCTCGGGCACCCAGAGCATGGTTCATCTGACTCCGGCTCAACACGCGGGTCTGATCCAGGCTTTCAGCGACATCGGTGACAACCTCGATGTGCTGGTGATCGACACCGCTGCCGGTATCGGTGATTCGGTCGTCAGTTTCGTACGCGCTGCCCAGGAAGTCTTGCTGGTGGTCTGCGACGAACCGACGTCCATCACCGACGCCTATGCCCTGATCAAATTACTGAACCGTGACTACGGCATGAACCGCTTCCGCGTCCTGGCCAACATGGCCCAGAGCCCGCAGGAAGGACGCAACCTGTTCGCCAAGTTGACAAAGGTCACGGATCGCTTCCTGGACGTCGCCCTACAATACGTCGGCGCAGTGCCCTACGACGAAAGCGTACGTAAAGCCGTCCAGAAGCAACGTGCGGTTTATGAAGCTTTTCCCCGTTCCAAATGCGCACTGGCGTTCAAGGCTATTGCCCAGAAGGTTGATACCTGGCCATTGCCAGCCAACCCTCGCGGGCATCTGGAGTTTTTCGTCGAGCGTCTCGTGCAACAAACAGCAGGGCCCGTGCTATGACAGCCAGCGGTTACAACCATCTCTACAAAAAATCGGCACGGGACGCCCAGTACGAATTGATTGAGCGTTATGCGCCTCTGGTCAAGCGTATCGCCTATCACTTGCTGGCGCGGTTGCCGGCCAGTGTCCAGGTCGAGGACTTGATCCAGGCGGGCATGATCGGCCTGCTCGAAGTGTCGAACAAATACGACGCGAGCAAGGGCGCCAGCTTTGAGACCTATGCCGGTATTCGCATTCGCGGGGCGATGCTCGACGAAGTCCGCAAGGGCGACTGGGCACCGCGTTCGGTGCACCGCAATACCCGCATGGTCAGTGACGCCATTCGCGCCATTGAAGCTAAAACCGGGCGTGACGCTAAAGATCATGAGGTTGCGGCCGAACTCCAATTGAGTCTCGACGATTATTACGGGATTTTGAACGATACCTTGGGCAGTCGCCTGTTCAGTTTCGACGACCTGTTGCAGGACGGCGAACACGAAGGGCTGCACGAGGACGGCGCGAGTGCTCACATGGAGCCATCGCGTGACCTGGAAGATGAACGTTTCCAGAGCGCGCTGGCGGATGCGATTGCCAATTTGCCGGAGCGTGAGCGACTGGTCTTGGCGCTGTACTACGACGAAGAGCTGAACCTCAAGGAAATCGGTGAGGTCCTGGGGGTCAGCGAATCGCGGGTCAGCCAGTTACACAGCCAGTGCGCGGCCCGTTTGCGGGGGCGTTTGGGGGAGTGGCGAGCGCGCTGACAGCAGTGTGGGGACACTGCGAACGAGTCTGGCCTGGCATGCGCTGAGCCAGTCTCTCTCCGTGGTCCTCCAGACCGTTGTCGAGTGTTGTGCCGGATTGATTGAAATGGCGCGTTCAGGTGCTGGGCGCGTTTAAGACTGCTTGGAGGTCGAATTGGACAAGAACATGAAAATCCTCATCGTTGATGACTTCTCAACGATGCGGCGGATCATAAAAAACCTGTTGCGTGACCTTGGGTTCACCAACACGGTCGAGGCCGACGATGGCACCACTGCCATTCCGGTTCTCAACAGCGGAAGCATCGACTTTCTGGTGACTGACTGGAACATGCCCGGCATGACCGGTATCGACTTGCTGCGCCATGTGCGCGCCGACGAAAAACTCAAGCACCTTCCGGTGCTGATGGTCACTGCCGAAGCCAAGCGCGAGCAGATCATCGAAGCGGCCCAGGCCGGTGTAAACGGCTACGTGGTCAAACCCTTCACGGCCCAGGCGTTGAAAGAGAAGATCGAAAAAATCTTCGAACGCATCGGTTAACGGCGCCACGGGGGAGCTATGGATAACGAATCTTCAATGGGTGATTTCGAATCGACCCTGAAAAAACATGCCCGCGAACTGGTCGACAGCCTTGAAAAAGGCCGCTTTGGCGATGCGGTTCAAATGATCCATGAGCTCAACCAGACCCGTGACCGCGGTCTGTATCAGGAAGTGGGCAAGCTCACGCGTGAACTGCACAGCGCGATTGTCAATTTTCAGATCGACCCGAACATGCCGCAGGCCGAGGAGGTCTCGCAGATCACTGATGCGACCGAGCGTCTGGGTTATGTGGTCAAGCTGACCGAGGCCGCGGCCAACCGCACCATGGACCTGGTGGAGAGCGCAACGCCGCTGGTCAATGGCCTGAGCGATGAAGCCCAGGCCTTGAGCACCGACTGGGGCCGCTTCATGCGGCGTGAAGTCGGCGCTGAGGAGTTTCGGGACCTGGCCCGTCGGGTTGACGGTTTCCTGACGCGCAGCAGCACCGAGAACCGTGCTGTGGCGAGCAATCTCAACGACATTCTGCTGGCTCAGGACTATCAAGACCTGACCGGCCAGGTGATCAAACGGGTAACCCAACTGGTCACCGAAGTGGAAAGCAACCTGCTCAAACTGGTGTTGATGGCCAGCCAGGTCGACCGCTTTGCAGGCATCGAACACGACCGTGAAGCGATACTTGCTGAAAAAGATCCACAAAAACATCTCTCTCAGGGTGAAGGTCCGCAGATTCATGCCGATAAAAGAGAAGACGTTATGTCCGGTCAGGACGATGTGGACGATTTGCTGTCCAGCCTTGGATTCTGAGTTTTAGCCCTGTTTTAGGAGCAGCCATTAATGAGCTTCGGCGCCGATGAAGAGATCCTTCAGGATTTCCTGGTTGAGGCCGGCGAGATTCTAGAGCAACTTTCCGAACAACTGGTCGAGCTGGAAAGCCGACCGGATGATGCGGATCTGCTCAATGCAATTTTTCGCGGTTTCCACACTGTAAAAGGAGGCGCCGGCTTCCTCCAGCTCAATGAGCTGGTGGAGTGCTGTCACATTGCCGAGAACGTGTTCGACATCCTGCGCAAGGGTGAGCGTCGCGTTGACTCGGAATTGATGGACGTGGTGCTCGAAGCGCTGGATGCGGTCAACAGTATGTTCAGTGAAGTGCGCGAGCGCTCACCGATCACCGCTGCTACGCCTGAGTTGCTCGCCGCGCTGTCGCGCCTGGCCGAGCCGCAGTCGGCTGACGAGGTTGCACCGGTAGCCGCACCAGTGGTTGAGGAACCGGTCGCCGAGGAATCAGGCGACATCACCGATAACGAATTCGAACAACTGCTGGACTCGCTGAACGCCGTCAAGGCCCAAGCCCAGGCTCCGGCGGCGCCTGCTGCCCCGGCTGCGCCGGCCGCCGATGCCGCCACCAGCGATGAAATCACCGACGCCGAGTTCGAGTCGCTGCTCGATCAGCTTCACGGCAAGGGCCAGTTCGCCGTGGATGCAGTCGTCCCCCCGAGTGCCCCGGCCGCCCCGAAAGCAGCAGGCGACAACTCCGATATTACCGACGATGAGTTCGAGGCTTTGCTCGATCAGTTGCACGGCAAGGGCAACTTTGCCGTGGACGCACTGGATTCGGCCATCGCTTCGGCGCCGACCCCAGCCAAGCCTGCCGCCGCCGCAGCGGGCAGCGACCTGATCAGCGATCACGAGTTCGAATCACTGCTTGATGAACTGCACGGCAAGGGCAAGTTCAGCGAAGTCGGCACCGCCTCAGCAGCCACTGCGCCTGCCGCCACCACCACAGCAGCTGCGCCAGCGGAGAAGGCCGCGGCCAAACCCGCCGCCAAGGCACCGGAACCGAAGGCTGAGACACCCAAGCCTGCCGCTGCGGCCGCCCCGGCGCCAGCCCGTGCACCGGCGGCCGCGCCGGCGGATAAGCCAGCCAGCGAAGCCGAGACGACTGTACGGGTCGACACCGCTCGCCTGGACGAGATCATGAACATGGTCGGCGAACTGGTGCTGGTGCGTAACCGCCTGGTGCGTCTGGGCCTCAACAGCCAGGACGAAGCCATGGCCAAGGCCGTGTCGAACCTGGACGTGGTCACGGCTGACTTGCAGACCGCGGTCATGAAGACCCGGATGCAGCCGATCAAGAAAGTCTTCGGGCGCTTCCCGCGCCTGGTTCGCGACCTGGCACGCCAGCTCAAGAAAGAAATCAACCTGGAACTGGTGGGCGAAGAGACCGACCTGGACAAGAACCTGGTCGAGGCGCTGGCCGACCCGCTGGTCCACTTGGTGCGCAACGCGGTCGACCACGGTATCGAGTCGCCGCAAGAGCGCGAAGAGTCAGGCAAGCCCCGCAGCGGCAAGGTGGTGTTGGCCGCCGAGCAGGAAGGCGACCACATCCTGCTGTCGATCTCCGACGACGGCAAAGGCATGGACCCGAACGTGCTGCGCTCCATCGCGGTGAAGCGCGGTGTGATGGACAAGGACGCCGCCGACCGCCTGAGCGACACCGAGTGCTACAACCTGATCTTCGCCCCGGGGTTCTCGACCAAGACCGAGATTTCCGACGTGTCGGGCCGTGGCGTGGGCATGGACGTGGTGAAAACCAAGATTTCCCAGCTCAACGGTTCGATCAACATCTACTCGACCAAGGGCCAGGGCTCGAAAATCGTCATCAAGGTCCCGCTGACCCTGGCGATCATGCCGACCCTGATGGTGATGCTGGGCAACCAGGCATTTGCCTTCCCTCTGGTCAATGTCAACGAGATCTTCCACCTCGACCTGTCGCGCACCAACGTGGTGGACGGCCAGGAAGTGGTGATCGTGCGGGACAAGGCACTGCCGCTGTTCTACCTCAAGCGCTGGCTGGTCAGCTCCGCCGCTCATGTCGAGCAGGGCGAGGGCCATGTGGTGATCCTTTCGGTGGGCACCCAGCGGATTGGCTTCGTCGTCGATCAGTTGGTGGGCCAGGAAGAAGTGGTCATCAAGCCGCTAGGCAAGATGCTCCAGGGCACCCCGGGCATGTCCGGCGCCACCATCACCGGCGACGGCCGCATCGCGTTGATTCTCGATGTGCCAAGCATGCTCAAGCGTTACGCCGCACGGCGTATTTGATTCTGGAGGGGCGCGGCCCGCAGCCGCGTCTCGTCTAACGGAGTGTTTATGGTAGTTAAAGTCCTGGTGGTGGACGATTCGGGTTTTTTCCGCCGCCGCGTCTCGGAAATCCTCTCGGCGGACCCGAGTATTCAGGTCGTCGGTACGGCGACCAACGGCAAAGAGGCAATCGATCAGGCGCTGGCGCTCAAGCCGGACGTGATCACCATGGACTACGAGATGCCGATGATGGATGGCATCACGGCGGTGCGGCATATCATGCAGCGCTGCCCGACCCCCGTATTGATGTTCTCCTCCCTGACCCATGAAGGCGCGCGGGTGACCCTCGATGCGCTGGACGCCGGGGCGGTGGATTTCCTGCCGAAAAATTTCGAAGACATTTCGCGCAACCCTGACAAGGTTCGGCAGTTGCTGTGCGAGAAGGTCCACAGTATTTCCCGCAGCAACCGGCGTGTTGGAGCCTATAGCACACCTGCGCCAACGCCTGCACCTGCGCCAGCCCCAGCTTCGTCGGGCAGCTTCAACCCGGCCCCTGCGCGCAGTGCCCCGGCCCCAGTGCCAACTCGTTCCGCGCCAGCCAGTGCGCCATCGTCGCCGGCCCCCAAACGCAAAGCCTACAAACTGGTCGCCATTGGGACGTCCACCGGCGGCCCGGTGGCATTGCAGCGGGTCCTGACCCAGTTGCCGGCCAACTTTCCGGCGCCGATCGTGCTGATCCAGCATATGCCCGCAGCCTTTACCAAGGCGTTCGCCGAGCGCCTCGACAAGCTGTGTCGTATCAGCGTCAAGGAGGCCGAGGATGGCGACATCCTGCGTCCGGGCCTGGCGCTGCTGGCGCCGGGCGGCAAACAGATGATGATCGATGGTCGCGGCGCGGTGAAAATCCTGCCCGGCGATGAGCGCCTCAATTACAAACCGTGCGTGGACATCACTTTCGGCTCCGCAGCTAAATCCTACGGCGACAAAGTTCTGGCGGTGGTGCTCACCGGCATGGGCGCCGACGGTCGTGAAGGCGCACGCCTGCTCAAGCAGGGCGGCAGTGCCATTTGGGCCCAGGATGAAGCCAGTTGCGTGATCTATGGCATGCCGATGGCGATTGTCAAAGCGGATCTGGCCGACGCGGTGTACGGGCTGGACGACATTGGTAGACACCTGGTCGAGGCGTGCCTGTAATGGATGTGCTCAGCCTGATCGGCATCATCATGGCGTTCGTCGCCATTATCGGTGGCAATTACCTGGAAGGCGGTCACCTGGGGGCCTTGGCCAACGGCCCGGCGGCGTTGATCGTGATCGGCGGCACCGTGGGTGCGGCGCTGTTGCAGTCCCCCATGAGCGCCTTCAAGCGCGCCATGCAGGTGCTCATCTGGATTCTGTTCCCGCCGCGAGTCGACCTGGCCGGGGGCATTGACCGCGTGGTGAACTGGAGCCTGACCGCCCGCAAGGAAGGCTTGCTGGGCCTGGAGGGGGTGGCCGATGCCGAACCCGACAACTACTCGCGCAAAGGCCTGCAACTGCTGGTGGATGGCGCTGAGCCGGAAGCCATCCGCAGCATCCTGGAAGTGGATTTCTACACGCAGGAAAGCCGTGACATCGAAGCGGCCAAAGTCTTTGAAAGCATGGGTGGCTATGCACCGACTATCGGCATCATCGGTGCGGTGATGGGCCTGATCCACGTGATGGGCAACCTGGCCGATCCGTCGCAACTGGGCAGCGGCATCGCCGTGGCCTTCGTCGCGACCATTTATGGTGTGGCCAGTGCCAACCTGGTGCTGCTGCCGATCGCCGCCAAGCTCAAGTCCATCGCGTTGCGCCAGTCGCGTTATCGCGAAATGTTGCTGGAAGGGATCCTGTCGATCGCCGAAGGTGAAAACCCGCGTTCCATTGAGTTGAAGCTCCAGGGCTTCATGGACTGATGGGAGACATGGAAAATGGCACGTCGCAGGCATCGTGAAGAACACGTCAACCATGAACGCTGGCTCGTTTCCTATGCCGACTTCATCACACTGTTGTTCGCCTTCTTCGTGGTCATGTATTCGATCTCGTCGGTCAACGAAGGCAAGTACAAGGTGATTTCCGAGGCGCTGATCGGCGTGTTTACCGACTCCGACCGCGCCCTCAAGCCCATCCCCATTGGTGATGAGCGGCCCAAGACCACCACGCCGGCCAAACCGCTGGTCAGGGACTCCGAGCAGGTCGATGCCGGTATCGCTGGCGGCAGCGATCCGTTGAAAAGCATTGCCGATGACATCAGCGCGGCGTTTGGCGATCTGATCAGCTCCAATCAGATGACCGTGCGCGGCAACGAGTTGTGGGTTGAGATCGAACTCAATTCCAGCCTGTTGTTTGGCAGCGGCGACGCCATGCCCAGCGATATGGCGTTCAACATCATCGACAAAGTGGCCGCTATCCTCAGGCCTTTCGACAACCCGATCCACGTAGAAGGCTTCACCGACGATCAGCCGATTCGCACTGCGCAGTACCCGACCAACTGGGAACTGTCATCGGCGCGTTCGGCGAGCATCGTGCGCATGCTCGCCATGCAGGGCGTAAACCCCGGCCGGCTGGCGTCGGTGGGCTATGGTGAATTCCAGCCGGTGGCCAACAATGCCACCGCCGAGGGGCGTGCGCGCAACCGGCGAGTGGTGCTGGTGGTGTCGCGCAACCTTGAGGTGCGCCGTAGCCTGACCGGGACCGGCACGGCCCATGCAACACCGGATGCGGCATTGAAGCGTGCTGGCACACAAACTGCACCGACCCAGCCCAAGTCGCCGGGAAGACAGAGCGCCGTCAATTCTCCGTCACCCGCTTTATAACCGAGCTATTTCTCGGTCGAGCCTGTATCGGCCGGGAGGAACAATCCGAATGAGAGTCTGGGCAGTCGCCAATCAAAAAGGTGGTGTGGGTAAAACCACATCTTCCATCGCTTTAGCCGGATTGCTGGCCGAGGCGGGCAAGCGCGTGGTCATGGTCGATCTGGACCCCCACGGCTCGATGACCAGCTACTTTGGTTACGATCCCGACAGTCTGGAGCACAGCAACTACGACCTGTTCCTGCACAAGGGCGGGGTGCCCGAAGGCTTGCCGGGGCAGTTGCTGCTGTCCACCAGCGATGAGCGTATTTCCCTGTTGCCATCCAGCACTGCCCTGGCGACCCTGGAACGGCAGTCGCCGGGGCAAAGCGGTCTGGGCCTGGTGATCGCCAAGAGTCTGGCGCAACTGTGGCAGGATTTCGATTACGCGATCATCGACAGCCCGCCGCTGCTTGGCGTGCTGATGGTCAACGCCCTGGCGGCCAGCCAGCAACTGGTTATCCCGGTGCAGACCGAGCACCTGGCCGTCAAGGGCCTGGAGCGCATGGTCAATACCCTGGCGATGATCAATCGCTCGCGCAAGCAATCGTTGGCCTTCAACATCGTACCGACCCTGTTTGATCGTCGCACCCAGGCGTCCCTGGGCACCCTGCGCGTGCTGCGGGACATGTACCCGGATGACATCTGGCAAGGCTACATTCCGGTCGACACGCGTTTGCGTGACGCCAGCCGTGCCGGTGTGACCCCTTCGCAATTCGATGGCAAGAGCCGCGGCGTGCTGGCCTACCGGGCGCTGCTCAAGCACCTGCTGGCCCAGCAGCTCGTTTCGCAGCAGGTGGCTTAAGGTGAAGAGGCTTACCAAAGGCATTGCACTCGATTGTGAGCGCTCAAGTCCTGGCGCATACATGCCGATAACCTTTTCAAGTGGCGCACTGTTCCCATGAGCCGCCCGATAAAGACAACCTCGCGTCCGCAATTGGCCCTGCAGTCTTATCTGGATGGGCTGTTGCAGGAAGCAACCGAAGAATTGCCACCGCAACCGAGCGTGATCGAGGCGTTGCCCGAGACCGTCGAAGCCGAAGGTGGACTGGATGAGTTTCAGGCGGCCGTGCTCGAAGAGCAGGCCCGTGATGCACACAAAACGGTGATTGCCGCGGCAGTCGAGGCTCCGTTCATCAAGCCTCAGGTGGCAGTGATGGAAGCGCCTGCGCCGATCCTGGCGCCGGTCTCGACCGTTGCACCGTTGCTGCAGGGCCTGGTGACGCCGGTGGTGGAAGTCCATCTGCCACCGAGCAGCCCACCGCCGCCGGTGCCGACCGACGACCGTCCGGCCTGGGCCGCCGAGCCGTTCGAGTGTTTGTTGTTCGATGTGGCCGGGTTGACCCTGGCGGTGCCGCTGGTATGCCTGGGATCGATATATTCCCTGGCCGGGCAGGAATTGACGCCGTTGTTCGGCCAGCCGGAATGGTTCCTCGGGATCCTGCCGAGCCAGGCCGGCAACCTGAAGGTGCTGGATACCGCGCGCTGGGTGATGCCGGACCGTTATCGCGATGATTTTCGCCAGGGCCTGCAATACGTGATTTCGGTGCAAGGGTATGAATGGGGTTTGGCGGTGCATCAGGTCAGTCGCTCGCTGCGCCTGGACCCGAACGAGATCAAGTGGCGCAGCCATCGAGGGCAACGGCCATGGCTGGCCGGTACAGTGATCGAGCATATGTGCGCCTTGCTGGACGTATCCGAGCTGGCCGAGCTGATCGCCAGCGGCGGGGCAAAACACCTGGGCGGCACCAAGCCGGTCCAGAAACCGAAATAAGACAACCGGTGACGCACAGCGTCACGGGGCAGAACACACACCGCCACAGGCGGTTTTTCGAGGGGTCAGGGTATGAATGATAAGGCGTCGTCTCTCAAGGGTTCCGAAGATCCGATTTTGCAATGGGTAACCTTCAAACTCGATAACGAAACCTACGGCATCAACGTGATGCGCGTTCAGGAAGTGCTGCGCTATACCGAGATCGCCCCGGTACCCGGTGCGCCAAGCTACGTGCTGGGCATCATCAACCTGCGCGGTAACGTGGTCACGGTGATCGACACTCGCCAGCGGTTTGGCCTGAACTCCACCGAGGTCAACGACAACACCCGTATCGTGATCATCGAGGCCGACAAGCAAGTGGTCGGCATCCTCGTCGACAGTGTCGCTGAAGTGGTTTACTTGCGTCAGTCGGAGATCGAAACCGCACCTAACGTCGGTAACGAAGAGTCGGCCAAGTTCATCCAGGGCGTGTGCAACAAGAACAACGAGTTGCTGATCCTGGTCGAGCTGGAGAAGATGATGAGCGAAGAGGAATGGTCGGAACTGGAGAGTATCTGATTTGATTCTTGAGGTAGCAGTCATTGTCCTGTTCCTGTTCTGGGCAGGCACGCTGGCGATGTTTGTCGCGTACATACGCGGTCAGCGGCAGATCGCCGCTCAGCAGGCCCAGGGCGATGCGTTGCGTGATCAACGCATCCGGGGCCTGGCCAAACGCGTCGACGATTACCAGAACGGCACAGTGCGCATGGGCGAAGCCTTGCATGAGCTACGTGCCGTGGTCGCACCGTTGCCGGACAAACTGGCCCAACTGGAGCAGCGCGACCCCTCCAGCCTGTCCTTCGCCCAGGCCGCCCGCCTGGTGGGCATGGGCGCCAGCGTCGACGAACTGACCCAGGCCTGCGGTTTGACCCAGGCCGAGGCGGAGTTGATGAGCAAGTTGCATAAGGGCGGCTAAGCGCTTCGAGGGGCAAGCTGCAAGAGAGATCAAGAGATCGCAGCCTTCGGCTGCGATTTTTTTTGGGGCGCATTTGTGGCGAGGGGATTTATCCCCGTTGGACCGCGAAGCGGTCCTGAATCCAGGCGATCCGGCGTGTCAGATAAAATGAGTCGCTTTTTTGGGGACTGCTACGCAGCCCAACGGGGATAAATCCCCTCGCCACAAGAGCCGCCTTTGACTTGAGCGATCAGTAATCGTCGCCGCGATCGGTCACATCCTTCTCGACACTTGGCGCGTTCGGGTCATAGCCCTGGGGGAATTTGCCTTTCAAATTCCAGGCAAACGCGATGATCTCGGCAATCGTGCGATACAACTCTTCCGGAATGCTGTCGCCCAATTCCATTCGGGCCAATAGCTTCACCAACTCAGCATTTTCATAAATCGGCACTTCGCTTTCCCGGGCGATCCGCAGGATCTCCTCGGCCAGGGCTTCGTCGCCCTTGGCGGTGAGGGTCGGTGCGTGGAGGCCGTCGTATTTGAGGGCGATGGCCTGGCGTGGTGCGGTGTCGGTTGTCATGCGGTTTCGTCCACCCAGCGTTGTTCCAGTCGAGTCTTGGGGCCTTGGGGCGGGGTGCCGAGGTGGCAATCCAGGTCGCCCACATTCAGGCCACAGGTCACCAGGCGTTCACGTAGCGCGGTCAGATTGCTTTCGATCAGGCTGGCGGTGTATGGCCGCTCAGCCCATAGCTGGCTCGACAGGCTGCCGCTGAGCAACTGGGCCTGAATCTGCAGCGGCCCCAGTGGCTCCATGTCGAACGCCAGCTCGACCCGCCAGAGCTGCTGTTTCGGTTCGCGTTCTTCACGGCGTTCCTGTGGCTGCTCCCGGGGCGGGGTTTCCTCGCGCTGGAACTTGACCTGCAGCGGCACGATGTCCTGCAGGTTGCGCATGGGGATTTCCAGCTGCCAAGTGCTCATCAGCCGACCATCGTCGGTCAGGCCCGTCTGTTCCAGGCTCGACAACTGATGGGTTTGCAGGCGCGACACGGCGGCGGCGGCCAGGCGCAGCAGCTGCTCCAGGTCGCCTTCATCGTCTTGGCCTTTCAACAGGCGTGAGGGCAGGGGGAAACTGGTGGGTTGCGGCTTGACGCTGACCTGGCCGAGGGTTCCCAGGGCGTTACGCACGAAGCTGGGGAGCGCCTGGGCCAACGTGTTGGCGGCAATGATGGCAGCGAGGTTGGTGGAGGCGGGCAGGGCTGGGGTCAGTTGGGCGATCAGTTTCAGCAGATCGCCCTTCATGTCTGGCGCCAGGCTCGGTACTTGCCCGGCCAGCAGTTTGCTTTCCAGGAACGCGCCGCTGGCGGCCATGGCCTGAGCCAGGCCCTTGGGTGTACTCAGTTGCTGGATGTCCGGCAGGCCCGCCAACAGCCGTGTCACTGCGGCGCGCAGCTCGGCGCCGGTGTCGTCGCTGGCCGGAAGCTTTTGCAGCGCGGTGTTCTGCAGCGCGGTGACCAAGCTGTCCAGCGAGCCCTGACGGCTCATCTGCGTGACCAGTTGCTGGCTGACCGCCAGTTGTTCCTGGCGGTTGCTCAAGGGGACAAATTTCAAGGTCTGGGCATCTTGTACCTGAGCACTCAACAGCGTGCCGATGCGCAGCGGTCGCGGGCTGTCGATGTCCAGGGTTCTGCCAGCCTGGGCCGTGTTGAGCAGGCTCACCAGCGACCGGTAAACCGCCGGTTGTCCCGGCAACTGCGGCAACGCCTGGCTGGTGAGCACCTTGCCTTGCAGCAGAGTGCCGACCGGCATCTGTGCCGTGTCGATACGGGTCAGGGTGGCGACGCTGGAGGCGATGGCCTGCTGCACGGTAATCGCCAGGTTGCTGGCGGATGGCTGCGTCACCGCCAAGCTGGTGCCTTGGGGCAATGGCTGGGTGCTGGTGGCTTGCACGGTGGTTTGGCGACCGCTCTCCAGGGTGACCTTGAGCAACAGCTGGAAGGTCTGTTCCGCCTGCTTGAGCGACAACACCTCGGCCTTGGCGGTCTGGCCCGCACCGATCAGGCCTTCGACCGGCGTCAGCAATTTGAGCAGCTCGCCCGTGACCGCCGGCATACGGGTGGTTGCCGAGGCCTGAGGCAGCGGCGGTATGTTCATGTCGCCTGTCATCTGCGGTCTTACCTTGGGAAGCTAATTGAGCACGCCCCCTGGGGCATGACATGTATAATGCCGCCGGTCTTTCAGGGAGTGGCGAAAACCTTGCAATTGTTTGACGCAGCTCTGTGGAACCGGCCACCAAAGCATCTATGCTGCACCTCTTTAACGGCCGCTGCATGGCCGACTTGAACCGTATAAGGCCCGCTATCCCTTGACCAGTCCTCTCCTGCAAACCGTCGGCCTCGCCTGTGAGCGAGATTTGCGGCTGCTTTTCGAGAATCTCGAATTGAGACTCTCGCGTGGCGATATGGTGCAGATCAGCGGCCCTAACGGCAGTGGCAAGACCAGCCTGTTGCGCCTGCTGGCCGGGTTGATGCAGCCGACCGCCGGCCAAGTGCTGCTCAATGGCCAGCCGTTGCACAGCCAGCGCAGCGAACTGGCCCGCAACCTGCTCTGGATCGGCCATGCCGCCGGCATCAAGGATTTGCTGACGCCTGAAGAAAACCTCAGTTGGCTCTGCGCGCTGCATCGACCGGCCGGTCGTGAGGCGATCTGGCAGGCGCTGGCGACGGTGGGCCTGCGCGGCTTCGAAGACGTGCCGTGCCACACCCTGTCCGCCGGCCAGCAGCGCCGCGTGGCCCTGGCCCGGTTATATCTCGACAGCCCGCCGCTGTGGATTCTCGACGAGCCTTTCACCGCTCTGGACAAGCAGGGCGTGGCGCAGCTCGAGGAGCATCTGGCCGGGCACTGCGAGAGAGGCGGCATGGTGCTGTTGACCACCCACCACACCTTGGCGCGGATGCCATCCGGTTATCGCAACATCGATCTTGGGAATTGGGCTGTATGAGTGTGTTTGGCCTACTGCTTGCTCGCGAGGCGCGCCTGTTGTTCCGCCGTCCGGCCGAACTGGCCAATCCGCTGGTGTTCTTCGCGATTGTCATCGCACTGTTCCCGCTGGCCGTCGGTCCCGGGACTCAATTGTTGCAAACCTTGTCGCCGGGGCTGGTCTGGGTGGCGGCCCTTTTATCGGTCCTGCTCTCGCTGGACGGGCTTTTCCGCAGTGATTTCGAGGACGGATCCCTGGAGCAGTGGG
Source organism: Pseudomonas sp. NFACC45 (assembly GCF_900113505.1). Lineage (NCBI taxonomy): Bacteria > Pseudomonadati > Pseudomonadota > Gammaproteobacteria > Pseudomonadales > Pseudomonadaceae > Pseudomonas > Pseudomonas sp. NFACC45. The sequence goes on from NZ_FOPO01000011.1 coordinate 213,591, forward strand.
TCCTTTCGTCGCACCCCCTGGCCCTTCTGGTTTTGGCCAAGGTACTGGCACACTGGGTTTTTTCCGGCCTGGCGCTGGTCTTGCTCTCGCCGCTGCTGGCAATGATGCTGGGCTTGCCCGCTGCCTGCATGCCGGTATTGTTGGTGTCGCTGTTGCTGGGCACGCCGGTGTTGAGCCTGCTCGGCGCAGTCGGCGCGGCATTGACGGTTGGGTTGAAGCGTGGCGGCCTGTTGCTGGCGCTGCTGATCCTGCCGCTGTATATCCCGGTGTTGATCCTCGGTAGTGGCGCCTTGCAAGCCGCGCTGCAAGGCATGCCGGCAACCGGTTATCTGCTGTGGCTTGGGAGCCTGACCGCCCTGGCGATAACCCTGACACCCTTTGCAATAGCCGCTGGCCTGAAAATCAGCGTCGGCGAATAATAATGACGCCTGGTCGAAAACTGACCACTTCTTCTGAAGTAAAGGCAGACTGGCGGCCCGTGATAGCGTGCCGCAACCGTGATGGAAAACAGCAATGAACTGGACCTGGTTTCATAAGCTCGGCTCACCCAAGTGGTTCTACGGCATCAGCGGCAAACTGTTGCCCTGGTTGAGCCTCCTGGCAGTGCTGCTGATGGGCATTGGCGTAGTCTGGGGCCTGGCCTTCGCCCCGCCGGACTACCAGCAGGGCAACAGCTTTCGCATCATCTACATTCACGTGCCCACGGCGCTGTTGGCCCAGTCCATCTACGTGATGCTGGCGGTGTGCGGTGTGGTCGGGCTGGTGTGGAAAATGAAACTGGCGGACGTGGCCCTGCAATGCGCCGCCCCCATCGGTGCCTGGATGACCGCCGTAGCGCTGGTCACCGGCGCGATCTGGGGCAAACCGACCTGGGGCTCATGGTGGGTCTGGGATGCCCGACTGACGTCGATGCTGATCCTGCTGTTTCTGTACTTCGGTCTTATTGCGCTGGGCAACGCCATCAGCAATCGTGACAGCGCCGCCAAGGCTTGTGCGGTGCTGGCGATTGTCGGCGTGATCAACATCCCGATCATCAAGTACTCGGTGGAGTGGTGGAACACCTTGCACCAGGGCGCGACCTTCACCCTCACCGAAAAACCGGCGATGCCGGTGGAGATGTGGCTGCCGCTGTTGCTCACAGCGCTGGGTTTCTACTGTTTCTTCGGCGCTGTGCTGTTAATGCGCATGCGCCTGGAAGTGCTCAAGCGCGAGTCCCGGGCCAGTTGGGTGAAGGCCGAAGTACAGAACAGCCTGGAGGCCGCTCGATGAGTTTTGCGTCATTCGGCGATTTTCTCGCCATGGGCCATCACGGCCTGTATGTCTGGTCAGCCTATGGCATCTGCCTGGCGGTGCTGGCCCTCAACGTGGCGGCGCCGATCCTGGCCCGCAAGCGGTATCTGCAACAAGAGGCGCGTCGTCTGCGCCGGGAGAACGGTCAGTGAATCCGCTGCGCAAAAAACGTCTTGTCATCATTCTTGCCCTCCTGGTGGGTGTCGGCGCTGCGGTCGGCCTGGCCCTGAGCGCCTTGCAACAGAACATCAACCTGTTTTACACCCCGACCCAGATTGCCAACGGCGAAGCGCCCCAAGACACGCGCATCCGTGCCGGCGGCATGGTGGAGGAGGGGTCCCTGGTGCGTACCGGGGACTCGCTGGACGTGAAATTCAACGTCACCGATTTCAACAAGACCGTGACCATCACCTATCGTGGCATCCTGCCCGACCTGTTTCGCGAAGGGCAGGGCATCGTCGCCCTGGGCAAGCTCAATGCCGAAGGCGTGGTGGTGGCCGATGAAGTCCTGGCCAAGCACGACGAAAAATACATGCCGCCGGAAGTGACCAAGGCTTTGAAAGACAGCGGCCAGTCGGCGCCCGCTCCCGTGAAGGAGGGTTGATCGATGACCGGTCTGTTTATTCCCGAGCTGGGTCACCTGGCGATGATCCTGGCTTTGTGTTTCTCCATCGTTCAGGCGGTGGTGCCTTTACTCGGTGCCTGGCGTGGCGATCGTTTGTGGATGAGCCTGGCCCAGCCGGCGGCTTGGGGGCAGTTCGCCTTCATGTTGTTCGCCTTCGGTTGCCTGACCTACGCCTTCATGGTTGACGATTTTTCCGTGGCGTACGTTGCCGGCAACTCCAACAGCGCCTTGCCTTGGTACTACAAGTTCAGCGCAGTGTGGGGCGCCCATGAGGGGTCTCTGCTGCTCTGGGCGTTGATCCTCGCCGGCTGGACCTTCGCGGTCTCGGTGTTCTCCCGGCAGTTACCGCAAGTGATGCTCGCCCGTGTGCTGGCGGTGATGGGCATGATCAGCATCGGTTTTCTGCTGTTCCTGATCCTCACGTCCAACCCCTTCGAGCGCATCTTGCCGCAGGTGCCGTTGGATGGCCGCGACCTCAACCCGTTGCTGCAGGACATCGGCCTGATCGTTCACCCGCCGATGCTCTACATGGGGTACGTTGGATTCTCAGTGGCCTTCGCCTTCGCCATCGCCGCGCTGCTGGGCGGTCGTCTGGATGCCGCATGGGCGCGCTGGTCGCGTCCTTGGACCATCGTCGCCTGGGCTTTCCTGGGCATTGGCATCACCCTGGGTTCGTGGTGGGCTTATTACGAACTCGGCTGGGGAGGCTGGTGGTTCTGGGACCCGGTGGAAAATGCCTCGTTCATGCCCTGGCTGGTGGGCACCGCGCTGATTCACTCGCTGGCCGTCACGGAAAAACGTGGGGTGTTCAAGAGCTGGACCGTGCTGCTGGCCATCGCGGCATTCTCCCTCAGCCTGCTGGGAACCTTCCTGGTGCGTTCCGGCGTACTGACTTCGGTGCATGCCTTTGCCTCCGACCCTGAGCGTGGTGTGTTCATCCTGATGTTCCTGCTGTTCGTGGTTGGCGGCTCGCTGACGCTGTTCGCTTTGCGGGCGCCGGTGGTGAAAAGCCAGGTCGGCTTCAACCTCTGGTCCCGGGAAACCCTGTTGCTGGGCAACAACCTGGTGCTGGTGGTCGCCGCGTCGATGATCCTGCTGGGTACGCTGTACCCGCTGGTGCTCGACGCGCTGACCGGCGCCAAGCTGTCGGTCGGCCCGCCGTACTTCAATGCATTGTTCATTCCGCTGATGGCGATCCTGATGGTGGTGATGGCTGTCGGCATGCTGGTGCGCTGGAAAGACACGCCGGTCAAATGGCTGATGGGCATGCTGACGCCCGTGCTGCTGGGCACTGCTGCCCTGGCCGTCATTGCCGCGATTGCATATGGCGATTTCAACTGGGCGGTACTGGCGACTTTCGTGCTGGCGGCCTGGGTGTTGCTGGCTGGCGTGCGGGATATCTTCGACAAGACCCGCCACAAAGGCCTGATCAAGGGCCTGCCCACCCTGACTCGCAGTTATTGGGGCATGCAGATCGCCCACCTGGGCATCGCCGTCTGCGCCCTGGGTGTGGTGCTGTCCAGCCAGAACAGCGCCGAGCGCGACCTGCGTCTGGCACCCGGAGAGTCCATGGACCTGGGGGGCTATCAGTTCGTATTCGAGGGGGCCAAACATTACGAAGGCCCGAACTTCACCTCCGACAAAGGCACTGTGCGGGTCATTCGCAACGGTCAAGAAATCACCGTGCTGCATCCGGAAAAACGCCTCTACACCGTGCAGAATTCGGTGATGACCGAAGCCGGGATCGATGCCGGTTTCACCCGCGACCTCTACGTAGCGCTGGGCGAGTCCCTGGGTGATGGGGCATGGGCGGTGCGGGTCCACGTCAAGCCGTTCGTGCGCTGGATCTGGTTCGGTGGCCTGCTGACGGGCCTGGGCGGAATACTGGCGGCGCTGGATCGTCGTTATCGGGTCAAGGTAAAAACCCGGGTGCGTGAAACCCTGGGCATGACGGGAGCCCCTGCATGAAGCGTTGGTTGATGGTGTTGCCGCTGGCTCTGTTCCTATTGATGGCGGTGTTTTTGTACCGAGGGCTCTACCTGAACCCGGCCGAATTGCCGTCGGCGATGATCGGCAAGCCGTTCCCGGAGTTCTCCCTGCCGTCGGTGCAGGGCGACAAGACCCTGACGCGGGCGGACCTGCTGGGCAAACCGGCGCTGGTCAATGTCTGGGGCACCTGGTGCATTTCCTGCCGGGTTGAACATCCGGTATTGAACAAACTGGCCCAGAACGGCGTGGTGATCTACGGCGTCAATTACAAGGACGTCAACGCCGATGCCTTGAAGTGGCTGGCCGAGTTCCACAACCCGTATCAACTGGATATTCGTGATGAAGAAGGCTCTCTGGGCCTGAACCTGGGCGTTTACGGGGCGCCGGAAACCTTCTTCATCGACGCCAAGGGCGTCATCCGCGACAAGTTCGTCGGCGTGATCGACGAACAGGTCTGGCGCGAAAAACTGGCCGCCAAGTATCAGGCGCTGGTCGATGAGGCCAAGCCATGAAGCGCTGGTTAGCAGCCGTTATCCTCGGCGTGAGCCTGGCCGGCGTGGCCCACGCCGCCATCGACACCTACGAATTCGCCAACGAGGGCGAGCGCGAGCGGTTCCGTGAACTGACCAAGGAACTGCGCTGCCCCAAGTGTCAGAACCAGGATATCGCCGATTCCAACGCACCGATTGCCGCCGATCTGCGCAAGGAAATCTTCCGCATGCTCGGCGAGGGCAAGGACAACCAGCAGATCATCGATTTCATGGTGGACCGCTATGGGGAGTTCGTGCGCTACAACCCGGCCTTGACCTCCAAGACCGCACTGCTCTGGTTTGGCCCCGCCGGGCTGTTGCTCGGTGGTTTCGTGGTCATCGCGGTGATTGTGCGTCGCCGCCGGGTCCAGCGCACGGCTGCCCCGGACACGCTTTCTGTCGAAGAGCGCCAGCGCCTCGACCAACTGTTGGATAAAACCAAGCATGATTGATTTTTGGCTCGCCGCAGGTCTGCTTCTCCTGGTTGCCCTGAGTTTTCTGTTGATCCCCGTATTGCGTGTTCGCCGCGCCCAGCGCGAAGAGGACCGTACCGCGCTCAACGTGGCGCTGTATCAGGAGCGCGTCGCCGAGTTGCAGGCCGAGCAGGAAGAGGGCGTGCTGAATACCGCGCAGCTGGACACCGGCCGCGCCGAAGCCGCGCGAGAACTGCTCGCCGACACCGAAGGCGCTGATGCGCCGCGCGAGTCTCGCTTGGGTAAACCGTTGCCGTTACTCGCCGCCGTGCTGGTGCCGGTGCTGGGCCTGGGGCTGTATCTGCATTTCGGCGCCAGCGACAAGGTCGAGCTGACCCGCGAATTCGCCCAGGCGCCGCAGTCGATGGAAGAAATGACCCTGCGCCTGGAGCGCGCGGTGGCGGCGCAACCGGATAACGCCGAGGGCTTGTATTTCCTCGGTCGCACCTACATGGCCCAGGACCGGCCGGCGGATGCCGCGAAGATCTTCGAGCGGACCGTGGCGGTGGCCGGTCGCCAACCCGAGTTGTTGGGCCAGTGGGCTCAGGCGCAGTATTTCGCCGATGGCAAGAAATGGTCGGACAAGGTCCAGGCCCTGACCGACGAAGCGCTCAAGCTCGATCCCAAGGAGGTCACCAGCCTGGGCCTGCTGGGAATCGCCGCGTTCGAAGGCGAGCGCTATCAGGAGGCCATTGATTACTGGGGCCGTCTGCTCGCGCAACTGCCGGAAGGCGACAAGTCCCGTGATGCGCTACAAGGCGGTATCAACCGCGCCACCGAGAAGCTTGAGGCCAGCGGCGGCAAGGTTGCCCAGGCGCCAGTGAGCAAGGCTGCGGCATTGCTCAAGGTGCGCGTCGAGCTGGCGCCGGAGCTCAAGGCCAAGGTGCAGCCGGGCGACAGCGTGTTCATCTTTGCCCGCGCCGCTTCCGGCCCGCCGGCGCCGCTGGCGGCCAAGCGCCTGACCGTCGCTGACCTGCCTGTTACCGTGGAACTGGGCGATGCGGACGCCATGATGCCGCAACTGAAACTGTCGAACTTCCCTGAAGTCCAACTGGTGGCGCGCATTTCCCGGGCCGGTCAACCGACCGCCGGTGAATGGATCGGCCGCAGCAAGCCTCTGGCGAGCAGCACCACGGCGCAGCAACAACTGACTATCGACAGCCCGGATAAATAACAGGAATTCGCACCATGACCGCCATCGCTCGTATCACCCTGCTCACGCTCGTCCTGGGCCTGAGTGCTTGTGCGGTCCAGCGTCCGCCGCAGCCGTCGGCGCCGCTGCCTCCCATCCCGTCTTCAGGCCCGGCCACCAAGCCGGGGCCGTCGACCGCCCCAAGCAAGCCCGTCACGCCGAACACACCGGCCAAGCCGTTGCCCCGTACTTCCGCCAGCTTCGCCCCACCACCCGGCGGCAATAGCCACTGGGACGCCAAACTTGGGGTCTATGTGCTGGACAACCACACCAACACCTTCTATCGCCAGCGCACCTATTACCGCTGGAGCAACGGCTGGAGCCGCTCCATCAGCCCCAACGGGCCGTGGGAAGAAACCACCATCGAAGGTGTTCCGGCGGGGTTGGGGCGTCAGTTCCGCTAAAAGCTGGCGATGAACCCTGTGGTGAGGGGATTTATCCCCGCCGGGCTGCGAAGCAGCCCCCCAACCAGGCAACTCGGTGTGTCAGGAAGATTGAGTTCAGTGTCAAAGGACTGCTTCGCAGCCCAGCGGGGATAAATCCCCTCGCCACAGGAAGCTGAGTTCAGCCGGTGATGAGTCTTCAAGGTTCGACCTGTCATGCCCGGCGTCGTAGAATGCGCGCCTTTGCGAGCCTTCATCGGCCAACCGCGTATTTATCGGAGCACCTGACCATGACGACTACCCCGACCGGCGACTACCTGGAAACCCTCTACGAAGGCTACGGCCAGCGTTTTCGGATGGACAAGCTGCTGCACGAAGTGCGCACCGAGCACCAGCACCTGGTGATTTTCGAGAACCCGCGCATGGGCCGGGTGATGGCGCTCGATGGGGTGATCCAGACCACCGAAGCCGACGAATTCATCTACCACGAAATGCTGACCCACGTACCGATTCTCGCCCACGGCGCGGCCAAGCGCGTGTTGATCATCGGCGGTGGCGACGGCGGCATGTTGCGCGAGGTGACCAAGCACCTGGGCGTTGAGCACATCACCATGGTGGAAATCGACGGCACCGTGGTGGACATGTGCAAGGAGTTCCTGCCCAACCACTCCAAAGGCGCCTACGACGACCCGCGGCTGAACCTGGTGATCGACGACGGCATGCATTTTGTCGCGACCACTCAGGAGAAATTCGACGTCATCATTTCCGACTCCACCGACCCGATCGGTCCGGGTGAAGTGTTGTTTTCGGAAAACTTCTACCAGGCCTGTCACCGCTGCCTGAACGAAGGCGGCATTCTGGTGACCCAGAACGGCACGCCGTTCATGCAACTGGGCGAGGTACAAACCACCGCCGGACGTCTGCGTGGCCTGTTTGCCGACTGGCATTTCTATCAGGCCGCCGTGCCGACCTACATTGGCGGCGCGATGACTTTCGCCTGGGGCTCGACGGATACCGCCTATCGCAAGCTGTCTCGCGAGACCCTGCGCGAGCGTTTCATTGGCAGCGGTATCATCACCCGCTACTACAACCCCGAAGTTCACCTCGGCGCGTTCGCCATGCCGCAGTACGTTCTGCAGGCAATCAACAAACCAAGTAACGACTGATCGGGAACAACGCTGACCTGTGGTCAGGGATCTATCCCCTGACCACAGTGCGGTTCGGCACACAATTCATCGGGCAATCCGCGGTTTTGTGTTTGCGAATAGTCATTGAACAAAATTTTCACAGCCCCTCGCGGACAATCCCGGCGCTTGTTGCGGTCGGTGAGTCAAATGGCGATGCCCCGCCATTCATTCAACGCTTGCGCACCCGCGCAGACCCAGGGACCCGGGTGATGGTCGGCATAGGACGCGCCGTTGTTCTATTCGCCCCCAACCCCTTTAGGTCCTTACACGACATGGCAATCCCGGACGCCCTGAGTCAGCACCGCACCACGCATCGCCTGCTGCAACCGACCGTCAAATCACACCTGGTCTACACCTTGCTCTGTGCCCTGGTCATGATGATCATGTTCAGCCTGTTGCGCGTGGCGCTGCTGGTCTACAACCGCGAAATGATCCTCGACTCCCCGGCCTCTACCTTCGTTGAGGCATTCGTCAACGGACTGCGTTTTGACCTGCGTCTGGTGGTCTATCTGTGTATTCCGCTGCTGCTGGCCTTGTTCAGCGCGCGGGCCATGGCGGCACGTGGTTTTTTTCGTTTCTGGCTGACCGTCACCGCCAGCATCGGGCTGTTCCTCGGTCTGATGGAGATGGACTTCTACCGCGAGTTTCACCAGCGTCTCAACGGCCTGGTCTTCCAGTATGTGCAGGAAGACCCGAAAACCGTGATGAGCATGCTCTGGTACGGTTTCCCGGTGGTGCGCTACCTGTTGGCGTGGGCCGTGGGCACGCTGATCCTCGCGATGGCGTTCAAGGGCGCCGACCGCGCGACCCGACCGCGCGGGCCGTTCAGTGGCGGCACGATCGGCACACGCCAGGTTGCTCCGTGGTACGGGCGTGTCGCGGTGTTCCTGGTCTGCTTGGTCGTGGCCGTGGGAGCCGCCCGGGGCACACTGCGCCAGGGGCCGCCCATGCGCTGGGGTGACGTCTACACCACCGATTCGAACTTTGCCAATCAGTTGGGCCTCAATGGCACGTTGTCACTGGTGGCTGCGGCCAAGAGCCGGATGTCCGAACACCGTGACAATATCTGGAAAGCCACCCTCGAGCAGCCGCTGGCCCAGCAGACCGTGCGGGACATGCTGGTGATGCCCGACGACAAACTGGTCGATGCAGACACCGCTGCCGTACGTCGCGACTACACGCCACCCGCCGACAAGACTTTGCCGATCAAGAACGTGGTGGTGATCCTCATGGAAAGCATGGCGGGTCACTCGGTGGGCGCCCTGGGCGCGCCGGGCAATATCACGCCTTATCTGGACAAACTGTCCAAGGAAGGTCTGCTGTTTGACCGCTTCTTCTCCAATGGCACCCACACCCATCAGGGCATGTTTGCCACCATGGCGTGTTTCCCGAACCTGCCGGGTTTCGAGTACCTGATGCAGACACCTGAAGGCAGCCACAAGTTTTCCGGGCTGCCGCAACTGCTCAGTGCCCGCGACTACGACGACGTGTATGTCTACAACGGTGATTTCGCCTGGGACAACCAGTCGGGCTTCTTCAGCGGCCAGGGTATGACCACATTCATCGGGCGCAATGATTATGTGAACCCGGTGTTCTCCGATCCGACCTGGGGCGTGTCCGATCAGGATATGTTCGACCGTTCCCTGATCGAGCTCAAGGCACGGGAAAACGGCAAGCCGTTCTATGCGCTGCTGCAAACCCTCTCCAACCACACGCCGTATGCGTTGCCGACACCGTTGCCGGTGGAGCCGGTCACGGACCGTGGCAGCCTGAATACGCACCTGACCGCCATGCGTTATTCCGATTGGGCGCTGGGGCAGTTCTTCGAAAAGGCTCGTAAGGAGCCTTATTTCAAGGAAACACTGTTTGTCATCGTCGGTGACCACGGTTTTGGTAACGAGCGCCAGCTTACCGAAATGGACTTGGGCCGCTTTAACGTGCCGATGCTGTTGATCGGCCCGGGTATCCAGGAAAAGTTCGGCCAGCGCAACCACACCGTGGGCACCCAGATCGATATCGTCCCGACCATCATGGGCCGGATCGGCGGGCAAGTGCGTAACCAGTGCTGGGGCCGCGATTTGTTGAACCTGCCGCCAGGCGACAGCGGATTTGGCGTGATCAAACCGTCGGGCAGTGACCAGACCACGGCGATCATCCGCGACGACAAAATCCTGGTGTTGCCGAGGGAAAAGGAAATGGCGCCGAAGTTGTATCGCTACCAACTCGGTGCCCAGCCACGCGCGGATGTCATTGCCGACGCGCCGCAGGCGGCTGAAATGAAACTCAAGCTGGAGGCGTTTCTGCAAACCGCCACCAAGAGCCTGCTGGATAACACCGCCGGCGTGACACAGGGTGTTCCGGACTGAAAAGTTCAGCGCATAAAAAAAGAGGCCTTAACGGGCCTCTTTTTTTGTCACTTAGTGGTTCATATCTTGCCCAGTAACAGCAGGATCAACAGCACTACCAGTACGACACCGAGGATACCGGACGGGCCGTAACCCCAACTTCTGGAGTGAGGGAAGACCGGCAGGCCACCGATCAGCAGGAGGATCAGGATAATGATGAGTATTGTGCCCATTGGTGATTTCCTTATTGGTCAGTTCTGGAGTGATGCAACTTTCAACTACCAGCACGCATGCATTAAATCCGGGCGGCTTAATATGTCCGACCGTAACGTCCTGTAAAAAATTCAAAGTTTTTTAGTGCTCCAAAGAACCCCTCTATGGGAGCGAAGCTGTTCCACAGCGCTGTTCCCCTGAAAACCCATTAAGGTTTGCCCTCGCCATTCAGCACTCTGATGGAGCGTGGGTCCGGCAAGGTCCTTCGCTACACTCGGCTCATCTCTCCCGGAACAACAAGGCTGTTTGCTATGCAAAATCGCATGATGATTACCGGTGCCGGTTCTGGCCTGGGTCGCGAAATCGCGCTGCGCTGGGCCCGCGAAGGCTGGCGCCTGGCCTTGTCGGATGTCAGTGAGCCAGGCCTTCAGGAAACCCTCAGGTTGGTGCGTGACGCTGGCGGCGACGGTTTTGTCCAGCGCTGCGACGTGCGCGACTACAGTCAACTGACGGCGTTTGCCCAGGCCTGCGAAGAGAAGCTCGGTGGCATCGACATCATCGTCAACAATGCCGGTGTGGCCTCGGGTGGATTCTTCAGCGAACTGTCCCTGGAGGATTGGGATTGGCAAATCGCGATCAACCTGATGGGCGTGGTCAAGGGTTGCAAGGCGTTCTTGCCGTTGCTGGAAAAAAGCCACGGCAGGATCATCAACATCGCCTCCATGGCCGCCCTGATGCAAGGCCCGGCCATGAGCAACTACAACGTGGCCAAGGCCGGCGTGGTGGCGCTGTCGGAAAGCCTGTTGATCGAGCTGGCGCAGCAGGAAATCGGTGTGCATGTGGTGTGCCCGTCGTTTTTCCAGACCAACCTATTGGACTCCTTCCGCGGCCCTACGCCGGCGATGAAAGCCCAGGTTGGCAAGTTGCTGGAAAGCTCGCCGATCAGCGCGGCCGATATTGCCGACTACATCTATGAGCAGGTCGCCCAGGGCCAGTTCATGATCCTGCCTCACGAGCAAGGGCGCATGGCCTGGGCCATCAAGCAGAAGAATCCGCAGTTGCTGTACGACGAAATGACCGTCATGGCCGACAAGATGCGCGCCAAGGCTCGGCAGAACCCGAGTTGACCTCAGTGTCCGACGTCCTCAGGATGGCCACATTCGGCCCTCCTGATGGACGCTCCCATGCTCAACTACTTTTGGTTCTTTCTCGCCGCGCTGTTTGAGATCGCCGGCTGTTACGCGTTCTGGATGTGGCTGCGCCAGGGCAAGAGCGCCTGGTGGATCGCGCCGGCGCTGCTGAGCCTTACGCTGTTCGCCCTGTTGCTGACCCGCATCGAGGCGACTTACGCCGGTCGTGCCTACGCCGCCTATGGCGGGATCTATATCATCGCCTCGATCGGCTGGCTGGCCGTGGTGGAGCGAGCGCGGCCGCTGGCTTCCGACTGGGTGGGTGTGGCGCTCTGCGTGGTGGGGGCGAGTGTGATTCTGTTTGGCCCGCGGATTTCCACCTCTTGAATAAGTCCGCTGTCTGACAGGGTTTTGCAGGACGTTTCCTTCAGTTGCCAGAGTCTTGCTTGTAGGGCGTTACTGAATTCTTGAGGGTGTCTTGAGAACCTCAAGCGGGCCGGGCATGGTCAAGGTCCAGATATTCTTAAGGACAAGAACCATGCTCGTACTTAGCCGCGCTGTGGGTGAACTGATTTCCATCGGTGATGATATTTCCGTCCGAGTGCTCTCGGTCAACGGCACCACTGTTCGTTTTGGCGTGGAAGCGCCCCGGCATATCGACGTTCATCGCTCCGAGATTTACGAAAAGATTCAGAAAAAAAGGGCCCAGGCCAGCCGCAAGGTCTGTTCAGTCGAATAGATGCTTGGGTATGTCGTGCTTGAGCATCAACTGGCACTGTTCGCTTTCCGGGTCGAAGACGATCATCGCCTGGCCTTTGGTCAAGGCCTGCCGGACCCGCAATACGCGGGTCTCCAGCGGCGTGTCGTCGCCATTGTCGGTGCCGTCGCGGGTCACGAAATCTTCGATCAGGCGAGTGAGCGTGTCGACTTCGAGTTGGTCGTGGGGGATCAGCATGGGGTACCTCGGCTAGACAATGTCGCGATGCTACGGCCAAAGGGCTTTTGCGGCTAGCTTTGGGTTTTGGGTGTCTGTTCAGGCCTCATCGCGAGCAGGCTCGCTCCCACATGGGCTCAGCGTTGAGCACAAACTTTATGCTCAATGAAGATATCCCTGTGGGAGCGAGCCTGCTCGCGATGGCGGTATGACTGGCACTGAGATTCTGGAATCTTGCTCAGTTATCCGACCGCTGCCCAATCAAACTGTCCACCGACGGCACTCGGGTATCGCTTTCCATCTGCGCATCGTGTTCGAGCTGATGGCTGAAGCGGTCCAGCGAGCCCTGGGCCGGTTGGGCGTCGCTGGCGAATACCGGTGGGCTGAGGATGTAGGCGCCGAGCAGGCGGCTCAGGGCGGCCAGGCTGTCAATGTGAGTGCGTTCGTAGCCATGGGTGGCGTCGCAACCGAAGGCGAGCAGGGCGGTGCGGATATCGTGGCCGGCCGTGACGGCGGAATGGGCATCGCTGAAGTAATAACGGAACAGGTCGCGACGCGCCGGCAGTTCGTTTTCCCTGGCCAGCTTCAGCAAGTGCCGTGACAGGTGATAGTCGTAAGGGCCCCCGGAATCCTGCATCGCCACGCTCACCGCGTGCTCGCTGGAGTGCTGGCCCGGTGCGACCGGGGCGATGTCGATGCCGACGAACTCGCTGACATCCCAGGGCAGTGCGGCCGCCGCGCCGCTGCCGGTTTCTTCGGTAATGGTGAAGAGCGGGTGGCAGTCGATCAGCAGTTCTTCGCCGCTGTCGACAATCGCCTTGAGCGCCGCCAGCAGCGCCGCAACCCCAGCCTTATCGTCCAGGTGCCGGGCACTGATATGACCACTCTCGGTGAACTCCGGCAGAGGATCGAACGCTACATAATCGCCAATGCCCACGCCCAGGGATTCGCAATCAGCGCGGGTGGTGCAGTAGGCGTCCAGGCGCAGTTCGATGTGATCCCAACTGATGGGCATCTCATCGACGGCGGTATTGAACGCGTGCCCGGACGCCATCAACGGCAGTACGCTGCCGCGGATCACCCCCGTGTCCGTAAACAGGCTGACCCGGCTGCCCTCGGCAAACCGGCTGGACCAGCAACCCACTGGCGCCAGGGTCAGGCGCCCGTTGTCCTTGATCGCGCGCACCGAGGCGCCGATGGTGTCCAGGTGAGCCGATACGGCTCGGTCTGGGCTGCTCTGGCGGCCCTTGAGGGTGGCGCGGATCGTGCCGCGCCGGGTCATTTCAAAAGGAATGCCCAGCTCTTCCAGCCGCTCGGCGACATAACGCACGATGGTGTCGGTGAAACCGGTGGGGCTGGGAATGGCGAGCATTTCCAGCAGGACCTTTTGCAGGTATTCGAGATTCGGTTCGGGAATCTTGCTGATCATGGAAACTCCTCCAGGAAGGTTTAAGTAAGGGAAACCCGTGGCGAGGGAGCTTGCTCCCGCTCGACCGCGAAGCGGTCGCCGTTCAGATCTCCGGCCTGTCCCACAAACCCGCTTATAGATGGAGGGGGCTGCTTCGCAGCCCAGCGGGAGCAAGCTCCCTCGCCACAGAGAAAAGACCTAGGCCACCGCCTGACTATGAGGAAACAATAAATCCACAAAGCGCTCGGCAGTGGGTTGTGGTTCGTGATTGGCCAAGCCGGCGCGTTCGTTGGCTTCGATGAACACGTATTCGGGTTGATCGGCCGCCGGCACCAGCAAGTCGAGGCCGACCATGGGGATGTCCAGCGCCCGCGCGGCGCGCACCGCCGCGTCGGCGAGGACCGGATGCAGGATCCCAGTGACATCTTCCAGCACGCCGCCCGTATGAAGGTTCGCCGTACGCCGTACGAACAGGTGTTTGCCAGCAGGCAGCACACTGTCGTAGTCATAGCCGGCCGCGCTCAATGTGCGTTGGGTCTCGGCGTCCATGGGAATCTTGCTTTCACCCCCCGTGGCCGCTTGTCGGCGGCGGCTTTGGGCTTCGATCAGCGCGCCGATGGTGTGCCGACCGTCGCCGATCACCTCCGCCGGCCGCCGGATCGCTGCGGCCACCACTTCAAAGCCAATCACCAGGATGCGCAGGTCCAGGCCTTCGTGGAAGCTTTCCAGCAGCACTCGAGTGTCGAACTGGCGAGCTGTTTCAATCGCGCTCTGCACCTCTTCAATCGTGCGCAGATCCACCGCCACCCCTTGGCCCTGTTCACCGTCCAGAGGCTTGACCACCACCCGTTCGTGCTCATCGAGAAATGCCAGGTTGTCATCGGCGTTGCCTGCCAATTGCTGGGCCGGCAAGTTCAGGCCTGCGTTCTTCAGCACTTTGTGGGTCAGGCTTTTGTTCTGGCACAGGGTCATGCTGATAGCGCTGGTCAGGTCGCTGAGGGATTCACGGCAGCGGATCCGACGGCTGCCATGGACCAGGGTAAACAATCCACCTTCGGCGTCGTCCACCTGGACTTCGATGCCCCGGCGGTGAGCCTCTTCGACAATGATGCGCGCATAAGGATTGAACTGCGCCTCGGGGCCTGGCCCCAGGAACAACGGCTGATTGATGCAGTTCTTGCGTTTGATGGCGAACGTCGAAAGGTTCCGGAACCCGAGTTTGGCGTAGAGACTTTTCGCCAGGCGATTGTCGTGCAGCACCGAAAGATCCAGGTAACTCAGGCCCCGGCTCATGAAGTGCTCGATGAGGTGACGCACCAGGACCTCACCGACACCGGGCCGCGAACACTGCGGATCCACGGCCAGGCACCAGAGGCTGCTGCCGTTTTCCGGGTCGTTGAAGGCTTTCTGGTGATTCAGGCCCATGACGCTGCCGATCACCGCGCCGGTATCATCATCTTCGGCCAGCCAGTAGACCGGCCCGCCTTCATGGCGCGGTGTGAGCCGTTGCGGATCGATGGGCAACATGCCCCGGGCCTGATACAGCAGGTTGATCGCTTGCCAGTCGGCCTCGCTTTGCGCTCGGCGAATCCGGAAACCGCGAAATACCCGGGTGGCCTGGCGATAGTCGCTGAACCACAGGCGCAAGGTGTCGGATGGATCGAGAAACAGCTGCGCCGGTTCCAGCCCCAATATTTGTTGGGGCGCGGCGACGTACAAGGCAATGTCGCGCTCACCCGATTGCTCATTGAGCAGCTCTTGGGCCAGGCTCGCCGGGTCCGGGAAGGTGTGGCCGATCAGCAATCGGCCCCAGCCGCAGTGCACCGCGATCGGGTCGGCGCCCAGTTCGCTGCCGTCTTCGGCCAAACGTGCCTGCAGGCGTTCATAGGACGGTGCCTGGCCGCGCAGCAGGCGTTGGTTGTGGGGTTTCATCGATCAGATTCCTTGCTCGCTGAGCCACAGGTTCAGCGCCGCCAGTTGCCACAGCCTTGAGCCGCGCAACGGGGTGAGCTGGCCGTTGGGGTCGGTCAGCAGTCGATCCAGCATCGCCGGGTTGAACAGGCCGCGATCCTGGCTCGGATCCAGCAGCAGTTCGCGGACCCAGACCAAGGTGTTGCCTTCCAGATGCTTGAGACCGGGTACAGGGAAATAGCCTTTTTTGCGGTCGATGACTTCGCCGGGGATCACCCGTCGAGCGGCTTCTTTGAGGACCTGTTTGCCGCCGTCAGGCAGCTTGAATTTCGCCGGAACCCGCGCCGAGAGTTCCACCAGTCGGTAATCCAGGAAGGGCGTGCGCGCTTCCAGGCCCCAGGCCATGGTCATGTTGTCGACACGCTTGACCGGGTCGTCCACCAGCATCACCGTGCTGTCCAGGCGCAGGGCCTTGTCCACCGCCGCGTCGGCGCCCGGCTGGGCGAAGTGGTCCTTGACGAAGTCACCGGCCGCGTCGTTGGCCGTCAGCCATTTGGGCTGCACGGTAGCGGCATATTCTTCGTAGCTGCGATCAAAGAACGCGGCGCGATAGGCCGCGTATGGATCGCTGGCGCCGTCCACCTGCGGATACCAGTGGTAACCGGCGAACAGTTCATCGGCGCCCTGGCCGCTTTGCACCACTTTGCAATGCTTGGACACTTCCCGTGACAACAGGTAGAAGGCGATGCAGTCGTGACTGACCATCGGCTCGCTCATGGCCCGAAAGGCCGCCGGCAGTTGCTCGATGATTTCTTTTTCGTCGATGCGTAGCTGATGGTGATGAGTGCCGTAGTGCTTGGCGATCAGGTCTGAATACTGGAACTCGTCACCGCGCTCGCCGCCGGCATCCTGGAAGCCGATGGAGAAGGTGGACAGGTTTTCCACACCGACTTCCCGCAGCAGGCCCACCAGCATGCTGGAGTCCACGCCGCCGGAAAGCAGCACGCCCACATCCACGGCGGCACGCTGACGAATGGCGACCGCTTCGCGGGTGCTGTCGAGCACGCGGTCGATCCAGTCCTGCAGGTTCAGGTTTTGCTCATCGGCCCGGGGACCATAGGGCAGGGTCCACCAGGTTTTCTGCTCGGTGGAGCCGTCGGCTTCGACCCGCATCCAAGTGGCGGGCGGCAGCTTTTCAACGCCGGCCAGCAGGGTACGGGGCGCCGGGACCACGGCATGGAAGTTCAGGTAGTGGTTCAGCGCCACCGGGTCGAGCATCGGGCTGATGTCGCCGCCCTTGAGCAGCGCCGGTAACGCCGAGGCAAAGCGCAGGCGCTGGCCGGTGCGCGACAGGTACAGCGGCTTGACACCGAGACGGTCGCGGGCGATGAACAGCCGCTTGGCGTCGCGTTCCCAGATGGCGAAGGCGAACATGCCGTTGAGCTTGGGCAACAGCGCTTCGCCCCAGGCGTGGTAGCCCTTGAGCAGCACTTCGGTGTCGCCACCGGAATAGAAGGCGTAACCCAGGCCTTCCAGCTCGGCGCGCAATTCAGGGTAGTTGTAGATCGCGCCGTTGAAGGCCAGGGACAGGCCCAGTTGATTGTCGATCATCGGCTGGGCCGAGCCGTCGGACAGGTCCATGATTTTCAGGCGCCGATGGCCCAGGGCAATGGGGCCCTGACTGTGGAAACCCCACGCGTCGGGGCCGCGAGGGGCCAGGTGATGGGTGATTCGCTCTACGGCCGCAAGGTCCGCAGGTTGTTGATCGAAACGTAACTCTCCAGCTAATCCGCACATAAGTCCTTACCGGTTTTTCCGTTGGGGAGGTGAAACCGCACGCGCCGAAATGGCAGGTACTCTGAAACTGACCGATGGGATTGCCGTGAGTTTTAGATCAATGCGTTATAAGCCGATGGATGGGGTCGTTTGGTCTGCCGTATAAATTTAAGAGCACCAAAAGCCCTGTAGGAGCGACCCTGCTCGCGATAGGGGAGTATCAGTCAACTCAAATGCTGCTGATCCAGCGCTATCGCGAGCAGGTTCGCTCCCACAGGAGGAAGGTGTTGGGCAAGCAATTATCCGGTGCTCGTCAGACCGGTTTGCCCCGAACCAGCGACCGCAACGCAAACCGGTTCGGATGGCAGGCCTCGGCCACGCTGCGGGGCAGGGGCAGGGGTTCGTTGTCCAGCCAGGCGGCAATCAACTCGCCCGACAAGGGCGCGGTGATCAGGCCCCGAGACCCGTGGCCGCTGTTGACGTACAAGCCCTCGAGCCAGGGGCATGGGCAGTCCGGCACCTGGCGGGCGTCCTTGCTCAGCGCCGAGTACGCCTGGGTGAAGGCGCGACTTTCGGCCAAGGGACCGACAATCGGCAAATAGTCCGGGCTGGTGCAACGGAACGCTGCGCGGCCCTGGAGGTGTTCCGGGTCCAGAGTGCTGGCGTCCAAGCGTTCCACCAGATCAGCAGAGATTTGCTCCAGCATCTGCAGGTTGCCGGCGTGCTCGGCGGCGGTGGGGGTCAGGTCGTCGTTCTTGAAATCGAAACTGGCCCCCAGGGTGTGCTCGCCCAACCGTGCCGGCGCCACGTAGCCTTCAGCGCAAACCACCGTGCGCAGTGCCTGGCTGCGGGTGGTTTGCGCCAGGCGGGTGATTTGTCCGCGAATGCGCTTGAGGGGCAAGTCGACGGCTGCGTCGAAGCGTTTGATCTCGGCGGCGCTGGCGAGGATCACGACCGGTGCACTGGCCAGGCAACGTTCACCATCCCAGGCCTGCCATTGGCCGTCGATGCGGCGCAGCTCGAGGACTTCATGGTGGGCTTGCACCTCAATCTTGAGGCCGGATGCCTGCCAGCGGCACAGCGCGGGCGGATGGACCCAACCGCCTTGCGGGTAAAACAGACCGCCACAGGCCAGGCCGATACCGGACTGCGCCTCGGCCTGGGGCTGATCCAGGACGTGCAGCAAATCCTCGGCAAAGGCCTCGGCCAATTGCGCCTGGCGCTCGGCTTCCTTGTCGCTGAAGGCCAGTTGCAAGACACCGCAGGCGTCCCAGTCGACCCCTCGCTGCAGATGTTCGAGCAAGCGTCGGGTGTAACCGAAACCGCTGAGGATCATCTGCGACAACGCCGTGCCATGGGCCGAAAGCTTGAGATACAACACGCCCTGCGGGTTGCCGGAGGCTTCTTCGGCCAACCCGGCATGCCGTTCCAGCAGCGTCACCTGCCAGCCACGGGCCGCCAGGCTGGCTGCGCTGGCGCAACCAGCGAGGCCGCCGCCGATCACCAAGGCTCGACGCTCACCGCTGTGCGCCGCGGGGCGGGCGTACCAAGGTTTAACCAGGGGCGGGGCGGGCGTCAGCTGCGGCCAGCCGAGAAACACTCCGCGAAGGATTTCCCATTTATGGCCGATGCCCGGCGTGCGCTTCATCTTGAAGCCGGCCGCGTTCAACAACCGTCGCACCCAGCCGGTGCTGGTGAAGGTGCTGAGGGTCGCGCCGGGCGCAGCCAAGCGCGCCAGTTCGGCAAACAGCTCGGCGGTCCACATCTCGGGATTTTTCGCCGGCGCGAAACCGTCCAGGAACCAGGCATCGACTTGCGCATCCAGCTGCGGCAATTGCTCCAGGGCATCGCCGATCAACAAGGTCAGCGTCACCCGACCGTCCGCCAGCGTCAGGCGCTGGAAGCCCTGATGGATTGCGACGTATTGCACAAGCAGTTGATCAGCCTGAAGCTTGAGCTGTGGCCACAAGTCCAGTGCCCGGCGCAAGTCCTCAGGGCTCAAGGGGTACTTCTCGACACTGACAAAATGCAGCCGCGCCCCGGCCGGCGCGCACTGTTCGAACAACTGCCAGGCACAGAGAAAATTCAGCCCGGTGCCGAACCCGGTTTCACCGATCACCAGCCGCCCGTCGTCCGGCAGCGCAGTAAAACGCTCGGCCAGGTTGTTCTGTTCAAGGAACACATAGCGGGTTTCGTCCAGGCCCGACTGGTCGGAAAAATACACATCGTCGAACACCCGCGAGCGCGGGCGACCTTGATCGTCCCAGTCGAGTTGGGCGTGGTGCTGTACGGGCGTCATGGCAGGCTCGGTCAAAACGGGGAGGCCATTCTAGCCGATCGATCGCTGAGCGCTCCCTTGTGTATGCATCTGCCTGCGCTGCCGAGTGCACGGCCGGCGTCCAATCCGCTAGTCTTGCCCCATTCCCTGGAAGGAGCTGCCCATGTTCGAATCCGCCGAAATCGGTCACGCCGTTGATAAAGACACCTATGACGCCGAAGTACCGGCACTGCGTGAAGCGTTGCTCGAAGTCCAGTACGAGCTCCATCAGCAGCGTCGTTTTCCGGTCATTGTGCTGATCAACGGCATCGAAGGCGCGGGCAAGGGCGAAACGGTGAAATTGCTCAACGAGTGGATGGACCCGCGGCTGATCGAAGTGCGCACTTTTGATCAGCAGACCGACGAGGAGCTGGCGCGACCACCGGCCTGGCGTTATTGGCGGATGCTGCCGGCCAAGGGACGCATGGGGATTTTCTTTGGCAACTGGTACAGCCAGATGCTGCAGGGTCGCGTGCATGACCAGATCAAGGACCCACGACTCGACCAGGCCATCAATGGCGCTGAACGGTTGGAGAAAATGCTCTGCGATGAAGGCGCGCTGATCTTCAAGTTCTGGTTCCACCTGTCCAAGAAACAGATGAAAGCCCGGCTCAAAGGGCTCAAGGACGACCCGCTGCACAGCTGGCGCATCAGCCCACTGGACTGGCAGCAGTCCCAGACCTACGACAAGTTCGTCAAATACGGTGAACGAGTACTGCGCCGTACCAGCCGTGATTACGCGCCCTGGCATGTGATCGAAGGCATGGACGCCTGTTACCGCAGCCTTACGGTCGGGCGGATCTTGCTCGACGGGATGCGCCAGGCGCTGGACCGGTCGAAGGTCAATGCGGATAAAGTCAGCGTGGCGCCGTTGCCAGCGCTGGACCCGCAAATCACGTTGTTGGACAGCCTGGACATGACCTTGCGCCTGGACAAGGCCGACTATGAAGAGCAACTGATCACCGAACAGGCGCGTTTTTCCGGCCTGTTGCGCGATAAACGCATGCGCCGCCATGCCCTGGTGGCAGTGTTTGAAGGTAACGATGCAGCGGGCAAGGGCGGCGCGATCCGACGGGTCGCGGCAGCGCTCGACCCGCGCCAGTACAGCATCGTGCCGATTGCCGCGCCCACCGAAGAAGAGCGCGCCCATCCTTACATGTGGCGGTTCTGGCGGCATATCCCGGCGCGGGGCAAGTTCACCGTGTTCGATCGCTCCTGGTACGGGCGGGTGCTGGTGGAGCGGGTCGAAGGTTTTTGCAGCAAGGCCGACTGGCTGCGGGCCTACGGCGAAATCAATGATTTCGAGGAGCAGATTGCCGATGCCTCGGTGGTGGTGGTCAAGTTCTGGCTGGCCATCGACAAGGAGACTCAACTGGAGCGCTTTCAAGAGCGTGAAGCGATCCCTTTCAAACGCTTCAAGATCACCGAGGACGACTGGCGCAACCGTGACAAATGGGATGCCTACCGGGCGGCGGTGTGCGACATGGTCGACCGTACCAGCACCGAGATTTCTCCCTGGACCCTGGTGGAGGCCAATGACAAGCGCTGGGCCCGGGTCAAGGTGTTGCGCACGCTTAATGAGGCGCTGGAGGAGGCCTTCGAGCGCTCAGCAAAACAGGCGCGCAAAGCCAGGAAGGGCAAGTAGTGGGCGATGGGAACGCATACGCGAGGTGAATGATCGTCGCGGTCGGTTATGCAGTGGATTTATGCTCAATTGACTCCTAACCGACAATAACAATTGAGGTACAGCCATGCGTGAAGTGGTGATCGTCGACAGCGTGCGGACCGGCCTGGCCAAATCCTTTCGCGGCAAGTTCAACATGACCCGCCCGGACGACATGGCGGCCCATTGTGTCGATGCGTTGTTGGCGCGCAACGGGATCGATCCGGCCAGCGTCGAGGACTGCATCGTCGGCGCCGGTTCGAACGAGGGCGCCCAGGGCTATAACATCGGCCGTAACGTGGCGGTGCTTTCGCAATTGGGCATCGGCACCGCCGGCATGACCCTTAACCGCTTCTGTTCTTCGGGCCTGCAAGCGATTGCCATCGCCGCCAACCAGATCGCCTCCGGTTGCAGCGAGATCATTGTTGCCGGTGGCGTGGAATCCATCAGCCTGACGATGAAAAGCGTCAATACCGATCACCTGATCAATCCGCTGCTCAAGGAGCAGGTGCCGGGGATTTACTTCCCCATGGGCCAGACCGCCGAGATCGTCGCCCGCCGTTATCAAGTCAGCCGTGAAGAACAGGATCGCTACGCCTTGCAGAGTCAGCAACGTACCGCACAGGCTCAGGCGGCCGGGCTGTTTGACGACGAGATCGTGCCGATGGCGGTCAAGTACAAGGTCGAGGACAAGCACACCGGTGCGGTGCAGATGCTCGACGGCGTGGTTGATCGCGACGATTGCAACCGCCCCGACACCACCTATGAAAGCCTGGCTGGCCTCAAGCCGGTGTTTGCTGAAGACGGCTCGGTGACGGCGGGTAACTCGTCACAGTTGTCCGATGGGGCCTCGATGACCCTGGTGATGAGCCTGGAAAAAGCCCTGGCCCTGGGCCTCAAACCCAAGGCGTTTTTCCGTGGTTTTACCGTGGCCGGTTGCGAGCCGGACGAAATGGGCATCGGTCCGGTGTTTTCTGTGCCCAAACTGCTCAAGGCCAAGGGCTTGCAGATCGCCGATATCGACCTGTGGGAACTCAATGAAGCCTTCGCCTCCCAATGCCTCTACAGCCGTAATCGGCTGGAAATCGATAACGAGAAGTACAACGTCAACGGGGGTTCGATTTCCATCGGCCACCCGTTCGGCATGACCGGCTCGCGCCAGGTCGGGCATCTGGTGCGCGAGCTGCAACGGCGCAGCCTGCGCTATGGCATCGTGACCATGTGCGTGGGCGGTGGGATGGGGGCGACGGGGTTGTTTGAGGCGGTGAGATAAGCGGGCGCTGACAGTTAGCGAGATGATTACTTGTGGCGAGGGGATTTATCCCCGCTGGGTTGCGCAGCAACCCTAAAATCTACAACCGAGGTGTATCAGGCTGACAGAGTGATCTGCATTGGGGCTGCTTTGCAGCCCAGCGGGGATAAATCCCCTCGCCACAAGAGGGGGCTGCGCTAGCTGGCGACCTGAGTCAATTGCAACATCCGCTGGATATACGCCTCCACTTCCCGCAACGCATCCTCGCGGCTGGCGAACGGGCCTTCCTGTGTGCCTTCTCGGGTATTGAAATAAAACTCGCTGTTTACCCGGCAGATCCGGTCGCTGCGAAAAATCGTCGTAGGGGCGGGATCCTGGGCGCGTTTGCCGAACATGGCGGTCTCCATAGGCAGCGGGGTCAATGTCATTTGAGCTTATGTGCAGTCCTTGATTTGCGCCTGGTCAGGCGATCGACGGCAACGACCCGTACAGTCCCATGGACGTCCACGGCCTAACTGTCCCTGTGTCCTGGAGCGATCCGCGCCTAGAATGGGAGCTCTTTGTCTTGAGCTGCGAGGGTTGCATGCACATATCGTCCGGTCGCTGGGTCTACGGCCTGTTCCTCGCCCTGCTGACCGCCCTGCTGTGGGGCATCCTGCCGATCAAGCTCAAGCAAGTGCTGCAGGTGATGGATCCGGTCACCGTGACCTGGTTTCGCTTGCTGGTGTCCGGTGGCTTGCTGTTCATCTACCTGACGGCCACTCGCCGTTTGCCCAGTCGCAAGGTGTTGGGCCCCCGGGGTGGCTGGCTGGTGGCAATGGCGGTGTTGGGGCTGGTTGGCAACTACGTGCTGTACCTGATGGGCCTCAATCGCCTGAGCCCCGGCACCGCGCAACTGGTGGTGCAGATGGGGCCGATCATGTTGCTGGTCGCCAGTCTGTTTGTGTTCAAGGAGCGTTTCAGCGTGGGGCAGGGCATCGGCCTGCTGGTGTTGTTGATCGGTTTCACGCTGTTTTTCAACCAGCGCCTCGGCGAGCTGCTGACTTCCCTGAGCGACTACACCGCCGGGGTCTTGATGGTGTTGCTGGCGTCGACGGTCTGGACTTTTTATGCCCTGGGCCAGAAGCAACTGTTGACGGTGTGGAATTCGTTGCAGGTGATGATGGTGATCTACCTGTTCTGCGCGCTGTTGCTCACGCCCTGGGTGCATCCGCTGGAGGCGCTGCAACTGAGCCCGCTGCAAGGCTGGCTACTGCTTGCGTGCTGCCTCAATACCCTGATTGCCTACGGCGCCTTTGCCGAGGCCCTGGCTCACTGGGAAGCGTCGCGGGTCAGCGCAACCCTGGCGATCACGCCGTTGGTGACCTTCGCCGCAGTGGCGTTGGCAGCCTGGTGGTGGCCCGATTATGTGCATGCCGAGCAGATCAATCTGTTGGGGTATGGCGGGGCGGTGCTGGTGGTGTTGGGCTCGGCGCTAGTGGCGCTGGGACCGTCGCTGATGGCTGGGCTCAGAGCTCGGCGTGAGCGACTGGCTGTCGGGCGATAGATCGCGACCCGACCGGCCTCATCGCGAGCAGGCTCGCTCCCACATTTCCGATCTGTGTTGGATGCAAATACTGCGGCCAACACAGATCCCCCTGTGGGAGCGAGCCTGCTCGCGATGGCGGACTATCCCCCAATACACATCTCAGCCCTGACTACCGGCCTCCAGCATATTTTCCGGCCGCACCCAGGCATCGAACTCTTCATCGGTCAGATACCCCAGTTGCAAGGCCGCTTCGCGCAGGGTAAGCCCTTCGCCGTAGGCTTTCTTGGCGATTTCGGCGGATTTGTCATAGCCGATGTGTGTGTTCAAGGCGGTGACCAGCATCAAGCCACGTTCCAGATGCGCCGCCATCTGCTCGGCATCCGGTTCGAGCCCGGCGATGCAGTGCTGTTGGAAATTGCTGCAGCCATCGGCCAGCAGACGGATCGACTGCAACAGGTTGTGAATGATCACCGGCTTGAACACGTTCAATTGCAAATGACCCTGGCTGGCGGCGAAACCGATGGTCACGTCGTTGCCCATGACCTGGCAGGCCAGCATCGACAAGGCCTCGCACTGGGTCGGGTTGACCTTGCCGGGCATGATGGAACTGCCCGGTTCATTGGCTGGCAACTTCACTTCGGCGAACCCGGCCCGTGGCCCGGAACCCAGCAGGCGCAGGTCATTGGCAATCTTCATCAGGGTCACGGCCAGGGTTTTCAGTGCGCCGGACAACGTGGTCAGGGGCTCATGGCCGGCCAACGCCGCGAACTTGTTTGGCGCGGTGACGAAGGGCAGGCCGGACAGCGCCGCCAGTTCAGCGGCGATCGCCTCGCCGAAGCCGTGGGGCGAATTGAGTCCGGTGCCCACTGCCGTACCGCCTTGGGCAAGTTCGCAAACCGCCGGCAGCGCCGCACGGATCGCCCGTTCGGCGTAATCGAGTTGAGCGATGAAGGCTGACAACTCCTGGCCGAAGGTGATCGGCGTGGCATCCATCATGTGGGTGCGGCCGGTCTTGACCAGTTTCATGTGGCGCGCCGCCAATTCCGCCAGTGCACCGGACAACTCGGCGATCGCCGGCAGCAATTGCTGATGGACCGCCTGGATGGCGGCGATGTGCATGGCGGTGGGGAAGCAATCGTTGGAGCTCTGGGAGCGATTGACGTGGTCGTTCGGGTGCACCGGGCTCTTGCCGCCGCGGGGATTGCCCGCCAGCTCGTTGGCGCGCCCGGCGATCACTTCGTTGACGTTCATGTTGCTCTGGGTTCCGCTGCCGGTCTGCCAGACCACCAGCGGGAATTGGTCGTCATGCTGGCCGGCCAGGACTTCGTCGGCGGCCTGTTCAATCAGGCGCGCGATGTCGGCGGGCAAGTCGCCATTGCGGTCATTGACCCGCGCCGCGGCTTTCTTGATCAGTGCCAAGGCGTGCAGCACCGACAGCGGCATGCGTTCGTTGCCAATGGCAAAGTTGATCAGCGAGCGCTGCGTCTGGGCGCCCCAGTAGGCTTCATCCGGGACTTCAACCTGGCCAAGGCTGTCGGTTTCGATACGGCTCATCGGGTCAAACTCCTGTAGGTCTGAATGCGCAGTTTAGGCCCTGAAGGGCGACACGGGTTCCCTCAATCATTTTTCGATCGTTTCGGCCCGTCAATCGGACGCGTAGAGCAATGGGGTTGAGGCTCGGCGTTTATTAGGCGCAGAATGATCGCCCTTGGGGTTTTACCTCGCCTGTAGAAAAGGAAACTCGATGACCCGTCTTCGTGCCATCTGTACCGCAGTTGCTCTGGTGTGTGCCAGCAGTCCTGTTTTTGCCGATACCGCCAGCCACAACGCCAGTGCCGAAGAGTTCCTGACCCTGGCGCACGCCGACAAACTGGGTACCCCGGTGTACATGCAAGTGCAGCAAATGTTCGCCCAGCGCTTTGAACAGACCAAGGCGCCCGAGTCGAAAAAAGCCACCCTCGAAACCTACCAGGCCAAGGCCAACGCCGCACTGGACCAGGCCATCGGCTGGAAGAAGCTCAAGCCCGACATGGTCAAGCTCTATACCTCCAACTTCAGCGAGTCGGAACTCAAGGAACTGGTGTCCTTCTACCGCTCGCCGCTGGGCAAGAAAGTCCTGGAAAAAATGCCCCAGCTGACCCAGCAATCGGCCCAGTTGACCCAGGCCAAGCTGGAAAGCGCAGTGCCGGTGGTCAACAAGCTGCTGGCGGACATGACCGCCGAGCTTGAGCCAAAAGCCGCCCCTGCCAAGAAAAAGCCGTAAGCGGAGCCCGGTATGAGCATGCAACAACGCATCGAATCGACGCTCGGGCTGTTGCAGCCCGAGCACCTGCAAGTGCTGGATGAAAGCCACATGCACAGCCGTGGGTTACAGACCCACTTCAAGGCCGTGGTGGTCAGCCATCAGTTCGAGGGGCTCAATCGCGTCAAGCGTCATCAGAAGGTCTACGGCACGCTGGGCGAGCTGATGGGTGAGTTCCATGCGTTGGCGCTGCACACCTATACCCCCGAGGAGTGGGCGCAGATCGATACAGCCCCGGCTTCGCCGACCTGTGCCGGGGGCAGCAAGCACTGATCTGCCGCGGCTGATGGCTGTAGGAACTGTAGGAACTGTAGGAACTGACGAGTGCAACGAGGCTGCGATCTTTCGCTTTGGACTCAATTGTCAGGGGAAAAGATCGCAGCCTCGTTGCACTCGTCAGCTCCTACAGGGCGTAGCCCAATGGGCCACATCCGGCGTTGATTGCAGTCCTGCAACCCACGTGTTTTTTGCTAGAATCCGCCACGCGCCTCACAGGGCGCGTTTTTTTTCGCATCCGGTTCACCCTTTGCGAGGGTAGCCACCTGGAGAAATACCCATGACACCATCCATTGTCGTGGCGGCACTGTATAAGTTCGTCACCCTTGAAGATTACGTCGAGCTGCGTGAGCCACTGCTCAAGGCCATGCTCGACAACGGCATCAAAGGCACGCTGCTGATCGCCGAAGAAGGCATCAACGGCACCGTTTCCGGCACCCGCGAAGGCATCGACGGTTTGTTGGCCTGGCTCAAGAACGACCCACGCATGATCGACATCGATCACAAAGAGTCGTATTGCGACGAGCAACCGTTCTACCGCACCAAGGTCAAGCTCAAGAAGGAAATCGTCACCCTCGGCGTCGAAGGCGTGGACCCCAACAAACAGGTTGGCACCTATGTCGAACCGCAGGACTGGAACGCGCTGATCAGCGACCCGGAAGTCTTGCTGATCGACACCCGCAACGACTACGAAGTGTCCATCGGCACCTTTGAAGGCGCGATCGACCCCAAGACCACCAGCTTTCGCGAGTTCCCCGAGTACATCAAAGCCCATTTCGATCCGGCCCGGCACAAGAAGGTCGCGATGTTCTGCACCGGTGGCATTCGCTGCGAGAAAGCCTCCAGCTACATGCTCGGCCAGGGTTTCGACGAGGTCTATCACCTCAAGGGCGGCATCCTGAAGTACCTTGAAGAGGTGCCGCAGGAAGAAACCAAATGGCGCGGCGACTGCTTCGTGTTCGATAACCGCGTGACCGTCCGCCATGACCTTAGCGAAGGCGACTACGATCAGTGTCATGCCTGTCGTACACCGGTGAGCGTAGAAGACCGCGCTTCGGAGCACTACGTGCCAGGCATCAGTTGCCCGCATTGCTGGGATAAGCTGAGCGAGAAAACCCGGCGCAGCGCCATCGACCGGCAAAAGCAGATCGAACTGGCCAAGGCCCGCAACATGCCGCATCCAATCGGCTACAACTATAAGCAATCACCTTCCGAGGCTTGAACCATGCCCCCACGCCTGCTCTATGTGATGGACCCGATGTGTTCCTGGTGCTGGGGTTTTGCGCCGGTTGCCGAGGCACTGGTCGAGCAAGCGCAGGCCGCCGGGGTAGAACTGCACCTGGTGGTGGGCGGTTTGCGCACCGGCAGCGGTTCGGCCCTGGAGCCGACCACCCGACGTTATATCCTCGAGCATTGGCAGGCCGTCACCCAGGCCACCGGCCAGACGTTCAAGCTTGAAGGTGCGTTGCCGGACGGTTTTGTCTATGACACCGAACCGGCCTGCCGGGCACTGGTGACGGCCCGTGGCCTGGCGCCGGACTTGGCCTGGAAGCTGTTGAAGCTGATCCAGCAGGCGTTTTATGTCGAGGGTCGTGATGTGACCCACGCCAGCGTCCTGGTGGAACTGGCCGAACAGGCCGGACTGCCTCGCATCGAGTTCGCCGCAGCATTTGACCGCGCCGAGCAACATGCGGCCACTGCTGCAGATTTCACTTGGGTGCAGGATCTTGGCATCGCCGGTTTTCCTACGCTGTTGGCCGAACGTGACGGTCAATTGGCCTTGCTTACCAATGGCTACCAGCCCCTGAGCCAGTTGTCGCCACTGCTGGGCCGCTGGCTGGAGCGCGCGGCCTGTGCCTGATCGGGCGGATGACGCATCCCTTGCGCCACGCGTCGACCGCTTGAGCTGGGCCGAAATCCGCCGACTGGCCCTTAAACACAAGAAAGCCCTGTGGATCGCCAATGGCGTGGCCGTGCTGGCGACGCTGTGCAGCGTACCCATCCCGCTGCTGTTGCCGCTGCTGGTGGACGAAGTGCTGCTGGGGCAGGGCGACGCGGCATTGAAGGTCATGAACCATGCGTTGCCGAGCGGCTGGCAAAGCGCGGCCGGTTATATTGGCCTGATGCTGGTGGTGACCCTGGTCCTGCGATGCGGCGCTTTGCTGTTCAACGTGCTGCAGGCGCGATTGTTCGCCAGGCTGGCCAAGGACATCGTTTATCGCATTCGCGTCCGGTTGATCGAACGGCTCAAACGTATTTCCCTGGGCGAGTACGAAAGCCTGGGCAGCGGTACCGTAACCACGCATCTGGTCACCGACCTGGACACCCTGGATAAATTCGTCGGCGAAACCCTCAGTCGTTTCCTGGTGGCGATGCTGACACTGGTGGGCACTGCCGGCATTCTGGTGTGGATGCACTGGCAACTGGCGCTGCTGATCCTGTTGTTCAACCCGTTGGTGATCTACGCCACGGTGCAGCTGGGCAAACGGGTCAAGCATCTCAAGAAGCTGGAAAACGACAGCACCTCGCGCTTCACCCAGGCCCTGACTGAAACTCTGGATGCTATCCAGGAGGTACGTGCCGGTAACCGCCAGGGTTATTTCCTTGGTCGATTGGGGACGCGGGCCAGGGAGGTCCGTGACTACGCAGTGAGCTCACAGTGGAAAACCGATGCCTCGAACCGCGCCAGCGGTTTGCTGTTTCAGTTTGGTATCGATATTTTTCGCGCAGCGGCGATGCTCACCGTCCTGTTCTCCGACCTCTCCATCGGCCAGATGCTGGCGGTGTTCAGCTACCTGTGGTTCATGATCGGACCGGTGGAGCAACTGCTCAATCTGCAGTACGCGTTTTATGCCGCCGGCGGTGCATTGTCGCGGATCAACGAGTTGCTGGCCCGTGCCGACGAACCGCAATACACCGGCAGTGTTAACCCGTTCCAGGGACGCGACACCGTGGGTATCGAAGTTCAGGGGCTGAGTTTCGGCTACGGCGACGAACTGGTGCTGAACCAGATGAATCTGTCGATTGCCCCCGGTGAAAAAGTCGCGATTGTCGGCGCCAGTGGGGGTGGCAAAAGTACCTTGGTCCAGTTGCTGTTGGGGCTGTACACGCCGCTGGCCGGGACCATCCGTTTCGGCGGTTCGACTCAGCAGGACATCGGCCTGGAAACCGTGCGCGACAATGTTGCGGTGGTCCTGCAGCATCCCGCGCTGTTCAACGACACGGTGCGGGCCAACCTGACTATGGGTCGCGAGCGCACGGACGAGGCCTGCTGGCAAGCGCTGGAAATCGCCCAACTGCACCAGACGATCCTGAGTTTGCCCAACGGCCTGGACAGCATCGTCGGGCGTTCCGGCGTGCGTCTGTCCGGCGGCCAGCGCCAGCGTCTGGCCATTGCCCGGATGGTGCTGGCCGAGCCCAAGGTGGTGATCCTCGACGAGGCCACGTCCGCGCTGGACGCCGCCACCGAGTACAACCTGCACCAGGCGCTGGCGCGGTTCTTGAGCAACCGCACCACCTTGATCATCGCGCACCGGTTGTCGGCCGTGAAGCAGGCCGACCGGGTGCTGGTGTTCGACGGTGGACAAATCGCCGAGGATGGCGACCATCAGCAACTGATTGCTGACGGGGGTTTATACGCCAAGCTCTACGGGCATCTGCAGCAGCATTGATCGCCGGGGATCAATCGGATTCGGTTGAAGAGCTCATTTCAGTTGCCGGACGCTTACGGCGCTGTCCCCATATGACGTTCAACGCATCGGCTCCGCGCTCATGACCGAACTCCTTCATGACAATCGCGCAGGATTCGCAGGGCGGCAGGGTGGTGGCAAGCGTGATCGACTTGATCTCTTCAGGGTTTGGATATTTTTCGCTGATGTAGGCAATCAATTTGCTTTCACTGTCTGCGCAGGTCACTCGACTGAGCCTGTCCGAAGTGCCCGGAGCATCCATCAGATGAGGGATCGCCAGCAATTTTCCATCGGCGCTCAGGGTGAGGGATGCAGGGTCAATCGCGCTCCGGATGCCATCAACATTAAAGTAAGTGGCGTCTTTGAAGGTGACTTGCGTGTGGCCACTGTGGGATTTGAACAGGGGCAGGTGCCGGGTGTAGTCCTCGATTCCAGAAACACTGACATATATTTCGTTGTTTCCTGCTGCCGTGATGACGTCGGCAAAAGCTATGTTTTTTTGGTTCTTGGTTGGAAGGGTTTTTTGCAGTTCCTGCATGGCGTCATGGATGGTCACCGTTCGGCCGGTTGATTGAGACGGGCCCGCAATGGAGGGGGATGTAAAAAGCGCGTTGAAGATGTTTGCGGTTGATTTCTGTATGGCTTCGGGCGCCTGTGTGGTGGGTTGCCACACGGCTGCCCCGTTAGGCAAATCAGAGACAATCATTCTGGTGCGACGATCGAATAACACCGCCTCGGCGGGGTAGGTACTGACTTTCAGCCACTTCATATTGGAGGGCGGATGACTCGGTGCGCCAATGGGGATCGAAATTTCATCGATCTTGTCCAGTGCCCGTTCGACCTGGTCTCTGCCGTAGATTCGCGCGGCGTTGTTGGCGTTCAACGAACCGATGTACACCCGTTGCAGCTCTTCTCCCAAAGAGCCGGGCGTCAGGTCGTTTGGACCAAGCCTTTTCAGGCTCAGAGGAGACTCGACACTCTCAGTGGAGAGCAATCGGGTCATGTAATAGTCATCGCTGTTCAAGCGGGTGAATATGTACGTGAAGTGCTCATCGATCGAGGGAATGATGAGCGCGCCGGTTTGATGGATATCGTCAATTTTTTCTGCCGAACCGGTTACTTTGATGCTGCCGTAAAGGCCGGTTTGAAATTCCAGGGTCGCCGTAATGGTTTGCCTGGGGATGGGGACTCTGCTGGAGAGACCGATCCATTGCGGTTTGCCTTTGTAGGTGTTGAGCTTGCCGTCCTTGAGTTCATAGATTTTCCCTTCGAAGGCGAGCAGGGCGCGATCGTTGGGATGCTTGGGTATAGAGGGATAGAACGTTGCGTCACCAAACCAGGGCGCCCAGCTTAACTCGGTGCTGAACTCGCCCGCGGGTGGGCGCTCGGCAGGCTGGTCCGGCAATATATAACGGGTCTTGCACACCTCGTCTGGCGCACGCCGGACACGGCACGCAAGTTTCCTCAAGGGGGGGCTGTCATCCGTGTGGCTGATGCGGCGCAGGGTTCCCGCCTTCAAACGATAGGGCACGTCATCCACATAAAAGAGGCGGCCGCCATCGACTTCAAGCACCTCTCGTACGCGGGCATTTTCTGGCAACTCGACAAGGACTTCGGTATCGGTTCGGGCTCGCGTGCTGAAGTGGGAGCGGCCCGGTGACACTTCAGCGCCCAGTTCAGGGCCGTAGGGCCGGGACGATAAAGGGTCAATCAACCGGTAATCAGCGCTGCCTGTGGCTGCGGTGTTGCGCACAGGAACATCGTCAATGCCGCGCACCGTGCTCAATTGGTCATTGATTGTCAGTGGACGCCAGCGGCCCGGATCCGTGACCTGACTCATGCCTTGGACGAAATCGTATTGGCCGGCGCGCCCGGACAATGTCTTGAGGCTCAGATAGCCCTTTTTGCTGAACCGGTACACGCTCTGGCTGCCTGCTCGCAGCATGGAGGCAATGCCGTCGAGCGGGTTCAGGGTGGCGTTGAGCAAACTACCTGTGAGCGTTGCAAAGGCAGGCAGCGCTTTGCCAATGCTCAACTTGCCCGCGGCGCTGACCAACTTCAGCGAGCCTGAGGCAAACTTGCCGATGGGCCGGGCGAAGACAACAAAATCAGTGAACAGGCCAAAGGCTCCACTCACCAGGCGATCACGGTCTCCCGAAGCCAGGTCTTCGATACTGCCCCAGAAGGGCACAAACATTTTTATGATTTCCAGGGTTTTTTCACGCTTGGCCTTTTGACGGTCGAATTCAGTTTCGCCATAACAACGGTCGTAGAGCTGTTTTTCGTCAACGAAAAGCAGCTTCTCGGCAATGTAGCAGGCCACGTCCAAGGTGATTTTCGATTCCAATGTCCGCGGTAGGCTATGGTCGGTGTCGCTAATATTCGACTCACCGAACGTGACGCCAAGCGGGTCCAAGATGGCTTGGCATTCTGCGTGAGCGTCGGGGACAGTGCCGTTTACATGGGCATCCCAATCGAACGGAAGGGTTTTATGGCGAAGAACATCCACACTCACCGCCGAGCCGCGGCTGACTCTCCAGTGTTCGATTTTGCGCTCTGCGCCGAGATGGTGTGGCTCAATATCCGGTCGTGGGCGGATCACCCCAGCCCGCGGGAGCAGTTCATAGTACGAGGTTTTGCGCTGGCTAGTCGTTTCCAGAATGAAGCCATTACGCGCGCGCAGGGGCAGTGTCTTATCTTCGGTTTCATTGTTGGCTTCAATGCCCGTGGTTTCTTTTCTGAGGCTGTAGACCTTTATCACGCCCTGCTCCAGGGCTTGGCGATCAGCCAGAGGCAGTGATGCGAGCAGATGGATGATTAACGTGCGATAGGCGCTTCTGATGAAGCTGAGGTAGATGTCGAAATGGGTTTTGAACGTTTGCTCGATATCGGGGAGCGTTCGGTTCTGCTGGGGAATGGCGGTAAAACCGGGCCCGGCAAAGTTAGTCTGTAGGGTTGCATCGTGGTCGATCCTGAACCAGACATCGGTGATGACTTTTCCATCGGGCCGGGTGACGAACCATTTATGTTCGGTGAGTTGGCCGGATGCATACACATCCGCGAATGTGTAGGTTTGGGGGGCGAGTCTTCCAATGGGGCCACTGAGTCGAGTCACGGGGGCGGCATACGTGCTGGCCTCTTTCACCAGCTTCCTGCCATCCGTCACGAACCGGCCGTCTGCGAAGAGCTTCGCCATTTTAAGCCTGGCGATGTTCAGCCTCTCGGGGGGGCGGCTATCCAGCCAGTTGACCGCCCGGGTCAAGCTATCGATGGTGAAGTCAAGCTTTTCTACAGCAGTCTGTATCTCCGGCAGGGTGTAGTGCCCATTGGCCTTATGGGCAACCAGGCCGTTTGTCACGGCCCATTCCAGCATGGGTTTCAATCTTGTCAGGGTGACCAGTTTCAGGTCATCAGCCGTGGCTTCACTGGCGTATTGGCCAGGGAAGTCGACCAGTTGCTGGAAACTCAATCTTTGCAGCAACGTCGGGTCGATCGCGTCAGCAAGATAGACACCATGGGCAAAATTCACCCAGACGGTGGAGCTTCGATAAGGCAGCTGCGACGGTATATCGCGAATCTGGAAGTGTGGCGGGAACAAGGGTTGATAGAGACGCGCGAGCAGAATGGATTCGTTCACTGTCGCGGCGCGTTTTGAAGACAGCAGATGCGCCTCGAACTCGGCCCGAATCTGCCCATAGCTTTTCCCCCAGTTGGACGAATGTTGCCACGGGTAACCGGCGATACTGTCCGGGCTCTCGTTTTGCCCGTTTTCGAGCCAAAGACGAATGGCGTAGGCGAGCAACTTGGTGCATATCCCCGCTGCCATGTCCTCGCCGGGGCTACCGCCGAACCAGCCCAGCGCTTGCAATAACCTGGTTGCCAGTTTCCGGGCGTTCGTCGATTGCACAATAGCGTCCAGATACGCCGAAGGCTTCGCCCGGATTTGCGTCGTCGTCAATGTGTCGATATCCAAAGCGCCGAGGTAGGCCAGCAATGGGGTGTGCGGCGTAGGCAGGAATTGACGCACTGTGTCAGTGATCAGGTTTTCAGTGTGGGGGCTCAAGGCGTCGATGTTTATTCCATGTCCAAGTCCCAGCGTGTGGTGAGCGCGTTTCTCTTCCAGCGCATTCATCGTGGCGTTGCGTTGCTCGGTGTTTTGCGGATTGCAGGGGGTAATACCGTAAAACCAGGTCATTCGTGCAAATGTTACTTGGCCGTCGAAACGAATTTGCCCACCCAATAGTCGAGCGGTTTTTTCAATCTGTGCACGCAGGCCGATCCAAGAGGGAGCGTTGTTCAGTGGAATCTGAATGGTGGTTTCTCTGTTCCTTGAAAGTGTCTCGTAGATGGCTTTGCCGTCTTTTAAAGTGACGATCAAGTGGTAATGAGGGGCGCTCAGCGTTTTGCACAACGCCTGATAGTTTTTGTCCTGGATGAGCGTGTGCAGTGCTCGTTGTCCGGTTTCATTTTCCAACGCCATGGGTGAGCAAAGCCTGGGCTTGACCAGACTGTCGGCCAACGTCTGCAGCGGTGTCTGATGGTTTCGAACGAGCGATAACATGGCCTCGTAATCGCCCAGCAAACCCTGATGTTTTTCGGCATAAGAGGGTGTCGGGCTCAGGCTCGTTGAAAGGCCGGGGGCGGCGGTAGATTGCATATGGAGGTTCCCTGGTGATTAACGAACGTTTCTCTACACGCCTCGATAAAGTGCAAGGTCTAGAGAAGGTCCGTATCAAAACAGTCCAGGCAAACCCGGGGTGGTAGATAGGTATGGCGTGCAGGAAAGTTGTAACGGTGTTTGGCAATTACCAGGGTTTTATCGTCCCTGTTGTCCCAGGCATCCAGGGGCATGGGGTGTCAAATAGTGTCCGGCCTCTTGCGGGGAGCTGCTACGCCTCCTAGTCTTGCGGGAATGAGCGGTCTGAATGCTGATCGCCTACGCCTATGCAAGGGATCTCATGACTCAAGCGCGGACTCTCGGAACCCCCCGGTTGTTGGGCATCGTCTGGCCTTTTATCGCCGTCGTCCTGTTTCAGGCATTGTTGGGGGGTGTCAGTCTTTACGTGTTGTCTGCGGTGCGCGGCTACGTGGCGGGAGAAAGCCTTTGGTCCAAGGGCCAGAAAGACGCCATTTACTACCTCAATCTTTATGCCGACAGTCGCGACGAAACAATCTTTCAAAAGTACCAGCGGGCTATCGCCGTACCTGAGGGCGGGCATGAGCTGCGGGTGGCCCTGGACCGTCAGCCGCCGGATCTGGAAGCGGCACGGGCGGGAATCCTCAAGGGCGGCAATCACCCGGACGACGTGTCCAGTGTGATTTGGCTCTACCTGAATTTTCGGCACTTCAGTTACCTGGAAGAGGCTATCGATCTCTGGACGGTGGGCGACGGCTACCTGATTGAACTGGATGACGTCGCCCGCCAGATGCACAGCCGGATTGCTGCAGGTCAGGCGTCTGAGGCCGATATTCGCGGCTGGAAGGCGAAAATCTTTGCCATCAACGATTCCGTCACCCCGGCAGCCAAAGCTTTCAGCGATGCGCTGGGGGAGGGGTCGCGCTTCATCCTGCGCCTGTTGCTGGTGACCAACTTCGCTACCGCCCTGGGGTTGATCGTGCTGGCGCTGTTGCGCACGCATAAACTGCTGGCCCAGCGGCAGGTCTTCGCCAATGCCTTGCAACTGGAAAAGGAGCGGGCGCAGATCACCTTGCAGTCCATTGGCGACGGCGTGATCACCACCGATGTGGAAGGGGCAATCGCCTACATGAATCCCGCCGCCGAAGCGATGACTCACTGGAAGGCCGAGCACGCCACGGGACTGCCTCTGGCCGCCCTGTTCAATTTGCTCGATGACAACGCCCAGAGTGAAGGGCTGACCCTGATCGAACATATTCTCAGCGGCCGGCTCGGTGGCGGCAGCGAACATTCCAAGCTGATCCAGCGCCTGGATGGCAGCACGGTGTCCGTCACGCTCGTAGGTGCGCCGATCCGCCATGCCGGCAAGGTCAGTGGGGCGGTGCTGGTGTTGCACGACATGACCCAGGAACGCCAGTACATCGCCAACCTGTCGTGGCAAGCCACTCATGATGCGCTGACCGGCCTGGCCAATCGCCGGGAATTTGAGTATCGCCTTGAACAAGCCTTGCACAATCTGACACGCCAGGTGGGGCGTCATGCATTGATGTTCCTCGATCTGGACCAGTTCAAGCTGGTCAATGACACCTGTGGTCATGCGGCGGGTGACGAATTGTTGCGTCATATTTGCGCGTTGCTGCAATCGGGATTGCGGGAAAACGACACCCTGGCCCGATTGGGGGGCGATGAGTTCGGTATTCTGCTGGAGAACTGCTCGCCGGAGGCCGCGGAAAAGATCGCCGACGGCTTGCGCCAGACCGTACAGAACCTGCACTTTGTCTGGAAGGGCCGTCCATTCGTGACCACGGTGAGCATTGGCCTGGTGCATATCGCCCAGAGCCCGATGACGCTGGAGGCGTCCCTGCGCGCTGCTGATATGGCCTGTTACATGGCCAAGGAAAAGGGCCGTAACCGGGTCCAGGTCTATCACGCCGACGACTCGGAACTGTCCCTGCGCTTTGGCGAGATGGCGTGGGTCCAGCGCCTGCACATGGCCCTGGAGGAGAATCGCTTCTGTCTTTATGCCCAGGAAATTGCCGCGCTGGGGCCGGGCGACCATGGCGGTGGGCATATCGAGATTCTGTTGCGCCTGCATGACGAAGCCGGAAGGATGATCCTGCCGGACAGCTTCATTCCCGCGGCGGAACGCTATGGCTTGATGACGTCTCTGGATCGCTGGGTGGTGGAAAATGTCTTCAAGATCATCCGTCAGTGCCTGAACGATTCGCGGCAGGGACCGATGGCCATGTGTGCGATTAATCTGTCAGGCACAACTATCGGAGATCAGGCATTTCTTGATTTCCTGCGTAAACAGTTTGCGGCCTACTCCATTCCACCAGAAATGATTTGTTTTGAAATAACCGAGACGAGTGCTATTTCGAATTTGGGCAGCGCCATCCGCTTTATCAATGAACTCAAGAGCTTGGGTTGCTACTTCTCGCTGGATGACTTTTGTGCCGGAATGTCTTCATTCGCTTACCTGAAACATTTACCTGTAGACTTCCTGAAGATCGACGGGAGTTTCGTAAAGGATATGCTGGACGACCCGATTAACCGTGCAATGGTCGAGGTGATCAATCACATCGGCCACGTCATGGGTAAGCGCACGATTGCCGAGTTTGTTGAAACTGCCCAGATCGAGCAGGCGTTGCTGGAGATCGGGGTGGATTACGCTCAAGGGTATGTGATTGAACGCCCGCAATTGTTTACCTGTGATACGTTGCAATGCAGGCCGGCCCGGCCGCAGCCGCTGTTATTCAAGGCCCCCGGCACGTTCCGCTGAACCTCTTGTTGATCCGGAAAAAATCACAATCAAAAGGAGCCCGACAGTGATCGACACATTCAACCGAACAGGCCCGCTCATGGACGCCACAAGCTATCCGAAATGGGCACAACAGCTCATTACCGATTGCAGCGAGAGCAAACGCCGGGTTGTCGAACACGAGCTGTATCAACGCATGCGCGATAACAAGCTCAGCGCCAAGACCATGCGCCACTACCTTATTGGTGGTTGGCCGGTCGTTGAACAGTTCGCTTTATACATGGCACAGAACCTCACCAAGACACGCTTTGCCCGCCACCCCGGCGAGGACATGGCGCGTCGCTGGCTGATGCGTAACATTCGTGTCGAACTCAACCATGCCGATTACTGGGTCAACTGGAGCGCCGCCCATGGCGTGACCCTGGAAGACCTGCAAGCGCAGCAAGTGCCACCCGAACTTCATGCGCTGAGCCACTGGTGCTGGCATACGAGTTCTTCGGACTCGCTGATCGTGGCGATCGCCGCGACCAACTATGCCATCGAGGGGGCAACCGGGGAGTGGTCGGCACTGGTGTGTTCCAGTGGCGTCTACGCGGCGGCTTTCGCCGAGGAAGACCGCAAGCGAGCCATGAAGTGGCTGAAGATGCACGCCCAGTACGATGATGCTCATCCCTGGGAAGCCTTGGAAATCATCTGCACCCTGGCGGGCATGAACCCGAGCAAGGCCTTGCAGATCGAACTGCGCCAAGCTGTCTGCAAGAGCTACGACTACATGTACCTCTTCCTGGAACGCTGCATGCAACTGGAGCAATCGGAGTCCGTGGGGAAAACCTCACCGACCCGTGAGCGCCTAGCGCTGGCCGGGAGCTGATACCCGATAGTCGACCCATGTGGGAGCGAGCCTGCTCGCGAAGGTGTCACGACAGTCAACGGGGAGGTTGACTGCTTGATCGCCATGGCGAGCAAGCCCGCTCCCACATTTTTCGACGGTGTTCACAAAATCTGTAATTGCTGGTTTTCACCCCGCCATCGCCAGCCGGTTACGGCCCTCGCGCTTGGCCACGTACAACGCGTTGTCAGCCCTGCGCAGCAGGCTTTCGACTGACTCACCCGGCAGCAGCGTCGCGCAGCCCAGGCTGACCGTCAGTTCGATCCTCGTGCCTGCGGCAAAATAATCCTGTGCTTGGGCGGCATGACGCAGTCGTTCTCCGACCATGGCCGCGGCATCCCGGCTGGTGTTCGAGAGCAGGATCAGGAATTCTTCGCCGCCGAACCTGAACACCATGTCCACATTGCGCAGCTGATTCTTGATGGCCTCGGCCACGCCCTTCAATACCTCATCGCCGATGCCGTGCCCATGAATGTCGTTGACGCGCTTGAAATGATCGATGTCCAGCATCAACAGTGACAGCGGTTGCAAATGACGCTTGGCCATATCAACTTCACGGATCAGCGTCTGGTCCATGGCGATGCGGTTGCCCGTGCCGGTCAGTGGGTCGCGCAGGGCGCTTTGGGTCGCGGCGCGGTAGAGCAGCGCATTGCGCAATGGGAACAACAGCGTCGACAACACAGACTCAAGGTCGGCTTGTTCGGTCTCGGTGAAGCGCTGGTTACGGCGAAACACCAGCTCACCCAGGTACTCGCCTTCATGGCTGAGGTTATAGGTGAGGGTGTGATGCCCGCGTTGTCCCAGCTCCAGGCGCAGATCGCTGGGGCTGTGGCGGTAGATCAGTGCGTCCAGCGGCACCAGCCGCTGAACCTCACGGAAAAACAGCCCCAGGATCCGTTGCGGCTCCAGGCTGGTCTGCAATTGCTGGCTCAACTGCTGACGCAACTGCGAAAGATTGACAGAGCGGGCCACCAGCGGTGATGGCTGGCCAAAGCCCAGGCGCTGCAGTTTGGCGCTGTCGAAATCAATCGCGTTGATCTGGGTTGGCGTTTTCATATGGCGTGGGCCCCTAAGCGAATCTGTCCTGACAGGTTGGGCGAGGCAGCTTTGGGCGGCGCGTCGTACTGGTCCTTCAGTCCCGTAGGACATCTGATTTGAGTTTAGTCCGCTTTACCTGGCAGGCATAAGTCTCATCTCAACATCCATTCCCGCCGAACATGGCGTGTTTGAGGATCTTTAGAGCGAAAGTCGTGCCATTCGGTTCATTAGAATAAAAACTGTTTGGAAATCAATGTGTTGATTTCAAACGGCGAGCGCGTCGTCGGCAAGGGGTGACATGGACTTGGCGGTTCGCCTGGCTACGTCTGGGGGGCAGGGACGTCGCGACGGTAAACCGACGCGACGTCAAGGCGAGTGGTTATTGCGCGTTGAATGCCTGGCCGTTGACACCGGTGCTATCCGGTCCCATCAGGTACAGGTAAACCGGCATGATTTCTTCAGGTGTAGGGTTGTTGAGCGGGTTTTCCCCCGGGTAGGCCTGGGCGCGCATGCTGGTGCGGGTGGCGCCGGGGTTGATGCTGTTGGCGCGCACCGGTGCGACGGTATCGACTTCATCGGCCAGGGTTTGCATCAGCCCCTCGGTGGCGAACTTGGAGACGCCATAAGCGCCCCAGTAAGCCCGTCCCTTACGCCCGACGCTGCTGGAGGTGAACACCACGGAGGCGTCCTTGGACAGCTTGAGCAGCGGCAGCAAGGTGCTGGTGAGCATGAACATGGCGTTGACGTTCACCTGCATCACCCGCATGAAGTTCTCGCCGGACAACTGCTCCAGCGGCGTACGCGGGCCGATGATCGAGGCGTTGTGCAGCAGGCCGTCCAGATGGCCGAATTCGCTTTCGATCATCGCCGCCAGTTCATCGTACTGATGGGGCAGGGCGGTTTCGAGATTGAACGGGATCACCGCCGGCTGTGGATGCCCGGCCGCTTCGATTTCATCGTAGACCTGGGTCAGGTTGGCTTCGGTCTTGCCCAGCAGCAATACAGTGGCGCCGTGGGCGGCATAGGCCTTGGCGGCTGCGGCGCCGATGCCGCGACCTGCGCCGGTGACCAGGATGACCCGGCCATTGAGCAGGTCGGGGCGGGCGGAATAATCAAACATAAAAAACCTCACGAAACAGAACAAATGCGTGGTGATGCGCACGTGTGGCGAAGGATGGATCTGTGGCGAGGGGATTTATCCCCGCTGGCTGTAGGAGCTGACGAGTGCAACGAGGCTGCGATCTTTTCCTGCTGATCGAGCCCTAAGGCGAAAGATCAAAAGATCGCAGCCTTCGGCAGCTCCTACAGAACCCAGCCACAGGAGCAGTCAGCTCAACAACTGCACAATGCGTTATCCAGCACTTCACGCAGCGCCGAGGGGTGATCGATCACCACATCCGCGCCCCAATGGTTCGGGTTGTCGTCCGGGTGAATGTAGCCATAGGTCACCGCGCACGTCCGGGTGCCGGCGCTGCGGCCAGACTCGATGTCCCGCAGGTCGTCGCCCACGAACAATACGCTGGCCGGATCCAGGTCGAGCATCTTGCACGCCAGGGTCAGCGGTTCGGGGTCCGGCTTGCTGTTCTTTACATGGTCGGGGCAGATCAACACTTTCGAGCGTTCGGCTAGGCCCAGTTGCTGCATGATCGGCTCGGCAAAGCGCACCGGTTTGTTGGTGACCACCCCCCAGATCAGGTTGGCCGCTTCAATGTCGGCCAGCACCTGGGCCATGCCGTCAAACAGGTGGCTGTGGACCGCGCAACCCTTGAGGTAACGGTCGAGGAATTCCTGGCGCAGTTCCTCGAAACCTGGCGACTCCGGGTCCATGGAAAAGGTCACCGCGACCATCGCCCGGGCGCCGCCGGAAATCTCGTCGCGAATATGCTGCGTGTTCATCGGTGGCAGGCCGCGGTCGGCGCGCATGGCCTGGCAGATGGCAATGAAGTCCGGCGCGGTGTCGAGCAGCGTGCCATCCATGTCGAAAAGAACCGCTTTAAGGCGCATCGACTTACTCCTCGCGCAAGGTCTGGATCATGTAGTTGACGTCAACGTCGGCGGCCAGCTTGTAGTGCTTGGTCAGCGGGTTGTACGTCAGGCCGATGATGTCCTTGACGGTTAGCCCGGCCATGCGGCTCCAAGCCCCCAGCTCCGAAGGCCGGATGAATTTCTTGAAGTCGTGGGTACCACGTGGCAACAGCTTCATGATGTATTCGGCGCCGATGATGGCGAACAGGTAGGCCTTCGGGTTGCGGTTGATGGTGGAGAAGAACACCTGGCCACCGGGCTTGACCATGCGAAAGCACGCGCGGATGACCGAGGACGGATCCGGCACGTGTTCGAGCATTTCCAGGCAAGTGACCACATCGAACTGTTCGGGCATTTCCTCGGCCAGGGCTTCGGCGGTGGTCTGCCGGTATTCCACGCTGACGCCGGATTCCAGTTGATGCAGTTGCGCAACCGCCAGCGGTGCTTCGCCCATGTCGATGCCCATCACCGTCGCTCCGCGCTGGGCCATGGCTTCGCTGAGGATGCCGCCGCCGCAGCCGACATCGAGTACCTTCTTGCCAGCCAGGCTGACGCGCTCGTCAATCCAGTTGACCCGCAGCGGGTTGATGTCGTGCAGCGGTTTGAATTCGCTTTCACGGTCCCACCAGCGATGGGCCAGGGCTTCGAATTTGGCGATTTCGGCGTGGTCGACGTTGCTCATGTGCAGATCCTCGAAAAACTTGAAAAATCGTAGGCCCCGAGCCGTGGCTCAAGGGGTCTGGTTATTCGTTGTGGCCGCTGATGCGA
Organism: Pseudomonas sp. NFACC45; assembly: GCF_900113505.1. Classification (NCBI taxonomy): domain Bacteria; kingdom Pseudomonadati; phylum Pseudomonadota; class Gammaproteobacteria; order Pseudomonadales; family Pseudomonadaceae; genus Pseudomonas; species Pseudomonas sp. NFACC45. Next base: position 256,121 of record NZ_FOPO01000011.1, read on the forward strand.
CGACCCCATGCTTGCGCCGTGGCACTGAGCTGCGATTCGTCCAGGCGGGTCAGGTGGCCGTCCTCCAGCAAGGGCTTGCCGGCCACCCACAGATGTTTCACGCAGTCGCGACCGGTGGCGTAGATCAGTTGCGACACCGGGTCATAGACCGGCTGCTGGGCCAGTCCCGACAAGTCAAAGGCCACCAGGTCGGCGGCCTTGCCGACTTCCAGCGAGCCGACGGTCGTTTCGATGCCCAAGGCCCGGGCGCCATTGAGCGTGGCCATGCGCAACGCCCGGTGGGCATCCAGGGCCGTGGCCGAACCGGCGACGGCCTTGGCCAGCAGTGCAGCGGTACGCGTCTCGCCCAACAGGTCCAGATCGTTGTTGCTCGCCGCTCCGTCAGTGCCGACCGCGACATTGACCCCGGCCTGCCACAAGCGCTCCACCGGGCAGAAACCGCTGGCCAGCTTCATGTTCGATTCCGGGCAATGGATCACGCTGCAGTTGCTTTCTACCAGCAAAGCCTGGTCTTCATCGCTGACCTGAGTCATGTGCACCGCCTGAAAACGCGGCCCCAGCAGGCCCAGTCGTCCCAGCCGGGCCAGGGGGCGCTCACCGGTGTTATCCACAGCCTGCTGTACTTCGAAGGCGGTTTCGTGAACATGCATATGAATGGCCGCGTCCAGTTCTTCGGCGATTACCCGGATTTTTTCCAGGTTCTCGTCGCCGACGGTGTAGGGCGCATGGGGGCCGAATGCCACTTTGATCCGTGGATGGTGCTTGAGGTCGCCAAACAATTCGATGCCCTGACGAATGGCATCGTCGGCGCTGGCAGCACCGGGGATCGGAAAATCGAGGATCGGAATGGCGATTTGTGCGCGAATACCGCTGTTATGCACACGCTCGCTGGCAACCTTGGGGTAAAAATACATGTCCGAGAAACACGTGATGCCGCCCTTGAGCTGCTCGGCGATCGCCAGGTCGGTGCCGTCGCGGACAAAATCTTCATCGACCCATTTACCCTCGGCCGGCCAGATGTGTTGTTCGAGCCAGGTCATCAAGGGCAGATCGTCGGCCAGCCCGCGGAACAGAGTCATCGCCGCATGGCCGTGGGCGTTGATCAATCCGGGGCTCAGAAGCATGCCCGGCAGTTCGCGGACCTCGGTTGCGTCACATTTCAGGGCGTCTGCCCGTGGGCCGATGAACACGATGCAGCCGTCGCGGATGCCCAGGCCATGCTCCTTGAGCACGACGCCGGCGGGTTCGACAGGCACCAACCAGGTCGGTAGCAGTAATAAGTCGAGCGCAACGGCAGGCTTGGGCATCGTGGAACGGTTCCATGGCGTATAAGGGATGGCGAAGTATACCCGAGCGTCTTCGCGGAGGGATCGCTATAATCGGCGGCTTTTGTTCATGAGTGCGGGGTGTGGGATGCGCGATCGACTGTTGGCAGCGGAGAAGGTGAAGGCCATCGATTGGCGTGATGGCGCCCTCTATCTGTTGGATCAGCGTATTTTGCCGTTCGAGGAAACCTGGATCGCCTATACCACGGCGGCCGGCGTGGCCGAGGCTATTCGCTCGATGGTGGTGCGGGGCGCGCCGGCCATCGGCATCAGCGCGGCCTATGGCGTGGTGCTGGCAGCACGGGCGCGCTTGGCCGAGGGTGGCGACTGGCAAACTGCGTTGGAAGCCGATTTTGCCTTGCTGGCCGACTCCCGGCCGACGGCGGTGAACCTGTTCTGGGCGTTGGACCGGATGCGCGACCGACTGGGACGCTTGAAAGAGCATGCCGAACCGCTGGCGGCCCTTGAGGCCGAAGCCATCGCGATCCATGAAAGCGACCGCGAAGCCAACCTGACCATGGCGCAGTTGGGGGTCGATCTGATCCGCAAGCATCAAGGTAACGCCCAGGCCATCCTGACTCATTGCAATACCGGCGCCCTGGCCACCGGTGGCTTCGGCACGGCCCTTGGGGTGATTCGTGGGGCGTTCCTTGAGGGCATGGTCGAGCGCGTGTATGCCGACGAAACCCGTCCGTGGCTGCAAGGCTCGCGCCTCACCGCGTGGGAATTGGCCAATGAGGGCATCCCGGTGACCCTTAACGCTGACTCTGCCGCCGCCCACATCATGAAAACCAAGGGCGTGACCTGGGTGATCGTCGGCGCCGACCGCATTACCGCCAACGGCGATGTGGCGAACAAGATCGGCACCTACCAACTGGCGGTCTGCGCCATGCACCATGGCGTGCGCTTCATGGTGGTGGCGCCCAGTTCGACCATCGATATGAACCTGGCCAGCGGCGAAGACATTCCGATTGAAGAGCGCGACGGGCGCGAACTGCTGGAGGTTGGCGGCAAGCGGGTCGGGGCGGATGTGGATGCCTTCAACCCGGTGTTCGACGTCACCCCGGCGGACCTGATCGACGCCATTGTCACCGAGAAAGGCATCGTCGAGCGCCCGGATACGGCGAAGATGGCGCAGTTGATGTGTCGCAAGCGCTTGCATTGAAGGCTTTGAGTGTCGGATCTGCCGCTATCGCGAGCAGGCCCTGAAAGTCAGCAAATGAGCCTGAATTGCACCTCAAATCTGCTTTCAGCAAGCCTCTAAGCCCCTCTCGTCCCATATCAGCCTGTCACCGGTCAACTAACTATGCTCCATGCGCATCAGGGGGATAGGTGCGTGGCGGCTCTTGTGATAACATCCGGCGGTTTCCAGGGCTGCCTCGCGAGGTAGCCTTTACTGCGCAGATCCATGGCATAACTCGTTGATTTGTCGTAAGTCGCTGCATGGCACTTGTTCTGCAGCGGCGAGCTTCGTTCGTCCCATCTGGATGTGACGAGGTTTCACCAGAAAAAGGAATCAGGCTTCTCATGGGCGAACTGGCCAAAGAAATCCTCCCGGTCAATATCGAAGACGAGCTGAAACAGTCCTACCTCGACTACGCAATGAGCGTAATCGTCGGGCGGGCGCTGCCGGATGCGCGCGATGGCTTGAAGCCCGTGCATCGGCGCGTGCTGTTCGCGATGAGCGAGCTGGGCAACGACTTCAACAAGCCGTACAAGAAATCAGCCCGTGTCGTCGGTGACGTGATCGGTAAGTATCACCCCCACGGTGACACCGCCGTGTACGACACCATCGTCCGGATGGCCCAGCCCTTCTCCCTGCGCTACTTGCTGGTAGACGGCCAGGGCAACTTCGGTTCCGTGGACGGCGACAACGCCGCGGCCATGCGATACACCGAAGTGCGCATGACCAAGCTGGCCCACGAACTGCTGGCCGACCTGCATAAAGAAACCGTGGACTGGGTGCCGAACTACGACGGCACCGAAATGATCCCGGCGGTCATGCCGACCCGCATCCCGAACCTGCTGGTCAACGGCTCCAGCGGTATCGCCGTGGGCATGGCGACCAACATCCCGCCGCACAACCTCGGTGAAGTCATCGACGGTTGCCTGGCCCTCATCGACAATCCTGAGCTGACCGTCGATGAACTGATGCAGTACATCCCCGGTCCGGACTTCCCGACCGCCGCGATCATCAACGGTCGCGCCGGCATCATCGAAGCCTACCGCACCGGCCGTGGTCGCATTTACATGCGCGCCCGCTCGACCATCGAAGACATCGACAAGGTCGGTGGCCGCCAGCAGATCGTCATCACCGAGCTTCCGTATCAGCTGAACAAGGCCCGTCTGATCGAGAAGATCGCCGAGCTGGTGAAAGAGAAGAAGCTTGAAGGCATCACCGAGCTGCGTGACGAGTCCGACAAGGACGGCATGCGCGTTGTGATCGAGCTGCGTCGTGGCGAAGTGCCTGAGGTGATTCTCAACAACCTCTACGCCCAGACCCAGCTGCAAGCGGTGTTCGGCATCAACATTGTCGCGCTGATTGACGGCCGTCCGCGGATCCTGAACCTCAAGGACCTGCTGGAAGCCTTCGTGCGTCACCGTCGCGAAGTGGTCACCCGTCGCACCGTGTTCGAACTGCGCAAAGCCCGCGAGCGCGGTCATATCCTCGAAGGTCAGGCCGTTGCCCTGTCGAACATCGACCCGGTCATCGCCCTGATCAAGGCCTCGCCAACACCGTCGGAAGCCAAGGAAGCGCTGATCAGCACGCCTTGGGAATCCACCGCCGTCGTGGCGATGGTCGAGCGTGCCGGCGCCGATTCGTGCCGTCCGGAAAACCTCGACCCGCAATACGGCCTGCGCGACGGCAAGTACTTCCTGTCCCCGGAACAGGCGCAAGCCATCCTGGAACTGCGTCTGCACCGCCTGACCGGCCTGGAACACGAGAAGCTGCTGGCTGAATACCAGGAAATCCTCAACCAGATCGGCGAGCTGATCCGCATCCTCAACAGCGCCACGCGCCTGATGGAAGTGATCCGCGAAGAGCTGGAAGTGATCCGCGCCGAATACGGCGACGTGCGCCGCACCGAGATTCTCGATGCGCGTCTGGACCTGACCCTGGGTGACATGATCCCGGAAGAAGAGCGCGTGGTGACCATTTCCCACGGCGGCTACGCCAAGACCCAGCCGCTGGCCGCCTACCAGGCCCAGCGTCGCGGCGGCAAAGGCAAGTCGGCCACAGGCGTCAAGGACGAGGACTACATCGCTCACCTGCTGGTTGCCAACAGCCATACCACGCTGTTGCTGTTCTCCAGCAAAGGCAAGGTGTACTGGCTCAAGACCTACGAAATCCCCGAAGCGTCCCGTGCCGCTCGCGGCCGTCCGCTGGTCAACCTGCTACCGCTGGACAGTGATGAATACATCACCACCATGTTGCCGGTGGAGGAGTACACTGAAGGTCACTTCATCTTCATGGCCACCGCCAAAGGCACCGTGAAGAAGACCCCGCTGGAATCCTTCAGCCGTCAGCGCAGCGTTGGCCTGATCGCTTTGGAACTGGACGAAGGCGACGTGCTGATTTCCGCTGCCATCACCGATGGCGAGCGTGAAGTCATGCTGTTCTCCGACGGCGGCAAGGTTACCCGTTTCAAGGAATCCGACGTTCGCGCCATGGGCCGTACCGCCCGCGGTGTGCGCGGCATGCGCCTGCCGGAAGGCCAGAAGCTGATTTCCATGCTGATCCCTGAAGAAGGCAGCCAGATCCTCACGGCTTCGGCGCGTGGTTATGGCAAGCGCACGGCTATCAGCGAGTTCCCTGAGTACAAGCGTGGCGGCCAGGGCGTGATCGCCATGGTCAGCAACGACCGTAACGGTCGTCTGGTCGGTGCTGTCCAGGTACTCGATGGCGAAGAGATCATGTTGATCTCTGACCAGGGCACCCTGGTGCGCACGCGGGTTGCCGAAGTATCGAGCCTGGGTCGTAATACCCAGGGCGTGACGCTGATCAAGCTGGCCAGCGATGAAACGCTGGTCGGGCTTGAGCGGGTGCAGGAGCCATCGGAAGTCGAAGGCGAGGAGCTGGAGGGCGAGGAGGGCGAAGCGTTCGACGGCACTCTTGCTACCGACGTTGACGACATGACCGGCGACCAACCGCTCGACGCTGCCGCAGACGAAGAAGAACCGCAGGACTAAGCGGGCATGCAGGGGGCGGATGAAGATTCGCCCCCTTGTTGTTTGTCCCGTTTGAAAATTTGCGACACTGCACATGACGCGCAACTGTGGGAGCGAGCCTGCTCGCGATGACGGACTGACATTCAACATGGATGCTGACTGTTACATCGCTATCGCGAGCAGGCTCGCTCCCACATTTGGGTCATGTGTTGATTGAAGATTGATGTGACCACCAGATCAGAGCGAGATTGGATGTGAGCAAGAGAGCCTATAACTTCTGTGCCGGCCCGGCGGCGCTTCCTGAAGCGGTCCTGAAGCGTGCCCAAGGTGAACTTCTCGACTGGCATGGCAAGGGCCTGTCCGTCATGGAAATGAGCCATCGCAGCGATGAGTTCGTGTCCATCGCCACCAAGGCCGAGCAGGACTTGCGTGATCTGCTGAACATCCCCTCCAACTACAAGGTGCTGTTCCTGCAGGGCGGCGCCAGCCAGCAGTTCGCGCAGATTCCGCTGAACCTGCTGCCCGAAAGCGGCAAGGCCGATTACATCGACACTGGGATCTGGTCGCAGAAAGCCATTGAAGAAGCCTCGCGCTACGGCCACGTCAATGTCGCGGCCACTGCCAAGCCCTACGACTATTTCGCCATTCCCGGCCAGAACGAGTGGAACCTGTCCAAGGACGCGGCCTACGTTCACTATGCGCCGAACGAAACCATCGGCGGCCTGGAATTCAACTGGATCCCGGAAACCGGCGACGTGCCCCTGGTGGCTGACATGTCTTCGGACATCCTGTCGCGCCCTGTGGACATCTCCCGTTTCGGCATGATCTACGCCGGCGCGCAGAAGAACATCGGCCCTAGCGGCATCCTGGTCAGCATCATTCGCGAAGACCTGCTGGGGCGCGCCCGCTCCTTGTGCCCGACCATGCTCAACTACAAGGTCGCTGCCGACAACGGCTCGATGTACAACACCCCGCCGACCCTGGCCTGGTACCTGTCGGGCCTGGTATTCGAATGGCTGAAAGAGCAGGGCGGTGTCGAGGCCATCGGCAAGCTCAACGAAGTGAAGCAGCGCACGCTCTATGACTTCATTGACGCCAGTGGCCTCTACAGCAACCCGATCAACAAGACCGATCGTTCGTGGATGAACGTACCGTTCCGTCTGGCCGACGACCGTCTCGACAAGCCGTTCCTGGCCGGTGCCGACGAGCGCGGGCTGCTGAACCTCAAGGGCCACCGTTCGGTCGGCGGCATGCGCGCTTCCATCTACAACGCCGTCGATATCAACGCGGTCAATGCGTTGATTTCCTACATGGCAGAGTTCGAGAAGGAACAGGGTTGATGTCTGAGCAAGAACTCAAGGCGCTGCGCCTGCGTATCGATGCCCTGGACGAAAAGGTCCTGGAACTGATCAGCGAGCGTGCGCGCTGCGCCCAGGAAGTGGCGCGGGTGAAAATGGCCTCCCTGGCCGAAGGCGAAGTGCCGGTGTTCTATCGCCCGGAACGTGAGGCGCAGGTCCTCAAGCGCGTCATGGAGCGCAACAAGGGGCCTCTGGGCAATGAAGAAATGGCGCGGTTGTTCCGCGAGATCATGTCTTCGTGCCTGGCCCTTGAGCAGCCTTTGAAAGTCGCTTACCTGGGCCCTGAAGGCACCTTCACTCAGGCTGCCGCCATGAAGCATTTCGGCCACGCCGTGATCAGCAAGCCGATGGCGGCCATCGACGAAGTCTTCCGTGAAGTGGCGGCGGGCGCGGTGAACTTCGGCGTGGTGCCGGTGGAGAACTCCACCGAAGGCGCGGTCAACCACACGCTGGACAGTTTCCTTGAGCACGACATGGTGATCTGCGGCGAAGTCGAGCTGCGCATCCACCATCACCTGCTGGTGGGCGAGAATACCAAGACCGACAGCATCAGCCGGATCTATTCCCACGCCCAGTCCCTGGCCCAGTGCCGCAAGTGGCTGGACGCCCATTATCCGAATGTCGAGCGTGTGGCGGTGTCGAGCAACGCCGAGGCGGCCAAGCGGGTCAAGGGTGAATGGAACTCGGCGGCAATCGCCGGCGACATGGCGGCCGGCCTCTATGGCCTGACCCGCCTGGCGGAAAAAATCGAGGATCGCCCGGACAACTCCACGCGATTCCTGATGATTGGCAGCCAGGAAGTGCCGCCGACCGGCGACGACAAGACATCAATCATCGTCTCCATGAGCAACAAGCCTGGCGCGCTCCATGAGCTGCTGGTGCCGTTCCATGACAATGGTATCGATCTGACACGGATCGAGACCCGTCCGTCGCGCAGCGGGAAATGGACCTACGTGTTTTTCATCGATTTTGTCGGCCACCACCGCGATCCGCTGGTAAAAGGTGTGCTGGAAAAAATCAGTCAGGAAGCTGTGGCACTCAAGGTGCTGGGTTCCTACCCCAAAGCAGTTCTTTAAGGGCGGATAGCTAATGAGTGGCAACTTCCTCGCTCTGGCTCAGCCAGGCGTGCAACAACTCTCGCCTTACGTTCCAGGCAAGCCGGTGGACGAATTGGCCCGTGAGCTGGATCTGGACCCGGCCAGCATCGTCAAGCTGGCCAGCAACGAAAACCCTTTGGGCGCGAGCCCCAAGGCGCTGGAGGCGATCCGTGACGAACTGGCCGAACTGACCCGTTATCCCGACGGCAACGGTTTCGCCCTCAAAAGCCTGCTGGCCGAGCGCTGTGGCGTCGAGCTGAGTCAGGTGACCCTGGGTAACGGGTCCAATGACATTCTCGAGCTGGTAGCGCGTGCCTACCTGGCGCCGGGCCTCAATGCCGTGTTCAGCGAGCATGCGTTTGCGGTCTACCCGATCGCCACCCAGGCCGTTGGCGCCGACGCCCATGTGGTGCCGGCCAAGGATTGGGGGCACGACCTGCCCGCCATGCTGGCGGCCATCGACGCCAACACGCGGGTAGTCTTCATCGCCAATCCAAACAATCCGACCGGCACCTGGTTCGACGCCCAGGCGCTGGACGACTTCCTGCAGGACGTGCCCGCGCATGTGCTGGTGGTGCTGGATGAGGCCTACATCGAATACGCCGAAGGCAGCGATTTGCCCGATGGCCTGGATTTTCTCGCCGCCTACCCGAACCTGCTGGTTTCGCGCACGTTCTCCAAAGCCTATGGCCTGGCGTCGCTGCGGGTCGGCTACGGCCTGTCCACCGCGGTGGTGGCCGATGTGCTCAACCGCGTGCGTCAGCCGTTCAACGTCAACAGCTTTGCTCTGGCCGCTGCCTGCGCTGCGCTGGGGGACGACGCCTACCTGGCCGAAAGTCGCCGCCTGAACGAGGCTGGCATGCAGCAGTTGGAAGCCGGGCTCCGTGAGCTGGGCCTGGGCTGGATTCCATCGAAAGGCAATTTCATTTGCGTCGATCTGGGCTGTGTCGCAGCTCCGGTGTTCCAGGGCTTGCTGCGCGAGGGTGTGATCGTGCGTCCGGTGGCCAACTACGGCATGCCGAACCACCTGCGCGTCACCATTGGCCTGCCTGCGGAAAACAGCCGTTTCCTAGAGGCGTTGAGCAAGGTTCTGGCTCGTGGTTGATGTCACTTCACTGCAACCTGCTACCCCTATGATCGGTCGCCTGGTGGTGGTCGGCCTGGGGTTGATCGGCGGCTCGTTCGCCAAAGGCCTGCGCGAAAACGGTCTGTGTCGTGAAGTGGTGGGTGTCGATCTAGACCCGCAGTCACGCCGGTTGGCGGTGGAGCTGGGGGTGGTGGATCGCTGCGAGGACGACCTGGCGATTGCTTGCCAGGGTGCGGACGTGATCCAGTTGGCCGTGCCGATCCTGGCCATGGAGAAACTGCTGGCACGCCTGGCGGCCATGGACCTGGGGCAGGCGATTCTCACGGACGTCGGCAGTGCCAAGGGCAATGTCGTGCGGGCGGCCACTGAAGCCTTCGGCGGGATGCCGGCGCGCTTTGTGCCCGGTCATCCGATTGCCGGTTCCGAGCAGAGCGGGGTGGAAGCCTCCAACGCCGACCTGTTTCGCCGCCACAAAGTGATATTGACGCCACTGGATCAGACCGACCCGGCTGCGCTGGCGGTGGTGGATCGCTTGTGGCGCGAGCTGGGTGCGGACGTCGAGCACATGCAGGTCGAGCGCCACGATGAAGTATTGGCCGCCACCAGCCATTTGCCGCACCTGTTGGCGTTTGGTTTGGTGGATTCATTGGCCAAACGCAATGAAAATCTCGAGATCTTCCGTTACGCTGCCGGCGGTTTCCGCGATTTCACGAGAATCGCCGGTAGCGACCCGGTCATGTGGCACGACATCTTCCTCGCCAACCGCGAAGCTGTCCTGCGCACACTCGATACATTTCGCAGCGACCTCGACGCCTTGCGCGACGCGGTCGATGCAGGGGACGGGCACCAATTGCTGGGCGTTTTCACACGCGCCAGGGTGGCCCGCGAGCATTTCAGTAAAATCCTGGCCCGTCGGGCCTATGTGGACGCTATGAACTCCAACGATCTGATTTTCCTGGCACAACCTGGTGGCTCCCTGAGTGGGCGTATTCGTGTACCGGGCGATAAATCGATTTCCCACCGTTCGATCATGCTCGGCTCCCTGGCCGAAGGCGTGACCGAAGTGGAAGGCTTTCTCGAAGGTGAAGACGCCCTGGCGACGCTGCAAGCGTTCCGCGACATGGGCGTGGTCATCGAAGGCCCGCATCACGGTCGCGTGACCATCCATGGTGTTGGCCTGCACGGCCTCAAGCCTGCCCCGGGCCCGATCTACCTGGGCAACTCCGGCACGTCGATGCGCCTGCTGTCCGGCCTGCTGGCCGCCCAGGATTTCGACAGTACCCTGACCGGTGACGCTTCGCTGTCCAAGCGGCCGATGAATCGCGTGGCCAACCCCCTGCGGGAAATGGGTGCGGTGATCGAGACGGCGGCCGAAGGTCGCCCGCCCATGATCATTCGCGGTGGCAACAAGCTCAAGGGCCTGACCTACACCATGCCGATGGCCAGCGCCCAGGTGAAATCCTGCCTGCTGCTGGCCGGTCTCTATGCCGAAGGCAAGACCACGGTCACCGAGCCGGCCCCGACCCGCGACCACACCGAGCGCATGCTGCGCGGCTTCGGCTACCCGGTCACGGTCAACGGTGCCACGGCCTCCGTCGAGTCCGGCAGCAAACTGACCGCGACCCACATTGAAGTACCGGGCGATATCTCGTCCTCGGCGTTCTTCCTGGTGGCTGCTTCGATTGCCGAAGGCTCCGAGCTGGTGCTTGAGCATGTGGGCATCAACCCGACCCGTACCGGCGTGATCGACATCCTGCGCCTGATGGGCGCTGACATCACCCTGGAAAACCAGCGTGAAGTGGGCGGCGAGCCGGTTGCAGATCTGCGCGTACGAGCAGCTAAACTCAAGGGTATCGAGATTCCCGAAGCGCTGGTGCCACTGGCTATCGACGAATTCCCGGTGCTGTTCGTGGCGGCGGCCTGTGCCGAAGGGCGCACCGTGCTGACCGGCGCCGAAGAGCTGCGGGTCAAGGAATCGGATCGTATCCAGGTGATGGCTGATGGCCTGATCGCGTTGGGCGTGAAATGCCAGCCGACGCCGGACGGCATTATCATCGACGGCGGCCAGATCGGCGGCGGCGAAGTCCATGGTCACGGCGATCACCGTATCGCCATGGCCTTCAGTGTTGCGTCTTTGCGCGCCAGTGCGCCGATCCGCATCCATGATTGCGCCAACGTCGCGACGTCGTTCCCGAACTTCCTGGCGCTGTGTGCCCAGGTCGGTATTCGAGTAGCACAAGAGGCACAGTCGTGAACATCAAGGCACCGGTCATCACCATCGATGGCCCAAGCGGTTCAGGCAAAGGCACCATCGCCGGAATCCTGGCCAAACAATTGGGCTGGAACCTGCTCGATTCGGGTGCGTTGTATCGCCTGCTGGCGTTCGCCGCCGCCAATCATGGCGTCGATCTGACCAACGAAGAGCTGCTCAAGGCCCTGGCTGCGCATTTGGACGTGCAGTTCATCGCGGCGACCGACGGTCAGCTGCAGCGCATCATTCTGGAGGGTGACGAAGTCAGCAATGTCATTCGTACCGAAAGCGTGGGGGCCGGGGCCTCCCAGGTCGCCGCGCTGCCGGCGGTGCGCGAGGCGTTGCTACAGCGCCAGCGCGCTTTCCAGGAGCCGCCAGGGCTGGTGGCCGATGGCCGCGACATGGGTACCGTGGTGTTTCCCGATGCCCCGCTGAAGATTTTCCTCACCGCCAGTGCCGAGGAGAGGGCTCGTCGCCGATATTTGCAGTTGAAGGGCAAAGGCGAGGATGTTAGTCTGTCGAGTCTGCTAGATGAGATCCGTGCACGCGACGAGCGTGACACCCAGCGCGCAGTAGCCCCGCTCAAACCGGCGGCTGACGCGATACAGCTGGATTCCACGGAGTTGTCCATCGACCAGGTGTTGCAACGCATCATGAGCGAGATCGCCATTCGCGATATCGCCGGGTGACCAGGAAGCTGCGCAGGGGACCAGTCATAGTCCTGCGGCGCTTCTTTTATATGAAACTAACCCACACCGTCTGGGGTGTGGAGGCGGGCGTATTCTTCGCCCTAATCAACAGGAATTAAAATGAGCGAAAGCTTTGCGGAACTCTTTGAAGAAAGCCTGAAAACCCTGAACCTTCAGGCAGGCTCCATCATCACCGGTGTTATCGTTGATATCGATTACCAAGCTCGCTGGGTAACCGTTCACGCTGGTCTGAAGTCTGAAGCACTCATCCCGCTTGAGCAGTTCTACAACGACGCTGGCGAACTGAACATCAACGTCGGTGACGAAGTTCACGTTGCGCTGGACTCGGTTGAAGATGGCTTTGGTGAAACCAAGCTGTCCCGTGAAAAAGCCAAGCGCGCTGAATGCTGGATCGTTCTCGAAGCGGCTTTCGCAGCTGAGGAAGTGGTCAAGGGCGTTATCAACGGTAAGGTTAAAGGCGGCTTCACTGTCGACGTTAACGGCATCCGTGCGTTCCTGCCAGGTTCCCTGGTTGACGTTCGTCCAGTGCGCGACACCACGCACCTGGAAGGTAAAGAGCTGGAATTCAAGGTCATCAAGCTGGACCAGAAGCGCAACAACGTTGTCGTTTCCCGTCGCAGTGTCCTGGAAGCCGAGAACTCCGCCGAGCGTGAAGCTCTGCTGGAATCGCTGCAGGAAGGCCAGCAGGTCAAGGGTATCGTCAAGAACCTCACCGATTACGGCGCATTCGTCGATCTGGGTGGCGTCGATGGCCTGCTGCACATCACCGACATGGCCTGGAAGCGTATCAAGCATCCTTCGGAAATCGTCAACGTTGGCGACGAGATCGATGTCAAGGTTCTGAAGTACGATCGCGAGCGCAATCGTGTTTCCCTGGGCCTCAAGCAACTGGGTGAAGATCCATGGGTTGCTATCAAAGCCCGTTACCCAGAAAGCACCCGCGTCACCGCTCGTGTTACCAACCTCACCGACTACGGCTGCTTCGCTGAGCTGGAAGAAGGCGTTGAAGGTCTGGTACACGTTTCCGAAATGGACTGGACCAACAAGAACATCCACCCTTCGAAAGTCGTACAAGTCGGCGACGAAGTGGAAGTCATGGTTCTGGACATCGACGAAGAGCGTCGTCGTATCTCCCTGGGCATCAAGCAGTGCAAATCCAACCCATGGGAAGATTTCTCTGGCCAGTTCAACAAGGGCGATAAAATCTCCGGCACCATCAAGTCGATCACCGATTTCGGTATCTTCATTGGTCTGGACGGCGGCATCGACGGCCTGGTTCACCTGTCCGACATCTCCTGGAACGAAGTGGGCGAAGAAGCCGTACGCCGCTTCAAGAAGGGCGACGAGCTGGACACCGTTATCCTGTCGGTTGACCCAGAGCGCGAGCGCATCTCCCTGGGTATCAAGCAGCTGGAAAGCGATCCGTTCTCCGAGTACGTTCAAGAGAACGACAAAGGCGCAATCGTTAAGGGCATCGTGAAAGAAGTTGACGCTAAAGGCGCCATCATCACCCTGGCCGACGATATCGAAGCGACTCTGAAAGCCTCCGAAATCAGCCGTGACCGCGTTGAAGACGCGCGTAACGTTCTGAAAGAAGGCCAGGAAGTAGAAGCCAAGATCATCAGCGTTGACCGCAAGAGCCGTGTAATCCAGCTCTCCATCAAGTCGAAAGACGATGCTGAAGAGAAAGAAGCCATCCAAAGCTTGAAAGACAAGCCTTCGGATAGCATCGCTGCTGGTCCTACCACTCTGGGCGACCTGCTGCGTGCACAAATGGAAAAGCAGAACTGAGTTCTGTCAGACCATAGAAAAAGGGCGACTTCGGTCGCCCTTTTTTGTGGGCGCAATTCGGGAAAAGCTGACCTGTCTGTAAGTTAGCTCCTCTGTCTGGCTCGGCAGTGAAACCAATCCTGCAACCTAACTGTCTCTTTCTTTAAGCAGATCAATCACCTATTCAAGGTTAGACTGTGGATGCCCTGGTCTCCCCGGGCCAATGTGGGGGAGGCTGCTCGCGATAGGGTCAGATCAGACACCACCCAGTCGGGTGCTGGCTATTTAAGGAGACGAATGAACAGGCTCATCCTGGTATTCGCGGTATTGACCTTGGCGGGTTGCACCACAAGTGCCAAGACCCATGCGGTGCGTGGCGTCAGTGGTATCGAGGTCGATTGTTCCGGCCTGGGGGCAGGCTGGGAAAAATGCCACAAGCGCGCTGCGAAGGAGTGCAAGGGCGCCGGGTACAAAGTCATCACCCGCTCCGATGATGCCAAGGACGAAGATCAATACCCTTTCGGCTTCAATCCAGCGGGTTACCTGACCCGCACGATGTTGGTCATTTGTCGCTGAATGTGCTCAAGCGCAAGGCTTGTGCAGAAGCGGGGCAAATACGACAGGATGAAGATATGTCAATACTCGGGCTGTTCAAATTCTTCCGGTCATGCTAAAACCTTTTCAAGCGATTTTCCTAGCTGCTTGAAAAAGAAGGGAAAAATATGACGAAGTCGGAGTTGATCGAACGAATTGTCACCCATCAAGGGCTACTCTCATCCAAAGATGTAGAGCTGGCCATCAAGACCATGCTTGAGCAAATGTCCCAGTGCCTGGCGACCGGAGATCGCATCGAGATCCGTGGCTTTGGCAGCTTCTCCCTCCATTACCGTGCCCCGCGTGTGGGTCGCAATCCGAAAACGGGTCAGTCTGTGAGCCTGGACGGAAAGTTCGTTCCGCATTTCAAGCCGGGCAAAGAGCTGCGGGATCGTGTCAATGAGGAGGAGGGGGATGAGTTGTAAGGAGGCGACTATGCAAGGGGAAATTCATGCGCAGCTTTAAACGTTTTGCTCTTGTCGTGCTCGCGTTGCTAGTGGCTGCAGCCATCGTTCTGTTCGTGCTTGAGAATACCCAGCCTGTCGCGCTGTTGTTCCTGGGCTGGTCGGCCCCGCAACTTCCTGTTTCAGTTTGCGTGCTAGTGGCACTTCTCGCTGGTATGATGGCTGGCCCGTTGCTTGCGTGGTTCGTGGGGCAGCGTCGGCGGTTGAAATAATGGATGCGTGAGCCCGGAAGCCTTTGTGTGAAGGATCACTGTCTGCAATTTTTTTGGCTTTTGGGTGTGTTTTGATCGTGTTTAATTTAACTCAGTTTGCCGCGGTATCCGCCGAGTGCCTGATCGTTCTGCCTTTTGGCGCGTCCAGTTTGTATGCGGGCGCCATGTCAAAAAAAGCAAGCGAGGCCTCAAATGCAAAATAATCCAGTCGAAACCCATCGCTCTGATGAGATTGACCTTATTGCCCTCGCTCAAGGTCTTTGGTCCCAGAAATGGCTGATCATTGGGGTGACTCTTTTAGTCACGGTGGGTGCGGCTGCGTATGCGTTTCTCAGTAAGCCGGTCTATGAGTCCAAGCTTTTCATCATGCCGCCAACGCAGAATGATATAGCCGAGCTGAATTTTGGTCGCGGGAAAAGCACTGAGCTGGAGCCTTATTCGATCAAGTATGTTTATGACGTTTTTGCCAGAAACCTTCAAGGCGAGTCCCTGCGTCAGAAGTTCTTCAATGAAATTTATCTTCCCTCTCTCGATGAGTCTCAGCGACAGGGTGCGCTCGACCGTTTGTACGCGCGTTTTTCCCGAGAGCTGGTGATCAAAGGGCCGGGAAAAGATACGCCAGATCGCTTTTCGGTGGCCGTTCAAGGTGGGGACCCTGCTCAGGCCACCGAATGGGCAAAGATCTACGTCCAACACGCCAGTGAGGCTGCTGAGTCGGAGCTGGTCAAGAACGTGACCACCGAGGCGTCGGTAAATGCGCGTAACCTTGAACAGCAAATTGTGAGCTTGCGCGAGACAGCGCAGCGAGTCCGCGAGGACCGGATTCAGCAGTTGCGGGAGGCGTTGAAGATCGCTGAAGCAATCGGTTTGACCTCGCCGATAACCAACTCTTCTGCAGCGGTGGATATCACGGTAGAGACCGGCGATAAAATGGATTACCAGCGGGGCAGCAAAGCACTGGCGGCGGAAATCAATGCGCTGGAGTCCAGGTCTTCTGATGATGCATTTATCGCTGATTTACGACCGCTGCAGATGCAGTATGGTTTTTATCGTAAGTTGAATGTTGATCCTGAAAGGATTTCGGTTTATCGGCAGGATGGTAGTGTTGAAGTGCCGGAGAGTCCGATAAAACCTAAAAAGGCTTTGATTTTAGTGCTGGGTTTTATTGCCGGCTTGATATTAGGGGGCGGGCTCGCGTTGGTTCGGTTCGGTTTGGCTCGGGTTTCTGATCACCAAAAGGCTGTCAAGGGATAACCTTCGAACGACTGATGGGGGGTTAGCTGCTCTTTGGCTGCAAGGTCATCTCATTTTCGAACGGTTTTCACCATAGTGCTACGGCACTCGATCGCGTCATCAATGTTATGTTGGTGCCAACCTGAGCCTGTCAGTCGACTGCGTTTTTTGCGCAGTCGACTGACAGGCTCAGGCGAATAGGGCGCATAGCAGTGTGCCGCGATTAATCAGAGGGCAATGCGCTTTTGCCTTGGTCTGTGCGCGCCGGACATTTCGGGTGTCTGCCTTGCTTTCTTTTGGTAGGTTTCAAAAAGCTGACCTTTGCCGGGGGCACCGAAGCTTATGACGCTGCTACTTTGGTCAGCTAATCACCATAAGCTGTCAGCCCCAGCATCAGAAAAATCGGTATCTCGCGAAATCTGCCGCCTGCGCATGTTTTCTCAGGCAGCGGTATGCGTTCGGGTGGACGTATAATTACCTTAAAGCCATGTGGGGCGATAGCAGGCATAATTTCGACCAAGCTAAGCGCTTGAGATAGAGTGGGAAATGAAAACTAGATCGCGATGCCAAGACACCTGATGATTCAGACTCGAAATTGGTACCTGGTGCAATGCAAACCTCGTCAGGACGAGCGCGCCGAAGACAACCTTAGCCGACAAGGCTACGAATGTGCGCGTCCGACGTGCAGGCGCGAACGCATCGTGCGCGGACAGCGGCAGACAAGCATTGAATCGCTGTTCCCTGGTTATCTATTTATTCAGATGTCTAACGAAGCCAGTTGGGCACCATTGCGTTCAACCCGCGGCATTGCTCGGGTAGTCGCTTTTGGCGGGCAGCCATTGCGCGTAGCCGATGACCTGATTTACCAACTGCAACAGCGATCAGAATCCGAAGTAAAAAAGATTTTTAACGTCGGCGACAATGTTCGCATCCTTGACAGTGGCCTCTCTGAGATCGACGCCGTGTTCATGGCGATGGAAGGGGAGGAGCGAGTCATCCTGCTCATCAACATGCTGAACCGTCAACGGCAAATCAGTGTACCGTTGGCAAATATCGTTTCTGCCTAGCAATGGATGGCTTCAGATACGGGAGGGGAAGAATGATAGGTGTTTGCGTTCTCAGGAAGCCAACGGTAAATCCTGGGGCGGTAGCGTGCCCCGGGCCAGAGAGTCCACGGTTCCTGCCCGCAGGCTATATGTGCCCAAGGCGTTGAGCGGCCGATGATTCATCGCCATATGCCAGTCTGAGGATTTTCATCCTGACAACTTGGAGGTTTGCGCAATACTGGTCGCAACTGGCTGTACCAGTAGAGTTGTATATCAGCTTTTTTTCGTATTGGGCTGGAAGTCATGGGGGCTCTACTGCCTGACTCCGCACCTTACCGTTTATTCCAATCCTGACTTCGCTCGGGAAGCAACCAAGGGACGCGTTAATGTTCACCAACAAAACCATTCTCATCACAGGCGGTACTGGTTCTTTCGGTAACACCTTTGTGCCCATGACTTTAGCCAAGTACAACCCGAAAAAGATCATCATCTTCTCTCGGGATGAAATGAAGCAGTGGGACATGGCCAAAAAATTCGAGGGTGACTCACGTGTTCGCTTCTTTATCGGCGACGTTCGCGACAAAGAGCGCCTGTATCGGGCCCTTGATGGTGTTGACTATGTGGTTCATGCGGCTGCGACCAAAATTGTACCCACTGCCGAATACAACCCGTTCGAGTGCATCAAGACCAACATCAACGGTGCGATGAACCTGATCGATGCCTGCATCGACAAAGGCATCAAACGCGTTGTCGCATTGTCCACCGACAAGGCCAGCAGCCCGATCAACTTGTATGGCGCAACTAAGCTGGCATCCGACAAACTTTTCGTTGCCGGTAACTCCTATGCCGGGGGCCATGAGACGCGTATGGCAGTAGTGCGCTACGGCAATGTCATGGGCTCGCGTGGCTCGGTAATCCCCTTCTTCATGTCGATCAAGGACAGTGGCGAACTACCTATTACCGACGAGCGCATGACCCGGTTCATGATCTCTCTGGAAGAGGGCGTCGAGCTGGTTTGGCATGCATTTGAAGACATGGAGGGCGGTGAGATCTACGTGAAAAAGATCCCGTCCATGAAGGTCACTGATCTTGCCCGTGTCGTTGCACCGGACGCCACCCAAAAAATCGTCGGCATCCGTCCAGGGGAGAAACTGCATGAGCAGATGATCAGCGCCGAAGACTCCTATTACACCTACGAGTACCCAGAGCACTTCAAGATCCTGCCAGTGATCAACGAGTGGGCAACCTGCGCGAAACGGATCAAGGATGGCAAGAAAGTCCCTGAAGGTTTTGTTTATGCCAGTGACAATAATACCGAGTGGATGAGTGACGAAGATCTGCAGAATTGGATCACCGTCAACGAAGCCAAGATTGGGAGCATCTGATCCATGATTCCCTATGGTCGCCAGGACGTAACCCAAGCTGACATTGATGCGGTGGTTGGGGTGTTGCAATCGGACTTTCTCACTCAAGGCCCGATGGTGCCTCGCTTTGAGCAACAGGTTGCGCGCCATGTAGGCGCCAGTCATGCGCTAGCGGTGAACAGTGCCACTTCGGCGCTGCACATTGCTTGCCTTGCACTGGGTCTTGGTCCCGGCGACCGCCTGTGGACGAGTCCGGTTACTTTCGTTGCTTCCGCCAACTGCGGTTTGTATTGCGGTGCGCAAGTCGACTTCGTGGATATTGACCCTCGTACCTACAACCTATGCCCGCAAGCGCTTGAGCGTAAGCTGGAACAGGCTGAACGCGAAGGAACCTTGCCAAAAGTCGTGGTGCCAGTACATCTATGTGGGCAGCCCTGCGACATGCAGGCGATTCACGCCCTGGCCGGCCGTTATGGGTTCAAGATTATCGAAGACGCCTCGCACGCCATTGGCGGTAAATACCAGGGGGCGTTCATCGGTAACAGTAAGTACAGCGACATCACCGTATTCAGTTTTCACCCGGTCAAAATTATTACCACCGCTGAAGGTGGTATGGCTATGACCAACAATGCCGAGTTGGCCAATAAAATGGCCCTGTTGCGCAGTCACGGTATTACCCGTGATCCGCAGCAGATGACCCACGAAGCAGATGGGCCCTGGTACTACCAACAGATTGATCTGGGGTTCAATTACCGGATGACCGAACTGCAGGCAGCGTTAGGCCTCAGCCAGATGGAGCGCTTGGATCAGTACATCGCTCGTCGGCATGAGTTGGCCGCTCGCTATAACGATCTGCTGGCCACATTACCAGTGAGCACGCCGTGGCAACATGTCGACAGCTATTCGGGTTTGCACCTCTATGTGATTCGTCTGCAACTGGAAAAAATTACTCGGACTCACCGCCAAGTATTCGAATCCTTGCGAGAACAAGGGATTGGTGTAAACCTGCATTACATTCCGGTTCACACTCAGCCTTATTACGCGCGGATGGGCTTCAAGCCTGAAGACTACCCAGTGGCGCAAGACTACTATCGTGAAGCCATCAGTATTCCAATGTTCCAGACCATGACCAACGAGCAGCAGGATCAGGTCGTGACAGCAATCTCCAAGGCTCTGCGAGTATGAGACTGGCCGTCATTCCTGCCCGGGGTGGCAGCAAACGTATCCCACGAAAAAACATCAAAATGTTTTGCGGAAAGCCGATGATCGCCTGGTCGATTGAAGCGGCATTAAAAAGTGGTTGTTTTGATAGAGTAATTGTTTCTACGGACGACGAAGAAATAGCTGAAGTTGCCCAACAGTACGGTGCCAGTGTTCCGTTCATGCGTCCGGCCGAACTGTCTGACGATTACACCGGGACTATTCCGGTGATTCAGCAGGCGATCGAGTGGTGCAAGGCGAACGGTTTTGACGCTCGACAGGTATGTTGTGTATATGCCACCGCGCCTTTTGTAAGTTCTGAGGATCTGCGTCGCGGATTGAACACCCTGGAACTGTCGGGAAGCCAGTATGCGTTCTCAGTCACCAGTTATGCATTCCCTGTTCAGCGGGCAATTCGCCTGACTGGAACCGGACGTGTCGAAATGTTCTACCCAGAGTACTTTAATACCCGCTCTCAGGACCTTGATGAAAGCTATCACGACGCCGGGCAGTTCTACTGGGGGCTCGCCGATGCATGGTTACAGGGCAAAATGATCTT
This sequence comes from Pseudomonas sp. NFACC45, assembly GCF_900113505.1. Taxonomy (NCBI): domain Bacteria; kingdom Pseudomonadati; phylum Pseudomonadota; class Gammaproteobacteria; order Pseudomonadales; family Pseudomonadaceae; genus Pseudomonas; species Pseudomonas sp. NFACC45. The sequence goes on from NZ_FOPO01000011.1 coordinate 276,561, forward strand.
CAGCCCCGAGTCTAGTGCCGTCCTGTTGCCGCGTCACCGCGTGCAGGACATAGATACTCCCGAGGACTGGGTTCGCGCGGAATGGCTGTACAAAGCCTTTCAAGCTGAGTCCAACCCTTCGTGAATTTAATGAAAGGGGGGGGCGGATTGATGCTTCGCTGCAAATAAACAGCGGGTGTGCCATTCAATGCCTAACTTTTTCTGAAGCGTTAAGGGCGTGGGGCTGATTGCCATTTAATCTGTTAGGAGCATGTTGGCAACTTGCTTGATCATATTTCGCAGGAGAGGATTTGACGCATATAGCTTGAGTCTCGATATAGACCTACGGTAAATCGACGTAATGGAACGAAATACAAGGTAACTCTAGCTGGGTTGGATTGCTTTTTTGCATAGCACTAAGTTAGTAGATACTGGGATATAAAATTTAGTGATAATGCTGGCTTCTGATGAAAGGACTGTGAGTCATGGCTGAAACAAAGATAAAGAAAATAATAGGTCGAGTGTATCCCTTAAAAAGACTTGCTTTTTTCAGTCAGAGGCTCTTGATGAATCCAAAGTGCAGAGAGCTGTTATCTGACCTTGCTTGTAAACGGTTGCCAAGCAAATCACTACCTGTTATTCCCTATGAGGATGATGCGGCCTCTTTACATGAAGCGGGCTATGCAATGCTGGATAATTTAGTGAGGGAGAGCGAAGTCAAAGAAATGGTCGACTGGTTTTCTGATAAAAAAACTTTCGATCGTTGGGATGCAGATGCCGGTTACTTCGACCCCGAGAGGCCACCAGCGGATTGTCACACCGCGCCTTTTTCTACCGAGGATATTGTTAACTCGCCACATGCAATGAAGTGGGTCAATGATGAGAGAGTCCTTAAAGTTGTTGAAAATATCCTCGGTGCAAAGCCGACGCTGTCCAACTTAAGCGTCTGGTGGTCTTATCCCGGTCATGATGCTCCTCAGGAGGCTGAGAGTTTTCATCGAGATGTGGATGATCTGCGGTTTATTAAGTTATTTATATATTTGACGGATGTAGGCTCTGACTCAGGGCCCCATGTTTTTGTTCCAGGGAGTCATAGAAATCCGGCATTTAGAAAAATTCGCAGATACACAGATGAGGAAGTGGAGACTAGTTTTGGAAAGGACGGTATCAAGTATTTTACTGGTACGAGGGGGACAGCCTTTCTAGAAAATACGTTTGGTTTACATAAAGGACAGCTTCCTTCGACTGAGCGACGGCTTTTATTTCAAGCACAGTACTCCCTTCATCCAATAGGTATATACGACTACAGTCCAGTAAAACTGAACAGCAGTAAAATTTTGGATTTGGATGGTTATGTCAATCGGCTTTATGTGAAATGAAGAATACATTAAAGGATATTGCAGAATTTGTTTTTCAATTTTCAATCGTTAAGTGCTTTTTTAGAGCGCTGATTACTCTGGGCATTGGTTTTGATAGATTTTGGACCTTCGCGAGGGCGAGGTCGTTGTTGGATATACCGAAAGGAAGCAACTGTCATTGGAGTGTTGTTTTTAAATGCCCTGAAAATATACGCTTTTCAGGAAGAGTCATGTTGAGTCCAGGTTGTGTCATAGGCGCCATGTCACCTGTTTCATTTGGCAGCGAAGTTAGGCTTTCGCAAGGAGTCCATATAGAGACAGCCTCTTTAGATATTAATGGAGAGTTGCCCTATAAGCATATAGCTAAGCCAATCACCATCGAAGATGGTGTGTGGATTGGTGCGCATAGTATCATTTTGGCTGGTGTTACAATTGGCAAGAATTCGGTCATTGGAGCAGGTGTAGTTGTAAGTAAAAGCATTCCAGAGAACTCGATCGTCGTTGGTCCTGGTTTTAGATTTATTGAGCGAAAAGAAAAGTATTAACTCATGAAAATAGTAATGTTGGAAAATAGATATAAGACTTTTTTCTGGGATGCGTTAGCTGAATATTTCATCAAGCAAGGACATTATGTAGCTTGGGTAGTGCAGAATCCGAGTTTTATGCCTAAAAATGGCACGGCTAATGTGATACCTTTTCCTTCGAGAAGAGATATGAAATCTCTTTCAAGTAATCATGGACTCGAAAAAGTTATCAAGTCGGATAGATATATTAACTATTTCGGCGGAGACACTACTCACTATGAGTACTACAACGCCGAAATAGAGCGTATTCTTTCAATTGAGAAACCTGAGCTTGTGATTGGTGAGGCGACGTTATTTCATGAGTTGATGACGGTCGAGTGGTGCAAGAAAAATAACGTACCATTCTTTCATCCATCGATGCCTGGTTATCCTGGCGGACGGTATAGCATTTATCTGGGCGATACCAAGAATGCGATTGATGGATCAACAGATTTACCTTCGGATGAAGAGTGCTATTCCCTCGCGGAGGCTATACGCAAGCGCGAGCGAATTCCTGAATATATGCGGCCATCATTGCCTACTGATGTAGGACGTATTTTTCCAATCCATGGCTCGTTTCCAAATCGCTTGGTATTGATAAAGAGCTATTTTCGCGGGGAGCGATTTAATACGCCATCTCCTTGGCGGAAAAGAAAGCTAGACAAGGCGGTGTCACGGCTTTTGATTGATTGGAGTGAAACTTGTACGTCGAAATTTAAACTTGACGATGGATATCGCTATCTCTTATATCCCATGCAAATGCAACCAGAGTCAAATCTTGATCTGTGGGGGCAGGAATACAGGGATCAGTCACGACTTATAAGTGACCTTGCTGAGGCCTTACCTCTGGGGTGGAAGTTACTCGTAAAATTGAACCCCAAATCAAAGTACGAGCTGAACAATAGCCTGTTAGATCTTGTCTCAAAGGACCAACGTATTGTTCCAATACCCTTTGAAATGGGAATGGACAAGATATTCAATCGAATTCATCTCGTCTGTACTGTTACCGGTACTATTGCTGTTGAAAGTGTTCTTTCTCGCAAGCCTGTTGTTCAGTTTGGGCCTGGAGTATTGTCTGATGAGGTCGGCTATTCGTATGCCGACAGCGTAGAGGAAGTCAGAACTGTTATTGCACGAATTGACGCAGGGCTGTTTCAGTTGGCTGACGACAAGGGCAGAACCGACTTGGTTAAAAAACTCTACTTCACTACCTTTCCAGGTTTGATCTCTGATCCTGCCAGTCTACCTTCGGTGTTAGATTCGAAGAACATAGAAAAGGTTGGCGCTAATCTGATAAGAGTGGCTGAGCAATGCATGTGAAGAAAAAACTTGCGGCGATTGTATGCTTGGTATTTCCGCCAATAATGCCGAAAAATTTCTTGTTAAGGCTTCTTGGTTGGGAGATTGGCAAAGGTTGTAAAATCGGTTTCTCTTGGATTGAGTGTGGCAAGATCATTTTACATGATTCGGTTAAAGTTGGTCATGGGAACTACCTGTCATGCAAAGCTTTGGTATTGAAAGATAGCTCATATCTCCAACATTTTAACCAGATAAGAGGTGATGTCTGGGTATTTCTTCGAAAGAATGCCGCAATCGGTAATTTCAATAAAATAATAAGAGCAAGACGAGGCGTTACATGGGGGCGATCTGTTTTGCGTCTGGGGGTGTTTTCTAAAATTACATCTAAGCATCTTGTTGATTGTACTCGAAGCGTTCGATTGGGTAACTATACTACTATTGCAGGAGTGGCGAGCCAAATATGGACGCATGGGTATCTTCATGCTCCCGCCGGCCTGGATAGATTTAGAGTTGATGGCAGCGTAAAGATTGGAAATAACGTCTATATAGGTTCTGCGTGCGTCATCAATGCTGGAGTGACAATTAATAATGGTATAACGGTCGGAGCATCTTCCTGTGTTTCGAAGTCGCTTGTTAAACCTGGCCTGTATGTAAGTCAAGCGCTGAGATGGATTGAGTCAGATTACGATGCGGCCAAGCAGCGTTATCCAGAGGTAAAAGTTAATGGTTTGGTTGAAGCGGTTTTCAATAAGAAACCGGAGAGCTGACATTGCATAGTTTTGTAACAAGGCTTTCAGGGCATGCTGTCTTATTTGGTGCTTCGAAATCTTCAGTATTATTTGCGCCGTTTTTGGCCGCATGGTTATTAAGCAAGGCCCAATATGGCGCTCTTGAATGGTGGCTCTCGCTATCAATGACCCTCGGTCCGATAATGGCGTTAGGTGCTCATGGTGTTGTCGCTTATGGTTCCTTGGGAGGGGTATTTACTCCTTATGTAAGAGCCGCCGTGATGTATGTTTGCTTGGTGTGCTCTTGTGCACTGCTTTTTGTTTTGCTATTACCTGTGGCAGGCATTGATTGGAAGGTCTCCTTTGTCGGTGTCGTGACACTGCAAAGTGCGATGGTGGTTTTGCAGTTGGCGCTATCTGCTCGTCTGAAGGGGCTAGGAAAGGGGGCTTGGGCATCTCTAGCAGAGAGTGCTCTATATATCGCTCTAATGTTGTCCTTGTTGTTGACGGTTGTGGGTGTGGATTTTGTGCTCGGGTTTATGCTCGTGATGATCACCGTCGAGCTTTTTATGCTATGGCTTTTGATTAAAATATCAGATCTACCCAGTGTTAATTACTGGCATCATGAAGACTATAAAAAAATGTTCTCTCTTAGTTATAAATTTTTAATTGGAGGTACATTAATGGGCGCATTTATGGCCGGACCCAGGTTGCTAATGGGAGGGGTGAGTGATGCGACTCTTGTAGCGTCTTTTTCGATAGTTTTTCGCTGGCTGTCTATTGCAATTATAATTCATCAGTTTATTAACACTTTCTATTTTAGGCGGATCTATAGTGGAGATTTGACCAAAAGGAAATTTGCTTTGTTGGGCTGTGTAGGGTTGGTGGCAATATTTTCCGTACTTATTGCCTTCGCTGTGTCGTCTCAATTTGTTCGCTCTTTTAATATTCCCTTACCCGACTCTAATGATATATGGCTGGTCTGGTCGATGGCCGGAGTAATGATTTTATGGTCCGCCAGTGCCTCTTTCGAAGGGATTCTAAGTAGTGCAGGTAGAGTCATGTCACAATCTATTGCCGTGGCCTTGGGGTTAATTGTCTTTATAATTATCTTTGGGAGTTTCTATTTTACAGGGGGGACGGATCACAAGTTTTCGCTCACCATAGCATGGCTTGCAGGCTTTATTAGTATGGTTGCAGTGCAGTTTATATTCATATTTAGGTCGAAGCTCCTGGGTTGATAGTTTTGGTTCTAAAAATAAAGGGTGAAAGTATGAATGCTTCTGTTTTGAAGCTAGCCGTGTTCTGTCCGCATAAAATTTTTTTGATGGGTGGTACTGTATATTTTTTTATTTGGTTGTTGGCGCCGATTAATTTTAGCTATGAAGGCGGGGATTTTTCTTTTGTTGTTTTTTTAATCTACACATCGATTTTTTATATGGGTATGTTTTTGTCTTGCGGGCGAAGGCGAGGGAAAACGCTTTATGTGCATTTTGATGTGCGACTGTTAGGTATTTTAATTTGGCTCGTTTTTTTGATGGGGGTTTTTGGATTAGCGCTTCGGATCTTCGAGCGAATTTTTATCCGGGCAGGGGGAAATATCGGCGCTGATTTTATGGCCAACAGAGAAATGATTGCATCAGGAGGTATGGAAAGTGTCGCCTTGATTGGAGCTGTACTCTCGTCAATGTTTTTATTTCTTCCATTTCTGATCTTTTTCATGAGAAGTGCCGGTATTCCAAGGATCAGTCATTTTCCAATGCTGATTCTGTCGGCTGTATTTGCGGTTTCCGATGTGGTGCTTCAAGGATCTCGAAGTGGTTTGGTCATATTCATGGCCGTTTGTTTGCTTTCCGTTCTGATGACAGGATATATCAAGGTTTCTTTGAGGAATATCATTTTAGGAATGACCGCTGCGATTGCTTTGGTTTGGTTTGCAGGTATGGTTTTTTGGGTAAGAACAGTGCAGATGGGAGTTGATCCCATAGCGTCTATGGAGCTTTCGGGTTATGCACGGTTTGCCCCTGCAAGTGAGGGGGTTGTCAACTATCTGACAAACGATGGTGATGCCGGCTTGTCTGGGCTTGTATATGCCTTTACTCATTTTAGTCAGTATATTACGCATGGGGTATACGAGTTTTTTTACCTTTGCGGATTGACTGACGGCGCGACGACGTATGGTTTACAGAGTTTTTATATTCCATCAAAAATTGTTATGTCTCTGTTAGAGCTCGGTAGAATTGAGGATGTTTTAACGGCGGGTGTAGTCAGGCCGGGCGTTTACACTACACTGTTTGGGCCTGTGCTTTATGATTTTGGCCCGTTAGGCGCAGGTGTTGCTTGTTTATTTTTTGCTATTGTAATTGGCATGGTGGCGCGCAATGTAATAACGCGGAACTTTTGTTGGTTGCCAATGTACTTGATTTTTTGCACGTTTATACCTTTTTTTGCAGTGGTGAATTTATTCACAACAGGTCTCGGGCAGTACGCAATGATTGCGGCGCTTTTGTTGGGCATAATAATAAAATTATGCTTTTCAAATTTGTTTTTGAAGTGTGATCGCAGCGGATAATGTATTGATAGTGTAATCGGTTTCTTTTCTGTTTTGTATTTGTGTGTTTAGGGAAAAATATGAAGATTGCTATAGTTCACGATTGGCTTGTTACTTTTGCTGGGGCTGAAAAAGTATTGGCGGAAATTATTAATCTTTGGCCTGATGCTGATCTTTTCTCTGTTGTTGATTTTCTGTCTGCTAGTGATCGAGAAAAATTGGGTGGAAAACTTTCCAAAACGACCTTTATTCAACATCTCCCCAAAGCCCGCACCCGATATCAGCTATATTTGCCTTTGATGCCTCTTGCGATTGAGCAGTTAGACCTTTCTGGATATGATCTTGTTATAAGTAGCAGTCACGCAGTCGCTAAAGGTGTCATTACCGGTCCTGATCAACTGCATGTATGTTATTGCCACTCACCCATTCGCTATGCGTGGGATATGCAGGGGCAATATCTGGCAGAGTCTGGCCTGGAGCGGGGGTTGAAAGGGTGGGCGGCTCGGTACATGTTATACAAGATCAGAGGGTGGGATAGCAGGACAGCAAATAACGTAGAGTTCTTTGTCGCGAACAGCGACTATATTGGCCGCCGGATTAGTAAAGTTTATAAGCGTGAGTCTGTAACTATTCATCCTAATGTCGCGGTTGAGGATTTTGAGTTGGTTGAAGGTAAGAGCGATTTTTACCTTACCGCATCACGAATGGTTCCTTATAAAAAAATGGATCTGATCGTCAAGGCTTTTTCGGAAATGCCGAATAAAAAATTGATTGTTATAGGTGATGGTCCTCAGTTTAATAAGGTTAAGCAGGCTGCTGGTCCAAACGTGACTATTATGGGGTATCAACCTTTTAATGTTTTACGCGATCACATGCAACGTGCAAAGGCATTCGTCTTCGCAGCTGAGGAAGATTTTGGAATTATTCCCGTTGAAGCGCAGGCTTGCGGTACCCCGGTAATAGCCTATGGTAAAGGCGGGGCGCTTGAAACTGTCCTGGAAGGAAAGACAGGAGTTTTCTTTCAGGAACAGACCGAAAGCTCAATAAAGAATGCCGTAAATAAATTTGAAACTGACTTCGTTTTTGATCCGCTTGCTATTCGTGCTCATGCTGAAACATTTGCAACTGAGGTTTTTAGGAGTAAATTGAAGGCGTTCGTGGATGAGAAGTGTTCCGACTTTTTTAAGTTTAAAAAGCTCGTTGAATAGTTTTTATTTTATATGCCAAGTTTAGATTGAGCTTCTCTAAAAACTTTACTCACGAGCGTGCTCTCTGGCAGTTGCTTAGCGCATATGAGTCTCACTACTCATCTGCATGAAGTGATTATATAAGGTGAATTTTTATGTTGTGTCCGATAATTATGGCTGGTGGTTCTGGATCACGCCTTTGGCCGCTATCTCGGCAACTCAAGCCTAAACAGTTTTTACCGCTTATTGATTCTGAGTATTCGATGCTACAAGAGACAATCAGGCGACTTGAAGGTTTGGGGGCAGACTTACCCCGCTTGATCTGTAACGAACAGCATCGCTTTCTCGCAGCAGAGCAGTTGCGTCAGTTGGGGATGGATCAAGCCAATATTATCCTAGAGCCCGTGGGGCGCAATACAGCTCCGGCAATTGCATTGGCTGCGTTGCAGGCCATAAGTGAAGAGCAGGATCCGATACTGTTCGTGCTGGCAGCTGATCATCTTATTCAGGATGTACCAGCTTTTCATTCAAGTGTTCAGGCTGCGTTGGCTTTCGCGGAATCGGGTAAGTTAGTTACCTTTGGTGTAGTTCCGACTTCTCCAGAAACGGGCTATGGCTATATCGAGAAGGGTAAATCGGTCGGACAAGATGGTTATATGGTTAACCGCTTTGTTGAAAAGCCCGATCTACAAGTTGCTCAGAGTTATCTTGCCTCCGGGGATTATTTTTGGAATAGCGGTATGTTCATGTTTCGTGCTAGCCGCTATCTGGAAGAGCTCACGCTGCATCGACCTGAAATTGTCAACGCTTGTCGGGAAGCTCTCGCGGGGGCAGAACAGGACATGCATTTTACTCGGATCAATGCAGAGTCCTTCATGAAGTGCCCTGAGGACTCGATTGATTACGCTGTGATGGAGCAGACCGCCGATGCGGTCATGGTGCCTTTGGAGGCCGGCTGGAGTGACATCGGCTCATGGTCTGCACTTTGGGACGTTAGTCCGAAGGATGGCGATGGAAATGTCTTTGTAGGTGATGTGCTTCATGAGGGGATTAGTAGTAGTTACGTGTATGCTGAGCATCGTCTGGTTGCTGCTGTAGGGGTAACCGATTTGGTGATAGTGGAAACCAAGGACGCAGTGTTGGTGACCCATAAAAGCCAGGTACAGGATGTGAAGAAAATCGTTGAGCAGCTCAAAAGCATAAAGCGTCACGAGCATGCCAACCACCGTGAGGTTTATCGCCCTTGGGGGGGATACGATTGCATTGATAACGGCCCCCGCTATCAGGTCAAGCGCATCACTGTTAACCCAGGCGCGAAGCTGTCTGTTCAGATGCATCACCACCGCGCCGAGCATTGGATTGTCGTGAGCGGTACCGCGCAGGTCACCAATGGTGAAAGGACCTATTTGGTCACTGAAAATCAATCCACCTATATACCTATTGGTCAGGTCCATGCGCTTGAAAATCCAGGCGTCATCCCGCTCGAACTCATTGAGGTGCAATCTGGATCCTATCTTGGTGAGGATGATATTGTACGTTTGGAAGACAAATACGGACGGGTTAAGCCAAAATGACCTCTAATGGAATAATGGGCGCTGTGTTGGATTTGCAATCTGGCTCCTGTCTTGGTAGGTAGAACGCTTGGCCCGGTTGTTTTTTGTTTATATTTGAGTATTCAGATTGCCGGGGTTTAGTATGCGTTATTCGACCCCTATAATATCGGAGATTGTGTAAAGGACATGCAAGTTATTCATCGCTATCAGCCTACCTTTGCGGAGCGCTACCCTGTGCCCTTTTTTGTGGCGCTGCTGGATATGCTCATTGTAATTGCCGCAGGGTTGGTGGCCCATGAGTACCGTTTCGGCACCTTTGACATGATGGGGCGGTATAATACGGCAACTATGATTACCGCTATTGTTGTCGTTGTCTGCATGGCCTCTGGTGGCGTTTACGGTTCGCAGCGGGGATATACATTCTGGCGACAATTGAGTGTGTTGTTGGTTTGTTGGTTCTCGGCCGCCGGCATACTTCTGTCATCGTCATTCTTCCTCAAAGTGTCAGACAATTATTCCAGAATCTGGTTTTCGTTGATGCTAGCGACTGGGGGAGTCTTTTGCCTGTTGCTGCGCTTGGGAGTGTATTTGTTATTACGCCGTTTGCGTTCGTCTGGAATGAACTTGAAAACAGTATTGCTGGTGGACTCGGGAGGCGAGTCTGCTGGGCAGTTGCGCAGCGGCCGAACATTGGATGGCTATGGGTTTAGAGTTGCGACGAATCTTAAGTATAGGGCTGATGAAGACTGGTTGCAGTGCTTGGCTGAGAGGGTAGATGAGCATAGTGTGCATGAAGTTTGGCTGTGTTTGCCTCTTAGCGAGGGAGGGGCCATACGTTCAATTCTTTATGCTTTACGCCACCATACGGTTGCCGTACGTTTTATTCCCGAATGGGGAGATATTAGATTACTTAATCATCGGGTAAGCCATATTGCCGGCCTTTATTCCTTGGACTTGAGCTGCAGCCCCATCGACGGGCCGGCACAGGTATTGAAGCGGCTTGAGGATTTGGTGATTGGTGGATTGATCAGCTTGTTGATACTGCCATTATGTTTCATGATTGGTATCGCTATTAAATTAAGTTCGCCTGGGCCCGTGTTGTTCAAGCAATACCGTATGGGTATTAATGGTAAGCACTTTAAGGTTTATAAGTTTCGTTCAATGGTTGTTCATAATGAAAGTGGCGGTGACGTTACGCAGGCCTCTCGCAATGATAGTCGAGTGACGCGCGTCGGAGCGTTTCTGCGGCGTACTAGTCTGGACGAGTTACCGCAGTTTTTTAACGTACTGCAAGGGCGTATGTCTATCGTTGGGCCACGTCCTCACGCGCTGGCTCATAATGAGTATTACAAAGATTTAGTTGAGTCGTATATGCAGCGACACAAGGTCAAGCCAGGTATTACTGGCTGGGCGCAAGTTAGCGGTTATCGAGGTGAAACGGATACCTTGGATAAGATGCAGAAGCGCGTTGAGTACGACCTTTGGTATATAGATAATTGGTCGTTGTGGATAGATATAAAGATAATATTTCTTACGGTATTCAAAGGCTTTGTCAATAAAAATGCGTTTTGAGTATTTTGAATTAAGGTGTTGATATGGTAAGTGGTGTTCGGCTTCTTGGCGACAAGCCTGTAAGCGCTAAGTGGCAGGTCATAATGCTTTGGGCGCTGGCGATAGGCCTATTTATCCAAATAAGTGGTAGGGTATGGATAGTTTCAGGGAGTGCGCGGAACGCGCAAGTTTATCTTTGGTTATTGCTTCCGGCGTTGATTTTTTTTATTTGTACAGTTTTAAAAGGAACCGAGCGGCGTATAGGTGCTCATTACATGCCTTGGATTGCTTTTCTGGTATGGGTAGCGCTAAGTAGTACCTGGGCATTCAATTCCGAAACAAGCTCACTATCCTTTGCTAAACGTGGGCTTTTCATTACTTTGTTCCTGCTTGCCGTATTCCTGCTAATGGATAGAGGAGAGGTCTTACTTCGTAGGGCTCTGTTAGGTGGGATATTGCTCGTTGCATTAGGGGCTTTGGCAACACTGATTTATCAATTCTGGTGGCTAGATCGTCCATTGATCTACCGGACTTTTCGCATTGATCGTCTAGGTATTGGAGAAATTGCAAACTATCGATATCCAGTAGCCGCCGGTATTTTTCATGGTGCCATAGCTACGTGGGTCTTCGGAGTTGCCATTGATCAGCGCGTTAGTCTGCGGAAGGCGCTGTTTTGGTTTTTGGTCTTTGCCGTACTGGTACTGTATGTGCTTTTGACGTATGCCCGTGGAGCGTGGGTCGGTGTAGGTGCAGGTTGTTTTGTTGCTGTTGCGTTGCAAAATTCTCGAAGAGGCTGGTGGATTCTGGGGCTATGCTCTTTGGTGGCAGTAACCGCGACTGTTATTTGGTGGGAACACCTGCTCAACGAGTTATTTAAGCGCCAGCTGTCCGGTAGAGGCCCAATTTGGAATTACTATTTCACTGTGATGCAGGATCATTGGGTATTTGGATACGGCCTGGGAACACCATTTAACTATGATTGGCCCAATGGAAAAACTTCTTCGCCTCATGCCCACAGTCTTTATCTTCAGCAGATATATGACAGTGGTTTGATATCAATAGCGTTGCTGGGAACAGGCCTGCTTGGCGTGTGTTATAAGGCTTGGTGTGACCGAAGTAATCCTTGGGTTCGATTGGCATTTCCAGCGCTTGTTTACGCTTTGATCGTGATGCTGACTGACGTCGAACGCATCTTCACCCGTCCTGGTAATTACTGGACTGTATTTTGGTTACCTATCGCTATTTTGCTCGCTGTGCAAACTAAATCCAAAAGGCTTGCATTGGATGGTTCATCTGCGGGGTGACGGTGGAGTGTAGTTGTCTTATTTGGGACAATACTTCGCTGAGTTACTCGATAATTTGGGGTGGAAGAGCACTCGGCTAGAGTTCGAAAGCGGCTGAAAAAATCACTTCACGGTGTATCAGTTTATTCATATGGTGCGTCGCAGCTTATTAATGATTGCACTTTTAAGTGGCTTTTTAATCTGCATGTGTTCTGGTCAAACCATCCCTCTTAGTTACACCCTGACTTAGCAAAGACAGCAGTCATTGTTTCTTGATACGTAAGTGTCTGACGCCAACCAGCGCTGGGCGTCCCTGTAGAATGTCCCTGCAAGTCCTGCCTGAAGCTTTTGCTCCGTGCACAAAGCGTTGCGAGTCTATAGATCTGTTCATCTATACAGTAAGTTGGTATTGAAAAATGAGTACCCTGCGTTTGCTTGGGGGTATGATGGCGCCTTTTTTTGCATGGAGGGTTCCCTTTCGTTAATATACTGTCTGTAAATGTCGTTAGGTTTAAAAACAATTGATATAGGTAAGCCCCTTGTGTATTCGGGGAGCGGTTTTCTTGTGGGATATGCATCTGACCATGGGGTGGGTGCCGTATCAAAGGAGTCGGCGGCAGAATGATAGGCTACAGATCGGAGATTGACGGGCTACGGGCGATAGCGGTAGTCAGTGTTCTATTATTCCATGCAGGTTTTAGTTTCTTGCCGGGAGGTTTTGTAGGTGTAGATGTTTTTTTTGTAATCTCTGGCTATCTGATTACATCCATGATCGTTAAAGAGTTGGATGGGGGGCGGTTCTCATTTTTGAACTTTTATGAACGTCGCGCCCGCCGTTTACTGCCGCCTCTTATCCCGGTTTTTATCGTGGCATGGTTGTTTTCATTTTTTCTTTTTAATGGTCAGCAGTTCAGTGATTTTTGCCGAAGTGTATATGCTGCCCTCGGGTTTGTTTCTAACTGGTTCTTTTTGTCAGAAGTTGCGTATTTTGATGGTCCTGGGGAGCTAACTCCGTTACTTCATATATGGTCGCTCTCTGTAGAGGAGCAATTTTATTTTGTTTTTCCGGTGCTTCTGCTGGCGATATGTAAAGTTTGCCGCAAGCGGCTTCTTTCAATAAGTGTGTTTTTGGCGTTTGTTTCGCTTATATATTCTATATATTTGATTGAAGGATTTGAGCGGGAAACTGCTTTTTACAGCTCATTATCAAGATTTTGGGAGCTTTTAATCGGAGCAATACTTGCTATTTCAGGACTTCGGGCACCTCGTAAGGTATTAATCGTTGATGCCCTCGAGATTACGGGGCTATTGCTGATTCTGGTACCTGTTTTCACCTACTCAAAAGACACAGTATTTCCAGGGGCTGCGGCATTGCTCCCGACGGTGGGAACTGCGCTGATAATTTCTGCTCAGGGGCACGGGAGGATTGTCGCGACGATCCTAAAGTCTAAGCCTTTCGTTTGGGTCGGTTTAGTTTCCTATTCTCTATATTTATGGCACTGGCCGATCCTCGTTGCCATCCGTACAGCTAAACCCGCAGCTACTTGGAGCGATCTGGCAGCTGGTCTATTGTTTGCTTTTTTGCTTTCGGTTGCCTCGTACTTTCTCATCGAGCAGCCAATCAGAAAGAAAGCTGTTATCGGTTCAACGCGTCAAGCATACGCAATGGCGGCAACCTTTTTGATTGGGGCTGCAGCGCTCGTGTATGGAAGTTCAACTCCAAATTTCGCAGGCGTTCAGCTGGCTGCGTTCACTGAGACTCGTGCAAAGTTATACAGCGGCGACAGGGCAACTATGATTTCTCGGATTGAAGAGGAAACTGCCATTTATATGTCTAGTCTGAATGTGAACTTTCACGGTAAGATTCCGCAGTATGATTCTAAAATTCATAGTGGGTGGACATGCAGTTACGATCAGGGCAATACGAATGACCGTTTATTTCTGTGTCTAACCTCTCAAGCCAAAGCGGAAAACGTTCTCGTTATGGGGGACAGTGTTGGGCGAGACACTCTACATGCATTGAGAAGAGCATTTCCAGATACGAATTTTATAATGCTCCATCAGTCAAGCTGTCCGCCGGGCGATGTTAAAACTAAGTGTTTTTCACACTCGGCTGAGTTGCTCAGGCGCCTTGCGGGAGCAATAAATATAAAGGCTGTTGTAATAAATTTCCAGTACCGGCCTCGGGAATGGGTAGATGTAGAGTCCGGAGTGTTGGCGGCAAAATCCATCACTAAGAATGTAATCATGTTGGGAGTCTCCCCGGTATTAGGTATGACCTCAGCGGACTACATAAAATCCTTGCCTAATGACCGAGCCATACCTTTGTTTTTTCCTGAGGATAACAAAAAAATTATTCGGTGGAGCTATCAAGATCTCGTTAATGACGCCCGTAAAATGGCTGAAAAAAATAATATATTTTTTGTCAACGTATTGGATTTTTTCTGCCCCTCCAAGCAGTGCAGACTGTGGGTCGATAACAGATATGGGGATCCTCTACTGTTTGACCTTCAGCATCTCACGAACCATGGGATTTCAGAGTTCTCTGGATACCTAAAGTCTCAGCCATTACTAAAGCAGATAATGTGATTGCCTATTTTTTGATTGTCTGATCAGTTCTGCCAACTTGAAATTGAGGTTGAGTATCAGGCGCCAATAGCAGGGCCAGAACTCAGCCTCTGATCATCTGGGGAGCATGAAGCGTAAACCTGAACTCGATTTACATAGTTTTTTGACCGATTAAAGCTCCAGCCATGGTGGCGACAACTCTGCAGAAGCTACCCCCGATGTTGTCACTGGCTTTCCTGCTCAGGGTGTGCGACATTATTTTTCGCGAAGTCGGTGCGCGTGGTTTTTATAATCTTTGCAAGGAGATTATGGTGATTTGTTCGGTGCTGGTTTAATCGAGGGGTACTACTGCTCTTCGGTGTGGTCAGTACTAAGTGCAGCTTAGAAATATGGATATTTCTATTGAGTTCATTGTGACTTGTTTTCCACCATCTATCATCTTCGAATAAACTCTTATATCCGGTGATGGTGAGGATCTTATTTTGGAGCGCTGGAAACCATGTGTTATGGATGGCTTATTCTGGCTTTATTCGTTCTCTCCTATGTGCTTACTGCCATTTTGCGCCGTTACGCCCTTTCTCGAAGTTTGCTGGATGTCCCGAACGACCGCAGTTCCCATTCGGTATCCACGCCGCGGGGTGGCGGCGTGGCGATCGTACTGACGTTTCTCCTAGCTTTGATGGTTTTGTTCACGGGTGACCTGATTGCCCGCACAACCTTTTCCGCCATGGCAGGTGCTGGAGTACTAACCGCCGTCATCGGCTTTCTCGATGATCATCGGCATATCGCTGCGCGATGGCGTTTGTTGGCACATTTTTTTGCGGCGACCTGGGGAGTTTACTGGCTTGGGGGATTGCCGCCTATCAGCCTGTTTGGTGTCAGCTTGGAACTGGGTGGGTACGGGTCTCTACTGGCAGTGATATATCTGGTGTGGATGCTCAATCTTTACAATTTCATGGACGGCATCGATGGCATCGCCGCTGTTGAAGCAATAACGGTTTGCCTTGGCGGTGGTCTACTATACTGGGTGAGCAATGCGCCGGATCACATTGGGTCCCCGGTTCTGCTGGTTGCTTGCGTCGCAGGGTTTCTCTGCTGGAATTTGCCACCGGCAAAAATCTTTATGGGGGACGCTGGGAGTGGTTTTCTGGGGCTGATGATCGGTATGTTAACGCTTCAGGCGGCTTGGATTTCGCCCAGTCTTTTTTGGGGCTGGTTGATACTTTTAGGCGTTTTCATCGTCGATGCAACGTTCACGCTGCTGTGTCGTTTTGTTCGGGGGGATAAAATTTACGAGGCGCATCGCAGTCATGCTTATCAATTTGCGTCCCGTCGATACGGCAAACATCTGCCTGTCACTTTGGCGGTCGGCTTTATTAATCTGTTTTGGTTGCTGCCAATAGCGTTTTGTGTGGTGTATTACAAGCTGGACGGAAGCAGCGGAATCGTATTGGCTTATGCACCGCTGATTATGTTGGCAATGAAGTATCAGGCAGGTCAATCGGAGAGCAATTCGTTAAAAAACTGATGAACCGTCTTGCTACTTTTCTTGAAAGTCCCATTTTTTTGCCGGATGCTTAATTGATCGATACAGCCAAAATAAGAGAGATAGCTGAGATGGTGGGCGGATATGGATAAAGCCAGAGTGTATTTACTTGGACTCCGCTGGTGGCAAAAAAGATTGATCCAGGTTGCCACCGACACGGTGTTGGTGTGGCTTGCTTTATTCCTGGCATTCATTGTCCGACTTGGCATTGATGACATGTACAACCCATTTCGTGTTCATCTATGGCTTTTCGCCTTTGCCCCGCTCGTTGCTATCCCGCTTTTCATACGCTTTGGTATGTACCGCGCCGTCATGCGCTATTTCGGTAATGATGCGCTGATCGCTATCGTTAAAGCAGTGAGTCTGTCATCGCTGATCCTGGCGGTTGTCGTCTATTGGTACAGCAACCACCAAGCCATCGTCCCGCGCTCCATCATCTTCAATTATTGGTGGCTGAGCCTGGTGATTATCGGCGGGCTACGTCTGTGTATGCGCCAGTACTTCATGGGCGACTGGTTCACCGCCGCTCAGCACGTGCCGTTCACCAGCCGGGATGATGGTTTGACCAAAGTTGCCATCTATGGAGCGGGGGTGGCGGGTAATCAGCTGGTTGCTGCGTTGCGCATGGGCCGAGTGATGCGCCCCGTCGCATTCATCGACGACGACTCAAGTATCGCGCATCGCTCCATCTCAGGCCTCCATGTCTACAAACCTAAACACATCCAACAGATGATCGATGCTACCGGCGCTGAGGAAATCCTCCTGGCCCTACCGTCATCTACTCGTGCGCGTCGTAGGGAGATTCTGAATTTCCTGGAAGGCTTTCCGCTTCACGTGCGTAGCGTGCCGAATTTCGCGGATCTGGCCAGTGGACGAGTGAAGGTGGACGATATCCAGGAAGTGGATATCGCTGACTTGCTCGGTCGCGATGCCGTACCGGCCCAGGCCGATTTGCTTGAGCGCTGTATCAAAGGCAAGACGGTGATGGTGACGGGGGCTGGCGGGTCCATTGGTTCGGAGTTGTGCCGACAGATTTTCTCTTTGGGGCCGAGTACGCTTCTGTTGTTTGAGCACAGCGAGTTCAATCTCTACAGCGTTCTTTCTGAGCTGGAACCACCCGCCTCTCGGGAGTCTACGTCGGTCAAGCTGGTGCCCATTCTAGGGTCCGTCCGCTATCAAAAGAAGCTGCTTGATGTGATGGAAACCTGGAGAGTGGATACGGTTTATCATGCTGCCGCCTACAAGCATGTGCCTATGATCGAGCACAATATCGCCGAGGGCGTGTTGAATAATGTCATCGGCACGCTTAACACTGCTCAAGCCGCCCTGCAGTCGGGGGTTTCAAACTTCGTACTGATTTCTACGGACAAGGCCGTCCGGCCGACGAATGTCATGGGCAGTACCAAGCGTTTGGCCGAGTTGACGCTTCAAGCGCTGAGTAAAGAGGTTGCGCCGGTACTGTTTGGTGATGCAGCCAACATTTCTCGGGTCAACAAAACCCGGTTCACGATGGTTCGTTTCGGCAATGTTTTGGGCTCATCGGGCTCTGTTGTTCCTTTGTTTCATCGCCAAATCAAATCCGGCGGCCCTCTGACGGTCACGCACCCGAAAATCACCCGCTACTTCATGACTATCCCAGAGGCTGCACAGTTGGTGATTCAGGCTGGCTCCATGGGACAGGGTGGGGATGTGTTCGTGCTGGATATGGGGGAGCCGATCAAGATTGTCGAGTTGGCGGAGAAGATGATTCACCTGTCAGGCTTAAGCATTCGTTCGGAGCGCAATCCTCAAGGAGATATTTCCATTGAGTTCACCGGTCTGCGGCCCGGCGAGAAGCTGTATGAAGAACTGTTGATTGGCGATAACGTCGCTGCGACCGACCATCCCATGATCATGAAGGCCAATGAAGACCATCTGCCTTGGGATGTTTTGAAGCTGAAGCTGAATGATCTGCTCAGCGCCGTAAAGGCTGATGATTATGGGCGGGTGCGTCAGTTATTGCGCGAGTCGGTTAATGGCTACACACCCGATGGCGAGATTGTCGACTGGATGAATCAACAGCACCGCCTCGAACCCTGATTGTTACACAACCTGTAACGTACACACTTTTGACAGCCCCCAATCATCGCCTAAGTTTGAGAAGCAGCGTCGGAAAAGCTGCTTCTCTCTTAACGATGTCATGGAGCGTCATTTATGCGTACAGGCTATTTCTACTCTCTGGTTTTTGCCCTTCTGACCAGCGCTTCTATAGCTGTTATCGCTGCGCCTGCGGTCAAGCCCGAGACGACGGCGACCCCGCAGGCATTGGAGATTTCGGCTAAACCGCAAAGCGCCAAGGTGGATCTTAACGGGGCGGATGCCGCTACGCTGCAACGCGAGTTGGCGGGGATAGGCAGGGCCAAGGCGGAGGCGATTGTTGCGTATCGTGAGAATAATGGCGCCTTCTCATCGGTGGAAGAGCTGCTGGAGGTTAAGGGGATTGGCAAGGCGATTCTCGACAGGAATCGCGACAAGCTGGAAGTGAACTGAGGTGTGATGCTGAAAAGGCCGGTCAACTATGACTGGCCTTTTTGCGTTCAGGCTGGTGGTAACCCGGGCCCGGTTTTAAGGCCGAGCAAAGAGGTGCAGGATATGCTTTTGACGATTCCCGCCCCTGGCCATTTCACTGATCAAGGACCCACCCCATGCACAAAAACTACCCAGCCGCCTACCAAGTCAGCAAAGGCTCGGCGCTGCAAGTGGACAAATCCTTCTACGACCGCATCCGCACCCAGCAGGACAAGCGCACCCTGATCGAACAGTTCGAGGTACCCATCCGTACCGGCCGCGCCTGGCACGTACCCGCCGGTCATGTGTTTCGCGTTACGACTCCGGTGGGCCCGCAGGTGGGGGACTTCAACGTGTGGAACGCCCACGATCCGAGGGAGCGTCTTTGGGCGGCGCGCACGCGCCAGCTTCAGGGTGCTCATGTCAGCACCCATGATCGGCTGTGGTCGAACCTGCCGTTTCTGCGGCCATTGGTGACCATCACCGATGACAGCTTGGCCGGCTACGGCATCGACGAGCACGGTGGACGGTTGCACGATCTGCTGGGTACGCGCTGTGATCCGTACGTGAACAGGATGCTGACCGGCGAGGATTTTCACCATCATTGCCACTCGAACCTGACCCGTGCGGTATTGCCCCATGGCCTGACCGAGTTCGATGTGCATGACGTGCTGAATATTTTCCAATGTACCGGGCTCAATCATGACGACATGTACTTCATGAAGGCCTGTCCGGCGAAGAAGGGCGATTATCTGGAGTTTTTTGCCGAGATCGATTTGCTGTGTGCCTTGTCCACTTGCCCCGGCGGCGATCTGTCGCTGGCGATGTGGGGGCCGGATGCGCAGGATCCCCTCAGTGTCTGTCGTCCGCTGGGGGTGGAGATCTATCGGTTGGAGGATTCATTGCTGGCGGGCTGGAGCCAGCCTGAGCGGGCGGCATACAAGGGGCTGCATGGCTTGCAGATTGCCAAGGCGGATTGGGAGCAGTGATGCAGCAGGCGCTGTTTTTTGTGGCGAGGGAGCTTGCTCCCGCTGGGTTTTGTAGGAGCTGGCGAAGCCTGCGATCTTTTGATCTTCGCTCCAGACTCAATTGAGAGGGGAAGGATCGCAGCCTCGTTGCACTCGACAGCTCCTACAGGGCAGGACCAGCAGCCACAAAAGCGGTGTGCAGCTCAGCGATCCTTGGCTTCCTTCGCATCCGCCTCGGTATTGCGTTCAGCAACACGCTTGCGTTGTTCATCCGTCAGTTCGACCTTGTGGGCGGTGTCGCGCAGCATCATCAAGCCACCCACGATCGAGCCGATTGCAACGATCAGAATTAACCAGGCATACCAGGGCATAGGGTTCTCCTTAAGGGGCGAGGGACGGCGAAGATTTCGCCTGTCCATCGCCCCTACCACTTATGAGCGAAGGTTGTTCGCAGTGGTTCCATACTACGCCTGTTCTGTCGGGGTCACCTTAAAGCCCGGTGAGCATGGCATCGGCCGGGGCATCGGCGCGCAGTTGTGCGGTGAGCATGAAGTACAGGAAGCCCACCACCATGAAGCCAAGGAAGATCAGCCCGATCAGCGCGTTGAACCAGGCCATCGCCACCAGGCACACCACTGCCAGTACCAGGGCGATACCGGGGATGATCGGGTAGCCGGGGGCGCGGAAGGTGCGTTCCAGGTCGGGTTCGGTTTTACGCAGTTTGAACAGGCTGAGCATGCTCATGATGTACATGACGATGGCGCCGAACACCGCCATGGTGATCATGGCGGCGGTCAGGGTCATGCCGCCGAGGTTGATCAGGCCGTCGCTGTAGATCGCCGCGATGCCGATCAGGCCGCCGGCGATGATTGCCCGGTGCGGGGTCTGGAAGCGCGACAGTTTGGCGAGGGAGGCGGGCAGGTAGCCGGCGCGGGCGAGGGCGAAGAACTGCCGCGAGTAGCCGAGGATGATGCCGTGGAAGCTCGCCACCAGGCCGAACAGGCCGATCCACACCAGCATGTGCAACCAGCCGGAGCTTTCGCCGACTACGGTTTTCATGGCTTGGGGCAGCGGGTCGTTGATGTTGGACAGGGTGCGCCAGTCGCCCACGCCTCCGGCGAAGAACATCACCCCCATGGCCAGGAACACCAGGGTCAGGATGCCGCTGATGTAGGCCTTGGGAATTGTGCGTTTGGGGTCCTTGGCTTCTTCGGCGGCCATGGCCGCGCCCTCAATGGCCAGGAAAAACCAGATGGCGAAGGGGATGGCGGCGAACATCCCGGCGATGGCCGGCGCGCCGAACACATCGGAACCGGCCCAGCCGTTCAAGGCGAAGCTGCTGAAGCTGAACGCCGGGGCGACCACACCCATGAACACCAGCAACTCTGCCACCGCTAGCACGCAGACGATCAGCTCGAAGGTTGCCGCCAGTTTTACCCCAAGGATGTTCAGGGTCATGAACACGATATAGGCACCGACCGCCGCGTGTTTCGGGTCCAGGGCCGGGAATTGCACGTTCAGGTAGGCACCGATGGCCAGGGCGATGGCCGGTGGTGCGAAGACGAATTCGATCAGTGTTGCCAGGCCGGCGATCAGGCCGCCTTTCTCGCCAAAGGCCCGGCGGCTGTAGGCGAACGGCCCGCCAGCGTGGGGGATGGCGGTGGTCAGCTCGGTGAAGCTGAAGATGAAGCAGGTGTACATGGCCGCGACCATGAACGATGTCACCAGAAAGCCCAGCGTTCCGGCAACGCCCCAGCCGTAGCTCCAGCCAAAATACTCGCCGGAGATCACCAGCCCGACAGCAATGCCCCATAAATGCAGGGTGCCCAGGGTGGGTTTGAGTTGTGTGTTCATCGGTGGCTCCCCCTCGATCCATAGCAAAAGCGCTGGGGTGGGGCAGTGCAGTGGGCGTGCCAGTGTGGCGGCTGTGGTCGTAATGGGTGAAATTGTGTCGTATCGGGGATGTTCGCTGCTTGATGGCCTGATTTTGTGCTCCAGTTCGGAGCGTCAGCGCCGGGGCGGGCCTCATCGCGAGCAGGCTCGCTCCCACATTTGATCTGTTGTGAATAGCGAATTTGCCTCCACTGACGATCCCCTGTGGGAGATTCTATGGTTGAGGGGAAGCCCTCAAGCCGCTTTTGGTTGGTATTCGCTTTGCCCTTTCAGCAGAGCGAATACGATCCGGGC
>NZ_FOPO01000020.1:0-42665 GCF_900113505.1 Pseudomonas sp. NFACC45
TACACCCGCAAGAAACAGGCCGGCTGTCAGGCCGCCTCGCTTTTGATTTTGATCTGGGGCGCCCCGTTAACCACGCTGGCCGAACGTAGGTATTGCGCAGTGGGCATCTCGGCATGGAGGCCGAGGTAGCCGCGCTGGGCCATGGATGGCCCTTCGCGGCGGGCCCACGGAGCAATGCCGGAGTGAGGGCACACCGAGCCTCAGCGAGGTGCCGAGTGGTGGGGCAAAGCGCTTTTGGTTACTTTTGGCGCTCTTCCAAAAGTGACCCGCTGTAAGAGCGGAACCATAAGCCGCCGTTACCGCAGCAATGGATATGTACCCAGCCAACAAAATCCTGGCCGGCTGTCAGGCCGCCTCGTCACCCAGCTCAACCCAAACCAGAGCCGAACCTTACAACCGCCCCGCCGGCGCATACGGCACAGGATCAATCACCGGCTCACGCCCCAGCATCAGGTCAACAAACAACCGACACGACGCCGGAGCCAACACCAACCCATTGCGATAATGCCCACAATTCAACCACAACCCCGAAAACCCCGGCACTTCACCAATATAGGGAATGCCCTCCGGCGATCCAGGCCGCAACCCGGCCCAATGCCCGACCACCTCGGCGTCGGCCAGCGCCGGAATCAACTGCTGCGCCGAAGCCTTCAGGCTATCGAGCGCTACATCGGTCGGGGTCTTGTCGAAACCCTCACGCTCCAGCGTACTGCCCACCAGAATATGCCCGTCGCGACGAGGAATCGCATAACGGCCCTTGGCCAGGACCATGCTCGATAAAAAATCCGACGCACACTTGTACAAAATCATCTGGCCTTTGACCGGCTCAACCGGCAATTTCAGCCCCAGCGTCTTGAGCAGTTCACCGCTCCACGCGCCCGCCGCCAAGACCACCTGTTCGCCACGAATCTGTCCTGCCGAGCTTTCCACCCCCACCACACGCCCACCGTCGCGGATGAACCCGCTGACCTCGCAGTGTTCATGCAAGGTGACATTGGGCAGCGCCAGCAAGGCAGCCTTGAGGGATTTCACCAGCCGGGGATTACGCACGTTAGCCACGTCGGCCATGTAGATCGCCCGGGAAAAACCCGCGCCCAGCACCGGCACCGCATCATGCACCGCAGAGATATCCACAGCCTCCAACGGGCGCCCTTCTCGCTCAGCCCAGGCCAAGGCTTCGACCTGATCGTCCAGGTCCAGCCAATACAGGCCAGTGACATGTACTTGCGGATCAATCCCGGTGGCCGCGAACAAACGCTGCCCCAGCTGTGGATAAAAGTCCTGCGACCAGTGGGCCAGTGCGGTGACCGCCGGGCTGTAGCGCCAGGGGTATAGCGGCGAAACAATACCGCCGCCGGCCCAGGACGATTCCTGGCCGACATTGGAGCGGTCCAGCAGCACCACATGCTGCCCTTCGGACGCGAGATTGAACGCCGTCAGCAGGCCGATAACTCCGCCGCCGACAATCACCACTTGCTGTTGCCTGGTCATGTTCTATTTCAACTCACAAGACAGAGGGCGCAGGACAGCACCCGAAAAATAAACTCAGCGACCCCAGCAATCCTTGGCGGTCAGCCCGGCAGTGGCGTTGATGATGCTTCGTGCGCCTGTGTTGTTGATTGTGAAATCACCGCACTTGTCGCTTGCCATGGACGAGCCGCTGTTGCGCACCGCGGTCAGGGTGAAACTCTGGTCCAAAAGCGTCTGGGTAATGGTGTAGAAATCATTCCCGCTGCTCAGCCCGGTCGCGTTGGTGTAGACGCCGGTCTTGGAATAATGACGCTCAAGGATCTGCGCCTGCTCTGATAACAGCCCGGCAACTTCAGCGCGCCGCCCCTTTTTCATGTATTCGGTCAGGCTCGGATAGCCGACGGTGATCACGATACCGATGATGGCGATCACGATCATGATTTCGATCAAGGTGAAACCCCGGTTGGATCTGCGCATACCTTATCTCTCACTGTATTTGCCGCCACATGATGCGGCGACTGCCGCCGACGGATTTTCCCAGCAGGTCGGTGATACCGCCACCGGAGTCGTTCACGATCATGTTGGTGGCCCCGTTGGCACTGACGACAGCGCTCAAGGTCGGGATCCCCCCCGTGAAAATCACCCCGCTGGAGATCGTGTCGAGGCTGTTGAGCAGGCCGTCACCGTTGGTGTCGAGCACCGCGTAATTGAGCATCTTACCGTTGAACGCATCTACCTGGATCAGTTTGCCGGTACCGAAGCTGGCGCAGGGGTCGGTGGTGTCCACGGCGGCCGTGGTGAAGACTATTCGCCCGAGCACCAGACTGGCCGGGTTGATCACCCGCTCCCCAGTCAATGCGTTGTTGTACACCAAGGGTAAATACCAACCTTTTCTCGCAGGATACGTCACGTCGGTCTGGCTGGTCGTCACGAATTGCCCGGTGCTGCCTGAGAACACCCCCGTGATCGACTGGGCTTGCAGGTTCGAAACTGTGATTTGTCCGGTACCGCCGACGGCGTCCCAGATCGAATAGAACCCCTGCAGATCCTTATTGAGCTTATCCACCGCTTCGTTGAATTTGCCCGTGCCGAAAAAAACCTGGGTCCCGCCCTGGGGGTTGTCCGCCAGCAGCGGCTGGACGGTGATTGGCTGGGTTGCACCACCGGGCGCGGTGAACAATGGCTGCCCGGCAAATGCAACGCCCCAGGTGGTGGGGGAAGTGCCACTGAGGTCGAACTTCCACATCCGCCCTTTCAAGTCGCCACCGTACGCGGCCTGCACCACGTTCTGGGAGTTGACCCGAAGTTTGACCGAAGACAGACCGTTACCCGTCTCGCTGTTATTGACCGTGATTTTCCTGATCAGCGAGCCATCACGGATATCCACCACGTACAGCGCCGCCACGCCGGTGTTGCTGCCATAGCCATTGGCGATGAACGCGGCCCAACGACCATCGGCCAGACGCGCTACTTCGGGACGCGCATAGGCGTAGCCCAGGTCATTGAAGACGTTGGCCGTATTGGCGACGGTCGGCGCGCTGATTTCCCACAACGCCCGAAGCGTATTGCCTGCCGCCGCATCGAACAATTGCACCGCATAGAACGCTTTGCCCCCGGCTCCGGTCCCGCCCAGGGCCACTGTCTTCCAGGCACTGCCCAATTGCGCATCGAACACGCCGATCTGCCCATCCACCAGGAATTTGTGGCTCACGCCATTGATGTAATTGGTGTCGGCGATGTCCCGCAGCGAGGGCAGGACGCTCGACGGCATGTAGGCGTAACGCCGGGTGCCGTTGGTGCTGTTGATGACGCTGAAGAAACCGTCGTTGGCATTCACCACAAGATTGGCGTTCATGTTCGCCGCCTTGGTGGCCAGGTAAGTGCTGTAGCTGGTGTCGTTCAGCAGGTCCGAGGCGGTCTGGTCATTGGGCGATGCCAGCACCAGCGGCGAGTTGATGATGTCGCCCAGCAACACGCTGCGCACCTTCAGCCCGGTTTTATTGACGCCTTTGCTCCATTCCACCAGATCGGTGCCGGTGATCCCCGTGGGCAGGCCCTGGCTGAGGCTGGTTTGCTGAGCCGGTGAAAAGTTGCCGTAGGCCAGGGTTACCGGCGTGTTGGTCGCGGTGTTCCAGGACTGATAGGTCGGTGCCGTGGCACCCGGCACGATGCTGGTGTTGGTGGTCCACTGCACGGCCGCCGTATCGACCGTTCCCGCCGAAGTAAAACCGAATGCCCGGATGGTGCCCCGCCAGTCCTTGGGGTCATAGGTGGTCTGGTAATAGCTGGAGGTGGTGGACAACGTTGCACCGTTGGTGGTGCCGCCGCCCCCCGATCCAGCCTTGGAGGTGATGTCGCTCAAGGCCAATGACAAGGCTGAGTTCAGGCCTTCGCTGTCGGACGCTGGATAATATTTACCCGCGCCGTAGCGAGCGGCGTCGGACAGCATCGTATTGGTGACCGCAAAACCCACAGTGTAGGTATTGAGGTACTGCCGGGGGAAATCCGTGGCATTCCAGCTCTGGCCGGTGGCATCGGTGCCGGTGGAGCGCATGTCGATGTCGAAAGCGAACTTGGCGATGTCGTCCAGGTAAAGCGTATCGCCCTCGGCGTCACCGTTGCGGTCAGCCCCATCGTTGGTACTGATGCCATCCCAGTTCGGCAGACGGGATCCACCTAGCGGATCGTTGGAGGGAAAGGTACGGTCGTAGGTGGGCAAGCCGTCGGTGATCACCACTCCGAAATTCTTCTGGCACCGATACTGAATCGGGCTGGTGTAGGTACTGGGGGTACTGTTGTGGTACGGCGCCATGCCCCTGAAATAACGGGTGACCTCGTAATAGCTTTCGGCCAATGGCGTATTGGCGACCGCGCCCAGACCGTTGATGGCGTTGATCAGGGCACTGTAGTTGGCGTTGGCCTGGGTCTGGGTCACGCTGCCACTGACGGGTGACAGATCGCTGACGACACGGGCAATGTAGCCCCCCGGGCCGGAGTTGCTGAAGTTGGGCGGGTTGAAGGTGGCAAGACCAATGCGCAGGGCACGGTTGTTGGCGACCAGGTCGTTGGAGACATCCCGTGCCACGTTGATTCGATAGTCCCTGGGGATTGAGCCGTTGGTGTAGTCCCGGTTCGAGCCGTTGGCCAGGGTTACCAGATACGCCAGATACTTGGCCGTGTACCGGGTGTTCTCGTCACCCACCGGGTCAGGCAGCCGCAGACAGACCCGACCAACGTTGCTGCGGTAAAAACCGTACCAGCCATTTGAACAGCCGCCACGGAACAGGCCCACCAACAAAATATTGGCGTCGTCCATATCCAGCTCGAAGATGCTGTTGCAGTTACTGTTGGAGGCGCATGCATAGGTGCGCAACTGAGTGGCAGAGGGATCAAACCCCGGCGCCCAAATGATGTTGTTCATACTCCCCGAGTCATCGATCAGCAGCATCACATTGGGGGTGACTGCGGCGGCACTCAGCAAGGGGGAATCCGAAGGTGTGAAAGCATAGGCCGGTGCAGCCAGATACAGGCTCAGCAGCACGCCCCAGAACGCCTGCCTCCAATCGCGACGCACCTTAATATTTCGCATAGATGCTCTCCACGACGCTGCGCTGGTTATTGCCTACCACAGCCACCGCCGTGATCCGGTACAGCGTTGCCGATGTATTGATCGGCACGTTGACCGCCGTGAGCGTGGTGCCCAGGTTCTGCACGCCGTAAAACCCGCCAGGGACGGCGATCCAGGTCACCCCCGACGATGAATTGCGCCCGGCCGCCGTGAGGGTTGCCGATTCAGCCGGGGGCGCACACTGGGTCGCAGTGGTGCACACCGGCAGGGAGTAGGCCTCGGCCTGTACCGCGCTTTCACCAACCCGCAGCGCTGCCTCGGCCACCTGGAAGGACTGGTTGCGCAGCATGACGCTACTGGTCATTTTTTCCTGAAGGGTAGCGCTCTGCATCGACGACAGGCCGATCAGCGTCAGGAGCAGCAGGAAAACCAGGCTGACCAGCAATGCCATACCGCGCTGGTGATGCTTGATGGGCGTCGAATTCATCAGTCGCCCTCACAAGAGCCGGTTGCGCAAAGCGGCAACCACGTTGAAGGTCTGCTCACGCACGTTGTTCTTCGGGTCAAAGAGCGTGAGGGTCAGGCGCACGCTGCGGATCAGGGCCGGATCGGTCGGGTTGCGGCTGTAGCTCGATGCCGCGATGTCTGTCGCGCTGCTGGCCACACCAAATGTCACATCGAATGCCCGGACGTTATCCACCAGTACCGCCTGGGTCGGGTTGCCAGCCCCGGTGCCCATCAATAACTGGTTATTGCTGAAGCTGTAGATCAACCGCCGTATCGGAAACGCCATTTGCCCGGCCGCCGGTAGCCGCGCCCCGGTATAGGCGGTCGCCGTGTTGCGACAGTCCGAGATCACGGTCCAGGTCGGCACGCCGCCACTGTTGCCGACATCCGTCGTCACCAGGGTCAGCTTCAGATTGGCATTGTCCCAACTGATCGGCGTGACCTTGCTGGCATTGAAGTCCCCCGCCGAGGACGCGTCGAGAACGCTCTCCAGACAACCGAACATGCCCACCATGCGAAGCTCCTGGACCATCTTGCTCAGGGCGAACCGCGCATCCTCCTGCATCACCGCCGCTGCGCTCTGACTGACGTAGGTATTCTTGGCGGCGATGAAAATCTGCACCACACCCAGCACGACAATCAGACTGAGCACCAAAGCGATCATCAGCTCAATCAGGCCGAATCCTCGGCAACGCCTGTTCATGGCGTCGCCCCTGGTGGGTCGACGGCGACGCGACTGGTCAGCACGAAACTGCGTCGCGCCTCGGCGGCGTTGGTCGTGTTGGCGGCCCGGGCGTCGTCCCAAGAGATGGTAATGGTGTAGACCCGCTGGTGCAGGGCAACAGTGCCGGTGGCCGTGGCGCCGCCGAAGCTGACGATGTTGGTCTTGAAATCGTAGAGATCCTGGTCCCGGGCTACGTTGAGATTGGGTGAACTGGGCGGCGTGACCGTGTAATCGGCGCCGGAGTTGGCGCGAATGCGGTCCAGCATGTCGTAGGCGATGAAGCTGGCCTGACTGGTCATGCGCGAGCTGTCGGTATATTTGAGCGCATTGAGCTGAACCATCGCCGCTCCCAGCAAGCCCACGCCAAGAATCAGCACCGCCACCAGCACCTCGATCAGTGTCATGCCCTCCTGTGCCTGTTTACTGCAACCCTTCATCCGCAACTTCCACCCAATACGATTCGTCCATTGAGGCAAACACTCAGCGTCCTGCTCTGCGCCCCCCTTACATAATTGAAAGTCACCGGCGTGGCCGGTGCCGACAACCCGCCGAGGTTGTTGAAATCAATGTTGGTCACCTCTGAGGTTAGCGTCAGAGTCGCGCCGCTGCTCATCGCCGGAACAACCCGCAATACATTGGGCTCAGCGCCAGTACTGTCATACACCGTCAGCTCGCTGCTCCATACGCTGCCCTGGGCCGTGGGGCGAATCCGTATGGTGACACCACGGTCGATCGCTGTCATCCGGGCGAAGTTCAGTGCCCGGCGCAGATCGCCAATATCGGTATCGGCCTTGGTGCCCTGCACCGAACCGGTAAGGGCCGGTACCGCCAGGGTGATCAGGAGCAGCAGCACGCCAAGGGCTACCAGCACCTCAATCAGCGTGAAACCTTTTGTACGAAGATCCATCGATGCCCTCCGTCGCCGTCGGCTATACCTGCTTCTACACGCTAGAACAAACCACTGCGTGTGGCGAGGGAGCTTGCTCCCGCTCGGGCGCGTAGCGGCGGTTATTTTGGGGCTGCTGCGCAGCCCAGCGGGAGCAAGCTCCCTCGCCACAACATGCTCCTGTCACACTGAGTTTCTTGCACTATCGCACCGCTTCACATTCTCCAGGGAGGAGATGTCATGCACCAACAGGGCTTCAGCCTGATCGAACTGCTCATGGGACTGGCGATTGCGGCAATTGTTCTGTCGTGGGCCGGCGCTGGCTACAAAGAGCTGATCGAATCCATCGAACGCGAGGACACCGCCCAGTTACTGATCAGCGGGTTGCGCAGCGCGCGCAGCGAAGCCATCGCGCGCAACCGGACGGTTGTGCTCAGGGGGATAGACAACGATTGGGGCCGGGGCTGGCGAATGACCCTGGACAACAAGGAGAAGACCGTACTGATGGAGCGCAGGGCAAGCGCTCGGGTGGTCGGCAACCAGCCGGTGAGACGCAGAGTGAGGTTCAGCAACCGGGGGGAAGCCTTGCACCCCGGCGGCGCATTCCAGGCAGGCACGCTGCATGTCTGCGCCAAACGTGGGCCGGTCAGCCACCATCAGGTGATATTGGCGCCCTCCGGCCGCGTCCACCTGGAAAGCGTCGAAGCCGAGCAGGCGCTGTGCGAAAAGGACTTAAAGCAAGGAGCGCACGCGTAGTTCCTTGGGCATGGAGAAAGTGACGTTCTCCTCGCGACCGGACAATTCATCGGCAGCGGTTGCACCCCAAGCCTGCAGTTGCTGGATCACGCCGCGCACCAACACTTCCGGCGCTGAAGCACCGGCGGTAATGCCGATACGCTCGACGCCATCGAACCAGCTGCGCTGCATGTCTTCGGCACCGTCGATCAGGTACGCCGGAGTGGACATGCGCTCGGCCAGCTCGCGCAGGCGATTGGAGTTGGAGCTGTTCGGGCTACCGACTACCAGCACGACATCACACTCGTCGGCCAGTTGCTTGACCGCATCCTGACGATTCTGGGTGGCGTAGCAGATGTCATCCTTGCGTGGCCCACCGATGGCCGGGAAGCGCGCACGCAGGGCGTCGATCACTCGACTGGTATCGTCCATGGACAGGGTGGTCTGGGTGACAAACGCCAGCTTTTCCGGGTTACGCACCTGCAGCGCGGCGACGTCTTCTTCATCCTCGACCAGATAGATCGCGCCACCGTTGCTGGCGTCGTATTGGCCCATGGTGCCTTCGACTTCCGGATGGCCCTCGTGGCCGATCAGGATGCACTCACGACCGTCACGGCTGTAACGGGCCACTTCGATATGGACCTTGGTCACCAAGGGGCAGGTCGCGTCGAATACCTTCAGGCCACGGCCGGCAGCTTCGGTACGCACTGCCTGGGACACCCCGTGGGCACTGAAGATCACGATGACGTCGTCCGGCACCTGGTCCAGCTCCTCGACGAAGATCGCCCCGCGGCTACGCAGGTCTTCGACGACAAATTTGTTGTGGACCACTTCATGGCGCACATAGATGGGCGGCCCGAAAACTTCCAGGGCGCGGTTGACGATTTCGATCGCCCGGTCCACGCCGGCGCAGAAGCCACGGGGGTTGGCGAGTTTGATTTGCATGCTGTGCCTCGTGTCTGTGGGAGCGAGCCTGCTCGCGATGCGGTGGATCAGTCAACTCGACGGTGGCTGTGGCTCAGCTATCGCGAGCAGGCTCGCTCCCACAGGTAATGTGGGGGCGGTCATTGCCGTTAAATTCAGAGCGCCTTGACCTCGATGATTTCCACTTCGAAATTCAAGGTCTTGCCCGCCAGCGGGTGGTTGAAGTCCACGGTCACCTGAGCGTCGTCGAAAGCTTTCACCACACCTGGCAGTTCCGTGTTGGCCGCGTCGTTGAAGATCACCAGCAGGCCTTCGGACAGTTCCATGTCCTGGAACTGGGAGCGTGGCATGGTCTGCACGTTTTGCGGATTGGGCTGACCAAAGGCGTTTTCCGGTGGAACCACCACAGTGCGCTTGTCGCCGGCCTTGAAACCGAAGATCGCCGCCTCGAAGCCTGGCAGCAGGTTGCCGTCGCCAACCTTGAACACGGCCGGAGCCTTGTCGAAGGTGCTGTCGACGGTGTCGCCGTTTTCCAGGTGCAGGGCGAAGTGAAGCTTCACTTCAGTGTTTTGAGCGATACGCTGCTCAGTCATGGACGGCTTCTCCGGTTTTCTTGCTCTTGAACATGTCCAGCGCGAGCATCACAGCACCCACGGTAATGGCGCTGTCGGCAAAGTTGAACGCCGGGAAATACCAGCGGTTCTGCCAATGCACCAGGATGAAATCGATCACGTGGCCCAAGGCAATCCGGTCATAAAGATTACCCAGCGCGCCCCCGAGCACCAATGCCAGCGCCACGGCCAGCCAGGTCTCATCGCGGCCCAGGCGTTTGAGCCAGACCACCAGCACGCCACTGACCACGATGGCGATCAGGGCGAACAGCCAGCGCTGCCAGCCCGAACTGTCGGCCAGGAAACTGAACGCCGCGCCCGTGTTGTAGGCCAGGGTCCAGCTGAAGTAGTCGGGAATGACCACGATCTGCTGGTACATGGTCAGCGAGTTCTCGAAGTAGTACTTGCTGGCCTGGTCAATGACCAGCACCAGCACGCTCAACCACAACCAGCTCAGCCGGCCGAAACGGCCCGCTGCGTTAGGCGCCACATTAGGCATAGTGACGAACCTCACCGGTGCCGCTGATGTTGTCGACGCAACGACCGCAGATTTCCGGATGCTCCGGGTTCACGCCGACGTCTTCGCGGCAGTGCCAGCAACGGGCGCACTTGGTGTGGTTCGACTTGACGATCTTCAGCTTCAGGCCGCTGACTTCAGTGACGACCGCATCGGCCGGCGCCTGCACCAACGGGGCGACACTGGCGGTGGAAGTGATCAGCACGAAGCGCAGCTCATTGCTTAGCTTGGCCAGGTCGCCCCCCAGGGCTTCTTCAGCGTAGAGAGTCACTTCGGCCTGCAGGTTGCCACCCACGGCCTTCGCCGCGCGCTGGATCTCCATTTCCTTGTTGACCGCCGCCTTGACCGCCATGATCCGGTCCCAATAGGCCCGGTCCAGCTCGAAACCTTGCGGCAGTTCGGTCAGGCCTTCATACCAGGTGTTGAGCATCACCGACTCGTTGCGCTCGCCCGGCAGGTACTGCCACAGCTCGTCGGCGGTGAACGCCAGGATCGGCGCGATCCAGCGCACCAGCGCTTCGCTGATGTGGAACAGCGCGGTCTGGCACGAACGGCGCGCCTTGCTGTTGGCGCCAGTGGTGTACTGGCGGTCCTTGATGATGTCGAGGTAGAAGCCACCCAGCTCCTGCACGCAGAAGTTATGGATCTTGGAGTAGACGTTCCAGAAACGGTACTCACCGTAATGCTCCTGCAATTCGCGTTGCAGCAGCAGGGTACGGTCCACGGCCCAGCGGTCCAGCGCGAGCATTTCCTCGGCCGGCAGCAGGTCGGTGGCCGGGTTGAAGCCGGTCAGGTTCGACAGCAGGAAGCGCGCGGTGTTACGGATCCGTCGGTAGGCGTCCGCGCTGCGCTGCAGGATCTGTTCGGAAACGGCCATCTCGCCGGAATAGTCGGTGGAGGCGACCCACAAGCGCATGATGTCGGCGCCCAAGGTGTCGTTGACCTTTTGCGGCGCGATCACGTTGCCCAGGGACTTGGACATCTTGCGCCCGGACTCGTCGACGGTGAAACCGTGGGTCAGCAGCTCGCGGTACGGTGCGTGGTTGTCGATGGCGCAACCGGTCAGCAGCGACGAGTGGAACCAGCCGCGGTGCTGGTCCGAACCTTCCAGGTACAGGTCGGCACGCGGGCCGGTTTCGTGGCCCATCGGGTGCGAACCGCGCAGCACATGCCAGTGGGTGGTGCCGGAATCGAACCAGACGTCCAGGGTATCGCTGATCTTGTCGTACAGCGGCGCTTCGTCGCCCAGCAGCTCGGCGGCGTCCATCTTGAACCAGGCTTCGATGCCTTCGACTTCGACGCGCTTGGCCACCATTTCCATCAGCTCGACGGTGCGCGGGTGCAGTTCGCCGCTTTCCTTGTTCAGGAAGAACGGGATCGGCACGCCCCAGTTGCGTTGGCGGGAGATGCACCAGTCAGGACGGTTGGCGATCATCGAGTGCAGGCGCGCTTGGCCCCAGGCCGGCACGAACTTGGTGTCCTCGATGGCTTTGAGGGAGCGTTGGCGCAGGGTGTCGCCAGTGGCTGGCTGCTTGTCCATGCCGATGAACCATTGCGCGGTGGCGCGGTAGATCAGCGGGGTCTTGTGGCGCCAGCAGTGCATGTAGCTGTGTTCGATGACGGTGGTGTGCAGCAGCGCGCCGACTTCGGTCAACTTATCGACGATGGCCGGGTTGGCTTTCCAGATGAACTGGCCACCAAAGAACTCCAGCGATGGCACATACACGCCATTGCTCTGTACCGGGTTGAGGATGTCGTCGTTGACCATGCCGTATTTCTTGCAGGTCACGAAGTCGTCAACGCCATAGGCCGGCGCGGAGTGAACCACACCAGTGCCTGCGCCCAGCTCCACGTAGTCGGCCAGGTACACCGGCGACAGACGATCATAAAACGGATGACGGAAATTGATCAGCTCCAGCGCCGAACCCGGGGTGGTGGCCAGCACCGAGCCTTCGAGGTTGTAGCGGGCCAGGCAGGACTCGACCAGTTCTTCGGCCAATACCAGCAGCTTGTCGCCAACATCGACCAGGGCGTAGTTGAATTCCGGGTGAACGTTCAACGCCTGGTTGGCCGGGATGGTCCACGGGGTGGTGGTCCAGATCACGATCGACGCTGGCTTGCTCAGCTTGCCCAGGCCAAAAGCGGCGGCGAGCTTGTCTTCATCGGCGATCGGGAAGGCGACGTCGATGGTCGAGGATTTTTTGTTTTCGTACTCGACTTCCGCCTCGGCCAGGGCCGAACCGCAATCGAAGCACCAGTTCACGGGCTTGAGGCCCTTGAACACGAAGCCGCCCTCGACGATTTTCGCCAAGGCACGGATTTCGCCGGCTTCGTTTTTGAAGTCCATGGTTTTGTAAGGGTTGGCGAAGTCGCCCAGCACGCCGAGGCGGATGAACTCGGACTTCTGCCCTTCGATCTGCTCGGTGGCGTAGGCACGGCACAGCTCGCGGGTCTTGTCCGCGCCCAGGTTCTTGCCGTGGGTCACTTCAACCTTGTGCTCGATCGGCAGGCCGTGGCAATCCCAGCCCGGGATATACGGCGCGTCGAAACCCGACAGGGTCTTGGAGCGCACGATCATGTCCTTGAGAATCTTGTTCAGCGCGTGACCGATGTGGATCGTGCCGTTGGCGTACGGAGGGCCGTCGTGCAGGACGAACTTCGGACGATCCTTGCCAATCTCGCGCAACTTTCCGTACAGGCCAATGCTGTCCCAACGCTGCAGAATCTGTGGTTCGCGCTGAGGCAGGCCGGCCTTCATAGGGAAGGCGGTGTCCGGAAGGTTTAGCGTGGCTTTATAGTCGGTCATTTAAGGCTCTTCATTAGCGATTGGCGCTGGTTGCGACAAGGGCACGGGCGGCGGCGATATCTGCATGGATCGCCGTCTTGAGCGCCTCCAGAGAGGCAAAACGCTGCTCTTCACGCAGCTTTTGGTGGAAAACCACCGTCAAACGCCGGTCATACAGATCGCCGGCAAAATCCAGAACATGTACTTCGAGGTGGGCCTTGCCATCCCCCTGGACCGTGGGCCGGACGCCGATATTGGCGACACCGGGCCAGGTCTTGCCGTCGATCTCGACACTCACCAGGAACACCCCGGTCAGCGGCACACGACGACGCTTGAGTTGCACGTTGGCCGTCGGCGTGCCCAATTGGCGCGCCAGTTTCTGCCCGTGCAGGATCCGTCCGGCAATCCGGTACGGCCGGCCGAGCAAACGCTCGGCCCATTCGAAGTCGGCAGCCGCCAGGGCATTGCGGACCTGGGTACTGCTGACGCGCATGCCATCCATCTCGACGGTCTGCGCCGCTTCGACAGTGAAGCCCCGGGCCTTGCCGGCCTGTTGCAGGTAATCGAAATCCCCTGCCCGGTCGCAGCCGAAACGGAAGTCATCACCGACCTCCAGATGTTTTATATCCAGACCGCCCACCAGGATGGTCTCGACGAATTCGGCGGCACTGAGCTTGCTCAGGCGCTGATTGAAGGCCAGGCACAAGACCCGGTCAACGCCTTCGGCGGCCAGCAGATGCAGCTTGTCCCGCAGCCGGGCCAGACGGGCCGGCGCGGTGTCCGGGGCGAAAAATTCCCGGGGTTGCGGCTCGAAGATCACCACGCAACTGGGCACGCCCAATTCCTGGGCACGCTCGCGCAACCGCGCCAGGATAGCCTGGTGGCCACGGTGAACACCGTCAAAGTTGCCAATAGTGGCGACACAGCCCCGATGCTGGGGGCGCAGGTTGTGGAGGCCTCGAACCAGCTGCATAACGCGCTTCTTGCTCATAAAGTGGCCGATTATAACCACACCCGGCGGCCGACGACAGGCAACACCGTAACCCAAAGTGATCGAGCCGACAAAACCACTGCCCGGCCCGGGATTATCGAGGGTAAACCCTCAGCTCAAGCCCTTGCGGTTGAAGTCGCGCAGGCGGAAGCCCATCAGCAGCAGCATGCCGAAATACGCCACCACGCCCGCGACGACCAGCACTCCCAGGCGCAGGAAACGCTCGAGCATCTGCCCTTCGCCCCAGGCTGGCATGAAATGCATCACCCCCAGCAACACCGCCGACATCACGCCCACGGCCACCAGCAGCTTGAGGCCGAACTTGCCCCAGCCCGGTTGCGGCTGATACATCTTCTGCTTGCGCAATTGGTAAAACAGCAGCCCGGCATTGAGGCAGGCGCCAGCACTGATCGCCAAGGCCAGGCCGGCGTGGGCCAGCGGGCCGATCAGCAACAGGTTGAACAGCTGGGTCATCACCAGGGTGAAAATGGCGATTTTCACCGGCGTGCGAATGTTCTGCTGGGCATAGAAACCTGGCGCCAGCACCTTGATCACAATGATACCCAGCAAGCCCACCGAGTAAGCGATCAATGCCCGCTGGGTCATCAGGGCATCAAATGCATTGAACTGACCGTACTGAAACAACGAAACGGTCAGCGGCTCGGCCAGGATGCCCAGCGCCAGGGCACAGGGCAACACCAGCACGAAGCACAGGCGCAGGCCCCAGTCGAGGATGCGCGAGTATTCCTGACGGTCCTGGCTGGCGTAGGTCTTGGCCAGGGTCGGCAACAGGATCGTGCCCAGGGCCACGCCCAACACGCCGGACGGCAACTCCATCAGGCGGTCGGCGTAGTACATCCACGACACCGAGCCGGCCACCAGGAACGAGGCGAAAATGGTGTTGATGATCAGGGAAATCTGACTCACCGAAACCCCGAGGATCGCCGGCAGCATCTGCTTCATCACTCGCCATACGCCGCTGTCACGCAGATTCAGACGCGGCAGCACCAGCATGCCGATTTTCTTCAGGTGAGGCAGTTGATACAGCAACTGCGCCAGGCCGCCCACCAGCACCGCCCAACCGAGGGCCATCACCGGGGGATCGAAGTACGGTGTCAGGAACACCGCAAATACGATCATGCTGACGTTGAGCAGGGTCGGCACGAAGGCCGGTACCGAGAAACGGTTCCAGGTATTGAGGATCGCCCCGGCCAGAGATGACAGGGAGATCAGCAATATATAAGGAAAGGTCACCCGCAACAGGTCCGTGGTGAGCTGGAATTTTTCCGGGGTATCGGTAAAACCCGGTGCCGTGGCCCAGATCACCCAGGGTGCGGCGAGCATGCCGGCAGCCGTGACCAGCGCCAGCACCAGCGTCAGCAAACCCGTGACGTAAGCAATGAATGTGCGGGTCGCCTCGTCGCCCTTCTGACTCTTGTATTCCGCCAGGATCGGCACGAAGGCCTGGGAAAATGCCCCTTCGGCGAAGATCCGCCGCAACAGATTGGGCAACTTGAAGGCGATGAAGAAGGCATCGGTGGCCATCCCGGCACCGAATATCCGAGCAATCAGCGTGTCACGAACGAACCCCAGGACGCGTGAAAGCATCGTGATAGAGCTGACGGCAGCCAACGATTTGAGCAGATTCATGAAAAGAGTTTTTGCCTGTCGATAAACAGCAGGCGAACAACGCGCCCACTTATGCGATACTCCGCGCCGCTAAACAGTGCAGAGCCAAAGCCCGCGAGTTTACAGGTCGCACGCCGGAAAGAAATCATCCGGTGCGTTGTACCTGCCATTCAGCGGAACGTGTCACCCGCCCTTGACAAGACATCAACTCATCGGCATGATTCGCGGCCTATTTTGTTTGCTATTTCCTAAAAAGTCTTTCGAGGAGCTCGACGGTGGCCAACACACCTTCCGCCAAAAAACGTGCAAAACAGGCTGAGAAGCGTCGCAGCCACAACGCCAGCCTGCGTTCCATGGTCCGTACCTACATCAAAAACGTAGTTAAGGCCATCGACGCAAAAGACGCTGAAAAAGCACAAGCTGCTTACGTTCTGGCTGTGCCAGTTATCGACCGTATGGCCGATAAAGGCATCATCCACAAGAACAAGGCTGCTCGCCATAAGAGCCGCCTGAATGGCCACGTAAAGGCCCTGAACGTTGCCGCTGCTGCCTAAGCGACGCGCTCGTTAAAAAACCGACCTCCGGGTCGGTTTTTTATTGCCTGGGATTTAACAGGCACCGCACGAACAATGTGGGGGCAGACCTCTGTGGGAGCAAGGCTTGCCCGCGACAGCATCGCCTCAGCATTAAGACAGACCGAGGCGCCTGCATCGCGGGCAAGCCTTGCTCCCACACAACCTCTCTCACAATGAGTTTGCCCGAACTATTGAGTACGAGCCCACGGCAGGATCGGAATCGCCGTCACCGCATTCTGCGGACTGCCTTCGATCACGCGGTCGCTGTAGACCAGGTACACCAGCGTATTGCGCTTTTTGTCGAGAAAACGCACCACCTGCATGGTCTTGAACACCAGCGATGTGCGCTCCCTGAACACTTCCTCACCGTCCTTGAGCTCGCCCTTGAAGCTGATGGGACCGACCTGACGACAGGCAATGGACGCCTCGGCGCGATCCTCGGCCAGGCCCAGGCCACCCTTCACCCCACCGGTCTTGGCCCGAGACAGATAACACGTCACACCATCCACCTTCGGATCATCGAAGGCCTCAACAACGATCCGGTCATTCGGCCCGACAAACTTGAACACCGTCGACACCTGGCCAATTTCCTCGGCCGAGGCCAGCAGCGGCAATGCCACCAGCAATCCGATCAATCCTTTTGCCAAACCCATGATTTTTCCTTAGACAAGAATCAGGTTGTCACGGTGAACCAGCTCTGGCTCGGCCATGTAACCCAACAGACCGACAATTGCATCAGACGATTGACCGATGATTTTTTGTGCCTCGAGCGCGCTGTAGTTGGCCAGGCCGCGAGCGATTTCGCGACCATCCGGCGCCACGCACACCACCATTTCGCCGCGACGAAAACTGCCCTGGACCAGCTTCACACCCACCGGCAGCAGACTTTTATTGCCTTGGGACAGCGCCGACACCGCCCCCGCATCCAGCACCAGCGTGCCACGGGTTTGCAGATGTCCGGCCAGCCATTGCTTACGCGCCGCCAGCATGCCGCGCTCAGGGGACAACAATGTGCCGATGCGCTCGCCCGCCTTGAGGCGATCCAGCACCCGCTCCAGCCGCCCACCGACAATGATGGTGTGGGCCCCGGAACGAGCAGCCAGACGGGCGGCGCGTAGCTTGGTCTGCATGCCGCCACGCCCCAGCGCGCCACCGGTACCGCCCGCCACCGCGTCCAGCGCCGGATCATCGGCACGCGCCTCGTAGATCAGCTTGGCATCAGGATTGTTGCGCGGATCGGCGTCGAACATGCCGTCGCGATCCGTCAGAATCACCAGCAGATCCGCTTCCACCAGGTTCGCCACCAACGCGGCCAGGGTGTCGTTGTCGCCGAAACGAATCTCGTCGGTGACCACGGTGTCGTTTTCGTTGATCACCGGGATGACTTTCAGCTCAACCAGCGCTCGCAAGGTGCTGCGGGCATTGAGGTAGCGCTTGCGATCGGACAGATCGTCATGGGTCAGCAGAATCTGCGCCGTGTGGCGACCCAGCTCGGCAAAGCTCGACTCCCAGGCCTGCACCAGGCCCATCTGACCGATGGCGGCAGCAGCCTGCAATTCATGCATCGCGCTGGGTCGCGATGTCCAGCCCAACCGACTCATGCCAGCTGCTACAGCCCCCGAAGAGACCAAGACCAGCTCGACGCCGGCTTCATGCAAAGCCACCATCTGCTCGACCCACACCGCCATCGCCTTGCGATCCAGGCCCTTGCCATCCGCCGTCAGCAATGCGCTACCGATCTTCACGACCCAGCGCCGCGCACCCGTCACCTTGCTCCGCATTATCTTCAACCTTTGCCAGCGAACGGCGCGACCCAGCACCGCCCATGGGATTATTCGTATTTGCGTTTTACAGATACCAAAACGCCGCTCGAATGAGCGGCGCCTTGGAAACTGGCTGGTTGCGATGATAACACTGCACTGGATCAGTTAAACCTGCCCCCCATGCAGTCACCAAAAATCCCTGTGGGAGCGAGCCTGCTCGCGATAGCGGTGTGCCAATCAACATCAATGCGACTGATCCAACACCATCGCGAGCAGGCTCGCTCCCACAGTTCTTTATCTTTGGCTACGCGACATCAACGCAAGATCAGTCGCGAACGTAGATGATTTCCGGACCGTCTTCGTCATCCACGTCTTCTTCGTCCCAATCGTCGTCACCGATGTCATGGACCGACTTCACGCCGCTGCGACGCAGGGCACGCTGATCATCCAGCGCTTGCAACTGAGCACGCGCCTCGTCTTCGATACGCTGATCGAGCTCGGCCAACTCTTCCTTGTAGGCAGGGTCATTGGCCAGGCGATCGGCACGATCTTCCATATAACGCATGATGTCGTGGCACAGGCGCTCGGTGCCCTCTTTGGCAATGGCCGAGATCACGTAGACCGGACCTTCCCACTCCAGGCGATCGACGATTTCCTTGACCCGCTCTTCATGCTCTTCTTCGAGGATCTGGTCGCACTTGTTCAGCACCAACCAGCGGTCACGCTCAGCCAGGGCCGGGCTGAACTTGGTCAGCTCACTGACAATGACTTCTGCCGCATCAGCAGCACTGGTTTCATCCAGCGGCGCCATGTCCACGAGGTGCAGCAACAACCGGGTACGGGACAAGTGCTTGAGGAAGCGAATCCCCAGGCCGGCGCCATCAGACGCGCCTTCGATCAGCCCTGGAATGTCCGCAACCACAAAGCTCTTCCAGCGATCGACACTGACCACACCCAGGTTCGGCACCAAGGTGGTGAACGGGTAATCGGCCACTTTCGGCTTGGCCGCCGACACCGAGCGAATGAAGGTGCTCTTGCCCGCGTTCGGCAGGCCCAGCAGGCCCACGTCGGCCAGCACTTTCATTTCCAGCTTCAGGTCGCGCTGTTCACCCGGCTTGCCTGGCGTGGTCTGGCGTGGCGCACGGTTGGTACTGGACTTGAAACGGGTGTTACCCAGACCGTGCCAGCCACCATGGGCCACCAGCAGACGCTGGCCAGCCTTGGTCAGGTCGCCAATGACTTCCTGGGTGGCGGAGTCGATCACCGTGGTGCCGACCGGCACGCGCAGGATCAGGTCTTCGCCCTTTTTGCCGGTGCAGTCGGTGCTGCCGCCGTTGGAGCCACGCTCGGCATCGAAGTGCCGGGTGTAACGGTAGTCCACCAGGGTGTTGAGGTTTTCATCGGCGAGCATATAGATCGAGCCGCCGTCGCCGCCGTCGCCACCGTTCGGACCACCGTTCTCAATGAATTTTTCTCGACGGAAACTCATGCAACCATTGCCGCCGTCGCCGGCTTTTACTCGAATCGATACTTCATCAACAAACTTCATGACACACGCCTCTCGCCATACGGACGAGCCAAAAAAACAAGACATAAGACTCTTGCAAAAATGAGCGCAGCGACCTGATGACACGCCCCAACCGCAGCGCCGACAGCCCATACAAACAGTTTTGCAAGAGACTCACCCCACAAACGAAAAAGCCCCGTCGCAAGACAGGGCTTTTCCAGCGGTCTCGCAATTAAGCTGCGATAACGCTTACGTAACGACGACCGAAGGCGCCTTTTACTTCGAACTTGATCACGCCTTCGACTTTAGCGAAGAGGGTGTGATCCTTACCCATGCCTACGCCGTAGCCAGCGTGGAATTGGGTGCCGCGCTGACGCACGATGATGTTGCCCGCTTTGATAGCCTGGCCGCCATACATCTTGACGCCAAGGCGTTTGGCTTCTGAGTCGCGACCGTTACGGGTACTACCACCAGCTTTTTTGTGTGCCATGAGTTCAATTCTCCTAGTGAGGAATTAGGCTGAAATTAAGCCTGAATACCGGTGATTTTGATCTCGGTGTACCACTGGCGGTGGCCCATACGCTTCATGTGGTGCTTACGGCGACGGAACTTGATGATGCGGACTTTATCGTGACGACCTTGGGAGATCACTTCAGCCACAACGGTAGCGCCAGCAACGACTGGAGCGCCGATATTCACGTCATCGCCATTGGCGACCAACAGAACGCGATCAAAAGTCACGGATTCGCCAGTAGCGATTTCCAGTTTTTCGATCTTCAGGTATTCACCTGGGGCGACCTTGTATTGCTTGCCACCAGTAACAATTACTGCGTACGACATGGTATTTCTCCGATAATCCTGCTCACCCAGCGCTTTATAAGAAGAGGTATTGGCTGGCATGGCTGCATGGGCTGGAAGGCCCGGATGCAATTGCGTAAGGCAGGTGCTGCCCAGGAAGTTCAGGGTGCGCGATTGTACGCAAGCCGCAAGCGCCTTGCAAGAGGCCGTCCATCGTGCCTTGACAGGCCCAGGCGTGGGTCCTAGCATGCCGCGCAACCCTTCTGGAGCACCTGTCGCTGATGCAACCCCAAGCTTTCTACCGCGCGGTGGCGGACGATTTTAGCGCCGTCGACGGCATCATCAAGAAGCAGCTGACTTCCCGAGTGCCGCTGGTATCGAAAATCGGCGATTACATTACTTCGGCCGGAGGCAAACGCCTGCGGCCTTTGTTGGTGCTTTTGTGTGGCAAGGCCCTGGGTCGCGAAGGCGACGACATGCGCCTGCTGGCCGCCACCATCGAATTCCTGCACACCGCGACCTTGCTGCATGACGACGTGGTCGATATGTCCGGCATGCGCCGTGGCCGCTCGACCGCCAACGCCATGTGGGGCAATGCCCCAAGCGTGCTGGTGGGCGACTTCCTGTATTCGCGCTCGTTCGAAATGATGGTCGAACTGGGCTCGATGCCGGTGATGAAGATCCTGTCCCAGGCCACGCGCATCATCGCCGAAGGCGAAGTGCTGCAGTTGTCCAAGGTGCGCGATGCCAGCACCACCGAAGAAACCTACATGGAAGTCATCCGCGGCAAGACCGCGATGCTCTTCGAAGCCTCGACCCACAGCGCCGCCGCCCTGGCTGGCGCCAGCGCCGAGCAGAGCGAAGCGCTGCGCACCTTTGGCGATCACCTGGGTGTAGCCTTCCAGCTGGTCGACGACCTGCTGGACTACAAAGGCGACGCCGAAACCCTGGGCAAGAACGTCGGCGACGACCTGGCCGAAGGCAAGCCGACCCTGCCGTTGATCTACACCATGCGCGAAGGCACCCCTGAGCAGGCGGCGCTGGTACGCCAGGCGATCCAGAAAGGCGGGATCGAAGACCTGGAGAGCATCCGCGAAGCGGTTGAAGCCTCCGGCTCGCTGGACTACACCGCAAAACTGGCCCGTGACTACGTCGCCCGTGCAATCAAATGCCTCGACGCCCTGCCAGCCAGCGAATACCGCGATGCGCTGGTGGAGTTGAGTGAGTTTGCGGTGGCCCGTACTCACTAACATCCTTGGGGCTTTTTTGTGGCGAGGGGATTTATCCCCGCTGGGCTGCGAAGCAGCCCTAAAAGTCATTCCCGGTGCTCCAGGCAGATTGGGTTGAGCGCTGCTCTTGGGGCTGCTGCGCAGCTCAGCGGGGATAAATCCCCTCGCCACAATTCGCTGACACACGCTGCTCCCCCTGCTTGCAACAAAACCCTATATAATGTGCGCCCTTTTGCCCTCCTGATACCCAAGGAACTTTAGTGAGCACGTTGCCTCCCTGCCCGAAATGCAATTCCGAATACACCTACGAAGACGGTACTCAACTGGTCTGCCCGGAGTGTGCCCATGAATGGTCTGCCAGCGGTGAAGCTGAAACCGCGTCCGATGAGACGGTGAAGAAGGATTCGGTCGGCAATGTCCTACAGGACGGCGACACCATCACCGTGATCAAGGACCTGAAGGTCAAAGGCACGTCGCTGGTGGTCAAGGTGGGCACCAAGGTCAAGAACATCCGCTTGTGCGATGGCGATCACGACATCGACTGCAAGATCGACGGCATCGGCCCGATGAAACTCAAATCCGAGTTCGTCAGAAAAGTCTGATACGGCTGCATTCCATCCCATGCCCCGCGTGTGGGATGGAGCTTCACCCTCCCCGCCTCAGCCCCATTTCTCGGGCGTTAGCCAGGTGCCAGCCGCCTTGAGCTAGCACAACCCATCGTCAGAAAAACAATCGTAACGCCAATAGAGCCTTGCTATTTAGCGAATAAGAATTATTCTCATAACGCCCATCAAGGAGATGAGAACCATGACTTATTTGATCGATGCCTGGCTGGACCGCCCACACCCTTACCTGAGAATCCTGCATCGGGAAACCGGGGAAGTTTGCGCGGTACTTGAAGAAGAAGCCTTGAACGAATTGCAGGATCAGGGGGATCTGGACCTCCACAGCCTCAATTCCAGCGAGCCGCTGGTGCTCAAGGAACTGGTGCGCAATCTCTTCCTGTTCTGTTACGCCCGGGCATTGCGCCCTACGGGTGATTTCAGTGGCAGGTTTCACGGATGAATGCGCAAACCCTGTGGGAGCGAGCCTGCTCGCGATAGCGGTGTGACATTCAACATCATATTGACTGATCGACCGTCATCGCGAGCAGGCTCGCTCCCACAAAAGCCTGCTTAAGTGTTGATGCCTTACAGAACGTCCAACAGCTCGACGTCAAACACCAATACGCTGTGCGGCGGAATGCTGCCAACGCCTTGAGCGCCGTAAGCCAATTCGCTCGGCACGTATAGGCGCCATTTGCTG
Organism: Pseudomonas sp. NFACC45; assembly: GCF_900113505.1. Lineage (NCBI taxonomy): Bacteria > Pseudomonadati > Pseudomonadota > Gammaproteobacteria > Pseudomonadales > Pseudomonadaceae > Pseudomonas > Pseudomonas sp. NFACC45. Next base: position 22,525 of record NZ_FOPO01000020.1, read on the forward strand.
CCGGCGTTCATCAGTTGCAGGGCTTCGGTCCAGCCCGGGATCACGCCGCCCACCGGGAATTCGGCTGGCTGGCCACGATCGTAGGAGCTGTCGAACACAGTGCCGTCGATCAGGGTGCCGTGGTAATGGGTACGCACCTGATCCTCACGGCTCGGCTTGGCGCCTTCGCCCTGAGTCAGCACTTCAAATTGCAGACCCGAGGCCAGGGTGGTGATGCCTTCGCGCTTGGCGTTTTCAGCCAGGAATGCACGGCCTTCGCCAGCGGCAGCTTCTGCCTTGGCAGCGGCTTCGGCCTGCATGATTTCGCGGATGACTTTGAAGCTGGCGGACATCTCGTCCTGGCCCACACGGCTCGGCTTGCCGGCGAAAGCGTCGGTCAGGCCGGCCAGGATCGCGTCCAGGCTAACGCCCGGTGGCGGGTTGTCGCGCAGTTGGTCGCCCAACTGACGGCCAATGCCGTAGCTGACGCGGGTTTCGTCGGTGGACAGGTTAACTTCGGACATGATGCTGCTCCGCTGTGCGGACGGCTCGGGAATTTGCCGTGCTCGACACAGCGCCTCCCGGAGCGCCCGGAACCAAAAGGGCGAGCAGACTAGCACAGATGCTGTGGCGGGTGATCAGCCACCTCATCAAAGCGCCGCCGCCAAAAACGACAACGCCCGCCTGCTTTGCAACAGACGGGCGGTGCGCCAAGGCGATGAACGGACCTCAGTGCTTGGTCAGTTTATCCAGGTAGCCCATGGCAAACGCCGAAACCACGAAGGTCATATGGATGATCACGTACCACATCAGGTGCTCGGGATCGACGTTCTTGGCGTCCATGAAGATGCGCAGCAGGTGAATCGAGGAAATGGCAACGATCGAGGCCGCAACCTTCATCTTCAGCGAGGACGAATCCATGGTCCCGAGCCAGTTGAGCTTTTCCTTGTCGGAATCGATGTCCAGTTGCGAGACGAAGTTTTCGTAACCGGAAATCATCACCATCACCAACAGGCCGCCCACCAGCGCCATGTCGATCAGCGACAACAGTACCAGAATCAGTTCGGACTCGGCCATGGCAAACACATTGGGAATGACGTGAAAAACTTCCTGGAAGAATTTCAGCGCCAGAGCCAGCAAGCCGAGGGACAGCCCGAAATAGATCGGCGCCAGCAGCCAACGGGAGGCGTACATTGCATTTTCGATAAAGCGTTCCATTGAATCTCACACCAGGGCTGAAAAATCGCGGCGAGTATATCAGTCACGCCCCGGGTCATAAACGCCAAGCCCATCCGTGACTTCAGCCCTTGTGGCAAAACCGTACTGCCAGCCCCCGCACGATGACGGCTTTCAATGCAGCGGGCGAAACTCGAAGCCGTCGACGTTGCGACAACGGCCTCCATTGATTTCCCGTAACTGGGCCTGCATGTGCAGGCTCCAGATCTGCGGGTCGTCGGCCAGCTCATAACCGTGCAGTGTCAGGCTTTGCACAATGGTGTCGAGAATGGACTCAGCGGCATTCGGGCCGGGAAAAGGGCCTTGAGCCTTGATGGCCGAAGGTTGTTCGCCAGCCATTCCGGCGGCGAAGAGCAAGGTCCACATACCGGTATCTCCCGCCAGTGGACGGATGGCGCATTCGATACGGGTGACAAGGCCCAGGCATTGACGAGTGAGGCAAAGGTTGCGCGACATGGCGGCGCCCCTCGATAGATCCGGTATTCAGCCTCAGGAAGAGGCTGTTTCGATCCGATGATGGCTCTCGTTATCCTTGAACTGAGGATAGAAGAAAAGTTCCGGCCGCAAGTCCCGCCGAGACCAGAATGCGCCGAATGGTCATAGTGTGAATATTGACGCCAAAACGGCGGCACTTTTTAAGCATCACCGCAAACAATTGTGGGAGCGAGCCTGCTCGCGATAGCGGCGTGTCAGTCAATATTCCATTGGCTGTCATACCGCTATCGCGAGCAGGCTCGCTCCCACATGGGCACTCGCAGCGATCAGGGAAGCATCAAGCCGGCTTGGCCTCCGCCAGCGCCTGTTGCGCCAGTTCCTTTTCCGCTTCCTTGATGTCGTCTTCGCTGATCATCTCCGCGATCACCCGCAGCCGCTCCACCACCCGGGCATTGACGCTACCTTCGGGGAATTCACCGTTTTCATCCGGCTCGCCGGCCGGTTCGCCCACCAGCAGGCTCAGGGCTTCGTCGGCCTGACGCACCGCATAGACGTGGAACTGCCCGGCGCGCACGGCGGTGAGCACTTTCTCGTCGAGCATCAGGGTGGCGACGTTGGCCTGGGGGATGATCGCCCCCTGCTCGCCTGTCAGCCCACGGGCTTCGCAAAGACGGAAGAAGCCTTCGATCTTCTCGTTGACCCCACCCACCGCCTGCACTTCCCCAAACTGGTTGATCGAGCCGGTGATAGCGAAACACTGCTTGAGCGGCGTCTTCGACAACGCTGAAATCAGCGTACACGCCTCCCCCAGGGAAGCGCTGTCGCCGTCTACGTAGCCGTAGGATTGCTCCAGGGCAATGCTGGCCGAGATCGCCAGAGGAAACTCCTGGGCGTACCGGCTGCCCAGGTAACCGGTGAGGATCATCACGCCCTTGGAGTGGATCGGTTGGCCGAGGTTGACCTCTCGCTCGATGTCGACAATGCCGCTGCCGCCGGGGTAGACCGTGGCGGAAATCCGCGCCGGCACGCCGAACGCCGAATCACCCACCTCCAGCACCGTCAGCCCGTTGCACTTGCCTACCGCCGCGCCGTCGGTGTCGATCAGGATGATCCCCGCCAGCATGTCGTCGAGGATCCGCGCCGAGACGCGCCCGGTACGAGTGGCCTTGGCCTTGAGGGCGCGCTCGATGTGACCGGCGTCAGTCATCTCGTCACCGGCCAATTGACGAATGAAATCCGCCTCGCTGACCAGTTGGAAAAGATCGCCAATGCGCGCCGACAAACGCCCCTGATGTTCGGCCAGGCGCGCACTGTAGGTGGCCAGGCGCGCCACCGCATCGGCGGTCAGCGGGGCCATGCCCTCCTCCGAAGTACGGGTCTTGAGCAACTGGGCGAACTGCTCCAGGCTCTCATCCCCCATCGGAATGTCTTCGTCGAAATCCACCAGCACGCGAAACATTTCCTGGAAGTCCGAATCCAGATCCTGCAAGGCGTAGTAGAGCTGGCGGGCGCCGATGATCACCACTTTGACTTGCAGGGGGATGTGCTGCGGGGTCAGGGTGACCGTGGCCAGACGACCCAACTCGCCCAGTGGCGACTCCATTTTCAGTTTGCGCGATTGCAGGGCACGCTTGAGTGCATCCCACACGAACGGCTCGCCCAGCATTTTTTCTGCTTCGAGGATCAGGAAACCACCGTTGGCCCGGTGCAACGCCCCTGGGCGCAGTTGCCGATAGGTGGTGTAGAGCGCGCCCTGGTCAGTGCTGTACTCAATGCGTCCAAACAGGTTGTCGTAGGTCGGGTGCGGTTCAAACACCACCGGCGCGCCACCGCTGGTTGGGTGCCCTACCATCAGGCTCGGGGCGTATTGCTCCTCCAGCAGCTTGCGGGCGATGGCGTCAGACTTGCTGTCGTCCACCAACTGCTCGACCACCGTCTTGAGCAAGTACACCTGCATGGCTTGCAGGTAACCGCAGACCGCGGCGTTCTCTGCGTACTTTTCCGACAGCGGCGCCAGCAACGGCTGCAGGGCCAGGGTGATGGTTTCTTCGTTGAGGTGACGCATCTGGTTGCTGGACTCGCGCTTCCACTGCGGTAGGCTGGCAAGCTCTTCGTTCAGGCGTTCTTCCAGACCCGAGATGTCGTCATGAAAACGCTCGCGCTCAGACTCCGGCAACTGGGCGAATTCCGCCTCGTCCAGGGCCTTGCCCTCGCTCATCGGCGTGAACGCGATGTTGCTGCTGTCACGGTACAGGGCGACATCCTTTTCCAGCGCCAGACGTTCGATGACATCCAGGGCGCGGTCGTAGCGCTGGTTAAACGCACGGTCGATGGCGCTTTTTTTCTGTTGATAGGACGGGTGCTCGAACACTGCCGGGAACGTCGCCAGCAGGTTGTCGATCAGGCCGTTGATGTCGGCGATGAACGCGCCCGCCGTACCCGATGGCAGCTCCAGGGCGCGGGGTTCGCGGGGCTCATCGAAATTATTGACGTAGACCCAATCCGCCGGGGTCTGCATACGCTTGCCTTCGGCCTTGAGATAACGCTTTACGAACGAAAACCGGCCAGTGCCGGGCTCTCCCATGACAAATACGTTGTAACCGGGGCGCGGCATGGCCACGCCGAACTGCAATGCTTCGACCGCACGCTCCTGGCCAAGCACACCGCGGAAGGGTTCCAGATCATTGGTGGTAGAGAAGCTGAACTGTTCAGCGGAAAACGGGCGGGTCAGCGCTTCGGGCGCTAGACGCAAGCTGGCAGCAACAGGATCAGGCATCGGGCTTCCTTACATCAGGCGGGGCAGATAGCGGCATTCTGGCGCTGCCTGCACCTGACTGGCAAGAAGCGCCTCAGGCCAAAGCATAGTCCAGGGGTCACCCCTGAGCCCGAGCCCGTCAATTCATGACACTGCAGTTACTTTTTGCAAAATGTCACGGAACCCCAGGATCGTGCCTAAACTCCAAACTGCGCGGCTGGAACAATAACCGGCCCACTGGCGCCAGCGGGTGCCAGACCCTGTCCATTGGTATGCACATAAAAGAGAACATAGCTATGAAACGGATTCTTCTCGGTACTCTCTTCACCGCTGTATCCCTCAACGCCATGGCTCAGGCGCCAGGCGGTCCGGATTGCGGCTGGGGCAACATGCTGTTCGAAGGTCAGCGTGGCACCCCGGCTCACTTCCTGGCATCCACCACCAACGGCACCTCCGGCAACGCCACCTTCGGCATGACATCCGGTACCAACGGCTGCTCGACCAACGCGGCACTGACCTACGGTGGCAAGTCCTGGCTGGCCATGAACGGCATGATGAACGAGCTGTCCGAAGACATGGCCAAGGGCCAAGGCGAAGCGCTCACCACCTACGCCGTAGTACTGGGCGTGGCGCCGGAAGACCGTGCGCATTTCTCCGCTGTCACTCACGAGCACTTCCAGCAGATCTTCAGCAAGGCTGATGTGACCGCAGAAGACGTGCATACCAACACCCTGGCCGTGCTGAAAAGCGACCCACGCCTGGCCAAGTACGCCACTCCAGCTTAAGCTCGACACCACTCGCTCCTCTCGGGGAGCGGGTTTTCTTTTTGGGGCCCCTTCCGGTCTTTATTTTTCGACTGTCCAAGTAGCCAACTATGCTCAAACGCCTTGCCTGGCTGGCGCTCTGTGTGTGCGCCCCGTTGTCCGCCGCACCTCATGTCGACCCTCAGCGCTTGCAGCAATTGGCCAACGACCGTTTCTGGATTTCCCTGGGCCACTACGAAACCGCCAAGCTCGGCGGCTGGCGCAGCTATATCAGCGACAAAAGATTTTTCCTCGCTCCCGACGGCAACGAACATCCCGATCATGAACTGACCGCCACGGTGCAAGCCCTGTACGGCCCGGCCAGCGCTGGTCAGCAACACGCCCAATGTGTGTACCCGGCGCGTACACGCTGGCTGAAAGCGCAGCTCAACCTGACCGATCTGCCGACGGTTGATTGCCACGAATTCACCCAATGGTTCAAGGATGTCGCGCCCCACAGCGCGGTGATGATTTTTCCGGCCGCCTACTTGAACAGCCCTTCTTCGATGTTCGGCCACACCCTGCTGCGCATCGACCAGGCCGATGTGCAAAGCGACAAGACCGCGCTGCTCAGCTACGCGATCAACTTCGGTGCCTACATCGAAGGCTCGGACAACAGCATTCTTTATGCCTGGAAAGGCCTGATGGGCGGTTACCCGGGCCTGTTCGCCCTGGTGCCCTATCAGGAGAAACTCTCCGAGTACCGCAGCCTGGAAAACCGCGACCTGTGGGAATACCGCCTCAATCTGAGCCAGGTGGAAACCGAGCGCATGGTCGAGCATGTGTGGGAACTCAAGCAGGTGCAGTTCGACTATTTTTTCTTCGATGAAAACTGCTCCTATCGCCTGCTCGAACTGCTGCAAGTGGCCCGTCCCAGCCTGCGGCTGACCGAACAATTCCCGTTGACGGCGATTCCCACCGACACAGTGAAGGCGGTGAAAGAAGCCGGGCTGGTGGAAAGCATCGAGTACCGGCCCTCCCGTGAGCGGGAATTGCTCAGCCGCGCCGAACCGCTCAGCGACGACGAGCAACAATGGGTGCTGAAAGTCAGCACCGATCAGAAACAACTGCAAACCTCAGCATTCAAGGCATTGCCTCGCACCCGCCAGGCGCTGATCATCGACGCGGCCTATCGCCTGGAGCGCTACCGCGCCAACGGACAGGAACGCGACCCGCAGCGCGCCCAGCGCAGTTTCGAACTGTTGCGGGCGATCAACCAGAACCCCGCGCCGGAACTCGACATCCCGCGACCGGGCCTGCCCGAGGATGGCCACGAGTCGCGCACTTGGCAGGCCGGCCTCGGCACGCGTGGCGACCGGGCGTTCGGCGAATATGGCCTGCGCATGGCCTATCACGACCTCAACGACAACGCCGAGAGTTTCCCGTTGGGCGCACAGATCGAGATCCTGCAACTGAAGCTGCGCCAGTACGAAGGCAATGACTGGCAGGTGCAACAGCTGGACCTGGCAACCATTCGCTCGCTGACTCCGCGCAACGAGCTGCTGCAACCGCTGTCCTGGCAAGTCACCGGCGGCTTGGAACGGGTGCCGGGCAAGCACGACGACGAAACCCTGGTCAGCCACGTCAATGGCGGAGCCGGCGGCACCTGGGCACTGGGCGACGACATGCTGGGGTTCGCCTTGGGCACGGTACGGGTCGAACACAACAACGACTTCGCCCAGTTCATTGCTCCCGCAACGGGCTTCAACACTGGCGTGCTGTGGAAAAACCCGCTGGGCAACTTGAGCCTGGAGGCCAAAGGCGACTATTTCATCAACGGCGAAGTGCGCCGTAGCGTGAGCCTGAACCAGCAGTGGGAACTGTCACGCAACCTAGGGCTGCGCCTGAGTGCCCAGCGCGAGTTCAGCCATCTGGCGTCACCGGAGAATGAAGTGATGCTGGAGGTGAAGTGGTATCACTATTGACCAAAGCGTCTACCCGTCCACAAAAAGCGACGAGACGTTTTTAGACATCCAGCGAAACCAAAAGCCTGCGACCATGGCCCAAACTCCAATAGAGGAGAACGCCATGAGTCGCGCCTTCGTCAATGAGGACAACGCCGCTGCCCAGGCCGATCAACCGGTCGAGCGTCAGGTCAGCGTGCAACCCAATTACGTCACGCCCGCCGGACTCGCCCAATTACAGGCCCGGGTCGCTGAGCTGCAGGCGCTGCACAGCCAGCAGGTGGCCAGGGGAGAACTGGCGGACAAGCAGCGAATCGCGGATATCGAACGGGATTTGCGCTACTTCAATCAGCGCTTGCAAAGCGCGCAGGTCGTTACGCCGACTTCATTGGATCAGGTGCGGATCGGGCATTGGGTGACCTTTGTCGACGAGCACGATCACGAGCAGCGGGTGCAACTGGTGGGTGAGGATCAGGCTGATGCGGCCAAAGGGTTGATCAACTGGGGGTCGCCGTTGGGCCGGGCTCTGCTGGGGACGAAAGTGGGCGATGAAGTGGTCTGGAAACGGCCGGTGGGGGATTTGGCCATTGAAGTGGTGGCGATAGAACCGGGGTGATCTTGCCGGCCTCATCGCGAGCAGGCTCGCTCCCACAGGAGTCGAGCCCCACCGTGCATCTTGTGCCTGACCCAAAACCATTATGGGAGCGAGCCTGCTCGCGATGGCGGTGGGTCAGGCAACCTTTTGCTGACTGATCCGACGCTATCGCGAGCAGGCTCGCTCCCACAGGGTTTGTCGCTTGCCTGATCAGGCCAGCTTCTTGTGCCTTACGCGATGCGGCTGGGCAGCGGCTTCGCCCAAGCGTTTCTTGCGGTCGGCCTCGTACTCGGTGTAGTTGCCTTCGAAGAACACCGCTTGCGAGTCGTCTTCGTACGCCAGGATGTGGGTCGCCACGCGGTCGAGGAACCACCGATCGTGGGAGATCACAATCGCGGCGCCCGGGAAGTCCAGCAGGGCTTCTTCCAGGGAGCGCAGGGTTTCGACGTCGAGGTCGTTGGACGGTTCGTCGAGCAGCAGGACGTTACCACCCTCCTTCAAGGTCAGTGCCAGGTGAAGACGACCGCGTTCACCGCCGGACAGGTCTTTGACGAACTTCTGCTGGTCGCCGCCCTTGAAGTTGAAGCGCCCCACGTAAGTGCGCGACGGAATTTCATAGTTGCCGATGCGGATCTGGTCGGAACCGTCGGATATCTGCTGGAACACGGTCTTGCTGCCGTCCAGGTCTTCGCGGCTCTGGTCGACACAGGCCAGTTGCACGGTTTCGCCGATTTCGATGGTGCCCGAATCCGGTGTTTCCTTGCCCATCAGCATGCGGAACAGCGTGGATTTACCCGCACCGTTACCACCGATCACACCGACAATGGCGCCTTTGGGCATGGCGAACGACAGGTTGTCGATCAGCACGCGGTCGCCGTAGCCCTTGGTGACGTTCTTGAATTCGATGACCTTGTCACCCAGGCGCGGACCGGCCGGGATGTAGATCTCGTTGGTTTCACTGCGCTTCTGGAATTCCTGGGACTGCATTTCCTCAAAGCGTTGCAGACGTGCCTTGGATTTGGACTGGCGGGCCTTGGCGCCTTTGCGCACCCACTCCAGTTCTTCCTTCATGGCTTTTTCATGGGCCGACTGCTGCTTGGATTCCTGGGCCAGACGATCGGACTTGGCTTCGAGCCAACCCGAATAGTTGCCTTCGTAAGGAATACCCGCGCCGCGGTCCAGTTCCAGGATCCAGCCGGCAACGTTGTCCAGGAAGTAACGGTCGTGCGTGATCGCGACCACAGTGCCCGGGAAATCGTGCAGGAAGTGTTCGAGCCAGGCGACGGAATCGGCGTCCAGGTGGTTGGTCGGTTCGTCGAGCAACAGCATGTCCGGCGCCGACAGCAGCAGGCGGCACAAGGCGACGCGGCGCTTTTCACCACCGGACAGGTGTTCAACCTTGGCATCCCAGGCCGGCAGGCGCAGCGCATCGGCGGCGACTTCCAGCTGGCGATCCAGGTTGTGGCCATCGCTGGCCTGCAGGATCGCTTCGAGCTTGGCCTGTTCGGCGGCCAGCTTGTCGAAGTCGGCATCCGGCTCGGCATAGGCCGCGTAGACCTCGTCCAGACGCGCCTGGGCATCCTTGATCACGCTGACCGCCTCCTCGACCACTTCACGTACGGTCTTGGTCGGATCCAGCTGAGGCTCTTGAGGCAGGTAACCGATGTTCAAGTCCGGCATCGGACGGGCTTCACCGTCGAATTCGTTGTCGACCCCGGCCATGATTTTCAGCAGGGTGGACTTACCCGAGCCGTTGAGGCCCAGTACGCCGATCTTGGCCCCGGGGAAGAACGACAGTGAAATGTTTTTCAGGATTTCCCGCTTCGGCGGAACAACTTTGCTCAGCCGATGCATGGTGAAGACGTATTGAGCCATGGTGAACCTAGCGTCAGTGACAGGTGAAAAGAACGGGCCAGGCCATGCGCGGCGCCGGCGCTTGACGGTGATCAATGCCGGCGGGCAGGTTAAGCCTGGGGGATCGGAGCTTGCGCGCTCTTGTTTGACCGGCAAAGCTACCTCAACCATCGGTCAAGGTCCAGCCACCAGGGGCTGGCACTTTGCCACAAGTCAAGGCATGCTAGCCGCCCTTTGGGCGTCCGGCTTATAGTGCACGTCGCGCCAGTCCAGCAAACTGCAGGATTACAGCTTGTCCAATGTCACGCCGACCCTGTCCCCACGCGCACCGACTGCTGCGAGCGGCTCGCCCCTGCGCGGGACACTGAAAAGTGCGCTGGCCACGTTGGTGCTGTTGTTACTCGGGCTGCTCTTCTGGCAGTTGCTTGACCAGTTGCGCGAAACCCAGCAGCAACAGCGCCAGTACACCATCGATTACACCGCCGACCTGGCCGCGCAAGTCAGCCTGAACATGGCCTTGAATGCGCAAATCGCCCTCAACCTGCTACCGATCGTCGAACAACCCCAGAGCGCCGACGAACAGCAGGCTTTGCTGCGCAAACTCCGACAATCGTTGCCCGAGCTACGCAGCCTGGCGTTGCTGAGTCCTTCCGGCCGGGTGCTCAGCGACAGTGATCCGGCCAGCCACGATGCCGATTACCTGGCGCAGCTGGTACAGCGCAGTCATGCCCAGGCGCACTATTTCAGCAATGCCGAGGACGGCTCCGTGGTGCATCTGTTGTTGCACCAGGCCAGTGGCAGCAGCCGTGGCTATTGGGCCCTGCGCCTGACACCAACCTTCTTCTCGACCCTGACCAAGCAGGCTGATACAGGCATACGTCCACTGTGGCTGGTGGAAAACCGGCTCAACCAGCAGATCATCAGTCGGGATGAAAGCCTGCCCTCGGCCAACCCTACCCGGCTGTCCCCGGATGATCTGAGCAACACCGTGCTGACCGTGCCGCTGAGCAGCAGCGACTGGCAATTGCGTGGACTGTTCGACCGGCACCAGGTGCTGGAGCAATTGCTGCCGGCCTTCATCGGCAAATGCCTGCTAGGTCTGGCGTTTTCAATGCTGCCGGTGATCGCGCTGTTGAGCATGCGTCGTCGTCAGCGCCAGTTGCACGAGGGTCGCCGACGCTACCAGGATATTTTCGAAGGCACCGGCGTCGCGCTCTGCGTGCTGGACCTGTCGAGCCTCAAGGCGTTTTTTGAAAGGGCCGGCCTGCGCAATGGCGACCAGTTGCGCGCCTGGTTGGCCATCCCTCACCAGCTTGAACAACTGCAGCAGGAGGTTCACGTCACCGAGGTCAATCAGATGGCGTTGAAGCTGCTCAACGTCAACTCCTGCGAACGGGCGTGGCAACTGTTGGTCGGCAATGCAGCCCAGGACAACAATCCCGTGGGTTCGAAGCTGCTCGAAGCGCTGCTCGACCCGCACAAGCAACTGGAGCTGGAAATCCAGCTGCAGGACGCCCATGGCCGCGATCAACACCTGTGGCTGGTGCTGCGTCTGCCGGAAAAACAACAGGACTACAACGCCGTCATTCTGAGCATCAGCGACATTACCAGCCGCAAGTTGATCGAACTCTCGCTGCTCGAACGCGAAGGCTTCTGGTCCGATGTGGTGCGCACCGTGCCGGACCATCTCTATGTGCAAGACGTGATCAGCCAGCGGATGATCTTCAGCAACCATCACCTGGGACAGACCCTGGGATACGACCGCACCGAACTGCACCAGATGGGCGAATACTTCTGGGAAATCCTGCTGCACAGCGAAGACGCCGACCACTACCACAACTTGCGCCAGGCACAACGCCAGGCCGGGTATGCGCACCTGCTGCAATGCCAACTGCGCTTTCGCCATCGCAATGGCAAATGGCGGCGCTTCGACATTCGCGAACAAGCCCTGGCCCGGGACCGGCACGATCAGGTGACACGCATCATCGGCGTAGCCAAAGACATCACCGAACAGATCGAAGCCAGCGAATCACTGCGCGACAGCGAACAACGTTACCGGATGCTCGCCGAAAGCATCAGCGACGTGATTTTCTCCACCAACAGCACGCTTTCGCTCAACTACGTCAGTCCCTCGGTGCAAGCGGTGCTGGGTTATAGCGCTGACTGGATATTCCAGAACGGCTGGCAATCGACCATCGCCAACCCGCAACAACTGACCGGCATCTACACCTTGATGGATCGGGTCAGCAAAGCCCTCGACAAGCCTGAGCAACTGGCCGAGTTGCGCAACCAGATGCAGACCCAGCTGTTTCTGTTCGACTGCCTGCGCGCCGACGGGCGCAAGATTCCCATCGAGCTGCGACTGGTACTGGTATGGGATGAACACGGCGCGTTTGAGGGCGTGCTGGGCGTAGGCCGTGATATCAGCCAACAAAGACGCGCCGAAAAAGACCTGCGTATGGCCGCCACGGTATTCGAGCATTCAACTTCGGCGATTCTGATCACCGACCCGGCCGGTTACATTGTCCAGGCCAACGAAGCCTTCAGCCGCGTCAGCGGTTATGCGGTGTCGCAGGTGCTGGACCAGTTGCCCAACATGCTGACCGTGGACGAACAACAGGAAGCCCACCTGCGCTACGTGCTCAAGCAGTTGCAGCAACACAGCACCTGGGAAGGCGAGGTCTGGCTCAAGCGCCGCAATGGCGAGCACTATCCGGCCTGGGTCGGCATCACGGCGGTGCTGGACGATGAAGGCGACCTGGCCAGCTATGTGTGCTTCTTCAGCGACATCAGCGAACGCAAGGCCAGCGAACAGCGCATCCACCGCCTGGCCTATTACGACGCGTTGACCCACCTGCCCAACCGCACGCTGTTTCAGGACCGCCTGCACACCGCGCTGCAATCGGCGGAGCGCCAGAAAAACTGGGTCGTGCTGATGTTTCTCGACCTCGACCGCTTCAAGCCGATCAACGACTCCCTGGGCCACGCCGCCGGCGACCGGATGCTCAAGGAGATGGCCACGCGGCTGCTCGGCTGCGTGGCCGACGACGACACCGTGGCGCGCATGGGCGGCGACGAATTCACCCTGCTGCTGCAACCGCGTTCCAGCCGCGAAATGGCGCTCAACCGGGCGATCAACGTGGCCGAGCAGATCCTCGCCAGCCTGGTCCGCCCCTTCGTACTGGAAGGTCGGGAGTTCTTCGTCACCGCCAGTATCGGTATCGCCCTGAGCCCTCAGGACGGCAACGAGCTGAGTCAGCTGATGAAGAACGCCGACACGGCCATGTATCACGCCAAGGAGCGCGGCAAGAACAACTTCCAGTTCTACCAGGCCGACATGAACGCCAGCGCCCTGGAACGACTGGAGCTGGAAAGCGACCTGCGCCACGCTCTGGAGCAGAACGAGTTCGTGCTGTATTACCAGCCACAGTTCAGCGGCGACGGCAAACGTTTGACCGGCGCCGAGGCCTTGCTGCGCTGGCGCCATCCACGACGCGGGCTGGTGCCGCCAGGGGACTTCATCCCGGTACTCGAAGAGCTCGGCTTGGTGGTGGACGTCGGTGACTGGGTGATCAGCGAAGCCTCTCGGCAGCTCAAGGCCTGGCACCAGGCCAAGGTCCGAGTGCCGAAAGTCTCGGTCAACATTTCGGCCCGGCAGTTCTCCGACGGCCAGCTCGGCACGCGCATCGCCAACATTCTGCGTAGCACCGGCCTGCCGCCGGCCTGCCTGGAACTGGAACTGACCGAAAGCATCCTGATGCGTGAAGTCAGCGAGGCCATGCAGATTCTGGCCGGGCTGAAAAACCTGGGCCTGAGCATCGCCGTGGATGACTTCGGTACCGGTTATTCGTCCCTCAACTACCTCAAGCAATTCCCCATCGACGTGTTGAAAATCGACCGCACCTTTGTCGATGGCCTGCCATCCGGCGAACAGGACGCCCAGATCGCCCGGGCGATCATCGCCATGGCCCACAGCCTCAACCTGGCGGTGATTGCCGAAGGGGTCGAAACCCACGAACAACTGGACTTTCTGCGCGAACACGGCTGCGATGAAGTCCAGGGCTACCTGTTCGGCCGCCCGATGCCGGCCGGCCGGTTTGAAGCGCAGTTCAGCAATGATGCGCTGTTCATGCTCGACTGAAAGCTTGTGCTGGCTGGGCGGGCCTCTTCGCGAGCAAGCCCGCTCCCACAGGGGGAACGCATTTCAAAATGTGGGAGCGAGCCTGCTCGCGATGAGGTCAGTACAGGCAGCGTGAATCCCATTCGTCCGCGACATGACGTCCTTTCATATGCCTTCCAAAACCGGTTGGGTTAGAATGCCCCCCTTTTCTGCCCCCGATCCTTGAGGACCGCCATGTTCAGCCGTGATTTGACTATTGCCAAGTACGACGCCGATCTCTTTGCCGCCATGGAGCAAGAAGCTCAGCGCCAGGAAGAGCACATTGAGCTGATCGCTTCGGAAAACTACACCAGCCCCGCGGTGATGGAAGCTCAAGGCTCGGTACTGACCAACAAGTACGCCGAAGGCTATCCAGGCAAGCGCTACTACGGTGGTTGCGAGTTCGTCGACGTGGTCGAGCAACTGGCCATCGATCGCGCCAAGGAACTGTTCGGCGCCGACTACGCCAACGTTCAGCCCCACGCCGGTTCCCAGGCCAACGCCGCCGTCTACCTGGCGCTGCTGTCGGCCGGTGACACCATTCTGGGCATGAGCCTGGCCCACGGCGGTCACCTTACCCACGGCGCCAGCGTCTCGTCCTCGGGCAAGCTGTACAACGCCATCCAGTACGGCATCGACGGCAACGGCCTGATCGACTACGACGAAGTCGAGCGCCTGGCGCTCGAGCACAAGCCGAAAATGATCGTGGCCGGTTTCTCCGCCTACTCGCAAATCCTCGATTTCCCGCGTTTCCGCGAAATCGCCGACAAGGTCGGTGCCTACCTGTTCGTGGACATGGCGCACGTTGCCGGCCTGGTTGCTGCTGGCGTCTACCCGAACCCGGTGCCATTCGCCGACGTCGTCACCACCACCACCCACAAGACCCTGCGCGGTCCACGTGGCGGCCTGATCCTGGCTCGTGCCAACGCCGACATCGAGAAGAAGCTCAACTCCGCCGTATTCCCGGGCGCCCAGGGTGGCCCGCTGGAACACGTGATCGCCGCCAAGGCGATCTGCTTCAAGGAAGCGCTGCAGCCTGAGTTCAAGGCTTACCAGCAACAAGTGGTGAAAAACGCCAAGGCCATGGCCGGCGTGTTCATCGAGCGTGGCTTCGACGTAGTGTCCGGCGGCACCGAGAACCACCTGTTCCTGCTGTCGCTGATCAAGCAGGACATCTCCGGCAAAGACGCCGACGCAGCACTGGGCAAGGCGTTCATCACCGTGAACAAGAACTCGGTGCCCAATGACCCACGCTCGCCGTTCGTCACCTCCGGCCTGCGCTTTGGCACCCCGGCCGTGACCACTCGTGGTTTCAAGGAAGCTGAGTGCAAGGAACTGGCTGGCTGGATCTGCGACATCCTGGCGGACCTGAACAACGAAGCGGTGATCGACGCCGTTCGCGAGAAGGTCAAGGCGATCTGCAAAAAGCTGCCGGTATACGGCGCTTAATCAGCCCCGCTAAACCTCAGTAGAAAAGGCCTCCATTGAAAGATGGGGGCCTTTTTCATGGGCGCAGACAACTGACTCAAACAACTAACCCCGTACTTATCTAACGTCTTGCAATACACACACCACCACCAAGAGCCGATAAATCAATAACATCGCGCCCTAACTGCACACTTCCTAAACCCAACGAGGAGTTGAATCACATGGACAGTGATCAATCTTTTAACGCAACACTTCGAATGTTTGACACCCATGTCAATCTGCTTGAAATACTTCATGGCAAACCGGCAATGGCCACCGTGAGCTTATTCAGCGGTGGCTTTTTTACCGGTCGCCCACAAACCCATGACCACTCCAGCCTGCTCGGCATGCGCCCCAAAAATCAGGGCCACTCCAGCAACCCGTTGAAATTGCATTTGCGACACACCTCGGACGGCTACAACCTGGTCATTAAAAACACGGGGGAACATGAAAACAAACTTATCGGTAAACGCTGGCTTGAGGTTCTGGGCGCACAGGACTCCGACACGGATGATCCGATGCTCTTTACCCTCGTTGATCATCAGAACAACGCCATTACCCGGAAGAATATTTCCACGCCGCATTTACCCGTCTCGCTCATGACAAAAAATAAAAAATATATCGGCGGATTGAAAGTTCGAGGCTCGCCTTACCTTTATCTCGCCGAGACAGAAGAAAAGTCGAAAGTGACGTTCATCCTGAGTGTTCTTTAAAGAATCTATCGATAACGTTGTGGCGAGGGGCTGATCCCTCGCCACAGGGTGCTGTGGCACTGCTTGCCACCGACAACTTTTTTCACCGCAACAAACGGCTCAAGCACAAGGGTTTCGCCCCAACTGGTAAGACCGGTCATGCCAGATCTCAGCAAATCAGCTTGCACAGCCACCAAAACCACACCTAGACTGCGCCTGCACTGGACAAACCGGTAAGACCACAATAATGAAGTCCTGACGCCAACAGCTCTATTGACGGCGAAAAAGGACACCGAACCAGGAATCCCTCCCATGCTCAAATGGTGCTCGCGTTCGATCTTCCTTCAAGTTGTCCTCGGATTGGTGCTCGGCATCGTCTGTGGACTGACCCTTCCCGAATACTCCGCACAGCTCAAACCCCTCGGCGACGGCTTTATCAAGCTGATCAAGATGCTCATCGGCCTCATCGTATTCTGCGTGGTAGTCAGCGGTATCTCGGGGGCCGGAGACCTCAAGAAGGTCGGGCGCATCGGCCTCAAGTCGGTCATCTACTTCGAAGTATTGACCACCATTGCGCTGGTCATCGGTCTGGTGCTTGCCTTCAGCACCGGCATCGGCAGCGGTGCGAACATCCATCTGGAACAACTCTCCAGCGCGGACATGGGCGATATCGCCCAGCGTGGCGAGCATCTGGTCACCACCACCCAGTTCCTCATGAACCTGATCCCGACCTCGGTGCTCGGGGCCTTCGCTGAAAACAACATTCTGCAAGTGCTGCTGTTCTCCGTGCTGTTTGGCAGTGCGCTGAACCTGGTGGGCGATGCAGCGTCCGGCATCTCGCGGTTGATCAACGAACTCAGCCACGTGATCTTCCGCATCATGGGCATGATCGTACGTCTGGCCCCCATTGGTGTCTTCGGAGCCATTGCCTTCACTACCAGCAAATATGGCCTGGACTCGCTGCAACACCTGGGCAGCCTCGTGGGCCTGTTCTACCTGACCTGCATCGCCTTCGTTGCGCTGATTCTCGGTCTGGTGATGCGTGCCTCGGGCCTGCCGATGTTGCCGTTTCTCAAATACCTGCGTGAAGAGCTGCTTATCGTGCTCGGTACCGCCTCTTCCGACGCCGTGCTGCCACAGATCATGCGCAAGCTCGAACACCTGGGAATCGGCAGCTCCACCGTCGGCCTGGTCATCCCGACCGGTTACTCGTTCAACCTGGACGGCTTTTCGATCTATCTGACCCTGGCGATTGTGTTCATTGCCAACGCCACCGGCACACCTCTGGCGATGAGTGATTTGCTGACCAT
This sequence comes from Pseudomonas sp. NFACC45, assembly GCF_900113505.1. Taxonomy (NCBI): domain Bacteria; kingdom Pseudomonadati; phylum Pseudomonadota; class Gammaproteobacteria; order Pseudomonadales; family Pseudomonadaceae; genus Pseudomonas; species Pseudomonas sp. NFACC45. The sequence goes on from NZ_FOPO01000020.1 coordinate 39,714, forward strand.
CCTGCTGGTGTCATTGATCACCTCCAAGGGCGCCCACGGAATTCCCGGCTCGGCGTTGGTGATCCTGGCTGCCACGCTGACGGCGGTCCCGGCGATCCCGGTGGTAGGTCTGGTGCTGGTACTGGCCGTGGATTGGTTCATGGGCATCGGCCGAGCCCTGACCAACCTGATTGGTAACTGTGTGGCCACGGTAGCGATTGCCCGCTGGGAAAAAGATATCGATGTGCCTCGGGCGCGCAAGGTACTGTCCGGCCAACAAGGTTATGCCTTCCAAACCAGGAAGCCAGTAGGCACTGCCCATCAGCAGCAATTCTGAAAGACTGCGGTGCCGGTCCGCGAACCGGCACCGCCTGATTGATTTTCGAGGAGTCACCCGTGATCAGTTCATCAACCGTCGTCAATTCCGTGGTGGAGAAACTACGTGCCGCCCTCGCCCGGGGCCAATGGCGCTCGGGCGAAATGCTGCCCGGCCAGCGCGAGCTGGCCGAGCAATTGGGCATCAGCCGACCAAGCCTGCGTGAAGCGGTGATTGTCCTGGAAACCCTGGGTCTGGTGCGTTCGATGCCCGGCAAGGGCGTCGTGGTGCTGGAGGCCAGCTTCGCCGACACCGCCAGTGAAGGCAGCGCCATGGCCGGCGCGAGCCTGGAGGACGTGCTGCAACTGCGCTACACCCTGGAGCCTTTCATCGTTGGCCTTGTGGCGCAATCCATCAGCAGCAAGGAGGTCGGCCAGTTACGCCTGACCCTCATGGACATGCGCGAAGCGTTGGAGGCCAACGACAGCGACGCCTGCGCCAACGCCTACATTGCCTTCCATGAAGAGTTGTTTGCCTTGACGTCCAACCCGATATTTCAAAACGTGGTCCAGCAGACCAGCAACGCGCTCAAGCAAAGCGCCGATGTGTTGCGCAATTCACCCCAGCATCTGGCCGAACGCCTGGAGGAAAACGAAGCAGTGGTGCGCGCCATCCGCGGCAAGAACAGCGCCCAGGCCAGCACCGAAATGCGCCGGCATATCCTCAGGGAAGGCCAGCGCATGGGCATCGAACTGAACATTCCGGACGACAACCTCGGCACTTGAGCCACGCCCTGCGGAGACCGCCATGAACATCCTCATGCCCCACCCGAATCAGCCTGAGCGCAACGTGCTCGCGTCCCTGTCGCCGCCCGGTCGGATCGGCAAACCGTCGGTGGACGATATCTACCCGCAGATTTTCGACGCCATCCTCGAACAACGCATTGCTCCGGCCAGCCGTTTCACCGAGGAAAGCCTGGGGGACGTGTTCGGGGTCAGCCGCAGCATCATTCGCCGTGTCCTGGCGCGCCTGTCTCACCAGCAAGTGGTGATCCTGCGGCCCAACCATCGGCCCCAAGTGGCGGCACCGGACCTGGAGCAGACCCGGCAAATCCTGCATGCCCGGCGCCTGGCCGAGCAGACCCTGGTGCGCCTAGCCTGCAAGGCGCCGCAACCCAAGGACCTGCAGCGCCTACTCGATCTGGTAGAGCACGAGCGCCAATGCCTGGATCGCGGCGAGCGCGGCCCGGCGATTCGCCTGTCCGGCGAGTTTCACCTGCAATTGGCGGCCATGGCCGGAAACGCGCCGTTGGCGCAGTTTCTCGGCAGCCTCGTGCCATTAACCTCGCTGGCCCTGGCGCGGCATGAGGTCAAGTCCCGCAGGCATTGCGCCTGGCAGGAGCATTTGGCGATCGTAGACGCGATGGAACGTGGCAACGTTGATCAGGCGTTGCAACGGATGAGCGAGCACCTGGACCATCTTGAGCAAAAGCTGCTGATGGCCGCAGGCACCGGGACGTCAAAGTAGCGCAGCTTCGAAGCCTGCACGGATCTTCTCTTCGGGCAACTCGTCGGCGATGAACACAATGACGCTCTCCCGGGATTCGTCGGGTGCCCATTCGGTGTCCCAATCAAAGCCATACAGTTTGAGTACGCCCTGGAACACCAGTCGACGGGATTCGCCAGCGATGTTCAGTACCCCCTTGTAGCGCAGCAGCTGTTTACCATGCGCCTCCAGCAACTGGTTCATGAACTCGCTGAGCTTGTCGATATCCAGCGGTTTATCGGTGCGAAGCACGAGGCTGCTGATGCGGTCTGCGGTGTTTGCCTTGCCCACCGGTCGCAGGCTGAACCCCGCCCCCAGGTCTGCGTTGAGATTGAAGCCGCGGATGTCGAGCAGTTCGGCCAGATCGATCTTGCCGTGTTCCACCACCCTGATCGGTGCCCTTCGGTTGATCCGCGTCAGTCGTTCGCTAAGGGCTTGGACATGGGCGGCGTCCACCAGATCGGTCTTGCTCAGCAGCAGACGGTCGGCAAACCCGACCTGGGCCTGGGCGATGGCCTGGGTCAGGTGGATCTCGGCGTGAGCGGCGTCCACCAGGGTCAGGATGCCGTCGAGGATGTAGCGCTCGCGCAAGTCCTCATCGATAAAAAATGTCTGGGCCACAGGGGCCGGATCGGCCAGACCGGTGCATTCGATCACCAGGCGATCAAAGGCAATTTCGCCGCTGTCCAGCCGTTCGAGTAGCAGGTACAGGGCTTTGGTCAGGTCAGTGTGAATGGTGCAGCACACGCAGCCATTGGCCAGGGTCATGACCTGCACCGGCTCATCGCCCAATAGCTGGGTATCGATGCCAGCATCGCTGAATTCATTCTCGATCACGGCGATTTTCAGGCCGTGCTCGGCCTTGAGCAAATGACGCAAAAGCGTGGTCTTGCCGGCGCCGAGGAAGCCGCTGAGGATGGTGACCGGGATGGGAGAGGACAACGTGATTCTCCTGTTGCGAAATTAAAAGAAGAGCACAAAACCAAGATGGAGGCGAGGCAAACTGTTCCGACGCCTTCGCGAGCAAGCCCGCTCCCACAAGGTTCTGTGGTGTATGAAAATCCCGAGGCCATCCTAAAACAACTGTGGGAGCGAGCCTGCTCGCGATAGCG